>CBDFHU010000136.1:0-9787 GCA_965247375.1 Arsenicibacter sp.
GTCCATTTCATAAAACTTTTAAATTGCATAATCTATTGTCAATATTGTTAGTAAAATAAGTAAATAAGTAATATTTATTTCCTTTGTGCTTTAAAAGCTTGTTAATTATATAATATGATATACATATCTAAAATTGAGTAAAGGGAATCATTATTAACATCTAGACTAAATATGGCTAATGAAATATAATAAACAGAAATCATGAAACCGACACTTAAAATTTATGCAAGTGTATAAGTATATGTCATAATTAAGACTCTTAAGTTAACCAATATAACAACTGCCCCAAAAATAGCTGTACCTGTCCATAAAAAATTATAATCTTTTCCTTATGGATATGATTGCTACAGTCCATAAATCAAAAAATATGTTATAATAACGCTTTAAGCAAAAGTATTTAGAACCCATTTAAAGAACAATTAAGTGTTATAATTTTGATCTTATAAATATTAAATTTTAATATACTTTTTTATCCTATTGAATAAGAGATATTGTTAACATTTTTAAATCTATCCTCTTCACTTAATTCCTCATCTAAAGTACACATGAAAAATATTGGTATACTAGTATATAAAACATTATATAAAGGAGTCAGAGTTTAATCCAAAATTGGTTGCCCACTAAAAGCATTTGATATTGAAAACCTATTCTTTAATTTGTACTAATTACCATAATGTAGGAAGAACTAGAATCATATTTTTATAAAAATTATAAAGCACCAGTAGACAATTTCTTCTATAACATTCTCTTCCATGAACAAATAGTAAATTTCTCAAAATTTAAAATTCACCTATAGCATAGTCAGCTGATCTTGCTGCCTATTAACCTTCAACTCCTTTTATTCCAACACCTACATTTGCGCTTGTGATCATACTGACATCATTAGCTCCATCTCCAATAGCAACACAAGAAATTTATGGATTAGCTTTTCTTACCATCATACGCCTTCGCCGGGGAAGTGACGCGTGTGGCGCGTGAAGTGGGCACCGAAGGTAAGCTGGGTGGTCAGGCGGTGGTGCGTGGTGTCGCCGGGACCTGGAAAGATTTGACCGACTCTGTGAACTCCATGGCCGGTAACTTGACGGGCCAGGTGCGTAACATCGCCGAAGTGGCCACCGCTGTGGCCCGCGGTGACTTGTCGAAGAAGATCACCGTGAACGTGTCGGGTGAAATTCTGCTGCTGAAAGAAACGCTCAACACCATGGTGGACCAGTTAAACGCGTTCGCCGCCGAAGTGACGCGCGTGGCGCGTGAAGTGGGCACCGACGGCAAGCTCGGTGGTCAGGCCGTCGTGCCGGGGGTTGCAGGTACATGGAAGGATTTGACCGACTCTGTGAACTCCATGGCCGGTAACTTGACAGGCCAAGTGCGTAACATCGCTGAAGTGGCAACCGCCATCGCCAACGGTGACTTGTCGCGCAAAATTACCATCGACGTGCGTGGTGAAATTCTACAGCTGAAAGAAACGCTGAACACCATGGTGGACCAGCTCAACCGCTTCGCTGGTGAAGTGACGCGTGTGGCGCGTGAAGTGGGTACTGAAGGAAAACTTGGCGGTCAGGCACAAGTGCCAGGCGTTGCAGGCACGTGGAAAGATTTAACCGATAACGTGAACTCGATGGGCTCAAACTTAACAGCCCAGGTGCGTAACATCGCCGAAGTGACGACCGCTGTGGCCCGTGGTGACTTGTCGCGCAAAATCACCGTCGACGTGAAAGGTGAAATTCTGGAGCTGAAGAACACCATCAACGTCATGGTGGACCAGTTGAACGGCTTTGCCTCGGAAGTGACGCGTGTGGCGCGTGAAGTGGGTACCGAAGGCAAGCTCGGTGGTCAGGCGCAAGTGCCGGGCGTTGCCGGGACCTGGAAAGATTTGACCGATAACGTGAACTTCATGGCCGGGAACTTGACGGCTCAGGTGCGTAACATCGCCGAAGTGGCGACGGCTATTGCCAGCGGTGACTTGTCGAAGAAAATCACCGTCGACGTACGCGGTGAAATTCTGCTGCTGAAAGAAACGCTGAATACCATGGTCGATCAGCTGAACGCGTTCGCGGGCGAAGTGACCCGCGTGGCGCGTGAAGTGGGCACCGACGGTAAGTTGGGTGGTCAGGCGCAGGTGCCGGGCGTTGCGGGTACGTGGAAAGATTTGACCGATAACGTCAACTTGCTGGCCGCGAACCTCACGACCCAAGTGCGTAACATCGCTGAAGTGACGACCGCCGTGGCCGGTGGTGACTTGTCGCGCAAAATCACCGTCGACGTGAAGGGTGAGATTCTGGAGTTGAAGAACACCATCAACACCATGGTCGATCAGCTGAACGCCTTCGCCGGTGAAGTGACGCGTGTGGCGCGTGAAGTGGGCACCGAAGGGAAACTCGGTGGTCAGGCGCAGGTGCCGGGCGTTGCAGGCACGTGGAAAGATTTGACCGACACCGTGAACGTGATGGCCGCAAACTTAACGGAACAAGTACGTGGCATCGTGAAGGTGGTGACGGCTGTCGCCAACGGTGACTTGAAACAGAACCTGACCGTGAAATCAAAAGGCGAAGTGGCGGCACTCGCTGAAACCATCAACAATATGACAGGCACGCTGGCGACCTTCGCGGATCAGGTGACCACGGTTGCGCGTGAAGTGGGCGTGGAAGGGCGCTTGGGCGGTCAGGCCAACGTGCCGGGCGCTTCGGGGACCTGGAAAGATTTGACCGGTAACGTCAACCTGCTAGCGGCCAACTTGACGACGCAGGTGCGCGCTATCGCTGAGGTGGCGACCGCCGTGACCAAGGGTGACTTGACGCGGTCGATTCAGGTTGATGCGCGCGGCGAAGTGGCCGAGCTCAAAGACAACATCAACACGATGATCGATAACTTGCGCCTGACCACAGACCGCAACACCGAACAGGATTGGCTGAAAACCAACCTCGCGCGCTTCACCAACATGCTGCAAGGCCAGCGCGAACTGGCGACCGTTGGTCGCTTGCTCTTGAAGGAGCTGGCATCACTGTTGAACGCACACCAGGGCATCATTCACCAAATCGAAAGCGAAGAGAGCGGCGGCCTCGTGCTGCTGGCATCTTATGCTGATGGCGGCTCGGTGGGCGGTTATCCACAGAGATTGAAAGTGGGTGAAGGTTTGCTGGGGCAGTGCGCTGCGGACAAACGCATGATTCTGGTCAACGATGTGCCGGAAGATGCAGCACCCATTACCTCGGGGCTGTTTAAAGTTGTACCCAAGAGCATCATTGTGCTGCCGGTGTTGTTCGAAGGTCAGGTGAAGGCCGTCATCGAGTTGGCGTCGCTCAGTCAGTTCACCAACCTGCAAACAACATTCTTAGAGCAGCTAACCGACAGTATCGGGATCTTGCTCAACTCGATTGAAGCGACGATGCAGACGGAAGGCTTGCTCAAGCAATCACAACAGTTGGCGACCGAGTTGCAAACCCAGCAGAACGAATTGCAACAAACCAACGAGCAGTTGGAGCAAAAAGCGCAACAGCTGGCCGAACGTAACGTCGAAGTGGAGCGCAAGAACGAGGAAATCGAACAAGCTCGCCGCGCGCTGGAAGAAAAAGCCGAAGAGTTGGCGCTGACATCGAAGTACAAGTCAGAATTCTTGGCCAACATGAGCCACGAGTTGCGTACACCGCTGAACAGTATCCTGATCTTGGGTCAGCAGTTGGGCGACAACCCCGACGGCAACCTGACACCAAAACAAATCGAATTCGCGCGCACTATTCACGGCGCAGGCACCGACTTGCTCAACCTCATCTCGGATATTTTGGACTTGTCCAAGATCGAATCTGGGACGGTATCCGTCGAAGCGGAAGAAATCTTCTTCACGAACTTGGTGGAGATGGTGGCCCGTCCATTCCGTCACGAAGCTGACCGCCGTCAACTCTCGTTTGAAGTCCATGTCGATACGCGCTTGGGCCGCAGCATCGTCACAGACTCTAAGCGCTTGCAGCAGGTGTTGAAGAACTTGCTTTCCAACGCGTTCAAGTTCACCGCGCAAGGTGGCGTACAGTTGAAGGTGTCGTCTGTGGCGTCCGGGTGGAGCCCCAACCATCCGTTCTTAGGTCAAGCCGGGTCAGTGGTGGCCTTCGAAGTGTCCGATACGGGTATTGGTATTCCGCTCGAAAAACAGAAGATCATCTTCGAAGCGTTCCAGCAGGCCGACGCCTCCACCAGCCGCAAATACGGCGGTACGGGCCTAGGTTTGGCGATCAGCCGCGAGCTCGCGATGTTGCTGGGTGGCGAAATCAACCTGCGCAGTACGCCGAATAAAGGTAGTACCTTCACACTGTATCTGCCGTTGAAGTACACCGGCCCAGCCGCTGATGTGCGTGCCGGCGGTGAAGCGCGTCTTGAGGCGCCGAACAAAGCGCGTGCGGCATCGGTTGTGGTGCCTGAGCGTGCCATTGAACATGTGCCCGATGATCGTCACGACCTCGAGCCAAGCGATCCTATCCTGCTGATTGTTGAAGATGATGCGAGCTATGCCCGCATTATGATGGACTTGGCGCACAAAGAGGGCTTCAAGGTGATCATCGCCATGCGCGGCGCAGACGCCTTGGAATTAGCAAAGCAATACCAGCCGACGGCAGTCTCGTTGGATGTATTCCTGCCTGACATGTTGGGTTGGACGGTTCTCAGCCAATTGAAGCACAACCCGCTGACCCGCCATATCCCTGTGCAGATCGTCACGTTGGACGAAGATCGCCAGCACGGTCTGTCACGTGGTGCGTTCTCGTTCATTACCAAGCCTGCCACAACAGACGGGCTTCACTCTGCGTTGTCGAAAATTAAGTCGTACTCCACACCGCGCAAGCGCCGCTTGCTGATTGTAGAAGACGATGCGGTCGAACAACTCAGCATCATGGCGTTGTTATCGCACGATGATATTGATATCTCGGCAGTGGGTACCGGGGCGGAAGCGCTTACTACACTACGCCAAGATATTTATGACTGCGTTGTATTGGACCTGCGCTTGCCGGATATGACCGGCTTTGAAGTGCTGGATCACATCCGTAAAGATGACACGTTGTCGGATATTCCTGTCATCGTCTTTACAGGGCGCGAGCTTTCAACTGAAGAGGACGCCAAGCTTCACAGCATGGCGCGCAGTATCGTGGTGAAGGGCGTTGAGTCGCCCGAACGATTGTTGGATGAGACAGCTTTGTTCCTGCACCGCGTTGTGACGGATTTGCCGACTGAGAAGCAGCGCATGCTGGAACGTCTTCATAATTCCGATGAAGATCTCGTCAATCAAACCGTGCTGCTGGTTGACGATGACGCGCGTAATATCTTCGCCCTTTCAAGCGCGCTTGAGCGTCGTGGTATGAACGTGCTGACCGCCACCACGGGCCGTGAAGCAATCGCGTTGTTGGAGGATGCGGCTGAAAGCGTCTCGCTCGTGCTGATGGACATCATGATGCCCGAGATGGACGGCTACGAAACGATCCAAGTCATCCGCAAAAATCCAGCGTTCCGCCGCTTGCCTATCTTGGCGCTAACCGCCAAGGCGATGAAAGGCGACCGCGAAAAGTGCTTGGAAGCAGGTGCGTCGGATTATCTCGCCAAACCCGTGAACACCGAACAACTGCTCTCGGCGTTGCGCATGTGGCTACATCGGTAAGGTAACAGGCGCATGACGATGGACGAGAAAGTCAATATTTTGATGGTCGACGACCAGCCCGGCAAGTTGCTGAGCTACGAGGTCATCTTAAGTGAACTGAACGAGAATCTGATCAAAGCCAATAATGCGTCGCAAGCATTGGAGTTCTTGCTGAAGACCGATGTGGCTGTGATTCTGGTAGACGTCTGCATGCCAGATACGGATGGCTTTGAACTGGTAAGCATGATCCGTGAGCATCCGCGGTTTCAAGAGACAGCCATTATCTTTATTTCTGCCGTGCAGTTAGCCGATGTCGACCATCTGCGTGCGTACGCCATGGGGGCTGTCGACTATGTGCCCGTGCCCGTCGTGCCGGAAGTGCTGCGCGCGAAGGTTAAAGTGTTCGTCGAGCTTTACCGCAAGACGCGCCAGCTTGAATCATTCAACCGTGAGCTAGAGCGCCGTGTTGCCGAACGCACGGCGGAACTGGAAGCCTCTAACGCGCAGTTATTAGAGAGCGAACGCCGTCGTTCATTGGCGCTGAGTGCCGGGCGTATGGGGTCGTGGGAATTCGATCCTGCCGCCAAGCAATACCGTTGGGATGAGGGTCAATACCGCATCTATGGCGTAGAGCGGGAAGACTTCGAGACAACGATGGACAACGTGCATTCGCGGTTCCATCCCGAAGATCGGCCGAAGCTGGAAGAAGCTTTGGAGCGCGCCGTGAGTACGGGTGAACCTGTGCAGGTCGAATTCCGCGTGATCCGGCCAGACGGTGATTTGCGGTGGTGCATACGCACCATGGCTGTAACGCCAGAAAGCCCAGGCCAAACGGCACGGGTCAGTGGCTGTACGATCGATATCACCGACCGAAAAAAAAGACGAAGAGCGGCAAATTTTGCTGGCGCGCGAAGTTGATCACCGGGCCAAGAACGCATTGGCCGTTGTGCAATCGTTGGTACGATTGACCAAGGCTGATAACGTATCAGACTTCGTGCGTGCTGTTGATGGTCGTGTGCGCGCGCTGGCGTCCGTACACACCCTGCTGTCAGAATCGCGCTGGGATGGTGCGAGCCTGATTCAAATTGTGGAAGAGGAAATGGCGCCTTATCAAACGCGCCAAGCAACGCAAGTCTCTATTCGTGGGCCATCGGTGCAATTGTTGCCGGCTGCGGCCCAAACGTTTGGGATTGCATTGCATGAGCTTGCGACAAATGCTGCAAAGTACGGTGCATTATCCGTCACCACTGGGCATGTGGGCCTGACGTGGCAATTGGATGCGGACAATCTGTATTTGACTTGGGATGAAACGGGCGGGCCAGCGGCTGCCGAGCCATTAAAGAAAGGCTTTGGCCTTAACGTTTTACAAACCAGCATTGTCGGCCAGGTGAAAGGTCACGTGACCTTTGAGTGGCGCAGAGAGGGTCTGCGATGCGAACTTCGCATCCCACGCGAAAAAGTGATGCGTCCGGTTGAAAGCCCAGCGCCGTTGCCAATGCACGCTGAGAAAAACGGCGTGAAACCCAATACACAAATATTTATGGGTAAGCGCATTCTGTTAGCTGAGGATGAGGCGCTGGTCGGCATGATGGTTCATGAAATTTTGGACGGTTATGGCTTTAAGGTGACCGGTCCAATCTCTGAATTGAAAAGTGCATTGGCGGCTGCCCAAGACGGTCATTTTGACGGCGCAATTCTGGATGTGAACTTAGGCGGTGAGCTTATTTACCCTGTTGCGAATATGTTGGCGTCGCGTGGCGTGCCGTTCATTTTTGTCACAGGCTATGACAAGGACAGTATCGAAACTAAATATGAGCATGTGCCTGTGTTGCGCAAACCGATTGAAGCCGCGGCACTCTATGAATGCCTCATGTCTACGCCCATCATGGCAGTGGCATAGTATTTACAAGTTTAGCAGTGCTGGGTCGCCGCCTTGTGCGGCGATGTTCGTGGATACACTGCGTTCTGTCGCATAACGGGTGAGAGCATGCGGGCCACCAGCTTTTGGGCCAGTGCCCGATAAGCCTTGCCCGCCAAAAGGCTGTACCCCAACGACAGCGCCGATCATGGAACGGTTGATGTAGACGTTCCCCGCCGGAACAAGGTCTTGAACGCGACGGGCAAAGTTGTCGATGCGGCTGTGAATACCAAGGGTGAGGCCATACCTCCGGCGAGCAAAGGCACGCGCAACCTGATCCAAGTTGTCTGTGTCGTACTTATATATGTGTAAGATCGGTCCAAAGACCTCACGATCAAGGTAATCGGGCGTTGGAATTTCGGCAATTGTCGGCGCAAAGAATGAGCCTTTGTTCTGGATCGCACCAATGTCAGCGCGCGCGAGAATTTTTCCATCTCGTTGCAATGTTTGAATATGCGCTTCAAGCGCGCTGCGGGCTTCTTCGTCAATGACGGGGCCAACATCTGTCGCGGGGTGTGCTGGGGTCGCCGATGCGGAGTGTGTCCAACGCGCCAGTTAATGTCGCCAGGAAATCGTTTGCGGATTCTTTTGGTAAAAACAAGACGCGCAAAGCCGAGCAGCGTTGCCCTGCAGATCCGAAAGCAGACAAAATCACATCATCTACGACCTGCTCTTTCAAAGCGCTGGTGTCGATGAACATACCGTTGAGCCCGCCGGTTTCAGCGATAAAGGGGATGATGGGGCCGGGGCGCGCAGCAAGCGTTTGGTTAATAAGCCGTGCCGTATCAGTGCCGCCTGTGAAGGCAATGCCGTCTATGCCTGGGTGTTCAATAAGGCCTGCACCAATGACCTCTCCCGATCCCGGAAGCAAAGCTAAAAGATCAGGGTTCAGTCCCGCTTTATGAAACAGCCGCACGGCTTCGGCGGCTATCAGCGGCGTTTGCTCGGCGGGCTTTGCGATCACCGCATTCCCGGCCGCCAGTGCGGCCGCAATTTGTCCTGTGAAAATCGCCAGCGGAAAATTCCAGGGACTGATACAAGCAAACACACCACGCCCCTGCAGAGCCAAGCGGTTGGTTTCCCCGGTCGGTCCTTTCAGTGTCTCTGGCGTTGAAAGCTGTGATTCGGCCAACTGCGCGTAATAACGGCAGAAGTCGATCGCCTCGCGCACTTCAGACACTGAATCATTTAGCGTCTTTCCCCCCTCTAGAACGAGTAATGCAACGAGGCGATCCATGTGTGCATCTATTGTATCGCTCATGGCGCGGAGAACAGGGGCTCGGCCAATACCACCCAGTCCATTCCACGTCGCTTGGGCGGCCCTTGCAGCTTTCACCGCACTCTCAATATCCAGTGTTTGTGCGTCATGGACATGGCCGACAATATTTTTGGGATCTGCCGGGTTGTTGATGGCTTGTGGCTTTACGGTCGTTAGCTCTTTGCCACGAATGATGGCACTGGCCACAAGTTGCTCTTGCTTTAAGGCATGGACAGCTTTTGCAATTTGAAGGCGCTGATCAGTGATTGTGAAGTCGCGGCCTAGTGGGTTGAGCCGCCCTGCGCCATAGAGTTGAGCGGGAATGGGAATTTTGGCATGCCTGGCTGGGTGATTTTCGACGAACGTGATCGGGTCACGCACAACTTCTTCAGCGGCAAATCGCTCATCTAAGAGGGCATGAACGAACGATGTGTTCGCGCCATTTTCCAGTAGTCGCCGTACCAAGTAAGGCAGCAGATCTTCGTGTCCGCCCACAGGGGCGTAGGTACGTACGATCAGTTTGCCATACCGCGCTTGCGCGGCGTCATACAGCGCTTCTCCCATGCCGTGCAGGCGTTGATGTTCTATGGCGATGTTTTTTTCGGCGGCCATCAGACGTACAGCGGCCAGCGTATGCGCATTATGCGTCGCGAATTGTGGATAGAGGTGTGGGCTGGCGGCAATGAGGTCGCGTGCACAGACTAAGTACGAAAGATCTGTTGCAGGCTTGGTTGTGAAAACGGGGTAATCTGGTCGACCAGCCACTTGGGCGCGCTTAATTTCGCTATCCCAATATGCACCTTTCACAAGGCGGATCATCAAACGACGCTGATGTCGTTTTGCTATGTCAGTTAGTGCATGAATAACGTGACGGGCACGCTTCTGGTACGCCTGAACCACCACGCCCAGGCCACGCCATGCGGCAAGATCAGTTTCGGTGCAGAGTTTATCGACGAGCTTAAGCGAGAGCACCAACCGGTCCGCTTCTTCGGCATCT
>CBDFHU010000137.1:0-12743 GCA_965247375.1 Arsenicibacter sp.
AACCTGAGCATTTAGGCTGATTTATTGCCGGTAGCTTATTTAGTGGTGGCACGACTTAGATTCGTGCCACCACTTTTTTTATGCCTGTCCCGTCTGAAATACCATGAATGAATTAATAGGTCATTAAGAGACGATATATAGGAAAAATCTAATTTTTTGCAGTTTCGGCATACTATTCTTAGAAATAACGGAAAGCCTGTCTCCGATAGCAATACTATATTTTCTTATCAAAATTATACGAAATGTTAGCTTCCGGCAACGTTCCCGATAACGATTGCATAGAAAAAGTATCCGAAAAGATTGTTCAGGCCGATTTCCCTCTTTAGGTTCGAAGTAAGAGTAAGTTTCACTTTCCTTAAGAGGTATCCTGATAAATCTTGGGTAAATTCAATTAATCTATGATTAAAAAACTACTGATGACCGTTGTCATGCTGCTGGTGATCACTGCGGGTTTTGCGCAACAGACACGGCAGATCGCAGGTCGGGTCAAGGATGGAAGCACAGGCGGTTATCTGCCTGGCGTGAGTGTGATCGTGAAAGGTACAACGGCCGGTACTACCACCGATGCCGACGGGAAATTTACCCTGCGAGTACCAGACAAAAATGACCTGACGCTGACGTTCAGCTTTATCGGCTATACGTCGCAACAGGTTGCCGTTGGTAAGCAGACGAATGTGGAGGTAACGCTGGAAAGCGATCAGAAAACCCTCGATGAGGTAGTCGTTGTAGGCTACGCCACTGTAAACCGCCGCGATGTGACGGGCTCTGTTTCCTCAGTAGGTGCAAAGCAACTGAAAGATATTCCGCTGACGGACGCGGCTCAGGCGCTGACCGGCCGGCTGGCAGGTGTGCGGGTAACAACCTCGGAGGGGGCTCCCGGTGCCGACATCCAGATCCGGATCCGTGGCGGCGGATCAATTACCCAGGATAACTCACCGATTTATGTCGTAGATGGTATTCAGGTGGAAAATGCCCTGTCGTTTATCTCGCCGCAGGATATTGAAACCATCGATGTACTGAAAGATGCCTCCACGACTGCCATCTACGGTGCCCGTGGTGCCAACGGGGTAGTGATTATCACAACCAAGTCCGGCAAAAACGGCAAAACAACCGTGAGCTACAACGGTTCGGCCGGCTTCCGCGAAATCTCCAGAAAGCTGGATGTCATGAGCCCGTATGATTTCGTACGCTGGCAGTATGAGCGCAGCCGGGGTGATGCTACGGCCGAAACCAGCTTTGCGAAGCTGTACGGCACATGGGATGCCATTGACCAGTACAAAACAACACCACCAATCAACTGGCAGGAGGAGATTTTCGGCCGGAAGGCGCAATACCAGAACCACAATGTGAACGTCAACGGCGGTAACGCCAACACAAACTATAACCTGAGCTTAACGGCCAATAAAGAAGACGGCTTGCTGCTGGAATCAGGCTTTGAACGCTATCTGGCTACCTTCCGGATGGACCACAAAGCCAATGACAAACTGCGGCTGGGCTTTAACGTCCGGTATCTGAACCAGACGATCCGTGGAGCCGGTACAACAAATACCGGTACGAAAAGCACAAACCGCCTGCGCCACTCGATTCAGTACCGCCCGTTGCTGACGACGGCACAGCCGGATGTTGACGACTTTGACGAAGACTTATACATATCGTCGGGGAACCTCGTGAATCCGATCCTGATGACGCAGGCCGAATACCGCCGTGCCTACACGAAAGCGCTGAACATGAGCGGGTATGCCAGCTACAATATTCTGAAAAACCTGACGTTCAAAACAACCATCGGGATTGATAACAACGATCAGCAGATCAACGCGTTCTGGAGCAAGATTACGTCAACGGCCCGTAACTATGCCTCGCTGCCGGTAGCGTCGATCAACCAGATCGGAACCGTTACAATCAACAACTCGAACGTATTACAGTATTCGCAGAAGTTTGCCGGAAAACATGATGTTACGGCCCTGATCGGTCAGGAAATCTACGATAACAGCTCGAAGAGTACGGGTATTGAAACCCGCTACTTCCCGGCCGAAATTTCAGCTACTCAGGCACTGGCCAATATGGGCCTCGGGTCGCCGCCAAGCGGAGCCACACAGCCGCGGCCAACGTCGAACATCGTACCGCCAAACCGGTTGTTCTCGCTGTTCGGCCGCGTGGCCTATGGCTACGAAGATAAATACCTGGCCACGGTATCGCTTCGTTCTGACCGTTCGTCGAAATTTAATTATGCGAATGGTGCCCTCGTATTCCCGTCGGGTACGCTGGCGTGGCGCTTTTCGAAAGAGGATTTCTTTAAAAAGCAAACCGTGCTGACGGATGGTAAAATCCGCTTCGGTTACGGGGTGGCCGGTAACAACCGGATCGGCGATCTGCTGTACCAGCAACTGTACGGCGTAACGGGCGAATATGCCCTGAACCACGCCGTTTTGCCGGGCTACGCGCCGGTTGCCCTGGCAAACCCTGACCTGAAATGGGAGTCGAACGTATCGCAGAACCTCGGTATCGACCTGGCGTTCCTGAACAACCGGTTCCAGGTGTCGCTGGATGCCTACAAGAACCAGGGCCGGAACCTGCTGTTAGCCGTAGCCATTCCGCCGACCTCTGGCTACTCGTCACAGATCAAGAACCTGGGTTCGACCATGAACAAAGGCCTGGAACTGCAACTGACGGCCTATGTGCTGCAACGGAAAAATGTAAGCTGGACGTCGAACTTTAACATCTCGGCCAACCGGAACAAAGTTACTAGCTTAGGTACTGTGTCGCAGCTGACCCGTAACTCAGGCTGGCAGGGGTCCGACGGGGCGGATGATTACCTCGTACGGGTTGGTGAGTCAGTGGGTCTGATGTACGGTTTCGTAACGGACGGCTTCTATACAGTTGACGATTTTACCTACAATGAGACGACGAAAGCCTACACTATTAAGTCAGGTATCGCCTACAATTCGGTCTACGGGGTGCCGCAGCCGGGTATGCTGAAGTGGAAAGACATCGACGGCGATGGTCAGATCACGACCGATAAGGACCGGACGGTAATCGGGAATGCCAACCCGAAATTTATCGGTGGCTGGAATAACCAGGTAACCTACAAAAACTTTGATTTCAGTGTGTTTGTGAACTGGGTGGTTGGCAATGACATCTATAACGCCAACAAAATTGAGTTTACCGACGGGGCCTTCCCGAACCTGAACATGCTTTCGTCGATGAAAAACCGATGGACCAATCTAAATGATGCCGGTCAGATTGTAACGGATCCGACAGAACTGAAAGCGATGAACGCCAATGCTACCATCTGGACACCGGTGCGTGTACAACGCTATTGGCTGCACTCATGGGCAGTTGAAGATGGCTCGTTCCTGCGGCTGAATAACATTACACTGGGCTATACCGTGCCGGCGGCTATATCGAAAAAAGTGGGGATGTCACGCTTCCGGGCCTATGCGACGGTGAATAACCTGGCTACCCTGACCAAATACTCGGGCTTTGATCCTGAGGTGAGCACACGCCGGTCGGACCCGCTGACGCAGGGGGTTGACTATGCGGGCTATCCGCGTGCGAAAACATGGGTATTTGGTGTAAACGTGACTTTTTAATCAGACAATGAATTCGATCATAAAACGAGTGTCAAGTGTAGGTATCGCGCTGACCGTTACCCTGTTTACGGTAGTGGGTTGCCGGGATTACCTGGAGGTGCAGCCTCAATCACAGATCAGTATTTCGGATGCCTTTTCGAACGTTGCCAATGCCACGAACGCCGTGATCGGCGTGTATGATGAGCTGATGGGCGATAACGGCTACGGTATCCGGATCAATATGTATTACCCGTACGACTCCGACGAAATGATTGTGTCGGGGAACATTGATAACGGTCGCCGGGGGATTGGCCGCTACCAGCTGCTGCTGACTAATACCGAAATCCGGAACCCGTTCCTGCAACTGTACCGCGGGGTGGAAAAAGCAAACCTGTGTATTGAGCAGATTCCGCTGATGCCGCAGTATGCTAACGGGACCGATGCCGAGAAAAAAGAACTGCGCCGCCTGCACGGCGAGGTACTGACGTTGCGGGCGCAGTTTTTGTTTGAACTGATCCGGAACTGGGGCGACGTACCGGCACCGATGGAACCGGCCTACAAACAGACCGATTTGTTTATAGCGCAGGCCGACCGCGACGTGACCTACGCGAAGCTGATCGAAGATTTGCGCGTGGCCACTGATCTGGTGCCGTGGCGTACCGAAGCCGGAACCCGCAACGAGCGGGTTACCAAAGGGGCCGTGAAGGCGCTTCGTGCTAAACTGGCCTTGTTCCGGGGGGGGTATTCCCTGCGCAGCAGCGGTAAAATGGAGCGCAACGCCGACTACCTGACGTATTACAAAATTGCCCGCGACGAGTGTGCTGATCTGATGGCAAAGCGGGGCGAACACACGCTGAACCCAAGCTTCGAAGACATCTGGCGCAAACTGACTTCGTTCCAGTACGATCCGAATGGTGAGATTATTTTCGAAGCCGGGGCCGGTGGATCAAACTCTACTTCGGACAGCCGGATGGGTAACTACAACGGGCCGTCGGTAAATGCCTCGTCGCGTTACGGAACCGGTGGCGGTGGCCTGCTGGTATTACCGAACTATTTCTATGCCTTTGACTCAACCGATACCCGCCGCGATGTGACGGTGACCATGTATGCCATCGGGGCAACGAACATCAAGACGCCGCGTCGTCTGGGCGAACTGACCGATGGTAAATTCCGGAAAGACTGGCGGAACCCGCTGTTGCCGGGCACGGCCCTGAACGTAGGCTATAACTGGCCGTTTATCCGCTTTGCTGATGTATTGCTGATGTTTGCCGAGGCCGAAAACGAACTGAACGGCGCGCCGACAGCGGCGGCCATCTCAGCTTTTGAAGAAGTCCGCAAGCGGGCATATGCCGGAAACGCTGCCCGAATCGGAACGACGCCAACGACCAAAGCCGCATTCTTTGATGCCATCGTCAACGAGCGGTATCTGGAATTTGGCAGCGAAGGCATCCGGAAATTTGACCTGATCCGCTGGAACCTGCTGGCCCAGAAAATTCAGGAGACCCGCGATAAAATTCAGGCTATCCGCGATTCGAAGGCGCCTTATAACATTCCGCGTTACCTGTACTGGCGCAATAACGGCGAAGAAATTCAGTGGCTGAACTCGTTCTACAAAACGACCTCTCTTACCACTGCGCCAACCGGCTGGAACCGTCTGGACTGGACGCAGCACCTGACCGGTAACCTGATTGACGGACTGCCGCTGCATCAGGCTGTTGCCCGTTTCTTTGTGACAGGGAAGAGTGAGCTCTTCCCGTATGATCAGGCGACGGTTGACGCCTATCAGGGTAAGCTGAAACAAAATCCCGGCTATTAAGCCAATTGCGCAATAATTCTGGTTGTTTGATCACAGCAAAAGTCCTCACATTGGGGACTTTTGCGTTTCTTAAAAACGAGTTTACCACATAGGCACATAGAAAACATAGAATCTCTTATGTGCTCTATGTGTCTATGTGGTAAAGTTGTTTTTCTAGTAAATGTTTGATAATCAATAGAATTATAGATATTAGTCGTGATTATGATTAAAACCTGCCTTTGTATTTTAGCTTTCCTGTCAGTAGTACAACTGGCCGTGGCCCAAAAGCCGGTCAATGGCCTGACGGGTGTCCGGGATACGTCGTTCACAAACTACAGCGCCCTGAAAAATGCACAGAAGAAAAATCCCGAAATCCGGCTGGTAACGCCGTTTATCTTACCCACGGTGCGGGAGGAGCGGAACCTGACCTATGCACAGTACGGCAACCGGGCAATGCAGCTGGACGTGTTTGCGCCGAAAAAGCCCAAAAAAGGAGGCTATCCGGCAGTACTGGTCATTCACGGCGGCGGCTGGCGTTTCCGGCGACCGGTCGCAGCATATTCCGCTGGCGCAACAGCTGGCCGCCCGTGGTTATGTGGCCGTGACGGTTGAATACCGCTTATCGACGGAAGCGTTGTATCCGGCAGCGATTCATGACCTGAAAGCCGCCGTTCGCTGGATGCGGGTCCATGCTAAAGCACAGCAGATTGACCCGAAGCGGATTGCCGTGCTGGGTTTTTCGGCCGGCGGACAACTGGCCACGCTGATCGGCACGACCAACGGCGATGCGAAATTCGAAGGCAACAGTCCGAACCGGTCGGTATCAAGTGCGGTGCAGGCGATTGTTGATATTGACGGGACGCTGGCGTTTATCCATCCGGAATCCGGTGAGGGTGACGACAGCCGGTCGACGTCGGCTGCGACGTATTGGTTCGGTGTGAATAAGGAAACGCGGCCGGAGCTATGGCATGAGGCCGGGGCGCTGAATCACGTTGATGCAAACACGCCGCCTGTACTCTTCATTAACAGCTCCGTTGACCGTATGCATGCCGGCCGCGATGACATGCGCCGGAAGCTGGATGCCCTGGGTATTTACTCCGAAGTTAAGTCGTTTCCGGAAGCGCCGCACACGTTTTGCCTGTTTGAACCGTGGTTTACCCCGACGGTTGAGGTGATTGCAGCGTTTCTGAATAAACAACTGTAAAACGGAATGATATTCCGTTCAGACCGCTAACAGGTTACCGGACACGGAATATCATTCCGTGCTACTCCTATTCCAGTACCTCGTAAACAAGCACAGTATTAGCCTTGTTCTTCAGACTGACCTCGCCGACCTCGCGGCAGTTGAAGGATTCTTTTACCTCCTCATATGCCTTTTGGCTGATAATAATCTGGCCTGCTTTGGCTACCGATTGCAGCCGCTGCGCCGTATTTACCACATCACCGATAACCGTAAAGTCGAGGCGGCGCAGGGTTTCCGAGCCAATATTGCCCGAAATCATCTCGCCGGTGTTAATCCCGATGGAAACCTGGGGCAAAAACGTTTCGCCGTTGTTGACCGTCGGTTCCATGTCGCCGATGCTGTGGCGGACAGCCAGGGCGGTTTCAATGGCCCGGTCAAGGTGGTAGTCGCCCCGGAAAACGGCCATGACGGCATCGCCCATGAACTTGTCGACGTAACCGCCCTGAGCAATGATTTCCTTCACCATCACATCAAAGTATTTGTTGATCAGGTGCACGACCGTATCGGCGGGCTGGCGCTCGGTGATGGCCGTGAAGCCGCAGATATCAATAAAGACAATGGTACCATCAACCGTTTCGTTGGCGAGCAGCGTGCTTTCAAACTCCGACCGATTCATGAACTTCAGCACCGACTCATCGACGTACATGCGCAGGATGTTATTTTCCTTTACCGCTTTCAGGGTCTCGTGCAACTGATGGACATGGTCGATGGTTTTCTGCATTGTTACTTCCAGATCGCTGAAATTTACCGGTTTACAGATAAAATCGAATGCCCCGCGGTTCATGGCGATGCGGATATTGTCCATATCACCGTACGCCGACACAATAATGGCCTTGACCAGCGGACTTACTTCATTCAGTTTAACCAGCAACGTGAGCCCGTCCATTTCGGGCATGTTGATATCGCTCAGTACGATGTCAATATCGGGGTGCCGCTGGAGCTCCTGCAAGGCTTCAACACCATTATGGGCAAAAACAAATTCGTATTTCTGTTCGCGGATCTGCCGTCTGAATTTCTGTTTAATCAGGAGTTCGAGGTCGGTTTCATCGTCTACGACGAGAATTTTGGCCTTCATAGCGTTTCTTTAAGTTTTTCTTTCAATAGGGAGAAGTCTAGTGGCTTCGTCAGAAAGTCATTAGCTCCGTATTGCATGGCCTGGTTATAGTTTTCGTCGTCGCCATACGCTGTCAGCATCATCACTTTCGGCGGGGCAACAGGATACGTCGTCCGGATGCGGCGCAGTAATTCGAGCCCGCTCATGCCCGGCATATTAATATCGGATAAAATCAGGACAAATTCAGAGACGTGGTCCTGCAACACCTCCAGCGCTGCCTCGCCCGAATGAGCGAAGGCAAACGAAATGTCTCCGCTGCGGATTTCGCGCCGGAATCGTTGTTCGAATAAAGCTTTTACATCGGTTTCGTCGTCAACGACCAGAATTTTCATAGACTTCAGGAGTGTGCCAAATAATGGCAAGTTACATATTTAAACGGGCAACCGGATGATAAACTGCGTAAAGCTGTTGTCTTCCGTTTCGACGGAAAGGGTACCTCCGTGGCCTTTACTGATGATTTCATAACTGAGCGAGAGGCCTAAACCCGTTCCCTGACCGGTGGGTTTAGTCGTGAAAAACGGTTGAAAAATCTTGTCAACCACTGCATTCGGGATACCGGTGCCATTATCGCGGATGCAGATTTCGATTTCGGCTGGTCCGATGCGTTTGGTGTGCACCCAAACAGTGGGGCGGTATTGATCCGGATTACCCATCTGTTTCTGTTTTTGTTGCGTAGCGTAAAACGCGTTGGTATACAGGTTCAGCAGCACCCGCCCGATGTCCTGCCCGAAGACAGTCACTTTCCCGACCGCCGTGTCAAAATCAGTTACCAGCTGCGCGTTGAAGGATTTATCCTTAGCCCGTAACCCGTGATACGCCAGCCGCAGGTATTCGTCGGCCAGCTCATTCAGGTCGGCCGGCTCTTTCTGGGTGACATTCGTGCGGGAGTGCTGGAGCATACTCTTGACGATAGAATCGGCCCGTTTACCGTGAAAAACGATTTTTTCGAGGTTGGTAGTCAGATCGTCCAGAATCGCATTCGTTTCCTCCTGATCACCTTCCGGCAGGTTCGGCACGGCAAATTCCCGGAGTTCGTCAACCAGCTCGGCCGATACTTCGCCGAAATTATTGACAAAATTGAGCGGGTTCTGGATTTCGTGGGCAATGCCGGCAGTTAACTCTCCGAGCGAGGCCATCTTCTCGCGTTGCAGCAGTTGTTCCTGTAAGCCGGTCAGCTTTTCCTGCAAAAGCTCAATGTCAATCTGCTGCTGCTGCAGCTGGTCTGCCTGTCGGGCAATGAGCTCTTCCAGATGTTCATTCTGGGCTTTCAGTGCCGCTTCTTCATTTGTTGGCAAGGTTGCCATGTGGTTATTGGTCAAAGGTTACGAGAAAGGTCCGGTAAAGGAATAAATATACGATTTTATCCCTTTGCATTGTCAAGGGGGAGTTGTATGGTAAATTCTGTAAAATTTCCGGTTTCGCTGTTCACCGAAAGCTGTCCGCCATGGCCTTTGGTGATGATGTCGTAACTCAGGGATAAGCCCCATGCCGGTACCCTGGCCAGTGGGTTTGGTGGTAAAAAACGGCTGGTAAATTTTATGGATAATGCCGGGGTCGATACCGGTACCGTTGTCACGTATTTTAATCACTACGCGATCATCCACAGCTTCGGTGCTGACGCGGACCTGAGGTTCAAAACCAGCCATTGGCCCGACAGTGCCTGCTTTTTCATGCAGGGCATAGAAGGCATTGGTAAACAGGTTAACCAGCGTCCCGGCTGATGTCCTGGGCAACCACGGTCAGGCGGGGTATCGTCCGGTCGGTACTGGTTACCAGCCGGGCCCGGAAATGGCTGTCTCTGGTTCGGATGTCGTGATAGGCCAGCTTTAAACTTTCGTTAACCAGCTCATTGATATTAACGTCGGTTTTGGTTCCCGGCTGTGTCCGGCTGTGGTCGAGCATACCCCGTACGATGGCCGATGCCCGTTGGCCGTGCTGCCGGATTTTTGTCCAGATTCTGTGCCAGATCGCTGCTTATCGCCAGTACGCCGTCATAATGGCCGTCCTGTACATCAAGTTTCAGGTCGTCAATCAGCTCAATGCTGACCTCCGCAAAGTTATTGACGAAGTTGAGCGGGTTCTGGATTTCGTGGGCAATACCGGCGGTCAGTTCGCCGAGCGAGGCCATTTTCTCCGCCTGAATCAGCTGAGCCTGCGTTGCTTTTAGTTCAGTCAATGAGGCTTCCAGCTGGGCAGTGCGTTCCTTTACCTGCTGTTCCAGCCGTTCCTTCTGGCCCGCAATAATGCGGTTGCGCTCAATTTCACGTTCTTTTTCCAGCTGTTCCCGTTCGAGTGCCTGTTTGGCCACCAGCTGCCGTGCCTGGTTATACCGGTTGATCAGGGCGCCGGAAAACAAAATGATCAGCCACGCAAAACAGGCACTTTCCAGATAATCATTTATCTGTCTGACGGTCTGTGAAAAGACAACGCCAAAATACTGCCCCAGAATCCGGGAAATAAGGGTATATGCCCAGAACAGCAGGAGCGGGGTGGTCGCAATCAGGGCCAGCCGTGCGTTTCCCGAACCGACGGTCCGCCGTTTCCAGACGGTCAGGGCCCCAGAGCAGGAGAACAACCCGTACCATAATTTCCTCCAGCAGCAGAATTTCGTCGGCGGGAGCTCCCGGGATGCTGAATGAAAAAAAGAAAATAAGGTTAATAAACGCCGTGAAGGCCAGCAAATAGGTGATGAACCGGTTATTTCGTGTACGGTTCAGCAAGGAGCCCGTAAACCGGCGCAGCGATTGCAGGAAAAACAGGAAAAAGGCAATAAAGAAAAAGTTGGCTGCCAGCCGGAACGCATACGGATACTCCTCAAACAACAATGCCTGAATGCGGAACGTATTCCGGTCTAACGTGAAGAAAAACAGCGCAATGCCGAAATACAGGTATGTCCGGTCACGGATCGACACGAACAGAAAAATGTTATAGGCGATGGCCAGCATCAGAATGCCGATCATAATCCCGTCTACAAACACATCGACCCAGCCGCGTTCGGCGCGGTAGTAGGCAAATAAGGCATCCTTGCGGTTGGAGTAGTGACTGAATCTGCGGGGAGATGTACACCATTGGCTGTTTCCAGAACGGATTGGCGAGCCGCTGATAGTAGGTATACGTTTGCCCGGCCGGAATCGTGACCAGAATCCGGTTGTTTTCGCGGTTGCCTTCATGGGCCGGAATCTCGCTGAGCGGAACCAGCGGGCCGGTTCGCTGATGCTCGCGGCTGCCCGGACCGGTTTGCCGGTAAAGGTCAAAATAGCTGCTGTTAAAATCACACAGATACAGGCTTATCGGGTGGTCCAGTGAATTCCGGAGCTGTAACCTCACCCAGTAGACATGTGACCGCCGGTCCGGGTTAAAATACGTGTCAAAATGAAACCCCCGGATTATTGACGACCTGCTCAATCCGTAAACTCCCTTGCCGGTCTTCTAAAATCTGAAACTCGGTGGTATCCAGTGTCTGGTTTACCGAATCGGAACGAATCGCTACCGTTGGCATAACCGGCTGTGCCGTGCCGGAAAACGTGCCTAAGCAACACACACAGCCCAGCAGAAAAACAAAATAAGCCCTTTCATCTTACGCTTTCGGTAATGTAATCTCAAAGGTAGTCCCCATGCCTTCAATGCTGTCAACCCTGATTTCACCGCCGTGCCCTTTGGTAATGATGTCGTAGCTTAATGATAAGCCAAGACCGGTGCCCTGACCGGTGGGTTTGGTCGTAAAGAAGGGCTGGTAAATTTTGTTGATGATCTCCTGCGGAATACCGGTGCCGTTGTCTTTGATGCGCAGGACAGCTTTTCCGTTTTCGAGTTGTGTGCTGACTTTGAGCGATGGCTGAAACACCACTGGTCCGTCGGCGTTGCGTTGTTTCTCCTGAAGGGCATAGAACGCATTACTGAACAGGTTGATCAGTACGCGCCCGATTTCCTGCGGTGCAAGATTTACCTCGCCGATATTCTCCGCATATTTTGTAAAGAGTTGCGCATTAAACGTTTTGTCTTTGGCCCGCAGCCCGTGATAGGCCAGTTTCATGTACTCGTCGGTGAGGGCGTTGAGATCGGTCGGGCGTTTTTCGCCGTTGGAGGAGCGGGAGTGTTCCATCATGCCCCTGACAATTGAATCGGCACGGTGGCCGTGGTGGCTGATTTTTTCCAGGTTCTGCCGCAGATCCGATAAAATATCGCCTTCCAGCCCTTCGTCGCGGTTCGGAGCGCCCTTCCGGCGTTCCTCTTCCAGCTCGTCAAGAAGCTCAACCGATACTTCTGAAAAGTTATTGACGAAGTTGAGCGGGTTCTGAATTTCGTGGGCGATACCGGCGGTCAGTTCCCCGAGCGAAGCCATTTTTTTCGCGCTGAATCAGCTGGGCCTGGTTGTTTTCAGTTCATCAAGTGCGCGCTGAAGTTCTTCTTTCTGTTTGGTCAGCTCGGCTGTCCCGTTCCGAGACCAGGTATTCCAGCTCATCGCGCTGGGCTGAAATCAGGCGGTTATTTTCCTGCTCGGTCTCCCGCTTTTTTCGTTCTTCTTCCAGCGCCTTCTGCTGTTTCCGCATTGACGACCAGTTGGCCCAACCCCAGACAAACGTAATGAGGACAAAGCCTTCCACAAACAGGTTAATCGACTTGTAAAAGTCCGGTGCAATGAATTTAACGATCTGGGCTAAAAGCGATACGCCGAGATAGGGGCCGGCCATCCCGATGATATACCGGTACGACTGAAATTCGGCCGTTGTATGAATCAGATACATGGCCGCGACCGAAATCAGCATCAGGCTGATGGTGGCTGCGTCCCGGAATGTTAAAAATATAACCTCCGCTGATAAGACCGATGGTGGCGTACCAGCCAATGTGCAGATATAAATCATATTCCCGGAATCCAGGGTTATCTTTGGTGATTTTCCGGAGTTGTTGAATCGTAAAAAAGGCAATCAGAAAATGCGTAGGAAGACCCATACGGAAATGTGTTAATGAGTAGGGGTGATAGTGCAATATACGCTAAAACCACCAGGAAATTCGGCTTAGCCA
>CBDFHU010000138.1:0-10859 GCA_965247375.1 Arsenicibacter sp.
GAGGGTCGGGCGGCAAGAGGTCGGAGGACGTGGAACCCGTGGATGGGTTAGCGAGGGGAGGGTGACTGGAAGCATGGGGGGAAGGAGGCAAGGATATTGTAAGGGGGCGGGGACATGGCAGGGGGTGAGGACGTGGCAGGGGGTGAGGACGTGGTAGGGGCAGGCGAAGGGGCGGGGCGCGAGAAGTAGATGCTCTGGGGGACATACGGAGGTGCGTAGTCGCAGAAGGGAGCTGGGGACTTGGTTACAGGAGAGCTAACCATGGGAGAACAGGACCTTACCGAAATAGTATCAGGGGCATTTGATGCCCATTGCATAGGGATTTCCGCAGTAGCGCGAGCATCTGCGGGGGCCGTCACAGATTCGGCGCAAACCGAATGGAGGCCTGAGGGGCTAACCGCGGAAGATTGAACAATTCCGGGTTAGGAGCGAAAGTCGCAGCCGTGTCGGCAGATGCCGGTTTGGCGCGACCAGAAACAAAAGATTCCCGATCAGAACACGAATTCCTGCTAGGGGCAACTACCCGAGACCGTTTTCCGTCGTCATGTTGAACGTCGTGATGAGGTCGTTGGGCGACGGTAGTCCGAGAGCGTGTTCGTTGGGAGATTCTACTTGCGAGGGGCAAGGGTTACACAGGCAAGACAGGGACCGGATGAGTTCTGAACGGCATGATTGGTCCATGGGACCTGAAATCAGAATATTCATAATCCTTCAATGGCAACATCAAGGGCAAGGGTGAATGGTCATCCATACGCCTGCTTGGGTTCAAAATCGGGATGATTACCATTGTTCGAACCTTTCCGATACTCCAAAGTGAATTGGTAGGCGTTCAGAAACTCCAACCAGCGTTGTAGTCGGATGCTGTTCACCTACCTTGGCAAACCAAGACTCTCAAGAGCTTGATCCGTATAGATAATAAATGGTATAGAAAAGAAGTAAGGCCTAAGGCGTTTTGATCGCAACCGATTCCTCCAGCCTCAAGCTCCAACACCGTCCAATTGCGTTCATTCTGCAATTTTACTCGATTGAGAAATGTGATTGGTCGAACCGAACCGTCATTCTGCTGTTGTTTAAGAGTCACTCCGAAACCATCGCGGTATGTAATGCAGTATAACCGGAAGGGACGGGACCCATCAATAGCAGCGTCCCAATCAAGGAATGCTAAGACCGGGGGCTCACACAGATCGTGCAAAAGAGACTTGACGGGGATGTAGTTGAGATACATAAGAGGGCATAGTCATCTGAGCTAGAGCTTCGACCTTTTTAGGGTCGGACCTTACTCCGGAGAGCGATATAATCAAGAAAAGCGACCTTGGTTGCACCAATGGTTGCCCTAGCGGGTGCCAGCTGAAGGTTATGTTCCTCAAGTCAGGCAAGAACCTCACGTATGCCTTGTACGTGAAGGCACGGCGTCCGATTGAACACAATGGGATCATTCAAATACATGCAAACCGATCGCAGTCAGCAATAACGATCTGCATTAATCGTACGAAGGCACTGGGTGCCCCGGAATGGCCTTGCGGCGTACGTATAATAAAAATAAATAAAACAAAACGGATATGAAATCAATGTAGAATGCAATTTACCTAAAGCATCCAACAAAACGGACATGAAACCAATGTAGAATGCAATTTACCTAAAGCATCCAGCACTTCATCAACTGGCAATTACTGGATTAATCCGGTAGGGTCTTAAAGGCGAATGGGGCAGTACCTGATTGTACCTCAATCTTAAACGGCAATGTGTGACAAATGATGACCAAGGTCTGCTTTGGATCCTGAGAACCGATTTTCATACCGAAGTAGCATGTCACCAAGCTGTTTACCATCCTTGGGACTCCCTCAAGTGCCATCGTAAACAAAGTGTACGAAAGCCTTACATTGGTCGTTATTATAACGTTCAAGCAAGGCGAGGGGGGTGGCGTTATTTTGTTCTTTAACTCCTGGATTTATGATTCATCGGCAATTTCCCCTGCATTTTAATCAACAGAGTTCGACTCTTACAACTCTTGAATGATCAACCATTATCTTAAATGGACTCCAGGGGGAAGAGCGATCGTACACCAGGACGCCACACGAGCAAGGGGGGGGGATACCACAGATCTCAAAGCTGATTCAGCAGGGAAGGATTGAAGTGGACCGCTATCTTAGCGGAGCAAACATGGTGAAAGATAACATATGAAACCAGGTCAGTTAGAGATTTAACAAGTAATTCACTTGAACAAAAGCCCAATAATGAAACGATCTCACATTATATGTTTCGCCGATCTCGGATTGACGGGTTTTCCCGCAAGATCTGGCGCCCATGCTCCTCTCCATCTCCCGTGAAGCGTGCCGACGTTCGCCATGGTCGGAAAAAACGGCTCGTATCGCTGACCCTAACCGAATCCTAATCCGTTGCAGGAATTTCGCTTGCCCGATAGTCCCAAGAGATACTAGTCGGTAGAACCCGTTCAGGCAAGGCGGATCCTGGCAACCAATTGGATATGAAACAGATAGATACAGGACGATGATGAGGATGACGGTGGATGTACGCGTCGTTGGGCACCAGTCCTGTACAGTGAAGACTCGGCCCGAGGTGGAAGTAGGTTCAAGGTCTGCTGTCTCCAAGAGGCGGCTAAATGGCAGCTGATCGGGAAATACCTTTAACACAGAACATATATTGATTGAGTCGAACGAGGGTCCCCAAGTCCACACGAAGCACCCACTAGGACTCGCCCTAACTAGAGCGGAATCACTGGGAGGCTTGCTCGGACTATCAGCCGAAAGGCAAATATGAAGAGGCTAGGAAGCCAGGAGAGTCGTAGATCACAATGAACCCATGTGGCGTTGACCTCGGTCAGTCTCAACCGTAAAGAGACCACAAAACGCCTCATCCGTTCAACGTAAAACAGGGGACAGGTCCAATCATCAACCATGGATAATCGGAACCGCAATTACACTATACCTCAAGGCTATTACGTTAGCAAACCGCATAACAGTTGAATACAGGAATATACGAAGTAGTATATAGATTAACAAGTGGACCAATGGAAAAGAGATAATAGAGGTGAACAATGAAACGGATGAGCAAGGGAACCAATGAACGAATCTATAACTTCACAAGTAAACCAATGAACGATTGAATATAAGGACAAGCGGACAGATGATAGACTGTTAAGGCACTCCAAACTATAGGACACATATGCAGACGAGATTTAGGGAATAATTTTCAAACTCCGGGCAAGAGGTAGCTCTGGGCAAGAGCTTCTGCTGATGTAGATGTAGATAGGCAGACGATGGTTCACATGATGAGATGGTGAAATCATGAAAGGGTGGAATGATGAAATGATTAAGGTGGACTATTCGGCCCTTGAACACATCCCGAACGTACAACCAAACAGGCGTCACTCTCCACGTACGTCCAGAAATATCTCACATGATAGAGGGTACGTTACAACCATGAAACATTCCTACACAAGTAATTCCCTGATATAACACCGATTGCAGTATTACCCCGATTATGGAACATATAATCGACACCCCCCCTAATAATGCAATCGGGTGTTCCACTCCAAAAACCATTTACTTAAGAACTACACATAAAATCTCGATGCCTTCGGAACACCTCGATCGGCAAAGGCTTAGTGAGGGCGTCCGCGTGTTGTCCCTCAGTCCTAACATGCAATATCATGATGGTACCGCGTTTGACCTTGTCCCGGATGAAATGGTACCTCACATCAATGTGCTTGGCCCGAACCGAGCTCAACGGGTTACTGGCTAAACGCAAAGCCCCCTCATTGTCCTCATACATTACGACCTTTTGTACCGCACACTCAGGCCACATGAATCCAAGCGATTGACGTAAAAACAAAACGTCTTTGGTCGCCTCAGCCATTGCAATGTGTTCAGCCTCGCTGGAAGAGAGACTGACGTATCGTTGAGTGCGAGACATCCAGGATACCACCCCCCCGACGAACATAATGACTGCCCCTGAAACAGATCTGCGGTCTCCAGTGTCACCCCCGTAAGTCGCGTCCGCGAATGCTACCAGTCTATCGCTACGCTTCTCGAAACTTCCGGAAATCACCATCACCCCTGGATTTGCAACCAATATCATCAACAACACCGATCGATCAGACATCAGGGCATCGGTCCAACAGCATAGCAATATCCATCCCACATCAGCATCCGCATCCCACTAGAATTACCACCGGATTGGGCTCAAATAAGCGACACCCGCCTCAAGCAAACCACGCGCATCACGCCACGACTAGTTCCACTCAGGGATACCTCCCGGCCGCGATACTCTACTGCAATTCAATCAACCTTGTCTCACCTCTTGCATAACCGCAAGGTTGTTAGTGCCTTCCGCATAACCGCGGGTCTCTACTACAACTCAATCAAACTCTTTCGCACCTCTTGCATAACCACAAGGTTGTTAGTGCCTTCCGCATAGCCGCGGGTTTCTACTGAAACTCAATCAAATCCAATCAGAATAACCTCCGGCGACGGAATTCACCGGGAAATTTAAATCCTGAAACATAGAATCACATTCACGCCGCTCCATCATACGCGCATGCCGTACACCTTTCTCAGGTCCTTCTTCACTGCATCTGGGAGCCCCATTCGTTTGAACTTGGATTCCAGAAACTTGGGCGCGTCTTTGTATATTTTGGACACCGGTTCCTATGACGACCCAGCCCTTGCCAGTCGACACTGTATGTACCGTCATCTAGCAGATCGATCCTCCTTCAGCTTCGTTGTACCGTTCAGCGACGCATCCACTACGGGGGCATCCTTTGTTGAGGTACTTCGAACAAAGTGACGTATAAGAGGATGCAACTTGGAGGACGAGTGCAAACTCCGGACAGAAGTTAGGCCTGATGGAAGCAGAGGTGCATGAGTGGTTCTGGCAAACAGCTGAAACATCGAACTATTCAACTATTCTCTCAAGACAAGCTCTCTGGCGCAACAACAGTGTACCGTCCTTTCTTTTGTTCTGTGACGGGCAGCTGGATGAACTGCCTGGTCACCACTGTTGAGGGACTCCCCAGTAGCACTGGCCTCAGTTCCAGTTGACAGCTTTTACAACGTCCTTTATTAGGAGTGGCCTTTTGAGGCTTAGCCTCGTCAGCACGCCATGACATCATCCCCTTACCCCCGGCATTCAGTCACACCGTGAATGCTGAAGCATCCTTACAAACCCGATGGTTACAAACTCAGCAGACTGACGTATTTCGTCACAGCACCCCCAAAGCGCGTTAAACGATAAAATCGAGCAACAAGCTTGATACCAAGAAAAAACGCCAAGACGTTGAGTAAGTCACACTTGAATACCAAACTCGCACGAAATGCGATCAGCAATGGCACGAGTCACACGCATCTTACGCAACTCCTTTGCGAGAAATTCTGGGGCAACCTCAAAAATATCCTTAAAAGGCTCCCAAGTTCGCTCGTCAACTTCAAATCCAACCCAGTCGACCAACACGATCAACGAACGATCGTCTGCTTCCGCCACGCGGACAATACCAGCCATCTGAAAATGCCCCTGGTTGAATGCGTGCTGAAACACATTCTTGACAGCTGCGCCGCCGCCGACCTGGCCCAGGACCGCCAATAGCTTCTTCTGCTGCTCAATGAGCACCTGGACGAGAGTCCTCTCTAGGCTCTTCATCTCCTCGTCCTTCGTAGTCCGCGCTTCGCCCAGGTCCGACAGCTTCTTGTCCAAGCTGGTGAGCGCGTTTCTCTTCGCCTCCATGGCTCCCAAAAGCTCTTCCAGCTCTTCGTCTAGCCTGCGCTTCTTGCGAGCACGTGCTGGGATGACCATTCCGTCGGGACCAATCGAGCTCTGCCTCGAATGCGCGTGTGCCTCCTTTTTCACTCCCTTGGCCCGCCCCTCTAGCTCTCGAAAATCTCTTTGCAGCACGAGGCGCTGTTCCTCGAGCTGGTCACGCTGTTTCGCCAGACTGTCAGGCTCCTTGTCCAAGCTAGCGCTCTGTACCTTGTGGTCGATCAGAACCTCGCGCTTGTAGTTGACGAGGGTCTCCCGCATCTCGTCGAGTCGCCTCTGAGCGTCGCCTGCAGTCTGCAGCAGCTCTTCAATATCGGCAGCGAGAAACTGTCTCTGCTCCTCCGCGCTCGCCTCTGCCTGCGAGGCCTGCGCAGCTGCCTCGGCGCGCAGAGAATGCAGCGACTCCTTATGCCCGCGGCCTAGCTCAAGCGCCCCCACCACCAGCCTCCACGTGTTGACGGAGTGGGCTAAGGCTCTATCCTTGGCGTCTTGCTGCGAGTGGCACATGGCAGCCTCGAGCTCCTTGAGCGTCGCCGCTCGGTCTCCCAGCTCTTGCGCAAGAGCTTCCTTCTCCTCCCGCGTCTTCGCGTGCGCTTCCTCGGCCTGCCGCAGATATGCGCTGGCCTGGTTCTCCGCCTTGTAGTCGCTCACCAAACGGAATGAGTCCTTCTTCGGCACCGCCATGGCCGGACTGGACCACACCGCCTGAAAATTCCGAAACACTAACCCGAACGCCAAAAGAGCCGCCACACACGACGCCAACCAACTCGACTTCACGGGATCGTACCGCCGCGGCTTGACCTTCACCGCGGCCGCCCCAGGTTTCAGTTGAACACGCATGGGCTCCACACGCGCAGGGGGGTCACCCCGTAGCGCTCGGCGAAACGCGTTGACGCGTCGATGTAGAATCCCGCGCAGGCGCTCCGCCTTAGAGACGCTGAGGCCTTGCGCCACAGCATCCGTCACGCCCTCCTCCAGCGCGACCTTCCGAGCGGACTCTTCCTCCGCCGGGTCCATAAACATTTCTGGGCCGCGCTCCACCAAGCGTTCCACCGCCAAGTCTGGCTCCTCCGTCGGCTGCCCTCCAGCGTTCTGGAACGCGTCCACCGACAAGCTGACTCGACGACTGCCCAAAAAGGCGGATGTCTCAACGGCCTGATCAAGCGGAGACATCCGCTTCTGCATGGAGTCCCAGATCCGCGTATACGGATCGACTCCAAGATCCCTAAGAGTCGGCAACCCAAGAAGAAGAACGCCATCCGACCCCGGCATGATCGCGAACGAGATCGGAGGCAACGGTGCCGGTCCCCAAGGAGTCACTAGCGATAACTGCAACGGAATTGTGCGCTCCGTTACCGTAACGTGCTGCCCCGACGCCGTGACAGCCTGCCGCGCCCCAAGCGAAAACGGAACACGCATCGGCACACCTGGGAAAGTACGCTCCAACATTTCCACGATCGGCAGCGACAAACTCGTGAAATGGGCTCCCGAATCCAAGATAGCCCGAAGTGCAATGGCTCCCCGCGCGCGTTGACCAGGAAGGCACAGCTCAGCTGGGACATACTTATCCTCGAACTCGACGGGCACTTCATCCACACTTCGAGGCGCCGCGATCCCTACGTGACGCCACGGCCGCGCATGCTGCGCATTCGGAGACGCCCCAGTGGGCTCAAACGGCACGGCGAGCGGATAAGACGGCCAGCCACCAGACCACAGACCTTTCGAAACCACTCCCGACGCAACGGCAGGCAGCGCGGCCGGCGCAACTGCCGATGGCACCCCTGGCCCCGCAACAGATTCCGCAGTGGTGGCCGGCCCCGTGGGACTCGTATCCACCTGCACAGCCCATTGTGGAGCAGCCGCACCCGGCCCCGAACCGGAGGACCCGGGCTGTTTCCGTGGCGTTTGGTCCTGGTGCTTATTATTTGTAGACTGTGAAGACCCCCCAGCGTTGGAAGATCTTCCACCTCCAGCCCCCCGAATACTCTTGCCGGAGCCCTTACCGGACAGGTGTGCCCCAGTGGATGACGCTGGGGATGAAGCTCTGCAGTTGCGCGCAATGTGGCCACGCTGGCCACAGCGGTGGCATTCGCGTTCGCGCTTCGTGGAGGAACCTGCCGAATTGGAGCCTTGCTGACGCGAAACAACTGGCGTGGAGGTCGGAGACTGGCTGAAAGCCTCGATCTTCCGCCATTTCCTTGGCCTCAGCCACTACTGTGTCCATAACGAGGTTCGGATCCATCTTGCACTCGCCTGTATGCTGCAGTCTCACTCTCACGTCTTGCTGGAACTTTTCCGGCGATAATCCCTCGACCAGGGCCTTTGTAACGATTTCGGCCGGGTCGGGAAGGTACTCGCCCTCCGAGGAGCGATACACTGCCTCGAAGTTGGGGTTCTCACCGAAAAACTTCTCGAGGTTAGACATGATGGGCTCCACTCTTTCCAGAAAGGTCTTCCCCCTAGAATCCATGGCGACAGCCTTCGCCACGGCCGCGGACGCTGCAGACAACTCCACGTCTGCGCCCGCATCATGCCCAGCATGACTTTTTACCGCCGCAACTAATTGCGCCGGAGAGATGTTGCGGGATTCTTGATACACGCGAGCAAAAACTCTCTGCACGTGACTCGGAATCAATTCCGCCATCGACCCCACCTGGCGTTGCACAGCGCCCCTTGCATTAGCGTGTGCCACACGCTTCTTGTACTCCGCGTATTTAGTGTAGAACGTCCTAGACGCACTCTCGGAGTACCTATCTCCGTACGCGGGAGGTCGCGTGTCTTCCCGCAAGACCACAGGCGTCACGCTTGATCTCGAGCCGGTCGCCATCACAGCAATCGACTGTCAGCGAACACCCTAGTCCTGCAAATTGCACACTTCAAACCTGCCTTCGTCGCCGCAGACCCACAGCCTTAGAAGTACCCAAACTCCCGCTGCACGCAGCTCCAACAAGTCTCCAATCTGACTCTCACACAGGCCAGCCACCTTCTGCAGCAGCCTCAGCTTGAACCCCTTCCACGCGTCCGTATTGAACAAGGGTCCCCAATCTCAAGTCCAGATTTTTTCCGCCGAATTTCTTCCAGCAGAACCCGTAGTATACTAATATCGATATTGTGACGGGCAGCCGGATGAACTGCCGGGGTCACCACTGTTGAGGGACTCCCCAGTAGCACTGGCCTCAGTTCCAGTTGACAGTTTTTACAACGTTCTTTATTAGGAGTGGCCATTTGAGGCTTAACCTCGTCAGCACGCCATGACATCGTCCCCTTACCCCCGGCATTCAGTCACACCGTGAATGCTGAAGCATCCTTACAAACCCGACGGTTACAAACTCAGCAGACTGGCGTATTTCGTTACAGTTAACAGACGCACATTCGACAGTGACATTCCCCGTAATCTAGACCGGCTTCCTACATGAAACCTCTTTCGACTAAACGGTATTTGCGGAGATGACTCTTTTCTGTAGATCCAGCAGGTGGTGATGACTCAGTCCGTTCCGAGAATCCAACGCGCCGGGGGGTTCACCATCAAGTTCAGGAGTCGACTCGGCGTCTCCTCCCGGTTACGGTCTCGGTTGCGGAAGGCGAATAATCATCTCCCCCGGCTCCTCCCGAACAAAGCAAGAGATCCATGTCAAACCTCGGGTAGATGTCTGGAGTGGCATACTCATTGCTATCCGACAATCGACGCACAGTGCCAGAATTCACCGCTACCAGACAATTCCGACACGATTCGGAGCCTGCCGATAGGGGCCACTCATGCTTGGAAAAAGCATAAGGTCCGTAACCAATATCGGGCAGATATCCGCGGGTGACATACATCATGGCTACCTTACGATCGCGACTCATCCCAAATGAATTTCCTTGCGTTACAGGGCCAACCTATAGGTCATTCTGAATTGGGGAAAATCCAAATGATCCGCAACGAACATTGGAAAAGTGTCCGTGAGGTGGCACACATCATTGATACCGACGGAAACCTTCTATCCCATGAGCTCAACGAGAAGATCAGCCTGACATGGTCGATCCTACGGCAGATGAAACGCTTGTGCGGGGATTCCGATCTACCTAGCTAGCATCGAGCACATGTACCTAAGATCACTACGGGCCCCGTCTCAACGTTTCATTGACGACGTTGTCATTAATGGGCTGGAACTCACTATCTGTTTCATATCCCCTTTCATGGGTTTCCCTGCGGTACGATATGCTACCTGCCTACAGAGACCATTCTTGATCGGGAAGATAAGCTCAGTTCACCATGAAAGGCAAGTTGCACCCGAGAAAACCTGTCTGTTCACGCTTGTGCGGGGACTCCGATCTAACTAGCTAGCATCGGGCACATGTACCTAAGATCACTACGAACCCCGTCTCAACGTTTCACTGACGACGTTGTCATTGATGGGCTGGAACTCACTATCTGTTTCATATCCCTTTCATGGATTTCCCTGAGGTACGATATGCTACCTGCCTACAGAGACAATTCTTGATCGGGAAGATAAGATCGTTCATTATGAAAGGCAAGTTGCACCCAAGAAAATCTGTCTGTTCGCATGCACCATCTATGGACCAAGCGTACTTCACTGACTCACGCAGAGACATAAAACCTCATACCTTGCTGTGGCTTGGCTGAATGACCATCTCTTCTCCAGTTCCTCGTGAAGCTAGAGACAGCCAAGCTAACAGTAGACAGGAATGACTCCCCTACCATCCAATCTCAACCCTTTGAGGGCTGCTCTAGTGCAAGAAAGGCACAAAGCGCAGGCTGGTTGGAAGTCGAACGGGTGTTTTTACGTCCTCTGCTCCTTATCTTCTAAGGCGGACAGTCATTCGCGTAGAGTCCACGGTTTGAACACTGAAAACAAATTGCGCATCAAGTTCAACCTCTAGAGCAATTTCCATGCGATCAAGAAGATGAAGATGGCTTTCCTCGACCTGCAACTTGCAGTCCATGGAATCGCGCATAAGCAGGCGGGTTCGCGCCATGGTCCTAGGTCTATATTCCACTTCAAGCGAACTCCACGCTGAACTGACCTAGTGTGTTTACCCAAGGTTGAAAGGGAACATAATGTCATTCGATCTTTCGAACAATG
>CBDFHU010000139.1:0-124954 GCA_965247375.1 Arsenicibacter sp.
CCGCTACGGTTGCCGGGGCTGGCACCTATAGCTATTCCATCAGCAACAGCAGCAGTAATTCAGTTACCGGTGGGCCAACCAGTTCTACCAGTATTAGCGAAACCCTAACTGCCAGCGGAAGTGGCATGCAAACATTTACCCTCATCACAAGTACTGGGTTGTCGCAGACAGCCACCGTTACAGTTATTCCGGCCATCACGCTTACGGCGGCTCAGAGTAGTAGCGTAAGTTGTCAGGGGGGGAGTAATGGTGTGATAAGTGTTACCGCTTCGGGTGGCAGTGGCTCTTATACAGTCTCGGCCGGGGGTAGCCGAACCGCCACCATTGCCAGTAGTGGTGGGGTAGCTTCCTTAACAGGTCTACCCGCAGGATCCTACACCGTAACAGTTACCAATGCCAGTAGTTGCACCACTACAGCAGTGAGTGTCACAATCAACGAACCTGCCACGCTACTCTTGGCTGCGGCCTTGAGCCAAAGTATAGGTTGTTCCGGCGGCAGTGACGGAATCATCAGCCTGACCGCTTCGGGTGGCAGTGGCTCTTATACCATTACTGCGGGAGGAAGCAAATCAACGACAATCGGTACGTCCGGGGGAACTTCCACAATCGGTAGCCTGACGGCAGGCACTTATTCTTTGACGCTTACTGACGCAAACGGCTGTACAGCTATTACTGGAATAATTATCAATAATCCTACACAATTGACTGCTACGATTAGTGCAAGTAATAATGGGACGGGATGCTCCGGAATAGGTGTTACCCTGACTGCGACCGGCAGTGGTGGGTCAGGTTCCGGGTATATGTATCAATTTACAGGTCAGGGTAGCGTCAGTAGTTCCTCCACATTGGTGGCTACCAGTCAGGGTCTATATTCAGTAACGATAACAGATGGTGTAGGCTGCTCGGCTGTTAGTGCTACTTCCGCTACTGTGACCATTGTTGCTTCTCCCACTGTTTCTGTTTCACCAACTACGGCTACCGTTGATATTAATCAACCCGGCTCATTTACAGCCAGTGGTGCGGCAGGTTACCTTTGGTCTAACACAACCAGCGGGAGTGTTATTACTGTTTCCCAGGGAGCAGTCGGAACATATCCTTATACGGTTACAGGGACAACGGGGATTTGCTCAGCCACCGCCACCGCAACTTTGTCAGTTTCGGCCCTTTGCCCGACTCCTCCTGCAGCAAGTGACTTTACCGCATCAGGCTCTCTGGGTGAAGGAACCTGTACCGTACGACTTACAGCGACAGGTATAGGAGCGGGTTTTGAGTTTACAGGACCAGGAGGATACGTATATAGTAATGTCTATCGGACAGCAGGTACGTATAGAATTTCTGCTGAAAATGTTAAGTTGCCCGGTATTTATACTTTAAAAGTATATAACGGCCCTGGTTGTCAGGTAGAAACTTATACAACCACTGTATCAGGAACTGCGTGTCCCTAAAGGTACCGGCCGGTAGATGTGCCAATGCATCAAAAGTTGCACTGGCTATTTGTAAGTAGATATGCAGAATGCTTCAGAAGGACCAGTTCCCTATGGTCCTTCTGAAGCATTCTGCATTATTTATGATGAAAAATATAGGTTTGTCCTTGTAATTTATATTCCAAATAGATCATATGCCCGCTACGCCTTTATGACGGAACGTTTTTTCGGGTGAGCTTGAAATTTTACTTCATCATATTTGCGATAAATCCTTTCCGGTAATCCTGCTAAGTAAAGGAAGTGTCAAACAGTATATGTATATTTTGCCGGTTAAATACCAGTACATAAACAGATAGCTTGTTTTAAGCAGAAAGCGAAGTATTCTATGAAAGGCATTGTTTTTACGGAATTTCTGGAAATGGTTGAGGAAAAATACGGATATGAATCTGTAGACAGGATCATTCAGCGGAGTAATGTGCCGAATGATGGTGCCTATACAGCCATTGGTACGTATCCTTCGCAGGAAATGCACCTGTTACTGGAATCGCTCTGTGCGGAAAAGAACAGCACGGCCGATGAGGTTCTGACCGAATTCGGGAAACACCTGTTCCGCGTTTTCCTGAAAAACTACCCGCAACTGATTACAGCAAGTGAGAATTCATTCCAGCTTTTGGAAAGTGTAGAAGACAATATCCACGTGGATGTACTGAAATTATATCCGGATGCAGAGTTGCCCCGTTTTTATACAAAACGCCTGGATGAAACAACGCTGGAGATGATTTATCAATCTGACCGCAGAATGAGCCGGTTAGCACTTGGGTTGATTCTGGCAACAGCAGAACATTTTCAGGAACAGATCCGTGTAGAAACCGAACTGTTGGACGCAACCGGAAAAAACAGTACGGTTTTTGATAAGGAAATAGTATTAATACCAGAATGGCGACCGTAATATGAGTAAAACAGAAGAGGCAGAACTGCTAAAGCGACGTATTCAGCGGGAAATAAACGCACGGAAACAAGCAGAAAAACTACTTGAAGTAAAGTCGCTGGAGCTCTATCGTACAAACGAGGAGCTAAAGCATCTTAATGCCTCTCTGGAAACAAGTATTAAGGAACGGACGGATTCGCTGCTGTTGTCTGAAATGCAGTACCGGTCGCTCATTCAGAACCTGCACTCGGGCGTATTACTGGAAAACGAACACCGGAAAATTGTCCTGACCAATCAGATCTTCTGCGATCTGTTTAAGATACCGGTCAGTCCGGAATTACTCATCGGTGCAGACTGTTCGCAATCGGCGGAGCAAAGTAAAAACGAATTTGCGGATCCGGAGGCGTTTGTACAGCGGGTAAAAACGCTGCTTGACGAAAAAAAGCTGTGCATCGGCGAAGAGCTGAAAATGGCGGACGGGCGTATCCTTGAACGGGATTATATTCCGATTGTGGCCGGTGAACGCTACCTGGGACACCTCTGGCGCTACGAAGACATTACCGAACAGCGTAAAGTTCAGGATATTATCCGGTACAGTGAGGAAAAATACCGGGGCATTATCGAGAACATGGAGCTGGGATTGATTGAGGTCGATAACAATGACATTATCCAGAAAGTCTATCCCCGGTTTTCGAAGCTGGTGGGTTATGCCCCCGAAGAACTGGTCGGGAAAAAAGCAAAGGATGTACTTCTGCCCGACGAATCGTTCCGGCGGATTATCGATGAACAGAATAAACACCGGCTTTCCGGTGAACCTGGTGTGTATGAAGTACCGTTGCGCCGGAAAGACGGACAGATCATCTGGGTGATTATCAGCGGAGCACCGATTATTGAGCCTTCCGGAAAGGTAACCGGTTCGATTGGCATTCATCTGGACATTTCGGAGCGCAAACGGACTCAGGAGGCGCTGGAAGAGGCCCGCCGGATCGCCGAAGAAGCCCGTAAGGCTGAGAAACGCTTTCTGGCCAATATGAGCCATGAAATCCGGACGCCGATCAACGGCATTATCGGGATGACTCACCTGCTGTACGATACTGAGCTGACCGGGCTGCAGCGCGAATACCTGGATGCGGTCAGCCATTCGGCGGATCTGCTGCTGGCGCTGGTATCAGATGTGCTGGACATTTCGAAGATTGAAGCCGGAGAAATGCAGCTGACCGAACGGCCGTTTAAACCTCTCCGACCTGCTGAATGAGCTCACCAAGACCTTCCGGTTGCGGCTGCGGGACAAGCCCATCCGGCTGGAATCATTGGTGGATACCCGGATTCAGCGCACGGTAATGGGCGATGCGACCATGCTGCGGCAGATTCTGATGAATCTGATCGGTAATGCTGCCAAATTTACGGAAAAGGGCGAGATCCGGATTCAGGTAACACTCCTTGATCAGCTAGGGGACTTTCTGATGACGGAAGTAAGTGTATCAGACACTGGTATCGGCATTGCCCCCCAACACCTGGAAACCATTTTCGAAAGTTTTAAGCAGGCTGATCGGGATGTAAAAGATAAATACGGCGGGACCGGCCTGGGACTGGCTATTGTTAAACAGCTGGTTAATCTGCACGGCGGTGAAATTGCCGTAGAAAGTACCCTCAACGAGGGCGCCACCTTTACCTTTACTCTGCCGCTGAAAATCGCCGGAGATGAAGACATCAGCGTAGTCGACGAGCACGGCAAAATCGACAGCGCCTGTCTGGAATCGAAAAAAATTCTGATTGTTGAGGATAACCCGCTGAATAAGAAGTATGTAGAAGGGTTGCTGCGCAAATGGAAGGCAGCGTATGATGTAGCAGATAATGGTCTGGAAGCTATCCGTCTGGTAGAGCAGCATACCTACGATCTGGTGTTGATGGATCTGATGATGCCGGTCATGAACGGATTTGAGACCACTGTCCGGTTGCGTAGCATGAAAACTAACCCGAACGCCACAATTCCGGTTATTGCGCTGACCGCAACCGCCTTTGCCAAGGAACAGAGTGAGGCTATTGCATCCGGTATGAACGATTGCCTCAGTAAGCCGTTTACTCCGGATCAGTTACTACAGTTACTTCAACGGTATTTACCCGCGCAGGAGGTTAGCCCGCCGCAGACAGAATGGCTGCCTGAAGCCCCGGATGTGTTGCCGGAGCCGGCAGAGTTGTATACCTACAACCGTGAACTGGATGTAGCGCAACTGGAGCAGTTCTACGGCCATGACTATGCTTATGCCCACATGATGTTTTCGCTGTTTATGGAGACGACGTTTCCGGAAGTTGAAAAACTTGGGGAGGTTATTGCGGCGCAGGACTGGAAAAAAACTGGCTGCCTTATCGCATCAGTTCAGACCCTCACTGGTAATGGTTGGGCTGACGGAGGTGGCCAACGCCGGAAAGCAGTTTGAATTATTGTTGAAAGAATCACCGGAAGATGCCGGACTGCCAGAGGTGGCGGCGGCGCTGGGGCGTATAATTGCAGCCAAATTACCACTGATCAGGCAGGAGTTTAACCGGCTGGGTAAGGCTGTTGATTCGGTTTAGCGGTGAACCAGATGCCATTTAACGGCTTCCCAGCAGCCGATGCGCTGCGGTGTTTTACCGGCATAGGTATACACCAGAATATCCCGGAAGGTTACCAGACATAAGTAGCTCAGCGTTACCCACCGGCCCATACCACGCCGCCAGCGGCGGGCCAGCAGAATGCGGTTGCGGGTTTTGTAGTATACCTGAAACGCGCTTGATTTACTGAGACTGACCGAGCCCTTGTGGAAAACAACCGATTCCGGCACAAAATAAATGCGATACCCGGCCTGCTTTATCCGCTCGCACCAGTCAAGCTCCTGAAAATAAAGGAAATACTCTTCCGGCATCATACCGGCTTTATTCACGGCGTCACGTCGTACGAGCAAGGCTGCTCCGTGTACGCAATGTGTATAGCCCGCCTGATCAAACTGGCCTTCATCCTTGTGACCGTTTCCGATCAGCTCAGGCGCCATGCGCAGGGGATGGATAGGGGTGGAACCGGCAAACTGGATATAATCCGGCTGATCGGCTGACCGGATTTTAGCAGCACAGATACCAACATTGTTGTGCTGCTGCATAGCCTTGACCAGCGGCAGCAGAAAACCGGGTGCAACTTTGGTGTCGTTATCAAGAAGCATGAAGTACTCGCCCCGTGCCTGGCGCAGGCCAAGATTGACGCCGCCGGCAATACCAAGGTTCGTTTCGCTGGAAATAACGCGGATCTGAGGGTACTTCCGTTTGATAACGGGTTCGCAGGAGTGCTGCGAACCGTTATCAACGACAATAATCTCAATGTGAGAATAACAAGTTACGGATACGGTAAGTGAATCGAGCAGGTCGCAGGTTACTGCGGTTTGGTTATAGTTTACGGTGATGATCGAAACAAAAGGTAGTGTGGCCATCGGTGTATTAACGGCTTGCTTCTATTTGCTGGCAAACCTGTTCAAGTGTTTGACAAACCTGATTGGTAAGCTGCGTAAAATCCGAGCCGGGTTGCGGTGATTTGGCGCTCGCTTCCAGATCGCGGATGGGCCGCTTCAGGGAGGCAATATCCATCAGATCAACCGATGCCTTAATTTTGTGTGCCAGTTTGCTCAGCCGGTCCCATTCCAGATGACGGAGCGATTCCTGCATTTGCGTTATGGTATCCCGTGCCTGCTGAATAAACAAATTTTCCATTTGCAGTATGCGGCCTTCGTCGTTGTTTAGCATTGACGCTAAACGCCCCTTGTTGAAAAGAGGTACAATCGCGTGACTCATAGCTGAATTTTTTTGAAAATCAGTTGCTTTAACTTTAGGTTTCGGAATAAACGTTACCAGTTTTTTTCGTAATTCTTCATTCAGGAAAGGCTTAATAAGATAATCATCCATGCCTACTTGCCGGAACAGATCAATGTCTTCACGAGCCGACAAAGCCGTTAACGCAATAATCGGGGTAGTTAACCGGTGCTGCTGACGAATCAGACGGGTAGCCTGAAGCCCGTCCATACGGGGCATCTGGATATCCATCAGAATCAAATCATACACCTGCATAATAACCATCTCTACTGCTTCAAGTCCGTTCTGAGCAATATCGACAATTATATGCCAGTCTTCCATCAGTTGCCTGGCAAAGAACTGATTCATTAAGTTGTCCTCTACCAATAGCACCCGACTCCCGCGTAAATGGTCCTCGTTGAAGGTAGCAAAATGCATATAGGCCTATTTTCCGGATAAACTCCACAAAACGTGCCAATGCATTAAGTGTCAGATAATGAGTGTTTTGCTTTTTGGTATATTCTATATAGTGTCCAGAATATGGAATCAGGGTCCAGAATATGGTTTCAGTTTTACAGGTTTTAGTATACATACCGCTCAGGTAACTGATACAGCTTACTGTGATAACTCACCCGACTTCAACATGTTATAGATTGTTGACTTGCCAATATCAAGTTTTTCGGCAACCAGCAACACATCGTTATCGTATTTGTCGAGATAGAACCGGACGATCCGGCGGGTATATTCGCGGAGTGTCATTTCCTGAAGCAGAAAGGCACCCTCCGGCCGGATTGACCGGAAGGTGATATCTTCCGCCTGAATCACGCCGTCATCGGCCATAACGCAGGCCAGTTCAATGATGGCTTTCAGCTCACGGACGTTTCCGGGAAACGGATAGGAGAGGAGTTTCTTGAGAGCGTCGGCGGATAAATTCAGTTTACCGAGTTTATTTTTTTTGGCGTATTCGTCCATAAAGTACCGGCTCAGGATTGCGATGTCGTTTTCACGTTCCCGGAGCGGCGGCAGCTCAACGGACAGACCGAGCAGACGGTAGTACAAATCTTCCCGGAAGTGGCCCAGCCTGACTTCTTCCGCCAGATTTTTATGTGTGGCGACAATGAGCCGGAAATCGCTTTTGACCAGCTGATTGCTCCCGATCCGGTTAAACTCCTGCTCCTGTAAAACACGCAATAGCTTCACCTGCATGGTGAGGTCCATTTCGGCCACTTCGTCCAGGAACAGCGTGCCGCCGTTAGCTTCTTCAAACCGGCCGGTGCGGCGGTTGACGGCTCCGGTAAACGCACCTTTCTCATGGCCGAACAGCTCACTTTCCATCAGTTCTTTCGGGATAGCGGCTACGTTGACAGGGACAAACGGCTTTTTTTGCCGGGCAGAATTATAATGGATTGCTTTGGCTACAAGCTCTTTACCTGTGCCGGTCTCGCCATAAACCGAAACGGTTATACCGGATCGGGTAGCTTTTTCCATGACCGCAAAAACCCGCTTCAACTGCGGGCTGTTGCCGACAATCAGATTCCCGAAATCATACTGTTCACGGACCTGTTCCCGCAGCAGATCAACTTCTTCCCGTAACTGCTGGGTTTCTCTTGCCTTGATGAGGGTACTCCACAGACGATCTTTGGTGTTGTCATCTTTAACGATGTAGTCATATGCTCCGTTTTTAAGCAAGGTAACCGCCGTCGAAATATCCTCCTGCCCGGAAATGATAATGACCGGAATATCCGGCAACTGCTTCTTAATGAGTTTCAGCACTGCTTCTCCGTTCATATCGGGCAGGGAATAGTCCAGCGTAATCACCGACGGTTTGCGGTGTAGATTATTCAGCAGTGCTTTACCATTCTCAAACCGTACCACTGAGTAGTCAGGGTTAAGTGTGAGATGATACTCCAGCATGGTCCCGTAGAACACATCGTCTTCAACAACAAAAATGGTAAAGCCGTTTTCCATGTTCAGGTAATCGGTCAGTGAATGGGAATTTTTCCAAAAATAGATAATAATTCCTTGTTTTGGAAAAATCTATAAAATGAAATATAGTTATTTTGTTGATAATGAGTTGATTGTGCTTTTTTAATTTGATTGGTACGTATTTGGAATAAGGACTAAATACGACAAACTCATAAAATTTCTGACACAATGAAACCGACTGTAGTAGTAATTGACGACAATGAAATGATCCAGATGCTGTTGCAGAGCTACTTGTCATCAGAGTACAATGTACAGGCTTATTCGGATGCTTCAGGGGCTCTTTTTGCGATTGATCATGGTGTACACACGGATGTTATCGTTACCGACTTATCAATGCCTGGTGTTGATGGTCAGGAGTTACTCCATAAAATCAAGAATGATCCGAAGCACAGTCATATTCCGGTGTTAATCTTATCGGGTAACGAAAAAAGCGATGTCCGCATCAATTGCCTGATGGATGGTGCAGATGATTTTATTCAGAAACCATTTCATCCGGAAGAAGTAAAGATCCGGATCAGGCGGGTTCTGAATTAAGAAACATACATAAACGTTCACCCGTAGATTTGAGGGTCAATCTAAGCAAAAAATCCTTGGGTAAGGATATAGTTGGTCAGTCTTTTACACAAAAAGGTAATTAGACCTCCATTTCCTATCCTTATGATTAACCGAAGAGAATTTTTAAAACAATCGGGTGTCGGCGCACTCGGGCTGTCGGTGGCGCCGGGCTGGCTCCGGAAACCAGCGCCCGGTGACCGGCTGCGGATAGCCCACATCGGGCTGGGCGGTATGGGCACCAATCACCTGAAGTGGTTTGCCGGCCTGCCCGAAGTCGACGTCGTCGGTCTGTGCGATGTCGATAGTGATCACCTGGCAGCGGCGCAGAAAGTCTTACAGGGAATCCGGCCGGATGCGAAAGCCGAAACGTTCGACGATTTTCGCCGGATTCTCGACCGTAAGGATATTGACGCCATCACCTGTGCAACGCCGGACCACTGGCACGCGCAGGTCGCGATACTGGCTTTTGAGGCCGGAAAAGATGTGTATGGCGAGAAACCCCTGTCGTACAGTGTGCGGGAAGGGCAGCAGATGCTCAAGTCGATGAAGCGGCATAACCGGATTTTTCAGTTGGGTACCCAGATTCATGCGGGTGAAAACTATCATCGGGTAGCGGAGCTGATTCAGGCCGGGGCGATTGGCAAAGTACATACGGTAAGGCTCTGGAAAACAGGTTTTCCGCCCGTGCTGGGCCCGTCAAACTATCAGGACCCGCCGGCCACCCTCAACTGGGATTACTGGCAGGGTCCGGCCCCGAAGTCGCTCTATAGTCCGGAGCGGTGCCACTTTACGTACCGGTATTTTCTGGATTACTCAGGGGGCGTTTTTCAGGATTTCTGGAGCCACATTGCCGACATTGTCTGGTGGTCGGTGCAGCCCAAAGGACTGACGCGGGTAAGTGCCAAAGGCGAACTGCCCGAAGGCGTTGGCGATGCCCCGAAGTGGATTGACATTGAATACGATTTCGATAACCTGAAGCTGTACTGGACCAGCATCCCACCGAATGTGCCGGGAGCAGCAAAACGGGGAATCGGGGCGTATTTTGAAGGCGATAAAGGAACGCTGATTTGTGATTACAATAGCAAAGAAATAACCATCAACGGGGTGGCCATGCCGGATATTGCCGAAATCCCCGTGACGATTCCGCGCTCACCTGGTCATCAGCAGAATTTTGTGGATGCCGTTAAGAGCCGGAAACAACCGGAGTCGAATCTGGAATACGCCAGAGAGATGACGTTGCCGATGCATCTGGGATTGATTTCGTACCGGTTGGGTCGCCCGTTAGCATGGAATGCAAGGAAAGGGAAGTTCAGGCACGATGCGGAGGCTAATTCGTATTTGTCGCGTGAATACAGAACAGGATGGGACTGGATATGATCAGACAGCCGGCCGGCAATTTTGCGGGCCGGCTGTTTTTTTATGCCAGTGTTGCCTTTAAGGTAATGTCGATGCCCGGACTCAGGGCTTTCGAAATAATGCAGTTTTGTTTTGCGCCTCCGGCCAGTTCCTGAAATTTTGCCTCATCGATGCCGGGAACAGTACCGGTCAGGTTCAGTTCGACGGCCGTGACTTCCAGTTTTTCGGTGTCTAGGGTCAGTACCGCTTTCGTTTCCAGTTTTTCGGCGGTAAAGCCAGCCTGTCCGAGCGCAACGCTGACGGCCATGGTAAAGCAGCCGGCATGAGCGGCGGCCAGTAATTCTTCCGGGTTGGTGCCTGCGCTACCGTCTTCGCTTACGATCCGGGTTTTAAAGGAGAACGGGGTATTGTTCAGTACGCCGCTTGTGGCGGAAACCGTACCGTTACCTTCCTGAAAATTTCCGGCCCACGTGGCCGATGCTCTTCTTTTCAGCATAGTGTTTTAACATGTTTGTTCTCTGTTGTCAACCGGGTTAGTAATGAATTGTTTAAAAACGGACACAGAGCGGCCTGTATGTGCGAAAAACCCGTAAATGGATCGTACCTTTCGGTCATGAAGCGCGCTCGGCTGATTTCCGGAAAAGCAATACTTTTTTTTCTGCTGACTTGCCACGGGGTGGCTGCTCAGCGGACTGGCTCCCCGACATTTTCGCCCTGGAAGGCCGGGTATCTGGATATTCATCAGATCAATACCGGGAGGGGCAACGCCACATTCTGCGTGCTGCCCGACGGTACGACCCTGCTCATTGATGCCGGGGCCATCGACCCTATCAACTGGCGGGATAACAAGCCCCGCAACAACCCCATCCGGCCTGATAACTCGCGCCAACCGGGCGAGTGGATTGCCCGTTATATACAGCGTGTCTCGCCGGTAAAGCAGAAGCCAGCCATTGATTATCTGCTCGTTACTCATTTTCATGACGATCACGTAGGTACGCCGAAGCACGCCTCCCGTGCAGCTACCGGCGGGTATAAACTAAGCGGCGTTACCGAACTGGCGGAATTTCTGCCCATCCGCCGGATACTGGACCGTGGCTGGCCCGACTATGCCTTTCCGGCAACGTTGCGGAAGGATTCGATTGTGATCAACTATGTCCATTTTCTGGAAAACCGCAGAATACCGGCTGAGCGGTTTGCGGCGGGCCGGCTGAATCAGATTAAACTGGTACATGAGCCCGGGAAATATCAGTCACAATTCAGCATCCGGAATCTGGCCGTTAACGGCGACGTCTGGACCGGTCGCGGGGAGGAAACACGTCATCTGTTCCCTGATTTAGCTAATGTAGCAGCTAATCAGCAGCCCAACGAGAATATGTGCAGTGCGGTCTTTACGATGCGCTACGGCGACTTCGATTATTTTGCCGGGGGCGATATTCAGGGTGTTTTGCCATACGGGGCACCGGCCTGGCATGATGTCGAAACGCCGGTAGCTGCTGTGGCCAGGCCGGTCGATGTGCAGGTGCTGGACCACCACGGCTATGCCGATTCGCAGAACGGGGCGCTGATGAAGGCCCTGCGGCCGAGGGTGTTTGTGGTGCCGGCCTGGGCGGAGTCCCATCCTGGTCCGGCCGTAGCCGAACGCCTGTTCGATGAGTCGCTTTATCCTGGCAGGCGGGACGTATTTGTGACGCAGCTATTCCCGGAAACAAAAGCCGCCTTGGGCGATGCCGGAGCTAAATTCAAGCCTGAAACCGGTCATATCGTGATCCGTGTACAACCTGGCGGCAAGTCCTGGCAGGTACTGGTGCTGGACGATGCCGACGAATCGATGCGGATTAAGGCCGTCTATGGGCCGTATCAGTCGCGGTAAAGGACTGTTGTTTCGAGCCGGACCAGATGAAAATGTCCTCTTTAGCTTCAGGAGAGCCGTGTTTCTAGGCAGCGCTAGTTAATAGGTTCTACTTTGTGGCAAGATATAAATTCCCGTCGGCATTGACGTTGCCGGCATCACCCGGAACCGACATCCATACATCGCCATTCAGCACAAACTTAAACGGGCTGTTAGCCGGCGCTTTGCTTTTAGGTACGAGCAGCACATAGGTATGTTTACCGGCAGGCTTCATCTGCCAGGTTTCTGCTTTAGGATTCCAGTCATTAAAGGCACCGGCCACCGAAACACTGACAACCGGAATCGGGTAGCGCGACAGAAAATCGGCCGGAATGGTATAAGTAAACATAATGGTATCAGGGTTTTCCTTATAACCGAAAGATGCCCGGGCGGCAGGATTGATTGCCTTTTTACTGAAGGGCTGACCGGCTACCCAGGGTTGATCATTGGGCCGGATATAGCCGGAATTAAGCACAAATGACCGGATTTGCTCGTTGGACGAAAGATCAAGGTCAATAAGGGTATTAACCGCCTGAGACTTATCCGCTGTGCCAGTGAAGTAAGCTTTACAGATTTGATAGCCAATGAAATAACCTAAGTCAGAGTGTTCGCTGCTCCCGATCTTCTTGAGGCCGTAGAGCCACCCGAAATAGCCCTGGTCAATGGAAAACATGTCCTCTTTGAATGCCTGCCAGACCGCCTGTTCGTGCTGTATACCCCATTGAATATAAGGAGCAAACCCATTCGATGCCAGCGATTTGCCATATAAGTATCCGGACAGGAACTCGGCGACACCTTCGCAGATGGTTTGAGTAAGCAACTGGTGATTGCCGGGCTTTTGCTGAAGGTGAATAAACTGATGAATGGCGGTCGGAATAGCCCATTCGGGATTGGGCTTTACCAGCGTTTCTGCACCCAGTAGCAAACTATGGGTCGCATGGTCGGGGGAGCCACCCACCATGCCCACACCGACAATAAAGTAGATGGTGCCTTCGCGGTAATCCGGAACAATTTGTTTGAGTTGGGTAAGCCGCTGCTGAATAGCGGGTACCTGATCGGCCACGTGTTCAAGCGAATGCCGGATTTTTTGCAGATAGGTACGGTTATGGACCATGTAAAACCGCCATTTTTCCGGATTTGCCCCGCCAAGCTGAATAAACGTTTTGAGGCCTGTTGTTCCCTGATCGATGTATTCGCGCCGGATAATGGCGAGTTGTTGTTCCGGATCGCCGGTGGCCAGAACCTTGTCAAAAGCCGAATAGAAATGTGTAATATCTTCGGTATGAACAGGCGTTTGGGCAAAGGAAAATGAGGCACAGAAGAGCAATGAAACGAGTGCGATATAGTTCATAAGAGCTTAGGATAAAATTACGTCAGTGCAGTGAATACCATATTCGCAGGTAAGCATAAAAAAACCAGTTGATTTTTGCAAACCAACTGGTATGGTAACGTGCACGCAACGGCACAATAGTTATAAGCTCCGTTCGATGCCCAGCTCCAGGCCCCGAAGTTCGGCCAGGCCCCGGAGGCGGCCGATAGCAGTATAGCCCGGATTGGTTTTCTTCGACGGATTGAGATCATCAAGCATGCGGTGACCGTGATCGGGGCGGAAAGGCAGGCGATAATCTTCGCGGCCTTCGGCCTGGCGGCGGCGCTGTTCGAGCACAAGGGCTTTCATGACACCGTACATATCCACATCGCCGTCGAGGTGATCAGCTTCGTGGAAATTCCCCTGTTCGTCGCGTTTAGTCGCCCGCAGGTGAACAAAATTGATGCGGTTGCCGAGCCGTTCGACCATACCTGTCAGATCGTTATCGGCACGGACACCGTAGCTGCCGGTACAGAAACACAGACCGTTATGTTTGCTGTCAACGGCGTCGAGCAGTTGCCGGGCATCGGCTTCGGTGCTGACTACGCGTGGTAAACCAAGAATCGGATACGGCGGGTCATCCGGGTGAATGGCCAGCAGAATGCCCGCTTGTTCGGCAACGGGGGTAATTTCGCGTAGGAAACTATACAGGTTCTGCCGCAGTTCGGCGTCGCCTACATGGTCGTAGGTACGTAACACCTCGGCAAAGGATTCAACGGTAAAGCTCTCTTCGCTGCCCGGCAAACCGGCGATAATGTTCCGCGTTAACCGGCGGACATCGTCGTCTATGGCCTGATCGAGCCAGGCTTTGGCTTCGGATAACTGGGCCGCCGAATAGTGCGCGTCTGCCCCCGGACGTTTGAGAATAAACACCTCAAAAGCACAGAACTCCGCCATGTCGAAGCGGAGCGCCGTCGAGCCGTCCGGCAATTGATAGTCCAGATCGGTCCGGGTCCAGTCGAGGACCGGCATGAAGTTATAGCAAACCGTATCAATACCGCATTGGGCCAGATTGACCAGCGATTCCTGATAGTTCTGAATATACTGCTTGTAGTTGCCGGTCGCCTTTTTGATGTCTTCGTGCACCGGTACGCTTTCCACGACCGACCATGTCAATCCGACGGCTTCAATTTCGGCCTTGCGCTTACGGATTTCTTCGACCGTCCAGACCTGACCGTTCGGAATATGATGCAGGGCAGAAACGATACCTGTGGCACCGGCCTGCCGTACGTCCCAAAGACTTACGGGGTCTTTCGGGCCGTACCACCGCCATGTTTGTTCAAGAGGCATTGCTAAGAGGTTGTAATGTTAATGGCACTGTTTTCGAATAAAAGCCGCCGGAGCGCTGTTTTACCCATAACATCAGCATGTTTTTGCAAACTAACCTTTCAGGGTACCAAAACGGTACAACAGTTGCTTAACGACCCATCCAGCCGCCGTCGACGGTCAGAACCGTGCCGTGTACGTAGCTGGAGGCATCGGAGGCCAGAAAAACGGCCGGGCCTTTAAAGTCTTCCGGTTCGCCCCATCGGCCTGCGGGAATCCGGCTCAGAATCGACTGACTGCGTTCCGGATCGTTGCGGAGGGCTTCGGTATTGTCGGTTGAGATGTAGCCCGGCGCAATGGCATTGACATTGACCCCCTTACCACCCCATTCGTTGGCAAACGCTTTAACCAGACTGCCGACAGCGCCTTTGCTGGCAGCATAGCCCGGCACGTTGATGCCGCCCTGGAACGTCAGCAGCGAAGCCGTAAAAATGACTTTACCGCTGCCACGGGCAATCATGTCGCGGCCGATCTCACGGGTCAGAATAAACTGCGCCGTCTGGTTGATGGCAATGACTTCATCCCAGTATTCGTCCGGGTGTTCGGCGGCGGGTTTGCGCAGGATCGTACCGGCGTTATTGATCAGGATATCAATCACCGGATGGTCGGCCTTTACCTGACTGATAAATGCATTTAGCGAAGCGCGGTCACCGAAATTAGCCTGGTAGGCGTAGAACTTACGGCCGAGGGCTTCTACGCTTTTCGAAACAGCGCTGCCTTCCAGCTCGAGGTTGGCCGATACGCCGATGATGTCGGCTCCGGCTTCTGCGAGCGCTTCGGCCATGGCTTTGCCAATCCCGCGCTTGCAGCCGGTTACTAAGGCAACTTTGCCTTCTAACGAAATAGAGATCATGATTTTTGGAATCCGGAATGGCTTCCGGCATATATAAAAAAGCCCCGGAATGACATTCCGGGGTACCAGATTATTTCAGTTCTGTAATGGCACAGAAGTCCATGTCGCCGTAGTCGAGGTTTTCGCCGGCCATACCCCAGATAAAGGTATAGTTCGACGTGCCCGCGCCTGAGTGGATCGACCAGTTCGGCGAAATAACGGCCTGTTCGTTCTGCATCCAGATGTGCCGTGTCTCCTGCGGTTGGCCCATAAAGTGGCACACCGCCTGTCCCTGAGGAATTTCGAAGTAAAAATAAACTTCCATCCGCCGGTCATGGACGTGTGCAGGCATGGTATTCCAGACACTACCCGCCTTCAGTTCTGTCATACCCATCTGTAGCTGGCAGGTCGGTAAAACGCTGTTGACCAGTAGTTTGTTGATAATACGGTGGTTGGCTGTTTCCATACTGCCCAGCTCAACGCGGTCGGCATCGTCGCGCGAGACCTTGCGGGTTGGGTAGGTGGTATGCGCCGGCGTGGAGTTGAGGTAAAATTTAGCCGGTGCATTGCTGTCGGCCGAGGCAAAAATAACCTCTTCCGTACCGCGCCCGATATAGAGGGCTTCTTTGTAGCCCAGTTCGTAGGTTTCGCCGCCGGCCGTTACCGTACCGGCACCGCCTACGTTGATGATGCCCAGCTCACGACGCTCCAGAAAGTAGGCAGCCTTGAGGTTTTCGGGCGCTTCGAGTCTGACCGGACCGGCAACCGGCAGGGCACCGCCGGTCATGTAGCGATCAAAAAACGAAAGAACCCACGAGCACTGATCTGCTGCAAATAGGTTCTCAATCAGAAAATTCTTACGGAGCGTTTCCGTATCCATTTGCTTTACTTCGTTCGGCGAAGAAGCATAACGGCTTTCAAACATAGTAAACGTAGTTTGTAGCGGCGGGCTCCCCGGAAGGAGAGGCCCGCCACCCGTTCTTACCAAAATATTGTATAAATCAGGACAATAGCGGCAATAATGGCAAACGCACCGGCTTTGAAACCCGGCGTTGTCCGGAACGATGATGCCGGAACATCAAACGCTTTCGGACTGTCTTTTCCTTTCGATGTCAGCAGGCTGATGGCGATGTGCACCAACGTACAGATCCAGAACACCACACCCATGCGGTTCAGGAACGGCATATCGGGGGCATAGTATTTGAATAGGGTCGAAAGCGGAATACTCAACAGGGCCGCCACCAGTGCACCGTTGGCGGTGGCTTTCTTCCAGAAGAAACCCAGCACAAAGATGGAAAGGATTCCCGGAGAAATAAAGCCTGTATACTCCTGAATGTACTCAAAACCTTGTCCGAAGTTTGCCAGAAACGGACTAATTGCCAGGGCAATAATGAATGACACCACAATGGCCACGCGTCCTAACCAAACGGTCTGTTTCTCGTCCAGATTCGGGTTAATGAACTTTTTGTGGATGTCTAACATATAAATAGTCGAAATACTGTTGGCTTTACCCGCCAGTGACGCAACAATTGCAGCAGTTAATGCCGCAAAGGCCATTCCTTTGAGACCAACCGGCAAAATATTCAGCAAAACAGGGTAGGCATTATCCGGTTTGATGATCCCGTTTTCGGTAATGCCATTGACAATGGCCTGATCGGCCTGCTCCTGGAAGAGGACATACGCGGCCAGACCCGGCAGCACCACGATGAACGGCATCAGCACTTTCAGGAAACCGGCAAACAGGACCCCGTTCCGTGCCGTTGTCAGATCAGCACCGAGTGCCCGCTGGGTCATATACTGGTTACAGCCGAAGTAGTTGAAGTTTACAATCCACTGACCACCAATGATAAACATCATCATGCCCGGCAGCTGCTTGTAAGCATCAATGGTGCCCCCCTTACCGTCGTAGACCTGATACTGTCCTTTTTCGAACATCATGTGCAGGTGATCATCGGCTTTCTGACGGATCAGGCTCAGGCCTTCGAACACACCCGCACCCGTTCCGACTTTAGTCGACAGCAGCTCCAAGGCTAAATAGGTCGTGGCCAGACCGCCAACTACCAGACAAACCACCTGGATAACGTCGGTATAACCAATTACCTTCATCCCGCCCAGGGTAATGATGACAGCAAAAACGGTCAGGAAAATGGCGCAGGGCATGAAACCGAAACCGGTCATTTTTTCCAGACTCAGCGCGCCCAGATAGATGATAGACGTCAGGTTGACCAGAATGTACAGGAACAGCCAGAAAACGGCCATGATGGTCGCCAGCCGGCCGTCGTACCGCATTTCGAGGAACTGCGGCATGGTGTAGATTTTGTTCTTGATGTACATCGGCAGGAAATACACCGCGATGATAATCAGTGAGAAACCACCGACCAGCTCATAAACAGAAATGGCCAGACCCAGCTGAAAGGCCTGACCGCTCATGCCGATAAACTGTTCGGCCGAAATATTAGAGGCGATGATCGACGCACCAATGGCCCACCACGTTAGGGAGCCTTCGGCCAGAAAAAAGTCTTTTGAATCGGTGTTCTGGCTGCCTTTGTTCTTGTAGACCCAGTAGCCATACGAAGCTACAATAACAAAGTAGATCAAAAAGATAATGTAATCGAGCGTTTCTAAGCCAAGCTGCATGGGTTGAGGTTTAGGGTTTAAAGCTACACAGGCACATAAATAGCAGCAGCCGGTTTTCTACTGTACCAATGTGCCTGTGCCGCAAAAATTAACATCCTTGTCCGTAATAGGCGTTTTTGCCGTGTTTGCGTTCGTAGTGTTTCATCCGGAGGGTGTCCTTGATGCGTTCGGTCGCCGGATTAATCTGAAGCGTCAGATAGGCCATCCGGGCAACTTCTTCGAGAACGGCGGAGTTATACACGGCTTTTTCGGCGGTTTTGCCCCAAGTAAACGGTCCGTGGTTTTGTAGGAGTACCATTTCCATTTCCTTGTGGGAAAGACCCTTCCCGGCAAAACAGTTGAAAATCTGGTTACCGGTTTCGTACTCATAATCGCCGTCGATCATGGCATCGGTCAGCACCGGGGCGCAGGGAATGTCCTGGTGGGTATGGTCGGCGTGGGTAGTTCCGAAAATCGGGATGTCCATACCGGCCTGGGCCCAGGCCACGGCGTAGGTGCTGTGGGTGTGCGAAATACCGCCGATGTCTTCCCAGGTTTTGTAGAGGAGCGCGTGGGTTTTCGTATCCGACGAGGGCCGCATCGTTCCTTCCACCACATTTGCATCGTAGTCGAGAATCACGATGTCGTCCGGTTTAAGGAGGTCATACGGTACACCACTTGGCTTGATGGCAAAAACGGCGTGGTCGCGGTCGACGGCGCTGACGTTGCCGAACGTAAAGAGCACCAGCCCCAGTTTAGGCAGCTGCATGTTTGCTTCGAAGCAAGCCTCTTTTAACGATTTATACATGAGTTCATTATGCTGGATGGTTCTGCATTGTTGCTGCTGGTTCTGCGTTGCTGGTTGTTATTAGCAACGCAGAACCAGCAGCAACCGGAATTACGCGTTTTTGTAATACATCTCATTCCACCGGAGTTCGTTGCGGAGCTGGCGGAGGTTTGTGTCCTGATCAATGACAACCAGCTCAACGCCAACCATATCAGCAAAATCGTTGATGTATTCGGTGGTCAGGTTCTGGCTGTACACCGTGTGGTGGGCACCACCGGCGTAGATCCATGCGGCGCAAGCGGTCTGCATATCCGGTTTCGGTTTCCAGAGCACCCGCGCAACCGGCAGCTTCGGCAGGTCATGTTCGGCCGGCACGGCGTCTACTTCGTTGACCAGCAATCGGAACCGGTTGCCCATGTCGATAAGCGACACGTTCAGCGCCGGACCACCGGCCGTGTTAAACACCAGACGTACCGGATCGGCCTTGCCGCCGATGCCCAGCGGATGAATTTCGCAGGACGCTTTGCCATCGGCAATCGACTCACAGATTTCGAGCATGTGGGCGCCCAGTACCAGTTTGTTGTTCGGGTCGAAGTGGTAGGTGTAATCTTCCATGAACGAGTTACCGCCCGGCATACCGCTGGCCATCACCTTCAGGGCACGTACCATAGCGGCCGTTTTCCAGTCACCTTCGCCGCCGTATCCGTACCCGGCAGCCATCAGGCGCTGCGAGGCAATGCCTGGTAGCTGCTCCATGCCATGCAGGTCTTCAAACGTATTGGTATAACCCTTGTAGCCGCCGTCCTGCAGGAAATGCTGCATTCCCAGTTCGATACGGGCCGCCTCGCGCAGCGACTGGTGCTGCGCACCGCCTTTGTGCAGACTGTCGACCAGCCGGTATTTCTGTTCGTATTCGATCACGAGCTGGTCAATCGACGCATCGGATACCTGGTTAATAACCTTTACGAGATCGCCGACCCCGTGAGTGTTTACGGCAAACCCGAATGTCATTTCAGCCGCTACCTTGTCGCCGTCGGTCACGGCCACCTGCCGCATGTTATCGCCGAACCGCACAAATTTTGCGCCCTGCATGTCGTACCGGGCCGCTGCCACGCGTGACCAGACGTTGATCGCCTGAATCACATCGTCCTGCTGCCAGTGGCCGACGACCACTTTCCGGTTCAGGCGCATGCGGGTCATGATGAAGCCAAACTCACGGTCACCGTGGGCCGATTGGTTCAGGTTCATGAAGTCCATGTCGATGTCGCCCCACGGAATGTCGCGGTTGAACTGCGTATGTAAGTGTAACAGTGGTTTTTTCAGGATATTCAGTCCCCGTATCCACATTTTGGCAGGGGAGAAGGTATGCATCCAGGCGATGATACCGATGCAGTTCGGGGCCACGTTTGCCTCCTGGCAGATGGCGTAAATTTCGTCGGGAGTTTTGACGACCGGTTTAAACACGACCCGAACCGGAATCTGATGCGACTGGTCAAATGAGTCGGCAATAATTTTTGAGTGTTCATCGACGGTACGAAGGGTTTCTTCGCCGTACAGATGCTGGCTTCCTGTTACAAACCAGACTTCAAATTGATTGAGGTTGATCATATTAATTGTAGTAGCAACATACAAGGCTGCAATACCCCTGGTTGCTTAATAATCTTTGAATACTGTTTTACGCAACTTTGTCATCCCGGGCTTGCGAAGGATCTGATGACATTTAATGGACAGAGAGCCATTCCGCGCCGGGATGACAAAAAAGAATTACCCTTCAATAAACTGCCCGACGGCCAGATAGCGGCTGTAGAGCGTTTCGTAGACCGGCACCAGGGCAGGGCGGGGATGGTATTCGGCGTCGAAACCCGACGACATGGCTGCCTGCGCGTCCTGCATGGTCGGGTAAATGCCCGCCGCCACCGCCGCACACATGGCTGCCCCCAGCGCACAGGCCTGATCAGAGCTAGCCACCTTAATCGGCATATTCAGCACATCGGCCAGCGTCTGCATCACAAACGGCGACTTTTTGGCAACCCCGCCGATAGCAATTACTTCCCTGATCGGAACGCCCTCATCGAGGAACCGCTGCACGATACTCTTCGAACCAAACGCCGTGGCTTCAACCAGCGACTTGAAAATCTGTATGGCATCGCTGCCCAGATTCAGACCGGTAATCGCCCCTTTTACGGTATGATTGGCATCCGGCGTCCGACGTCCGTTCATCCAGTCGACCGAAACCGGATCACTTGCCGAAACCGGCAGTTGCGCCGCTTTTTCCGACAGGGACGGGATGAGTTTTTTCGCCAGCGCTTCCAGTTCGTCAGCAGGTAGTAAGCCGTCCAGACCGCTCAGAATCACGCGCTGGAACCAGGCATAAATATCGCCGAACGCCGACTGACCAGCTTCCATGCCCAGCATCCCCGGAATAATCGAGCCATCCACCTGACCGCAAATACCACGGATCAGCAGGTGGCCGATTTCGTCGTTGGGTGCAATCAGCATGTCGCAGGTAGAGGTACCGATCACCCGCACAAACGAATAGGGCTTGATGTCGGCACCGACGGCACCCATGTGCGCATCAAACGCCCCGACCCCGATGACGACATCGGCCGGGATACCCAGTTTTTCCGCCCATTCGGCCGAAATGGTACCCATCGCCTCATCAGAGGTGTACGTATCGCTGAATAAACGATCGCGCAGACCGCCGAGCAGCGGGTCAAGTTTTGTCAGAAAATCTTCGGCCGGCAGCCCGTTGAATTCGGTATGCCACATGGCTTTGTGGCCGGCCGCGCACCGGCTGCGTTTCATTGTCAGCGGGTTGGTGTTGCCGGTCAGCACCGCCGAGACCCAGTCACAATGCTCAACCCAGGAAAACGCCGTATCGCGGATGGATTCGTCGGCGCGGAGGGTACGCAGGATTTTCGCCCAGAACCACTCCGAGGAATAAATACCGCCGACATACTTGGTGTAGTCGGTATCCCAGTGGTGCGCCAGCTGGTTAATCTCTTCGGCTTCGGCATTGGCGGTATGGTCTTTCCAAAGGATAAACATACCGTTCGGGTTTTCGGCAAAAGCCGGTAACAGAGCCAGCGGCGTACCGGTTTCGTCGACCGCGCAGGGCGTGGAGCCCGTCGTGTCTACTGAAATGCCTTTAATGTTTTGTCGTACTTCATCGGGAAGATTGGCCAAAGCGCCTTTGACCGAGGCTTCTAATCCTTCCAGATAGTCAAGCGGATGCTGGCGGAACTGCGAGGCCGATGGGTTGCAGTAGTTGCCCTGTTTCCAGCGGACATATTCGTGGACATGCGTGCCAACGGATTGGCCGGTTTGCGCATTTACAACGAGGGCGCGTACCGAGTCAGTGCCATAGTCGATGCCTATGACGTATGCGTGTGCCATGCTAAAAGCAAATTTGGGAGCAGGATGGAAAAAAGCTTAGAATGTGTCAAAGAAACACATTTTTGATTTGCAGAACAAAACCAATAAGAAATATATTTTTAGCATGATCCCGGCAGCTGGCGGGGGAGTAGTAAAAACCATGACGGCATTCCTTTCTAAGTAGCCATGAATCAACAGGAAACGGAACAATTGATACGTCATCGTCAACAAACAGGGTGGTATTTTTTAATAGCCGCCTTTCTCTGCCTTAACATGCGTGCGTACGCACAACCGATGGCCGGTAAAAGCAAGTCAGAACCAGGCATAATATCCGCAGCGTATCCTACCGATAAAGCGGTGATTGCAAAGGGTGAGGCGCTTTTTAATGCAAACTGCACAGCCTGCCACAACTTCCGGCAAAAGGGCATCGGCCCGAACCTGGCTGGCGTCACCGGTGAAATGTCGGGCCCCTGGCTGACGGCCTTTATCCGCAACGCGCCGGAGGTTATCAAGGGAGGTGATGTACGGGGACTCCGGTTGTTCAGGGAATATAAACAGTACATGCCTGCCTTTCCAGATCTGACCGATAAGGACATGGATGCACTACTGGCCTACCTCCATCAGCAAAAAAAGCCGGAAGCCGAAACGGCCAATACAAAACCGTCGGTACCGGACCCGATTCCGGCGCGTATTCAGCCATCGGGGCTGCGGCTGTCACTGACGGAGATCACGACGGCACCGGCTACATCAACGCAGTCGCCCATGGCCAGGATTACCAAAATGCTGGTTCTGCCGGGTAGCAACGGGCAGCCTGACCGGCAGTTTGTGGTTGATATCCGTGGCTTTTTGTACGAAATGGCCGGGCGTGAGCTGACGGTTTTTATGGACATGGTAAAAGAACGGCCCGGCATGATCAACGCTCCCGGACTGGGGACGGGGTTCGGTAGTTTTGCGTTTCACCCCGATTTTTACCGGAACGGACTGTTCTATACTTCACATACCGAAAAGGCGGGCTCGAAGCCGGCCGACTTTGCCTATGCCGATTCGGTTAAGGTGGCCTTGCAGTGGGTCGTTACGGAATGGAAAATGAATGATCCGGCAAGTCCGGTGTTTGCCGGTACCGGGCGTGAATTGTTCCGGATCAATATGGTGGCTTCCATGCACGGTATGCAGGAACTGACGTTCAACCCGCTGGCAAAGCGCAACACGCCGGATTACGGAATGCTCTATATCGGGATCGGGGACGGTGGCTGTACCGAAAACGGTTTTCCGTTTATCTGCCGGGACAAAAGCCGTGTCTGGAGTTCGGTGCTGCGGATCGACCCGCTGGGTACAAACAGTAAAAACGGCCGGTACGGGATTCCGGCGTCGAATCCGTATATGGGTGATGGTGATCCGGCGACGGCCGATGAGGTATATTGCCGTGGGTTCCGGAATCCGAACCGCATTTGCTGGGCTCCCGACGGGAAAATGCTGATTTCTGACATTGGCCAGACCCAGCTCGAAGAACTGAATCTGGGGATTGCGGGCGGCGATTACGGCTGGCCCGAGCGTGAAGGAACCTATGTCATGGACTACCGTGGCCGGATGGATAAAATCTATGCTTTACCGGCCAATGACCGAGCGTTGGGCTACATCTATCCCGTTGCCCAGTACGACCACGATGAAGGCAATGCGTTTTCGGGTGGTTTTGTGTATGCGGGTAAAACGATGCCGCTGCTGACCGGCAAATACGTATTCGGGGATATTGTAAACGGGCGGGTATATTACGTGGAAAACCGCGAACTAACGATCGGCAAACAGGCGACTGTGCGTGAACTGGTACTTGAACTGAACGGCAAGCCCACATCGTTCCGCGAGCTGACCAATGCCCGCAAAACCGACTTCCGGATCGGCCTCGGGCTGAATCAGGAACTGTACTTCTTTACGAAAACAGACGGAAAAATTTATAAGGTGACGGGCTGTTCAAAATAAAGGTTAACCACGAAGGCGTGAAGACAAGAAGCGGCACGAAGACTTAAAAATCTTTGTGCCGCTTCTTGTCTTCACGCCTTCGTGGCAAAAACGCCCTACTTAAAGAACCGGAAATCCTGCTTGAGTCCGCCGTAGTCGCGGATATCCATATCGAGCGAACCGATGGCCAGGTCAACTTCAACCTTCATCGGCACTTTGTTATTATCGTCGGAAACCCAGATCCGGATAGAGTCTTCATCTTTGAAGAAGCCGTTGGCCGGCATCACCGGATTCAGTTTAATCACATTGATCTTCCCGAATTTAGTCTTCAGCACGGCCTTGCCCTGGTATTTGACCTTCATGTTGTAGATCTTATCATCGAAAAACGCCGGTACTTCGATTATCTGCCCAATCCCGAATTTATTGAAGTCGATGGTCCGCAGAAAGAAATAGCCGCTGACTACATCGTGTACATTGTCAGGTACTTTAAAGACATCGGTATCGACTTTTTCTTCGGATTTGGCCGTATTGGCAAAATGGTTGAAGGTCACGTTTTCTTCTTTCCGGTAATTGCCTTCCTGAATATTCCGGTAGAACCGCTGTGGCAGAATGGCGCCGGTATCAACATAGGACCGCCACGTGTCGCGGACCCGCGTAACGAGATCGAACGCGCCCGTTGTGCGGCCAAAGACGTTGACTTTGAAACAAGGCCGGTCGTTTACTTTATAGAGCGCAGGGGCCACGTCGACGGTCGCTTCGGCCGCGTTGATAAACCCGTAGTGAACGCGGTATTCAATGCGCTCGCCCGGTCCGAAGCTGTTGTTTACAATACGACGATAGGCATTCGCCAATGGATTTTCAATGGTTGTAAATCCAAAAGCGACCATCACTGCCAATAAGAGCCCGCCCAGCAATTTCTTCATAAGGCCAAAACCGTCTTAAAGCGACGGATAGGTTTGTTTAAGGTATGTTAAATAGCGTGTAAAATTACTCCCGAACTTCTGCTCAAATTCAGTTCTGAACCGGTTTTGTTGTTTCCGATACGTCAGGTACCCAATGAAATAGGCATTGTTCGGAAGGTTCTTCCTGTTTAAACGACGTTTTTTGAGCATGGATTGTTCCCGTTGATTATATAGCGAGTCGGATGTCGCCACAATCTGCCGGATGAGTTGCCATTTTAACGTATCTTTTGCCGGAACTGACATAGACGGCGTAAAAGAATGGTATAAACTATCCAGTTTCCGGGTACCGCGCAAGACATGATCGTCGTATCGTTCAAAGAATGACTTGTCGGCCAGATACTCTTTATAGGGTGCCGATCCGGTGCCGTACTTAGCCGCCAGAAACCGGAGCGCCCCGTATTCCCCGACAAAATCAGCCAGGTTTTCGTTGTATTCCAGGCTGTTTTTGATGAACAGGGTTCCGTGCGTCAGCTCATGAATAATGAGCTCAGCCAGGCTCCCCGCCGGACGGGCGGTCATGCTCGACAGAATCGGATCATTTAGAAAGCCCAGCGTAGACCAGGCTGAAACCTCGCCGATCCGGGTATCAAGACCTTCTTTTTTCAGTTCGTCCTGCTGCCGGTCGGCCCGGTCTTTTTCAAAAAATCCTTTGTACGAAAACTTCCCCAGAACCGGAAAATTCCATTCGCGGGCCACCAGCCGGTAAGGTTCCGCCGCTGTAATGACCCAGAGAATCGGTTTGCCACCCTGGTCATAGTAGGATTCGTAACTGCCGGATTGGTTTAATCCTAAGGAATCGATGGCAAAACGCTTGATTTCCTGTATTAGTTTTATTTTCTGCTTTGTTGAGTCGGCTACCGCCGGATCGGTCAGCACATCAGCAACCGGACGGGTATTCCAGAGAATCCGCAGCTGCCCACGACCCTGCATCCAGCCATAGCTGATCAGTTCGCGCTGCCAGATGCCGGCGGCTACCAACACAATGCCCAACCCGATCCAGATTTTCTTCCACATACGCATACCCGCAAAGATACAGTAGAGACGCAATATCTTGCGTCTCGTCTCGGCACGTCTATCCGAATTGGAAGCCGCAAGATGTTGCGGCTCTACAGATCGGAAAGTTCAGGAATCAGGGCAGCCTGAAACCCGGCTTTTTCGACGGCCGAAATGACCTGTTCCGAAACACGGTTGTCAACCGTCTGAACAGTCAATACATGATCCGGATGTGCAGAGTCGATGTTCCAGCCGTCGAGGGGTTCGATGGCATTAAGCGGTAGCGTTATGGCCTCTATTGCGTCATCGGTTGAAACATTAGTTTTGAAATTTAAGGTCTTCATGATCTGAAAAATGGTTTTCTTTGATAACTTGATTTGTTGCCATGTGGCGATAGAAACGAGTGAGTGACCACATTTATCGAAAAAACAAAGGCATTCGGATTCACTAAATGAGGAGAAACGGATGTACTGCCAGTACAGAAACCATGCTGAACGAATTACCGACAACCCGCCCAAACACAGTACTTACCCGGTTTGTAAGAATTGTTCGTGATCGCTTTAGTCTTGATGAGGATAAGGCCGACGAAGCTGAAACGATTCAGAGTATTACCCGTAATATTGAGTTCAGAGGTACTAATCTATGGGTTTTGATATTTGCCATATTCATCGCATCCATCGGGTTGAATGTTAATTCAACGGCGGTAATCATCGGAGCCATGTTGATTTCACCGCTGATGGGGCCGATTATGGGTATTGGCCTTGGCATCGGGATTAATGACCTGAACCTGATCCTGAGGGCGCTGAAAAATCTGTCTATTGCCGTGTTTATCAGCCTGCTGACATCAACGGTTTATTTCATTATTTCACCACTTGATCTGGCGCAGTCGGAGCTGGTCGCCCGGACGTTTCCGACGATCTGGGATACGCTGATTGCCGTATTTGGCGGACTGGCAGGAATTGTGGCCGGATCGCGGAAAGAAAAGGTCAGTAACATTATTCCCGGGGTAGCGATTGCAACGGCCCTGATGCCGCCGCTATGTACGGCAGGCTTCGGATTAGCCAACGGTAACTGGTACTATTTTGCCGGTGCGTTCTACCTGTTTCTGATTAACAGTGTGTGTATCAGCTTATCGACGGTAGTTATTGTGCGCTATCTGGGATACCATCAGAAAGAATACCCCAGTCTGGCAACGGAGCGGAGGGTTAAAAACACCATTTTGATTGCGGTTCTGACTGCGTTGTTACCCAGCACCTATCTCGGATATGTTATTGTAAAGCGGACACTGTTCGAGCAGGCTGCCCGGCGTTTTGTCGCTAAAGAATGCAATTACAAATACCGGCAGGTAGTAAATTATACGGCAAAGTATGAGCATGGAAAAGGCATTCTCGAGCTTATGCTGGTTGGTGAGCCTTTGCCGGCTGATTCGGTTAATCTGTTGAAAGCAAAGTTACCGGCCTATACTATGCCGAATGCAACATTGATTGTACGGCAGGGGAGTTTTAAAGATGCCGATGTTGACGTAAATGCGCTGACGTCTACGATCACCGAAGAGGTAATTCAGTTTAGTCAGGCTTCCGTTGCCCGCAAGGACCGGACCATTGATTCGCTCCGGCAATACATCGAACTAACGCAGACCTCCCGGTTGCCGGTGGCTGATCTGCGGAACGAACTGAAGATGCTTATGCCGGATGTACAGACCTTCACGGCTGCCCGGTCACTGATTATGACCGGAAACAGCACACAGCCGGATACGGTATTGCTGGTCTATGCAAAATTTAGCCGGCGGCATACGAATGCCGAAAAAAACCGGATTGCGGCCTGGCTGAAAATGCGGACGAAAAGCCGTAAAATTAAAGTGATTGCAGAATAGAGTCTAGCGTAAGCAAATGCGGTGTTCCCCATCAGCGTAAGTGTAGGAGATCGTCAGACCGTAGCTGTCACCGATTTGTTTGACGATAGCCAGCCCAAGTCCGATGGAATTTGTCGCAGCATATTGTTTCCGGACGTTTTCTTCAGCACTGTTGTTCGTCGTTGTCGTCGTAGAGACGCAATATTTTGCGTCTCCTTCTCCAATTTTTTCCGTATCCTCCTTATCATGGGGCGCAGCTGAGGCGCAAGATGTATCATGGGGCGCAGCTGAGACGCAAGATGTTGCGTCTCTACCTTTTTTGAAACGTTCGAACAGGCGTTCCGGCGGAATCGACGGGGCCGGACCGGTATTGCTGAAACATAATTGATCAGGTGTCGACTCAATACGGATCAGTCCGCCGGGGATGTTGTGTTTGATAGCATTCGATACCAGGTTGCTTAGCAGCACTTCGGCCAGGGCGACCGGCAGCATGCGGGGAAACGTGGCCGTGCCTTTGGTGAATATCCTGAGTTGTTTGTGTTGCAGAATTTCCTCCATGTCATACAGCTTCTCGGTGATCATTACGTACAGGTCAACCAGATCGACATCGGCGAACTGCCGGTTTTCGATTTTAGCCAGCAAGAGCAGGCCCTGGTTGAGTTTCGACATCCGGCGCGAAGCCCGGTAAATCTCGTCGAGCCAGTACGATTGCGCTTCGGTCAGCGTTTCAGACTGAATCAACTGTTCGACGCGGGCGTTGATGAGGGCCAGCGGCGTCTGGATTTCGTGGGATGCATTTTCGGTAAATTCCTTCAGGCTCCGGTAGTCCTGATGAATTTTCTCCGACATTTTCTGCAACACATCGTTCAGTTCATTGAACTCCGTGATTTCTTCGGCGGGCAGGTGCAGAGGCGTGCTGCTGCTCAGATCAAACGTCCGGACTTTAGCAAGGGTGTTGTAAAACGGTTGCCAGAGCTGCCCCGATAACCGGCTCTGAAACCAGAATGAACACAGAAACAGCAGGCTCAGAAACGCGACCATTGACACCGTAATGACTTCGATCAGCCGATAGGACTGAATAAGCGACTTGCGGATCGACACGCGGTGGGCCTCGCCGTTGATGCGGGTGTAGTAGGTCAGTTCGCGGAAGGGGACCAGTTCGTGGTCATACCGGTTGAGAATCAGGGTATCCTTAAATTCTTCGGTCGGTAAAGCATTTGTAACGGGAACGACCGTAATCTTGTTTTCGACAAAATAGCCCCCCTGCCAGCTGTTATGGACCTGAATGTAAGCCTCAAAATCCCGTTTTTCGACCAGCAGCCGGCTCTCCACTTCGTCGTAAATCACCAGCTTAATGATGGCATAGAACGCCAGCGCCGTCAGCAGATAAATGCCGACGGAAAAAGAGAGGTAGACGCGGTTGGTTTTGGTCAGTAATTTCACGAAAGCCCGAATTTATACCCAATGCCGTAAATGGACCTGACATAGTCGGCAGCGCCTTTTTCGACGAGTTTCCGGCGCAGGTTTTTAATATGCGAATACACCATGTCGAGTGAGTCGGCCGAGTCGATGTCGTCGCCCCAAAGGTGCTCAGCGATAGAAACTTTGGTCAGCGCTACGTCAATGTTCGACAGGAAATAGAGCAGCAGGTCGTATTCCTTGCGCGACAACGGGGTTTCGCGGTCATGAATATACACCTTCCTTGAATTAGGTAAGACCTGAATTTCCTGAAAACGGATTTCATTGTGTCCGCCGAAATTCCGGCGACGGATCAGCGATTTGACCCGCGCATTCAGCTCTGACAGGTGGAAAGGCTTGGTCAGGTAATCGTCGGACCCGATTTCGAGGCCCTTGATTTTGTCTTCAAGGCCATCGCGGGCCGAAATGATGATGATGCCCGTGGTGGCAGATAAGGCCTTGAGGCTTTTAATCAGCGAAAAACCGTCGCCGCCGGGCAGGGTCAGATCCACCACCACGCAGTCGTAGCGGTAGAGGAAAATCTTCTCATCCGCCTCAGCGTAGGTCGACGCAATTTCGCAGACGAATCCTTCCCTGGTTAAATAGGCGGAAACACTTTCGGCCAGCCCTCGCTCATCTTCAACAACCAGCATTTTCATAACATTGTAACGACCCGTTAAGCTGGAGACGCAAGATGTTGCGTCTCTACGGGATAACGAAATTAGGCATCAATTCTGGAAACAATCTGGAAATTCCCCTAATCCTGCCTCCGCCTCCGTCCGTACGGGCGACCCCACGTGGTCGCCCAATCCCCGGATAGTTGTCCAAATCCCACGTGGTCGCCCAATCCCTGCACAATCGACCGATCAAGCTGCGAAACCACCAACATTACAGCATTTACAGCATTTCTGGAATTTTATAGGGCAAAAGCTGACAATACCTCCGGATTTACGGATTCTGCCTCCGGATTCCCAAATGTTTCCAGAATTGCCCCATTTTTTTGCAGGCTCAACCTGAATGCAGTTGTTGCCTGTTATGCTCTGTTTTGAAAAACTATTAATGAATACACATGCCGCCCGCCATCGGTCACGACTGTGGGCGGGCTGGTTGACGGCGGCCTGTATGTTGCCACTTTCTCACGTGGCAGGGCAGTCCGTTTCGTTACCGCAGGTTCTTGATCAGGCCACGCAGCAATATCCGTTTCTGAAAGCCAAACAGGCCGAGGTCAGCAGTGCCAAAGGCCGGTTGCAGGCCAGCAAAACGGATTTACTCCCGGTTGCCATCGTGCAGGATCAGTATACATACTCGACCAACAACAGCCTCACGGGCTCGTTTTTCCCCAACGAAGGGACGAATATCTCGACCTCAGGCGGCATACGGCCGGAGAACATCCATCAGGGCGTTTTCGGCAGTTTTACTTCCGCCGTGATTGAATGGCGGGCGGTTACGTTCGGGCGGGTAAAAGCCACGATTCATGCTGCACAGGCCGAGGTGACCCGCTCGCAGGCTGATCTGGATAATGAACTCTTTCAGCATCAGGTCCGTACCGTCGATGCGTATCTGGTCCTGTTGATTCAGCAAAAACTGGTGGATATTCAGCGGGCAAACCTTGAACGTGCCCGGACATTCAAGCGCACCGTTGATGCCGGTGTCCGTTCCGGGATGCGGGCCGGGGTCGATAGTGCGCTGGCCACTGCCGAGCTGACCCGTGCGCAGCTGCTTCTGCTCGAAAGCCGGCAGCGGGCCCGCGTACAGCGCCTGCGCCTGTCAGAGTTGACGGGGACGATTCAGGACAGCATGCAGGTAGACAGTATGCGGTTTTATACCGCGCTGCCGGTGCTGTCGGGCAATACGGCCAATGCCTTTCTGAAAAATCCGTTGCTCCGCCTTTTCCAGTCACAGATGGAGGTTGCCCAAGCCCGTAGTGTGGCCGTACAGCGCTCGGGAATGCCGGTGATTTCGCTCGTGGGTGCCGGATGGGCCCGCGGGTCAGGGGTGGCCAATAACGGCGATGCCTACCGGACTGATCTGGTCAGCGGGGTTTCGTATCAGGTGTCTAACTACCTGCTGGGCGTCGTGGCCCGCTGGAACCTGACGGGCATGGTGCGTGCCCGACAGGACTTTAAGAGTGAACAATTTCAGGTTGAACGTTTCCGGCAGCTTTACAATGACCAGCAACTCCGGCTCAACCGCCAGAGCCGTGAGGCCGATACCCAATACGAGGTGGCGGTCGAGCAGGCACGGCTGGCACCGGTTCAGCTGGAAGCGTCCCGTAAAGCCTACGAGCAGGCGCGTGCCCGCTACAGCAACGGCCTGACCGACTTGCCAACACTGGTGCAGAGCTTCGTAACCCTGAACCGCGCCGAAGTCGACTGGTACGTTGCGAACAGCAATGCCTGGCGGGCGCTGCTGCTCAAAGCCGCCGCCGAAGGGGACCTGCCTTTGTTCATGAATCAGGTAAAATAAGGACCGCTCTGTCCGTAACCAATATTACGCAAGACTATGTATCAACTCATTCGCTCGGCGCTCCGAAAGCCGGTTTCGGTGCTGGTGGCTGTTATCGGTATCCTGTTTTTTTCCATCATGTCGCTCCGGACCATTCCGGTCGATATTTTTCCGGGGCTGAACCTGCCTACGATTTATGTGGTGCAGCCGTATGGTGGGATGGCCCCCGATCAGATGGACGGCTTTATCGCCACCCGGTATCAGGACCACTTTCTGTACGTATCGGGTATCCGCGATGTGGAAGTAAAAACCATTCAGGGGCTGTCGCTGATCCGGCTTCAGTTTTATCCGGGCACCGACATGGCCCAGGCCGCGGCGGAGGTCGCCAATAACGTATCGCGGGCCAAGGCGTATATGCCCGAGGGAACGGTGCCGCCGCAGGTCGTACGGTTCGGTGCCGGTGGGTCAGCTGGTGTTTGAAAGCCAGACCCGCTCGCTGAACGAAATTCAGGATTTTGCTTCGTCACGGGTGCGGCCGATGTTCTCGCGCATCGAAGGGGTTTCCAGCCCGCCGCCCTTTGGCGGAAACCAGCGGACGGTCGTTATCAAGGTCGATCCGCAGCTCGTCCGAAGCTATAAACTCACGCCGGAAGAGGTGATTAAAGCCATTGTCTCCAACAACCAGCCATCGCCCGCCGGTAATATCCGGATCGGCGACCGGGCGCTGATGACGCCGGTGAACTCGCTTGTCCGGCGTCCCGAAGATTTTCTGAATATCCCGATCCGGACCGGAGCGGGCCCGACCGTGTTTGTCCGCGACATCGGTACGGTAGAAGACGGGGCCGATATTACGGTCAGCTACGCGCTCGTCAACGGACGGCGGGCGGTGTATATTCCGGTAGTTAAAAAAGCAGATGCCTCGACCCTCGATGTGGTCAACAACATCCGCAAGGCCATGCCCGAACTCCGGAATGCAGTGCCGGAAGACGTAAAGATTTCGTACGAATTTGACCAGTCGGTCTACGTGACGAATGCCTTAAAGAGTCTCGTCACCGAAGGTATCCTCGGTGCCGTGCTGACGGGCCTGATGGTGCTGCTGTTCCTGCGCGACTGGCGGAGTGTGATCATTGTGGTCGTAACCATTCCGATTTCGGTGCTTTCGGCGGTACTCCTGCTGAATCTGTTCGGGCAGACGATCAACATCATGACGCTGTCGGGGCTGGCGCTGGCCATCGGGATTCTGGTGGATGAATCGACCGTGACGATTGAAAATATTCACCAGCACATGGGTATGAATAAGCCCAAGGCAGTAGCCATCTGGGATGCCTGTAAGGAAATTGCGTTTCCGAAAGTGCTGATTCTGTTGTGTATTCTGGCGGTGTTTGCACCGGCCATGGTGATGACGGGTGTGCCGCGGTCGATGTTCCTCCCGCTGTCGCTGTCGGTTGGTTTTGCCATGATTGCGTCGTTCCTGCTGTCGCAGACTATTGTGCCGGTTATGTCGAACTGGCTGCTGAAAGCGCACCACGACCATGAACCGGCAACCCTCGCCCTCGACCCGCAGGAGGAGGCCATGATGATCGACGATGAGCGGCACGCCAATGAGCACACAACCGGTTTTGACCGCTTTAAACAACGGTATACCAATACGTTGAAACGCCTGATGAAACGCCGGAAGCTGGCCGTAACGGGCTATTTCGTCATCAGCCTGGCCGTTATTGTCGTGTGCTTCCAGCTGATCGGCACCGATATCCTGCCGCATGCCAACAGTCATCAGTTCCAGATGCGGTTAAGGGTGCCTGATGGTACACGGGTGGAACGGACCGAAAAGGCAACGCTGAAAGTACTGGATATTATTAAGGCAGAAGCAGGGGCAGAGAACGTAGATATATCGTCGGCGTTTGTCGGCAATGTACCCTCCAGTTACGGAACATCGAACATTTTCGTGTTCAACAGCGGTCCGCACGAGGCAGTGCTACAGGTGTCGCTGAACGAAGAACATGCCGTCAACATGGATGCGTTCAAGGAAGCGTTGCGGACACGAATTGCTAAAGCCATGCCGGATACCCGCGTGTCGTTCGAGCCGATTGAGCTGGTTGACAAGATCATGAGCCAGGGCGCCTCAACGCCGATTGAGATTACCGTGGCCTCGAAAGATTTAAAGGAGGCCGGCCGGTTTGCCCGTCAGATTGAGTCGCGGATGAAGGCGCTCACGTTTTTGCGCGATGTCCAGATTGCCCAGCCCCTGTCGTACCCGATTCTCCGGATTAACATGGACCGCGAGCGGGCCGGTCAGCTGGGGGTAACCTCTACGCAGGTAGCCCGTTCGATGGTAGCCGCTACTTCTTCGAGCCGGTTTACGGATAAAAACCTGTGGCTCGACGATGCGAAAGGCCTGGCCTATCAGGTGCAGGTGCAGATTCCGGAGTACGAAATGACCTCTGTCGAAGACATCGGGAATATCCCGCTCCGGTCGGGGACCATGCGGCCGGTCCTGTCGGATGTGGCAACGTTTTCGGAAGAAACCACGCCGGGGCAATACGACCGCTCGGGCCCGAACCGGCTGGTGACCATTACGGCCAACCTGCACGACATTGATCTGGGAACGGCCACCAAAGCCGTGCAGCAGGCCATCCGCGAAGCCGGTGATCCGCCACGGGGTGTGCTTGTCGAAATGCGGGGGCAAACCAAACTGCTGACCGACACGCTGAGCAGTCTGCAAATGGGCCTGCTGGTCGCCATTGTTATTATTTTCCTGCTGCTGAGTGCCAACTACCAGTCCTTTAAGCTGTCGCTGGTGATTCTGTCGGCCATTCCGGCGGTGGTGGCCGGGGCCTTGCTGATGCTGCTGGCCTGCGGGGCTTCGCTGAACCTGCAATCCTACATGGGGCTGATTATGTCGGTGGGGGTGTCGGTAGCCAATGCCATTCTGATGGTGACCAACGCCGAAAATCTGCGGATTGTCGTGGGGGATAGCCGCCGGGCGGTGCTGATGGCGGCGAACAGCCGGATCCGGCCGATTCTGATGACGAGTATTGCCATGATTGCCGGGATGCTGCCGATGGCATCGGGCCTCGGCGAAGGCGGCGACCAGATTGCTCCGCTGGGCCAGGCTGTGATCGGCGGGCTGGTGGCGTCGACTCTGGCGGCCCTGCTGATTCTGCCGTGTGTATTTACGCAGTTCCAGGCCAATGCGTCGGTTCAGTCCGTTTCCCTTGATCCGGAAGATCCGGAGAGTAAATACTACGCCGAACAACCTGCCCTAACGGTATAAGACCATGACCCAACACATAACGCATCCATCGAAAAAGGCCGGTAATGGCCGTATACGTTCAGGTATGAAACGATTCAGTGGCTTAGTAGGGCTCATGCCGGTTATGGCCGGTATTGTGTCCTGTACATCAGCCGTTAGTGAGAAAAAAGATGCGGCCAAAGAGCCGGTTATACAGGCGGTTGAAGTCGCCGAAGTCCGTGAGCTACAGCCCCGGAAGCAGGTGGTGCTGCCCGGTGAGCTGAAGCCCTGGAACCGTGTGAGTCTGTATGCCAAAGTAAAAGGCTACGTCAACGACATCCGTGTTGACCGCGGGACGTGGGTCCGCAAAGGGCAGGTTCTGGCGCGGCTGGAAGCCCCCGAAGTACTGGCCGAAATCAGTCAGGCGAAAGCCGATATCGAAGCCCGCGAGGCATCGCTGGTCGAGCAGTTGTCGCGGTACCGCGCCAGCAAGGCCACGTATCACCGGCTTCAGCTGACGAGCAAAACCGAAGGGGCCGTATCGCTCAACGAACTGGATCAGGCCGAGGCCCGGATGCAGGCCGACAGCGCCATGGTCGTGGCGGTCCGTGGTAATATTCAGTCGGCGCGCTCCAACTGGCAGGCCAAGTCGCAGCTGGCCGGTTACCTGACCATCACGGCACCGTTTGACGGAGTGATCATTGAACGAAACATCAGTCCGGGCGCACTGGTCGGGGCGGGCGAAGCAGGAAAACCCTTGTTTATTCTGGAAGACAGCCGGACGCTGCGTCTGACCGTAGCCGTGCCGGAGGCGTATGCCAATCAGCTGCCGGCCAACAGTACCGTGTCGTTCGGCGTCAATGCCATGCCGGAGCGGGTGTTTACCGCAAAACTGTCCCGCAGTGCCCGCAGTCTGGTCGAAGAAAACCGCGCCATGATGGCCGAGTTCGACGTCAGCAACCAGGCGCAGGAACTTAAAGCCGGTATGTATGCCGAAGTACGGATGCCGGTCGAACGGTCGGTGAAAACCATGTTTGTCCCGAAAACGGCGGTGGTTAGTTCGAGTGAAAAAGTGTTTGTGATCCGTGTGCAGGACGATAAAGCCATCTGGGTGCCGGTCGAAAAGGGCAGTGTGGTGGATAGCCTCGTGGAGGTGTTTGGTGATCTGCATACGGGTGAACCCATTGTTAAGGCGGCCTCGGAAGAACTGCGGGATGGTCAGGCCATAACCATTAAGAAAAAGTGACACAACAAAACCAATGGACGCTGACGCTGCTTGTGTGGGCAGGGCTGCTGCTGAATCAGGGCTGCCGTCCTGCCACACCGGCGTTAACGCTTATCAGCCGCCACAAAACCGGTCTTGTCAGTGACGGCGGGCCTGTGCGGTCGGTAGTGTATCGCGAACGCACAGGCCTCGTCCGGATTGTCGATATAACGGGCCGGCGGGCGCTGGTTTCGCCGTTACAGGTATGGGGCTACCGGCAGGCCGGCGGTAAAACGTTCCGCCTGTATCAGGGCACTTTTTATGAGGTGCTGGAACAGGCCGATGTCTGTGTGTACACGATTCAGGAATTCGGGGAAGCGGCCAAAGACTACTATTATTTCAGCCGTACGCCCCACGGCGATATCCTGACGCTGACCCGTAAAAACCTTCAGGCGGCCTTTCACGACGAACCGTGTATGCTGGCCTTTATCGCCCGTTCGCGTCCGTCAGAATGGTTGACGGTGCAGGGTGCAGGGCGGGGAGCGGGGGGCGCGGGGCATCTGGGGATTGTAAACGCTCTTCGCGGCTGTATGGTCGCGCAGACAGGAATGTAAGAATAACATGCAGTTCGTGACCAGCGGCCCGTGTCAATCCTTTTGACACGGGCCGCTGGTCCGCTTTTTTAATGGCTTTGTACCAATAGGTTTGTTGAATGGAGGGTTTGGGTGCATCTTACCTGCTCAACCATTAAACACACTAATTATGAGCTTCCTGTCCAAACCACTTCTCCTTTTTCTCTGCCTTATTGCCTTAGCCAGCTGTGAACAGAAACCCAAAACAATCTCGGTAAAAGGGAATATCCCCGGGCTGCCGGACGGTAAAGTGCTGCTGCATGAGCCGTTCAAAACTAACGTCTATGACTCCACCACCTCCCGTAACGGTGCATTTACTTTTCTGCTGTCGGCCGAAAAATACCCTGAACCCATTCCCGTTTCGCTTCGCCATGTTGCTGCCGATGGCAAGATCAGGGATTTTTGCTACAGGGTGGCAAAGTCGTATGGACAAGGTGTCTGGGTCTACAGTGATTTTATGCTGGAAGACGAGACGTTCATTAACAAAAAACCTGAAGGCGAAATGAAGGTGCCCGACGGGAGGATTTTATGGCAGTTCGATACTACGATACAAGTGGGAAAGCAATCACTACTAAAATATAAAGACAAACAAACATTTTATGAAACCCGCAATATTGCCCTGTTGAAGAAAAAAATTGAAGCCGATCCGTACTCGTTTCATTACCTGTATACCCTGAAAGAACGGATATGGGGCTTTTCCGACGCGCAGTTTAACACGTTGTTTGCCGCCTTTGATAAAGAGGTGCAGGAGAGTAAGACCGGTAAAGAACTGCTGAATTTCGTGCAGACCCGTTCGTCAAAAAAGCTCAGTCACGCAACCGGGTTGTTCGGCGTCGACGGTAAAATGGCGCCCGTACTCGAAAAAGACGCCAAATATACCATGGTGATTCTCTGGGCCTACTGGTGCGGTCCGTGCCGGGCTGAGATTCCGACGCTTAAGAAGATATACACACGCTTTGCCGGTAAGCCACAGGTAGACATGGTATCGGTCACGGTTGACGCCGACGAGGTGAAATGGAAACAGGCGCTTGAAGCCGAAAAGATGCCCTGGAAGCAGCTCCGCATTACCCCTGATGCCGAACTGTATATGCATGAGCTCTTTAGTTATACCAATGCTATTCCGGTGGTGATTCTGGTTGATCAGCAGGGAAAATTGCTGAAGCGGATTGAGGGATCCGATACGAAGGCCCTGCTCGAAATGGCCGACTACATTGCCGCGCAGGATGTTTAAAATGTATCGGTAGAGGGTTTAAAAGTAAGCGCGGCTGCCCTGATAGAAGAGCAGCCGCGCTTTTGCTGTCTGACGGAATTACTCAATAACGGCTTTGATCACCACCGGCTGGTGATCGGATGGATATCGTTGTTCGTTGGCGTCGGTCAGAACGCCGTATTTCAGCACTTTTACATTTTTGCTCACGAAAATATAGTCGATCCGGTTTTTCATCGGCGCATCAAACTTGAAGCTGTTGAACGTGCCGTCCGGCCCGTACGGAGGCATCACCGACACCAGTTTCGAGTCGCTCAGCAGCGTCTGAATGGTTTTAATCTGTTCCGTTTCCGGCGTCGAGTTAAAGTCACCGGCCAGAATGGTTGTCGCGTTTCCGGCGATTTCTTTCATCTTTTTCACCATCAGATGACCCGACTGCCGGCGCGCTTCAACGCCCTGGTGGTCGAAGTGCACGCTGAAAAAGAAGAACTCTTTTTTCGTGATCAGATCCTGAAATTTACCCCATGAGCAAATCCGGTTGCAGCACGTGGCGTCCCAGCCTTTACCGGGCTTGTCAGGCGTTTCGCTGAGCCAGAAATTGCCTGATTTTAAGAGCTTAAACCGGTCTTTGCGGTAGAAAATGGCGGAGTGTTCGCCTGCTTCCTTCCCGTCGTCACGGCCGGCGCCGAAAAAGGTGTATTCCGGCATTTCGGCCAGATCGTTCAGCTGTCCGCGCAGTCCTTCCTGCGTGCCGAAAATATCCCACTCGTGGTACCGGACCAGTGCTTTCACGTTTTCCTTCCGGTTCGGCCAGGCATTGGGCCCGTCGTTCGGTGTATTATACCGCAGGTTATAGCTGGCGATATTGATGGGTGTATTTTTCTGCGCAAATGCCAGCTGAGTCAGCACAAGGCAGAGCGCTAAAAAGAGTTTTTCATAGAGTACTGAAAAACAAAAGAAAAGGTAAAGCGCCATGCCCGACATGGCGCTGGTTTACCAGGAAAAGACAAAACAATCTCAAATCAACTCATTTGAAAGTAAGATAAATTGGCTGTTTCTGATGGTTGCTGGTTGTTTCTGATAGTTACTAAAACTCAGAACAACCAGCAACTCAAACAGCCGTTACTCCCATCCCGGATTCTGGCCGATTTTGGGGTTCATGAGACGGTCGGTTTCCGGAATCGGGTAGAGGTAGTGTTTTTCCTCCCATTTCCGCGGAATGTTAGACAGCCACGTCAGTTCGCCATAGGTATCGTTCTTCAGACGCTGCGGATTCGGTACGCCGTTGATCGTCTCGGCCACGTTGATGTAGGTGACGCCCGCCAGCTGGGTTGCCGGTTTTACCTTGTAGAACACCACGTCGTTTTTACCGTCTTCGTTCAGGTCGAGCGGCTTGTCGAGGGCCGGTACGTAGAAACCATTCCAGGTCTGTTCCATCAGCTGACCACGGTTCCAGCGGACGATGTCGTAGAAACGGAAGCCTTCCAGCACCAGCTCAATACCCCGTTCGCGGCGGATTTCCATCAGCGACGGATCGCTGATTTCGGGGAAATAATTGGCTTTCATGTATGGGTCAACCACGGTTGGCTTTGCTGTCAGACCGGCCGTAATACCGGCCCGTTTCCGGAGTGCACCGACTGTTTTGGTCCAGTCGTCGTTGGTGAGCGTACCCAGTTCGGCTTTGGCTTCGGCGTAGTTGAGCAGGATTTCGGCATAGCGCATCATCGAAATGGAGTTATCGTTGCGCGAGCCACCGTCATAGTACGTATCGTCGAGCGACCACTTGATCGGCATGTAGCCGGTATAGGTGTAGGAGAACACCGGCGGCCCCGGTTCGGTGGCCCCGCCGTTGATGCGGGTGTAATTGCCCATCCGGATGGTCTGCTGCAGGCGCTTGTCGCGGTTTTTTACCTCGTCCATGAACGTCATTGTTTCGTAACCCTGTTTGCCGGTAAACGGCGTGCCGTCGATGTTCAGGTAGGTGTTCACAAACGTGCGGATGAAGCTGACGCGGGCCCCGTAGGTCGCGCTGGTCCACCACCAGTTGGCATCGTTATAGACGCTCAGGGCCGGGTCTACGACGGCCGACAACATGATTTCGTTGGTCACCGGTGTTTTGTTGATAAACAGCTGCCGGTACGATTTGTCGGTGCCGCCCGTTTCGTTCAGGCTGAAACCACCCTCGCTCATCACCGTTGTAGCGGCCGCGGCGGCTTCGGTAAGCCATTTTTCGGCCGTGCTGCCGAGGTTATAACTTTTGCGGTAGCGCCGGAACGTACCCTCAAACAGACAAACCCGCGATTTAAAGCCGAGTGCCACATATTTGGTAATCAGGCTGCGGCTGTTGTCGGTGGTAGTCCGGATGTTCTGAGCAGCATAGTTCAGGTCGGCCAGAACCGAGTCCATCACCATCGTACGCGGGTCGCGGCCGTTGAACAGGGCGGGGTCCGTTACGTTCATCGGCGTATTAATCCACGGCACATCCCCGAACCGTTTTACCTTGTCGAAGTAGAAATACGCCCGGAAAAAGCGCGCCAGCCCCATATAGTGACGGCGGATTTCAACCGGTACGGCCGGGCTGGTGTTGTTGGCAATAAAGTAGTTGATGTTCCGCAGGGCCGTCCATGACCAGCCCGAACTCTGACGCGGTCCGAACGCACCTTCCCGCAGAAAATCAGGCACCTGCGTCCGGGCGGCATAGTCGGCCATGGCGTCGCTCTGGTGAATATCACTGGCCGTCGGAAGGTTATCGTAGAACGAGTTGGCGTACAGGTCCAGCCCTTTTTCGCTGCCGAACACCGCCTCGCGCGAAGCCGTAGCTTCGGGCATCTGGTTTAAGTCATTGCACCCCGCCAGCGACAGGCCGGCCAATATCAGGGCGATAGAATATTTTTTCATGCGTAATGACAAGTTGAGTGCTGATTAAAACGTGGCGGACAGACCCATAGTGAAACTTTTCAGAATCGGGTAGTTGTGGCCGTTGCCGCTGGTGCCCGAGGTCAGGACCGCATCCGAGCCGCCGAGGTTTTCAACGTCGAGGTCGCGGGTCAGGCGGTACAACGGTGACCATGACCACAGGTTTTCGCCCGACACAAACACCCGTGCATTGCTCATCCCGATCCGGCCGACCACCGCGCGGGGCAGGTTATAACCGATCTGGATGTTTTTCAGCCGGATGTAAGCCGCGTTCTGGAGGTATTTCGTTTGTGTTTGCGTCAGCTCACCGGACCCGTTCTGGGCCGTGTAGCCTCTCAGACGTGGCAGGTAGGCATCTGGATTGCTTTCTGACCACATGTTGTCCAGCTGCCAGGCCGGCACCCGGTTATACGGCCGGTTATACGGTCCCCAGAACGTACCAGCTTCTGCGCCCGGCCACCAGTCCTGCTTGCCGACCCCCTGGAAGAATGCCGAGAAGAAAAAGTTGTTCCAGTCGGCCCCGGCCATGATGCCGTAGGTGTAACGCGGTGTCGAGTTGCCGATAATCCGGCGGTCGCCGGGATTGCCGACGGTGTTATCGCCGTTGTTGATGACGCCGTCGCCGTTCAGGTCGCGGAACTTGATATCGCCCGGTAGCCACTGGCCGGTATTCGACGCTTTGTACAGGGTTTGTTTCGGCGAGTTTTTCACATCGTCGGCCGACGTAAAGTACCCTGCGGTCTCGAAGCCCCAGATTTCGCCGACCCGCTGCCCCACGTAGTAATCGCTCAGTTTTTTGTCGGGGTTATTGTAGCGGTCGATGGTAGCCTGATAATCGGCCATGGTCAGGCGCAGTTCGTAGTTCAGCGGCTTCGACGAAACCGTGAATTTGTCGCGCCAGCTCAGTACAGCCTCCCAGCCTTTGGTCGTCAGATCGGCGTAGTTTCCTTTCGGCACTCCCGTACCGAATACGGCCGGCAGGGTCATGCCCACCGTAAACATATCCGTTGTTTTCCGGATGTAGGCATCGGCCGTCAGTTGCAGGCGGTTGTTAAACATGCCCAGATCGATGCCGAGGTCCTGCGTTGTTGAGGTTTCCCAGGTCAGTCCGTCCGGCAATACGCCCGGCTGACTGGTGCGCTGCGGCCGGACTCCGTTCAGGATGCGGCCAGACTGCGCAATCGAAAACTGCTCCTGAAACGCGTAGGAACCGATACTACCATTACCCAGTGAGCCATACGAAGCCCGCAGTTTAAGGTCGGTGATGAAACGCGGCGAGACTTTCCAGAACGATTCGTTCGAAATCCGCCAGCCGGCCGATATCGACGGGAAGAAGGCATAGCGCTCACCCGACGGGAACTTCGACGAACCATCGTAGCGGCCGTTCAGTTCGAGCAGGTACCGGTCTTTGAACCCGTAGTTTAAGCGGTAGAAACCACCGACCACGGCCCATTTTTCCCAGCCGCCGCTCGTGGTTATCGACTGACCCAGCGCCAGGTTAATGTCCTGAGCACCTTCGTAAATCAACCCGTTCCGGACCGCTTCGAGGCGCTTGTAGGTCGACTGTTCGTAGTTATACCCGGCCAGCACCTTTACGTAATGGTTCGGGTGGAAATTCGGTTCGTATTCGGCGTAGAGGTTGGTGGCCGTGTAGAGCGTTTCGCGGTAAATATTCTGGAGGTCGTTGGTATTGGTACCGACGTACTCGATAACCCCCGGTTTGCGGCTGTACGGCACCGGCACCCGTGTCCGGAATTCGTTATCGTCCGTATTCTGGAACGTAAAGTTGCCTTTTACGCGGAACTTGTCATTGAAAAACTGTGATGCAAAGTCGGTTGTATTCCGGAACACGCGCTTATCCATGTCGATTCCGTTTTTACCGTACCAGAAGTCGCCGACGGTGTAGGCGGCTGAGTAAGAAAGGGTTCCGTCGGGGTTAAACATCGGCGACATGTTGTGTCCTTCGTCCGAAATGTTCCGCCAGATACTGCCACCTTCGCCGACGTTCAGCGGGTTGTGGTATTTCATCGACGAGAAATCCGCGTTGTTCGTGATTTTCAGCCACGGATACAGCTGAATCGAGCCTTTTGCCCGCACGCTCAGAATCCGGTAATCATCGGAATTGTAGCGGAACAGGCCTTCCTGACCATAATAGCGGCCCGTCACGTAGAAATCGGCCTTGCCGCTGCTGCCCGAAAACGAGAGGTTATGTTCAGTAGCGCTCAGGTTCTTTTTGTACAGCTCCTTGTACCAGTCGGTACTGGCGTAATAAACGTACTCGCCGTTGGCACCTACTTCGACCTGCGGCAAGCTCGGGTCTTTCGAGCGGCGTTCTAATTCAGCCAGATAGGCAGGGGAGAAGCGTACTGTTTTGTTGACGTTCTGCGGCGTTTGCGAGTAGTCGTTCCACGCCGTCCATGCTTCGTTGAATATTTTGGCAAAAGTGTATCCTTCGGTAACGAAATCAGGGACGGTTGTCGGACTTTTGATGGAACGATTGAGGGAGTAGGTGACACTGGTCCGGTCTTTGACCGGGCTTTTGGTGGTAATCAGTACAACGCCGAACGCGCCCCGTGCTCCGTAAATTGCGGCAGAGGCGGCATCTTTCAGCACCGAAATCGACGCAATGTCATTCGGGTTTAACCGGCTCGGATCACCTTCAACGCCGTCGATCAGCACCAGCGCATTACCGCCCTGGCCGATTGAGGTTGTGCCGCGGATGTTATAGCGCGGCGATTGGGTAGGCTTCCCGTCGCCCATGGTCAGGTTCAGGTTGGGAATGACCCCTTGCAGCCCCTGCGACAGGTTAGGCAGGGAACGGTTTTCGAGGACTTCGCTGGTCACCTGGTCAACGGCGCCGGTCAGGTTTACCTTTTTCTGGGTGCCGTATCCCACCACAACCACCTCATTGAGGGCTTTGGCGTCGGGTTTCAGGCTGATGGCCAGGCTGGTCTGGTTGCCAACCGTTACTTCCCGTGATTCGTACCCGACAAAGCTGAATACCAGCACCGCATTGGCATTCGGAACCACAAGTTTGAAATTACCGTCTGCATCGGTGGTCGTGCCTTTAGTAGTACCTTTCAGCACCACACTCACCCCCGGCAGACCGCTGGTTTTCTCGCCGTCAGTGACTTTGCCCTGTACGTTGATATCGGCCGTGACGGTAGTGCCGTCGGCCGGTACCCGTCCGGTTCGGGTTAGTTTTGCATAAGTCAGCTGCGTCTGCTGACCCGATGCCCGGGCGGCGGGAAAATACGCCGTCAGCCAGGCTACTCCGCTAAGCAAGAGTATCGTTTTTTTCATAAGTTGTAAAAGGTAACTGATAAGTAAGTTATTGACAGGTACTATATTTGCAGCATTCGTTAGAGCCGGTGTATACCGACAGAGAAGGCCTGCTGCGTCCTTGATGGCCGGGCCTGAACGCAGCAGCGGGAGCAGGAATAAGTCTTAGGTAAGCGTCACATTCATGTCTGCAAAATTCAGGGAAATGTCTCGTTTTTGCCGGTCTGAAATCGTTATTTAACTATAAAATCTGAACACTAAAATGTAAACAAAATATAATATTTAGTACTCTTATTTAAGTGCATAGGGGCCTTTTAGGCCTGTAAAGCTATATTTATATAATTTTAAGCCACGCATACGGACAGGACTCTTTTGATAATAAGAAGGGGGTGAAAATTAGAATAGTACTATTTGAGAAGAAAATAAAAATACCACTGGAGAGCCGGTAAATCCGGAACGTAACAATTCTGACTGCGGGTATCCTTGTCAGGAAATTGTTAACAAGCCCGATCATTCATGTTTCATGGTAACTGATACTCCGGCAAGAATCGGGCAGGTGCCGGAGCGTGCTGGTCACGACGCTGATTGGTTGTGTATTAGAAATAAAAAACCTGCCGGAGGTAAGTAACTTCCGGCAGGTTTGATAATTGAAATCAGCTATCTTTAGAAAGTAACGGTGTTGACCGTACCGGATGACGAGGTAGTCGGGCTTGATTTCAGCGTTGCGCCGCTATTCGAGTACGTGCCGCCGGTGTATAAGCCCCAGCCGGATGAGTTACCGGTAAAGCTTCCGCCGGAGTAGGTGCCGCCGAAGTAAATTTTGTACTGGGCATTTTTTGTCAGATCCGGAGTTGAGAAATGGAAGTAGTAGACTGCATTTTTAGGCTTGAACGTAACCAGATCTTTTCCGCTTGCATCTTCGATATGCAGCACTGACGTGGCTGCCAGCTGTGTGGCTGACGTAATGTATAAGCCTACCTGAGAGGAACCTGTGCTCATTGCTTTTGTCATCCGCGAGTTTGAGCCGCCCGCAATCAGTACACCGCCGTTTACCAGGAAATTACCGTTGAAGTCAAGGCTCTCTTCCGGCTGGCTGGTCGGTCCGCAGATGATCGCAATGCCTCCTTTCATAGTGATGTTCCCATTGCTGTCGATGGCATCGCTGCCCGCAACAATCAGAATACCACCGTTGATATTAACGCTACTGCCATCGTTTGATTCGGTACCACCGACAACAGTTCCCATCGACGCATTAACGCCATCATTGGAAGCGGTAACATTCACTATACCGCCATTAAATGTAATGATCTTTGACTCAATGCCTTCGGTCGCCTTGGTGATGTTGACTGTCCCGTCGTTGATGGTAATAGACGTTTCTGATTTAATGCCGTCGTCAGTGGCAGATATGGTCAGTTCGCCGGTTGTCATCACGAAAGCGCCGTCACTTTTAAACCCTTTGGCTTCGCTGGTCAGGGCGCTGCTATAGGTGTATTTGGCACCCGACGCCGTAATGTTGGTTTTGCCGCCGCTGATGGTGGCCGTGCCGTCAACATTGATTCCTTTTCCGCCCGCACCGGTGCTGATAATTGTTAACGTACCTCCTTTAATCGCCAGGTTTTTATCACAGTTGATGCCGGCCGGAGACGCGATGTCGGTGTCTGCCGTTACATAGTAGGCTGCTCCCGAGGTGGTTATGTTAACTGTACCGGCCGTCAGCGTAAAATCTCCCGTTGATTTGATGCCTTTAGCCCCTTTACCGCTGACAGACAGTGTAATCGGGTCAGCGGTATTGATCGTAGTATACCCTTCACTTTTTATCGCGTTGCCTTTGTCGCCGGTGGTTGTCACTTTAATGGTTCCGCCTTTGATCGAGACATAGGGCGTGATGGCCGTGTCGGTGCCGTCGTAAGGAGCCGTAATGCCGTCGTCTACGCTGTTGACCGTGACATTACCGCCGCTGATAACTACGTAGCCTTCTTCAGCAACAATGCCGTCGCCGGATGCCGTAATGGTCACATTTCCGCCATCCATCGTAAAGTAATCGTTGGCGTGAATTCCGTCTTTAACCGCGGCTTTCACCACAATCGTGGCCTGACTGATCGTTATGTAATCGTCAGCAACAATGGCGTGTTTGTTGTTGCCGGTGACGTTCAGCGTGCCGGTACCCGTGAAGGCCAGCTGACCTTCGCTGAAGAACGTACCTTTCTGATCTTCGCTGCTGGTCGCGTAGGTAGCCCCGTCGACCAGTGTATTGGCCGTACCGGCGACCACGTTAATTGTTCCCTTTTTCTTAGACTGACTGTTAATGGCCGGCCCATTGCTGTTGGTTAGGCTGACGCCTTTGAGGGCGATGCTGTACTTATACTCGCTGTAAATTTTGAAACTGCCTTTTGAGGCCGTTCCGGAGAGCAGGTAAACGATTTCTTTTGCCGTATTCGTCGACGTTACCGTCACATCGGCCCCGTTTACGGCTACTTTAACGCCGTCGCTCTGGTAAGGATTACTGACCACGGCACCCGTGCCGGAGTAGGCCACTACGACCGTGTCCTTCGCTGACGTTATCGCGGTATTCTCCGCAATCGTGACGGTAACGGTGCAGCTTTGTCCGCCGATACTGAGCACAAACGAGGCCGTACCCGCCGATGTGGGTGTGCCGGAAATTTTATAGACCAGCGTGCCTGTTCCGTTGGCGAGTGTGCCGGCTACGAGCGTGGCGGTCAGACCTTCGACGCCGGTTGAGGCTGCCATGGAGATATCATACGCTCCGCCGTTGCCGCCGGTGTAGGTCAGGGTGGTTGATCCGGTATAGGACACGCCGTTGGTGCCGGCAGTCGGGGCAACAATGCAGGTCAGTGACGAAATAGTGGCTTTTGAGGCCGCAACCGGCAGCGAAAGCGTACAGGTCTGGCCGCCGAGTGAGATCGGAAACGAGGCGGTACCGGCGGCTGACGGTGTTCCGGAAATCTTAAAACTAGCCGTACCGCTGCCATCGGCGAGGTTACCGGCAGATAAGGTAGCGGTCAGGCCGGTTACGCCGGTAGACGCAACGCCGGTTCCTTCGGGATAAGCAGCCCCATTGCCTCCGTCATACGGGACGCCGGCCGTAGCGGCAAAGGAGGTACCGCTGGTGGCTGAAGCCGAAAAAGTAGCCGAAGAGCAGTTCAGGGCGGTGATACCGGCCGTTTTGGCGGCGATGTCTTCGGTCTTACAGGATTGAATAATCAGGATAAACAGGATGGACAGACTAAGTACAAGGGTGCTTTTTTTGAACATATTGGTCGTCGTTTTACAAGCGGTATTAGCTGTCATTACGACGATTTTATGAAAAGTGTGGCAGTACCGGTGAAAAAAGGTTACTTCTTCGGGACTCCTTGAAGCCACCGGAACCAGTCGTTGCCTACCTTATCCCAGTTGTAGACCGTATAATCAACACTGCCGTCGGCCTTGACGGGGAAGAAATTGTGTTCGGTGCCGGGGTAGGCGAGGAAGGTGAAATTCCGGCGTTTCCGGCGGATGACCTCGGTATGCAGGTAATCGTTGAACGGAGCGCTGTCGTCTTTCGTGCCGAATGTGACCAGCACCGGAATGGATAGCCTGAGCAGGTAATCGACTGGTGGAATGGAGAAACTAAAGGTAGCTTTATGGGAATCACCCTCAGGGAAAACCGTTTCGGGGTGTAAAACAACCTGTTCCCAATAGCTGAACTGCTCATCGGTAAGGGTACCGGTTGAGTCAGTTTCGCGCCGGCGGTTCTGCTGAACAATCGAGTTGATCCGCCCCAGCGGGTTACCGCCCGAATAGATCAGGTGCGTCACGCCGGGGTCGGCTGACGCCATTTTTGCACAGATCGTACTGCCCTCGGAATGCCCCGCCAGCACGAGCCGTTTCCGGCTGACCCACGGCTGCTGTTGCAGGTACCGGATGATGTGCCGGTTGCGGCTCACGTAATAATCAAGGTGATTGCGCTCGTTATAGGCCATCGGCACAAGACCCTTTGTGTTCCGGTACGTAAAGTTGTTGGCAAGCGTGTTGGCATGGGCAATCACCGGAATATACGGTTTGCCGACAATTACGAGGTGGTAGTTTTGGGACAGGCTATCGGTCGGGAACGTGAAAACGCCGTACAGGCCTTTGTCGTCGTACTTAATGAGCGGTTGTGGTAAACTGCCCTGCACATAGAAAAACAACGGCTTCGGTTTCTGCTCGTCACCTTTACGGCTTTTTATCAGCACATCCACCGGATCGCCGTTGAACGTGATCCGGATATATCGGAAACCGAAATCCTCCGGTTTTTTATCCTGCGCATCGATTCCGGTAAACAGGAGACAAAGGGCGAAAAGGAAAAATAGTTTCATCTGTATGCTATAAAAAACATGGCCGTGAAGCGGTGGCAATTTATAGCATCTCCTTCCAACAAACGTTGACTGGCTTGTTAACAATCCTTAAAAAACGGAACGCTGTAATGAATAAGCTACTTCCACATATTCGTACCATAGAGTACCATTACTTCCTTCCGCTTCTGGGTGTATTCGGTATAGGCGTTAGGTGCGTTGAGGTTTAGCTTTGTACCGTCGCAGAAGTACTGATGCTGGTTCAGCGAACTGAACAACGAATTCTGAACTTCAATAACCGTTTTGTTATCATACTCATACACGACGATACCGTTCAGCGTGGGGCCGCCGACAAACTGTTTGAACTGGTTATTGAGCCATTTAAGATTGTTGACCGGATCGCTGACACCACACACAACGCGTTGTTGCGGTTTAACGGTTGCCCGGGAATTACATCCGTTGATTCCCGGGCAAAGGATAGCGAACAGGATCACCGCAGATACATGGTTTTTCATAACGGTAACAGGGTTAGGTAGTATAAGGACCCGTTACATGCTCAATAGGTTGGAAGCGGGATAAAAGTGGCTTTTACAGCTTTATGCTAACGCGAAGGCTATCAAAAGCCCCTTTTTATAAGCTTCGGCACCGGCTTGAACGAGCAGTGCGGCCCACTCAAAGGCACTTTGCCGTCAGCCCACGAGTAATACCCGTTTGCTACGGTACGAAGCCATGTCCACGGCATCGACGGCGTGCAGCAAAGCCGTTACGGAAGCCGGTTCATGGGGAAAATAGCCGAAGCCGGTCGCCAGTACAACCTGATCCGTCGGTAAGCAATGCCTTAAACTGAGCGCCCTCTTTCGATAACTGATGTACGTAGGTTTCCCGGATGTTGGGTTTCACCTGCTCTATGAACCAGCCGGTGTAGCCCGGGTACCGGTCCGGCGAAACCGGCATGACCGAGTCGGGCGATTCGCCGCGGCTACCGGCATACTGCTCCATGGTAAAGATATTGTCCGGGTCAAGGTGCCAGTCTAAACTGCCGGTGCAGTTACCGACTTGACACCGGCAGGATGAATTCAGCCGTTTCTGAATTTGAGCGGAGTAGTAGCCGTATGTTTCTTAAAGAAATTATTGAAGTGCGTGACCTCCGTAAAGCCAAGGGCAAACGCAATTTCGCTGACATGCCAGCTGCTGTATTTCAACAACACTTTCGCTTCCTGCAAAATGCGTTCGGCAATGAGCTGCGACGTTGTCTTAAGGGTTTGTCTCCTTCACGGCTCGATTCAGGTGATTGACATGAACATTGAGTTTACCGGCAAAACCGGAAGGCGTCCGGAGCTGCATCGAAGGGTGATTTTCGTCAATCGGAAACTGCCGCTCAAGCAATTCCAGAAACAGGGTAGCCATCCGCTGACCGGCGTTAGTCTGCGGTTGGTTGACTAGGGTTACCGGCTGCATTTTCATGGCGAAATGGATCAGTTCAAAGGTCAGATTCCGCAGCAGATCATACTTATGGATGTATTCGGAGCCGATCTCCTCGAACATCCGCCGGAACACCGAGCTTACGTAGCTGATTTGCTCCTCTGTCAGTTCAAAAACGTGGTTGCCCGCCGGTTGAAAAACCGAATACTGATCGGGGTTACCGAAATGGTGAAAAAACTGATGGTTGAAAATACAGAAGTAGCCGCTCCTGACGGTTTCGACATGTTCCCATTGGTAGGGGATCTGCGGATTGGAAAAAATCAGAGCCGGATTCGGAATATCGATGATCTTATCTGCGTAGTGAATACGCCCCTTATCGAGCAAAAGCGTGATTTTATAATAGTCACGCTTGCGGTAAGGCAGTGGTTTGCCGGCAACGAACTCATGGGTAAAGACGTTGAAATGGCCGATTTCCTTTTTGAGGTTGTCAGGCAGCCAGTCAAGCTTCCGCTTGTATAATTCTTCAATGCTTTCTGTCTTATCCATAGTCTGGCCTTTCGTATACTTCTGACGACTCATTTGTTATACACGGGTATAATTTCTCTGAAAGGAATAAATTAAACTAACATTCCAGACAAACGGCTTACCGGCTGTAATATTGGACCGGATTTTCTGATTTACAATTGACTGAATTGAGAACGGAAACTGTTTTTTTGTCAACGTGAATGAAGAGGTAACGAAAATTCCGGCTTGCTCATCAAGCTTCAGATAATAGAGCTGTGGGCTCATGCGCAGCGATACATTTTTGAGGATGCTGATGCCTGAAAGAGTAGTGCGCAGTGCCAGAAAGTGTGTATTTTTGGTTACACCCGTATCATATCCGTGCGAATACAGGTAATATATACCAAGGCTGACGTGCGGATTAATCGTATAGCCGGGTGAAAACTCACCCGCCAGAAACCGTTTGGATACCAGTGTCTCCGGATCGGTTTCATTGACCGGTTTCAAGGTTTTAAACGCAATTGCCGGATGGGCGCCGATACCGATTTGCCACTTTGGGGTATTGACCAGTTTATAGCGCCACCAAAATAAAAACGACCACGGTTTTCCCTGGAGTGAAAAGCGGAATTGCGGGTCGAAGCTTAACCGTTTGCCGCCTATCGACAGATCAAAAATGGCGGCGGGCTTACCCAGAGCAAATGTTGGTAAAAGGGAAATGCCGTTGTTGGTAATACTTGCACCGACCGATATTGACCGGATTGCGCGAAGGCTGTCATTGGTTTGCGCGAAAAGGGGGGAGCAGAACAGCAGCAAAAGCAGGATAAGCGTACTTATACGGTACATGGTACAGTCAGAAATCGTTTATGCAGATTGTTAAGTATGCAAAACTAGCTGATGTACAGTAGTGTAGTTAATGAAAATCAAAGAGTAAGTTACGAAAATCAAACAGTATCCTTTAGCGGAACGGAAAAAAAGGCAACCCTCGCAGGTTGCCCGTATTGGATGCAGAATCAGTGCAGCGGACGGCTTTTAACCATCCCGCCTTTGGCATCGTCGATACTGTGGTTGACGATAAAGGCTTTCGGGTCGATCTCACTGATGTTTTCCCGGAGGCGGTGGAGTTCCAGCCGGGTAACGACCGCATAAATGATGTTGATATCATTTTCGCGGAACCCCCGTTTCCCGTACCCTTTTTCGCCTTTAAACACGGTTACGCCCCGGCCCAGCTTCTCGGTAATCATCTGGCGGATCAGTTCGTGATGGTCAGAAATAATGATTACGCCCGTATATTCCTCGATACCGTGGATCAGAAAATCGACGGTTTTTGAGGCAGCCAGGTAGGTCAGCATGGCGTACAAGGCCGTTTCCATGTTCGTCAGCAAGGCTGCCGAGCCGAAAACCAGCACGTTGATGACCATAATTACGTCACCGACGGAAAGAGCCGACCGGCGGCTGACATAGATGGCCAGCACTTCGGTACCGTCGAGTACCCCGCCGCCCCGGATGGCCAGTCCGATGCCTGTGCCCAGAAAAAAGCCGCCGAACACCGAAATCAGCAATTTATCGGTTGTCACAATCGGATACGGAACCACCACTAAACAAAGGGCCAGCATACTGATGGCAACAATGGTGCGGACCGCAAACCCGGGGGATACCTGCCGGTAGCCGATCCAGATAAACGGAAGGTTTACCAGAATGACCAGAATCGCCAGTTCGACACCGGTGACCATCTCCAGCAGCAGCGAAATACCCATGGCACCGCCGTCGAGAAAATTATTCGGTAGTAAAAAGCCCTTCAGGCCCATGCCTGCGCTTAGTACACCCGTAAGCAGGAGCGTAAAATCTTTGACGATTCGTGCCCGGTTTGTCTGAGAAAAAGTTGTTGTTGTGGCACTCATTTGATGAATTGGTGTTACACCCGATAGCGCTTCAGTGAGAGCAGAAGCGCTGGTAACAGCACCAGATTCGTTAAACAGGCCATCAGAACGGTTGTTGCTACCAATATGCCAAGTGCAGCCGTACCTCCGAAACTGGAGGCGGCAAAAACCACAAACCCGCCTGCCAGTACCAGCGCTGTGTAAATCAGACTGATACCGGTTTCATGAATGGCACCTGTAATGGCTGCCGGTGGTTCGAGCCCCAGACTAAGCTGGCGGCGGTAGCTGGTCAGGAAATAGACGGTACCGTCTGACGCCAATCCGAACGCGATACTGAAAATCAGGATGGTAGATGGCTTGAACGCAATATCCGTATAACCCATGATGCCGGCCGTTACAACGAGCGGAATCAGGCATGGCAGTTTCGACAGAATAATGATCGGAACCGACCGGAACAATACCATGCCCACTAAGGCAATTAATAAAATCGCGATAACCAGACTTTCGTACAGGTTACCCAGTAAATAATCGTTGCTCTTCAGAAAGACCAGACTGTGGCCGGTCAGACTCACTTTATAGGGCGTGCCGGCAAACAGCGAATCGATGCGCGGGCGCAGGCTGTTCATTGTTTTCTGCAACCGGATTGAACCGATATCGGCCATCTGGTAGCTTACCCGGATGGTCTGCTGCGTGCTGTCCATCAGCGACTTTGCCAGTGATGACTGGTTGTTGCCCGTACCCAGCGGACTATTTTCGGCCAGCTTTTTTAGCTCCATGGCTGGTGGCAGCACAAAGTACTTCGGATCGCCGCCGCGATAGGCCTGGTACCCGAACCGGATCACATCGACCAGCGAGCTGGGCTTTGAAAATTCCGGATAATCGTCCATTAACCGCTCAAGCGCCCGAACCTTGTACAGTGCCCTGCCGGCGTCGGCAAAAGCCCCTTTCGGCTTTCCGGTGTCGATCATGATCTCCAGCGGCAGCGCACCCTTGAACTGCTGTTCAACAAACCGGAGGTCTTCGTACACCGGATCATTTTTCGGCAGGTCATCAACCACGTAGCCTTCTACCCGGACCATAAACAGGCCCAGTGCGCTGATGATGGTAACGACCGTAATCGTCCCGTAAATGAGCTTCCGGCGGTTATGCACCAGAAAATCAACCCGGTTCAGCAGCCTGCGCCAGCGGCCTTCGCTGAGGGTATGCCCGCCTGAATCCGACGGAACCGGCAGGTAGCTCAGGATAATCGGCACCATGATCATGCAGATGACATACACCGCCAGGACGCAAATCGCTGCTACTACCCCGAATTCCATCAGCAACCGGCTGTTGGTAAAGTAGAATACCCCGAAACCGATGGCCGTGGTCACATTGGCCAGTAAGGCCGACAAACCAATCTGCCGGACCATTACTTCCAGCGCCCGTTGTTTATCGCCGTGGGCCGCCAGCTCTTCGTGGTATTTATTGACCAGGAAGATACAGTTTGGCACTCCGATCACAATCAGCAGCGGTGGCAGCATGCCCGTCAGCAGGGTGATCTCGTACCCGAAAGCGGCCAGGGTGCCGATACAGACCGAAACGCCCATGATTACCACAGTCAACGAAATCCAGACGACGCGGATAGACCGGAACATGAGCCAGACCATCAGCCCCGTAACGGCAGCAGCCAGCGCCATGAACAGCTTCATTTCCCCCGACACTTTCTTCATGACCTCCGTCCGGATGGAGGGGAGCCCTGAGTAGTGAATCCGGATGTTATGTTTCTCCGAAAACTCCTTTCCGTACTGCCGGATCGTTTCGACAATGGCAATCCGGTCGCGGGAGTTCAGCTTTTTTTCGTCAAACGAAATGGCCATCAGGGTCGCGTGGCTCTTCGGATTGTATAACAGCCCTTCGTAAAACGGCAGTGACAGGACCTGATTTTTCAGGCTGTCAGCTTCGGTCTGCGTTTCCGGTCGTTTTGAAATCAGTGGACGAATCGTCCAGCCGCTGTCCGGCTTTTCGATTGTGTACAGGTGCGTAATCGACATGGCTTCCTTGACGCCGCTCAGTTTACGGACCATTTCATTCATATCGTACCAGCTCTGGTAAACCGGCAGGTCGAACCAGCGGTTATCCTGCCAGCCGACGACCATCAGCGTACCATCAGCCCCGAACCGTTGCTTAAAGCGTTCGTACTGATACTGAGTTGAGTCTGATAAAGGCAATACACGGGCAATCTGATACGATAGCTGGATCCGTGTACCCAGAAAGGCCATAACGGCCGTTAACAAAACCATGGCGCCTACCCAGAAAAGCCGGTAGGCAAGCAGTGTACGGGTTATTTTAGACCACATGAGGTGAGTAATTAATGAACAGCAGCCTGTCTGACAGATAAGATAGAAAGGCTACCCTGCCGCGGGTGGCAGATGAAGAGAACGATTGCATATGACCCGGTTAGGGGGCATTGATCGCAATCTGGTGTTCAAAAACAGAACGTAGAAAACAGAATAAAAAATAGGACCGGTGCGGTTGCTGCACGCGCCCGAAACCGGTGGTACCGATAAACGGAACGAACAGATGCGGTGCCAGGTCCGGTGATGAATGGGGCGGTACACTACTGTTGACAGTTGCCAGGGCATCTGCCGGATGTTTGTGTATAGTCGGGCAATTGTCGGATTCCGGGTTGACAGATTCCTGTTTCAGATAGGTGATATACGCCTGTTTCTGAATCAGCGGCTTTGAGCCGGCAGAGCGGACCGGCAGCAGCATACAGCACAACGCAACTGCCAGATAACTGATCAGTTTAACCCGTTGTCGTATGTGAAGCCGCGTTCTCTGCATAATTAAACTACAAAATACGGCCTATTTTTTCAGAGGTGCAACCCAAAATATGAACAGTGCGGCCGGAAAACCAGCCTGAATCATCCGGATTTAAGAAAGTTTAATAGTTTGATAAAATGTGCCGGAAGGGGTACAAAATAAATTGACCGCTATTCCGGAGCGGCGCGTTTTTCAGGGCTCCGGAACAGCGGTCATCGTTAACAGACGGATTCCGGTTCGCTAAGTCGTCTGCTGCATGGCAGGCATGAACTCAGAGACATTTACGCCAAGTCCGGCAGCGACGCCCATGCCAAGCTGGATATCGGCCCGGAAAAAATGGCATAATTGCCGGTTAATAATCAGGTCTTTTTTCGGCCCTTCGATACCCTTCATCGCGCCAACAATATTGCTTATCAGATTTTTCCGATCCTGATCGTTCAGCGCCTTTTTATAGAACCAGCCCGGCTGGGTGTAATGATCATTCTCGCCGGGCGCATTGCGGTCATACCAATCGGCCAACGTCGATTCCAGCGACCAGGCCGGTTCTTTATACGATTGGTCGACTACGATATCATCGAAGCTGTTCGGGAAGTAGTTGGGTGCGCTGCCGCCGTTGTCGTCGACACGCATGTGACCGTCGCGCTGGTAGTTACGGCCCATATACGGGCAGCGGTTGACCGGAATCTGCTCATAGTTAACACCAAGGCGGTAGCGGTGTGCGTCAGGGTAGGATAATAAGCGGCCCTGCAGCATTTTGTCGGGCGAATAGCCGATGCCGTCAACAATGTGTGCGGGGGCGAAGGCCGCCTGCTCCACCTGGGCAAAGTAATTGGCCGGTACTTCGTTCAGCTCCATGGTGCCGACATCGATCAACGGGAAATCGTCATGCGGCCATATTTTCGACAGATCGAACGGATTAAACGCAAAGGACTTTGCCTGCTCCTCCGTCATCACCTGAATTTTGAGGTTCCAGCGGGGGAATTCGCCGCGATCAATCGACTGGACCAGATCGCGCTGGGCATGATCCATGTCCTGCGACTTCATGTGGGCGGCCTCGTCGTTTGTGAAGTTTTTAATGCCCTGCGCGGTTTTGAAGTGGAATTTCACCCAGACCCGTTCATTATGCGCATTAATCATGCTGAACGTATGGCTGCTGTAGCCGTTCATGTGGCGGTAAGAAAACGGCGTGCCCCGGTCGCTCATCAGGATCAGTACCTGATGCAATGACTCCGGATTCAGCGACCAGAAATCCCACATCATCGTCGGCGACTTGCAGTTGGTACGGGGATCCCGCTTCTGCGTATGGATAAAGTCACCGAATTTCTTAGGATCCTTCACAAAAAACACCGGCGTATTATTACCGACCAGATCCCAGTTCCCGTCTTCGGTATAGAACTTCACCGCGAACCCGCGCGGGTCACGTTCGGTATCGGCTGATCCTTTTTCGCCGCCTACGGTTGAGAAGCGGGCGAGAATCCGGCACTGATTGCCGGTTTTGTTGAACAGCTTAGCCTTTGTGTACTGTGAAATATCGTGGGTTACCGTAAACGTACCGAATGCGCCTGAGCCCTTGGCGTGCACTACCCGCTCCGGAATCCGTTCGCGGTTGAAGTGGGCCATCTTCTCATGCAGAATATAGTCCTGCAGGAGCAGCGGCCCGCGCGGTCCGACACTCTGGGTGTTTTCATTCTCCGCATAAGGCCGTCCCGAAGCCGTGGTTAATTTTTTGTTTTCCTCGCTCATGATAAAGAAAAGTTGTTGACTAATCACCGCAAGGTAGGTGGTTTCAGGACGGCTTGAAAATCATCCTATCTGGTGGGCCACAGGATAGGGCTGAACGTTACCCCGCCGGTAAGTTACTCCAGCGCCTGATACACCGTTGACCGGAATTTCCGGACAAAGTCGCCGTAATGGGCGTAGGGGTGCACATTGGTAAACACCAGCAAAATCAGGTTTTCTTTCGGATCGATGGTATACTCGGAGCAGTACATGCCGCCCCATGTAAAGGAACCGGGAGTAGCCTGATCTCCGTAATGGCTGTTTTCGGTAATCAGTTGAAAGCCAAGTCCATATTTATCCTGCCGGTCCCATACGTTTGCCTCGCCGATCTGGTTACGCAGCATCTGCTCCACGGTCTTCCGGCCCAGAATGCGTTTGCCGTTAAACGTGCCTTTGTTGAGCATCATCTGGCAAAATTTCGCATAATCTTCAATAGTGCTGACCAGCCCGGCCCCGCCCGAAAAGTAGGTTTTAGCCCCGGTCACCGGATAGGTGCGGTATGTACTGTTTTCGTGAACGGTCAGCGGGGCGCCTGTACTTCCCTTGGAGTAAAGTTCTACTAAACGGCCCGCCTTGGCCTCGGGCAGGTAAAAATAGGTGTCCTTCATACCCAGCGGATCAAGTACCCGTTTGCGCAGGGCAGCGTCCAGCGATTCTCCTGACAGAATCTCAACAAGCCGGCCAATAATGTCGGTATTGAGTCCATACGTAAAGCCGTCGCCCGGGTCTTTAATAAGCGGGCGCTTCGCCAGTTTGTTAATTACGTCTTCGAGCTTGTCCGGGTCTGTTGAGTTAAAAAACGGGACCTTGAACTGCGGCAACTGGTCAAGCGGATGTTCATACGGAATACCGGCATTATGGGAGAGTAGTTGCCGGATGGTGATTTCGCTTTTCGCCGGACGGGTTTCATAGGTACCGGCGGCCTTATCGTAACTGATCAGCACCCGCGGATTGCGGAAAGCCGGAATGTATTTCGAGATCGGTTCATCGAGCATAAACCGGCCTTCTTCAAAAAACGTCATCAGTGCCGTTGTCACGAGCGCCTTTGATTGAGACGCAATCCGGAAAATATCGTCGCGTTTGAGGAGCGTTTTCTGCTCGATATTGCTGTAACCGAAGGCTTTGTAATGAACGATTTTACCGTTATGGGCCACAAATGTAACCGCATTCGGCGCAATACCCGCATCGACCCAGCCTTGTAGCAGAGCATCCAGACGTTGCAGGCGTTCGGCGGAGAAGCCCGTTTCGGCTACAGTCCGGGCATGTGTAAATGTTTGGGCCGCCGGTTGGGCAAAGGCAATATGGCAGGCTACAAGCAGAGCAGGTAGTAACGTTTTACGCATAGTCGGCAAAGGGTTGGTTTTTTATACAAAGAAAAAACGGCATGGCTCATAACCGAGCCATGCCGTTAACGAATATGAAATTTACACCTAAAGCTTATCTTATGCCTGTTTCGCCATCTGGATGTTCAGAACCAGTTTAACGTCGTCTGATACAACAACGCCGCCTGCTTCGGTTACGGCGTCCCATGATAAACCGAATTCTTTCCGTTTGATTTTACCGCTGATCTCAAAACCCGCTTTCGTGTTACCGTAGAAATCAACCATCTGTCCGCCGTATTCAACGTCGAGTGTAATTGGTTGCGTAGTACCACGAATGGTCAGGTCACCGGTTAAGCTATATTCATCACCGCTTTTTTTCGTAAAGCCGGTTGATACAAATGTCAGTTGCGGGTGGCTGGCTGCATCGAAGAAATCGCCTGATTTCAGGTGACCGTCGCGCTGCTCGTTGCCTGTAGAAATGCTGTCGATATCTGCCGAGAACGAAATTTTAGCGCCTTCCAGCGAATCACCGGTAGTTTCCATTTTTGCGTCGTAGCTGCCGAATGAGCCGGTAACAGTTGACACCATCAGGTGTTTTACTTTAAAATGTACTTCTGAGTGCGATTGATCGACGGTCCAGGTAGCGGTTGAAGGAGTTTCAGTTGCCATGATTTTATGTGTTTTTGATCTTAATGTTATTACATTCAATGTATATACATGTAAACGTCGTAAAAGGTTCTGAGAATCCCAAAAAAACAGCTGTTATTTTTTTATGAACCCATTTGTTAACGCATAAAGGCCACTCTGGTCAGAGCAGCCTTTATGTTTAATTCATTGTAATTAAGATAGTTAATTGTCTTCCTGCATGGCCGCATGCATGGTTTGCCCGGCAGAAATTTCATTGCGGTTTTCGCAGTTTTCGCGGGTACAGCTTCCGTAGAAAATCAGCGAATGGTGCATGACGTTAAATTTCAGCATATCACCTACCATATTCTGAATGGTTTGTACACGCGGATCGCAGAACTCCATAACCTTGTGGCAATCCGTGCAGATCAGGTGATCATGTTGCTTGTAGCCGTACGATTTTTCATACTGGGCAAGGTTACGGCCGAACTGATGCTTCGTCACCAGATCACAGTCAACCAGCACATCGAGCGTATTATATACGGTTGCCCGGCTGACGCGGTATTTTTTGTTCTTCATGGAGATATACAACTCATCGACATCAAAGTGATCTTCGCGGTTGTAGATTTCTTCCAGTATGGCGAAACGCTCCGGCGTTTTCCGGAGGCCCTTGTTCTCCAGATACGCGGTAAATATCGTTTTTGCGGCTTCGAGGTTTGTTTGTTTCGGCGCAGGCATAATGATGCAAAGTTAATGGACGTCGTGAGGAACCGGTCACCTGCAGCAAACTTTTTACAGGGAACCGGTTACCTGACACGGTTAGTCAAAGCGGACAACTTCAAAAACACCACTCACCCGTTCGAGTTTCTGTACGAGGGTTTCCAGGTGTCCGGTGTCGTGTACATACAACTTAATGATTCCTTCAAAAATTCCGTCTTTCGAGTCGATCGTAACCGAGCGCATATTAATATGCAGTTCGTTACTGATGATCCGTGTGACGTCGTTGACCAGACCAACACGGTCGGTACCCGTAATGCGCAGGCCGGCCAGAAAGGCAAGATCACGCTGTGAGGTCCATTTGGCCTTAATAATCCGGTTGCCGTGGTTCGACATGAGCTCAACGGCATTCGGGCAGGAAACGCGGTGAATCTTGATGCCTTCATTGATGGTAACAAACCCGAAAACATCATCTCCCGAAATCGGATTACAGCACTTAGCCAGCGTGTAGTCGATTTTGTCCATGTCCTCGCCGATCAGCAGCATGTCTGCATCGGCCCGGTCGCCATGGATTTTCTTGAGCTCTTTCTCAAACGTTTTTCCGTCCTGGATCTTATCGGTATTGAGCTTGTTCTGCCGGTTTTCCTTCGCATCCCGGTCGATCTTGAACCGTTTCAGTTCATTCGGTTCAATATGTCCTTTGCCGACCCGATAGTAAAAGTCATTAACCGTTTTTGAGCCGAAAAAGGCCCGCAGCTGGTTCAGCGTTTCGTTGTTAACCTCGACCCGGAGCGTTTTAAGCTTTTTCGCGACAAGATCACGGCCATCGGTAATGTAACGTTTCTTTTCCTCCTTCAGCAGGTCCTTGATTTTAGTCTTAGCTTTGGAGGTAACCACAAACCGCAGCCAGTCTTCACTGGGTTTCTGCTTGTTGGAGGTGATCACTTCGACCTGATCGCCGTTGTGGAGGACATGGCTCAGCGGCACCAGAATATTATTGACCTTAGCGGCCATACAGCGGGCGCCGACCTGCGTATGAATATCAAACGCAAAGTCGAGGGCGGTGGCCCCCCGTTGCAGGACTTTCAGATCGCCCTTTGGGGTAAAGACAAATACTTCTTCGCTATAGAGGTTGCTCCTGAAATCGTCGAGGAATTCAATGGCGCCTGTTTTTTCGCCCTGGGTCGTGATTTCGAGCATATCCCGGACCTGACTGATCCAGACGTCAATACCGGCGGCAGTACCGGTCTCACTGCCCTTATATTTCCAGTGGGCGGCATACCCTTTCTCGGCGATTTCGTTCATCCGCTCAGTCCGGATCTGCACCTCTACCCACTGACCGGTTTTACTCATGACGGTCGTATGCAGCGATTCGTAGCCGTTGGTCCGCGGCGTACTGATCCAGTCTTTCAGCCGGTCGGGGTTCGGTTTGTAATGATCCGTTACGATGGAGTAGGCCCGCCAGCAGGCCGATTTTTCTTCTTCATGCGGAACATCGAGCACAATCCGGACCGCAAACAGATCATAAATTTCCTCGAACGGTTTTTTCTGTTTGTTCAGTTTGTTCCAGATCGAATAAATCGACTTGGGCCGGCCTTTGATCACGAACTTGATGGTTGTAGCGCGCAGGTCTTCTTCCAGCGGTTCGATAAACCGGGCAATAAACCGGTCACGGGCGGCTTTGGTTTCACGTAGTTTACGGGCAATGTCCTTGTAGGCTTCCGGCTCAACGTATTTCAGGTACAGGTCTTCCAGTTCCGACTTGATGGCATACAGACCGAGCCGGTGTGCCAGCGGTGCATATATATATATGGTCTCGGAGGCAATTTTGAGCTGCTTATCCCGCGGCATCGAGTCGAGGGTCCGCATATTATGCAGGCGGTCAGCAAGCTTGATCAGAATGACCCGCACATCGTCGGAGAGCGTCAGCAGCATTTTCCGGAAGTTCTCGGCCTGCTGCGAGGTACCGTATTCGAAGTAACCGGAAATTTTGGTCAGCCCGTCAATGATTTTAGCCACTTTGGGGCCAAACAGCCGGTCGATATCCGGAATGGTCATGTCGGTATCCTCGACCACATCATGCAGCAGCGCAGCGACAATGGAGGTAGTGCCGAGGCCAACTTCTTCGACGGCAATCTGGGCAACGGCAAGCGGGTGATAGATATAAGGCTCACCAGACCGGCGGCGCATGTTTTTGTGCGCTTCAGAAGACGTATTAAACGCTTTTTTTATCAGTTTGGCGTCATTGTCTTTTAATAGTGGCTTTGCAGCCCTCAGCAGCCGACGGTATCGTTTCAGGATTTCGCGTCGTTCCTGCTCCAGATCAATGTAGGGCTCTGCAGTTACGTTCATATCGGTAAGTTCGGCTCTGGAAGATGTAGATTTTGGTAACCTATCCCTTCTGTTTGGTTGTACTCTTAGTTCCAAGTTACGGACTAATCAGTATGAAGTCAATGTGAAGAAATCAAAAAAAAAAAGTTTGGACAAAAATTTGCAATCAGAAAAAACATACCTACTTTTGCAGGCCGATTCAGATGAACAACGGCCGAAAACACATTACATGTAATTTTGGCCGGTTTTATCGGATCAACATACCGAACTGCGGGCGTGGCGAAATTGGTAGACGTACTTGACTTAGGATCAAGCGCCGCGAGGCATGGGGGTTCGAGTCCCTCCGCCCGTACCAAGCTGTTAAAGCGAAAGAGCGATAGAGTGAAAGAGCGTATGTCTGTAATATGATCTCTCTTTCGCTCTTTCATTCTTTCGCTCTTTTATTTTAAAAAAAGAAGAACTGTGGATATAGCCTTAGACAAAGCAAGCGAAACCCAAGCTTCGCTGAAGATTACGCTGAAGCCGGAAGACTACAAGCCGGAAGTTACTAAAAAATTAAAGCAGTATGGAAAAACAGTGGCCATGAAAGGCTTCCGCCCCGGTCACGTACCTGCTTCTTTGATTCAGAAAATGTATGGCAAAAGCATTCTGGTTGAAGAAATCAACAACCTGCTGGGCCGTACTGTCAGCAATTATATCCGCGAAAATAAATTACAGGTAGTTGGTGACCCGATCCCTGACCGGACTGAGGCCGAATCAATTGATTGGGATAACCAGACTGAATTTGTTTTCAGCTACACACTGGGCATGGCGTCTGAATTCGACGTTCATTTCGATCAGTTGCCTTCAGTAACAGAGTATACCATTACGGCTTCTGACAAAGACGTTAACGAGACAATCGATAACCTCCGTCAGCAGTTCCATAAGCATGAGCACGCTGAAGAGGCTGCGGAAGGCGACACGATCTTCGGTGAACTGAAGCAGCTGACCGGCGCAACAGAAGGCGAAGCAGAGCCGTTCTCGGCTAAAACAGCTCTGCCGCTGAAGCAGGTTGCCGCTGATTACCTGCCGACATTTATCGGTAAGAAAAAAGACGAAACCTTTACATTCGATATCGTTGCTGCTTTCCCTGATGATAAGTCACGGGCACATGCTACGGGCCTGAAGCCGGAAGAAGCGGCTCAGCTGAGCGGTGATTTCGAATTCACGATTGAAGATGTAACCCGCCACGCACCGGCTGACATCGATCAGGATCTGTTCGACAAGTCACTGGGAGCCGGTCAGGTTGACTCGGAAGAAGCGTTCCGCGAAAAAGTAACGGAGATCATCAGCGGTAACTTCAACCGTGAAGCAAAAAGCCTGCTGCGGTACGACATCGAGCGCATCCTGTTAGAAAACATCCCGATCCTGTTGCCGGAAGAATTCCTGAAAGACTGGCTCGTTGAAAACAACGAAGGCAAGGTATCACGGGAGCAGGTTGACGAGCAGTTTGAAGATTTTGCCAAGTCGGTGAAATTGCAGCTGATCAAAAACAAAATTGCCGAGCAGACGGATATCAAGGTTGAATTTGCCGAAGTACTGGCCGCTACAGAGCAGATGGTACGCGAGCAGTTTGGCTTTGCTAACTCGGACGATGATGAAATCAACAAAACCGTTGAGCGCATCGCCCGTAATTACCTGGCCGACGATAAAAACAACGGTCAGAACTACACAACGCTTTACAACCGGATTTACGACGACAAAGTACTTGACTATGCGAAAACGCAGGTTAACGTAGACCCGAAAGAGGTATCGTTTGACGAGTTCAAGGAAATCGCGCAGAACCGGTAACTATAGCCCGCTCAGGGAGAGGCTAGTGGAAAACCCACTAGCCTTTTTTTATGACTAAAAACCAATCCGTTCGCGGGCAGGGGCCGGTTTGGGCGTCAGTGCGTTGATCAGTTCACGGGTTAACTGTTCCTGGGTAACGGCACGTTCATACCGGTGCTTCCAGTTTTCAACGTCGAGCGTAAGCTTTTCAATTTCGAGCTGCTGTTTCTCGAGCAACAGCTGGATATGGTTCATATCAGGCGTTGGCGTAGCCTGAGGCGTAACCGGTACCGCTTCAAATGCCTGCTGACTGACTGACGGGAGCAAAGGCGGTGACAGGAGTGAAGCGCTGTCTACTCCCAGCACCCCGGCAATCTGTTCAAGCCGGCTGATGGTAATGTCGGTTTTGCCGCGTTCGATATCGCCATAGGCCGTTGTCGATAAATGGAGCAAATCGGCCATATTTTCCTGCGAGTACCCCCGTTGCAGGCGTAGCAAACGGATATTTTCGTTAATTTTTGTCTTCATCTTAAGTATCAACGATAAATTCTCAACCTAAACTGGCAGTACTTTTCAATTGCATAACGCATTTTTGCAACAGAAGAATTCAAAACGGGGTTTAGGATTATGGAATCGGGGTTTACCCTTGTGTTAATAACAAGAATCTGTTCGTAATCTTTTACTGATATACCCTAAAACCACAAACTAAGTAAAGCAAAGCATGAATTTCGGACAAGAATTTCGCAAGTACGCCGTTCACCACATGGGCATGAACGGGTTGACAGTAGACGGATACATGAATCATACCGTCGAAAATATGACACGCTCGGTAATCGAAGAGCGGCCGATGAACTTCCGTGAGGTTGATGTGTTCTCACGCCTTATGGCCGACCGGATTATCTTTATGGGCATGGGTGTCGATGATAATATCGCGAACATCATTGTAGCGCAGTTGTTATTCCTTGAGTCGGCTGATCCGCGCAAGGACATCCTGATGTATATCAACAGCCCGGGCGGCTCGGTGTATGCCGGTCTGGGTATTTATGATACAATGCAGTACGTTCGTCCGGACGTAGCGACCGTCTGTACGAGCCTGGCCGCGTCGATGGGGGCTGTTCTGCTGGCCGGCGGGGCTGCCGGAAAGCGTACGGCGCTGCCACATGCCCGCGTGATGATTCACCAGCCATCGGGCGGGGCACAGGGTCAGTCGGTTGATATCGAAATTACCGCGCGTGAGATCGTGAAACTGCGCGACGAACTGTATGGCATTCTGGCGCTGCACAGCGGTCAGACCAAGGAGCAGATTGAAATCGACTCGGATCGTGACAAGTGGTTCCGTTCCGAAGAAGCTAAAGCGTATGGCCTGATCGACGAGGTACTGCGCCGCGAGAAATAAGCCGGTCGCTGACCGTGTCCCCGCTTATTCGATCGAAGAAGCGGGGATTTTTTATGCATCCTCACGAGCCATACCATAACTGATTTTCTGCCGTTGCCTAAACCCCGCTTCCTGAAAGCTGGCTGGTTTCTTGACAAGTCCGGTATTTTTGCCCACGTTCGTGCTTCTGTATCAAGGTCGATTACGAAAACGTCCGTACCTATGCCATACCGTCTACTTCGGGTGCTTGCCGGTTGTCTTGTATCTGCTGCCGTATCCGCACAAACGGCGGCCGACAGGGTTAGCTATACGGTCGAATCAGGATGGTACTCGGCCGGGAATGAGCAGATTCCGTTCTGGTTACGAACCAATCAGCAGGGAACCGTGCCCTTGAAAGGTTCTCTGATCGCCGCGCGGCTGAATGTTTCGCAGGATTACCGGCAACGCATCGATTCATCCTCCCGCTTCGACTGGGGATTTGGCTTTAACGGGGTGTTGAATGTGCAGTTGAAACCTGCCAATGAGCCGCTGCGGTATTATTTACCGGATGCCTTTCTGAAAGTACGTTACGGCAAATTCGAATTGTTTGCCGGTAACCGCACCGGTAGTATCGGAATCGCAGATACCTTGCTGTCGTCGGGGAGCGTGGCCTGGTCGGGCAATACGCTGCCGATTCCGAAAGTGCAGCTCCATACACCTGATTATATTTCACTAGGCTTTCTGAAGCATATACTGGCATTCCGGGTTGGCTATGCCCACGGGTGGTTTATTAATTCCTACATACAAAACAGCTATTTACATCAGAAATATGCGTATTTCCGGTTTGGGAAGCCGCATTGGCGCGTACGCGCTTATGCCGGTCTGAACCATCAGGTGCAGTGGGGCGGGCGGGCCGGTTACCTGAACGGTACCCCGCTGGCCGTTAACGGGCAGTTGCCGGCCACTTTCCGCGATTACCTGTCGGTGGTAACGGGCCGGTATCCGGAAGCGCTGCAAAATGACCGGTTTACTGATTTTGACGGAACCAACCGCATCGGTAACCATATCGGCAGTATTGATTTCGCCCTGGAGTGGCGCGGTGACCACACGAACTGGCAATTGTACCACCAGCATCTGTATGAAGACGCGTCCGGGCTGGCCCTGCGGAATGTGCCGGATGGCTTGACCGGGTTACGGTTGCTGAATCTGAGCAGCGAGGCCTCGTCGTGGTTCCGGATCCGGCGCATAGTCCTTGAATGGATCAGTACCCTCAATCAGAGTGGCCCGACCTTCGATCCGGCTGCTCAGTATCAGGGCGGTGATAATTACTACAATCACAGTCAGTACCGCGAAGGGTGGACCTATCAGGGACTCACACTGGGCACACCATTTCTTTTTCCCTATATGTATCTCAGCCAGTATGCAGCCGGCCTGGGCGGCCCCTACTTTCCGAACAATCGTGTTGCGGCCTGGTATCTGGCCCTTGACGGAGTTATCGCCGGCGGACCTTCATTGGTTTTTAAAGCATCATTTTCCCGGAACAAAGGTACATTCAACCGTCCGTATCCTGAACCGTTGCCGCAACTATCGGCCTATGCGGCAATCCGCTGGCCGCTGAACCGCCGGAAAACCACACTGCTGAGTGCGTCATTCGCCGTTGATCAGGGCAATTTATTGCCGGTCAGCGCCGGCAGTTATTTGGGATTACAGCACGCATGGTAATCCATAGATAGTTTTCGTATTTCTTTTTTAGTAACTATTTTGTAAGTCATACTAGAAAAGAGACCATTAAATCACTGCTTCTTGATTTGCCTGTATATAAAATGTTACTTTTGCACAACTCTCCGATAGTCCACTTTTAATGTAAGCCTGTTTCTAACCATTCTTCGTATGAAATTTAACTACTCCCTTCGCCAGACAAGCTGGCTGTTTATTTCACTGGGTATTTTGCTGGTTGGTGTTTATGGTTGTGTGTTGCAGGATCACCGGATTCCTAACCCGGTAACCCTGGCTGCTGTTCCGGGACCACCGGTTGCCTCCGGTCTGAAAGCACCGATTGGCATCTCTGATGATAACAAAGGCAATATCTGGGTTACCGAAGCCGGTAGCGGTACGGTGAATGACGGCCGGGTAGCGGTCATAACGCCGTCAGGTGCTGTTTATCCTGTCATCACCGGATTTGTATCGGCAATTAGTCCGGAGAATTCACCGGAAGGCTTGAACCACCTGCTGTACCGCGACGGCAAGCTGTACATCCTCCACAGTATTGAAGATAAAATGTTTGTGGCCGATGTGTCGAACTTCGTTCCGGGCGTCAGTGCACCGATTCCGGCAAGCTCGCTGAGTTTTGTGGACATTGGTACGTTTGTAAAGAATGCCCGCCCGAACGCACCGGACCCGGCAGATTCAAACCCGTATAACCTGACATTCGGGCCGAACGGAGATATTTTTATTGCTGATGCAGGCGCCAACGCCATTGTGCGGGTAGCAAAAGGTACCAATGCGCTGAGCATTTATGCCGTATTCCCGGATGTGCCTAACCCGACATACCCGGCCGCTCCGGTTGGTCCGCCGACCATCGATGCCGTACCGACCGGCATTGTCTTTGATGGTACAAATTTTCTGGTGACAACCCTCGTGGGTTTCCCGTTCCCGACCGGTAAGTCAACGATCTACCAGGTGAGTGGCAGCGGCACGGCACCGGTTACGCCAACCGTCTATAAAACAGGCTTTTCGGGCATTACGGACATTACCTTTACGCCGGGTGGCAAAACACTCATTACCGAGTTTGGTTTTTCAACCCCGGGCCGGGTTGCCAGCGGTGATAATTCGGCAACGACCTTGTTCTCGCCGGCCATCACGCCGGTTGATATTCACCTGAGTACGGTCAGCGCGGATACGTACTACCTGCTGTATTATGGTCCCGGTATCATTGTAAAACTAAACGCTACAAACTAAACGAGGTCCGGCGACCGATAGACAGGAGAGCGTCGGACAAGCGGTAAGGCCGAGCACAGGCTGGCCTGATTGTCGTCACAGTTTGTAATTCTCAAGGGGAAAATCCAACGATTTTCCCCTTTTTTGTATCTTTAAGGAGATGACAAATCACGACAAACGGGTATGAAGGGGAGTGTGTGGAAAATTGTTCTGCCTGGGCTGATGATGCTCTGGCTGGCGGGGTGCAGCAAAGGAAATGAACCTGTGACGGAAGACCGCGTGCGGCTGAAAACCGTAACCGACCGGTCAGATGTAACCTTTTTTCAGGTCTATTCATACGATACCGGTAACCGGGTGTCGTTAATTCAGAGTTATTTTAATCCGGGAGGGCCGTTCCCGCCATTCAGCCTGGATCAGGCAAACCGGATGGTTTACCAGTACGATACGCAGGGGCGCCTGAAACAGGCTGATTATCTGGATTATCAGAGCAAACAGAAAGCCGGAGAGTCACGCATCCGGTATACATATGACAGTACGGGTAAAATCATGACGGCTACCTATGCGTCAATGGGGGTTGACGGAACGTTTACTGATACGCAGCAGCTGGTTTATGAACTGGATGCCCAAAACCGCCCGGTGAAAAAAACAGAATACAAACTGCCCGTTGCCGGACAAACGGGGTTGGTTACTACCTATGCCTATACAGATGGCAACCTGACGGCTATTGATGCACCGGTGTATGGTAGCGACCGGATAGAGACCGGGCGGCTCCGTACTACGTATGCTTACGGCACCGGCCGGAGTCCGTATTATGGCTTACCGCCCGCCACCATCTGGGGTGATCAAATGGCATTCCGGTATAGCCAGAACAATGTGTCCCTGCAAACGGTCCGGAACTACGACAAGGCAGGTGTACCCGTAACAGCGGCTGTAACAAAAAACTATTCAGTAACTGCTCGTGCCGATGGCCGCATCACCCAATGGACAGAGGGGGCGGCCGGTACTACATTCGGGCTTTTTTACGACTACGAAACTTATTAGGTAATGGCGGATACAGGCTTGCCTGTTCAGCATTCAACATGTACCTTTGTTTACCTACTACGGCCTGGGTATACTCAGGTCGTTTTTTATTGACAGAAAAAGGATGACAACAAAACGGTTAGTTGTCAGTTTTACGAACATAAACATCAAAACACTCTGATCACCAATATGCCAGCGGTTAGTTGCTCGTTCTGCGGCCGTCGAAAAAACGAAGTAATGCTCCTGTTGTCGGGCATGGACTCCCACATCTGTAACTACTGCATCGAGGAAGGCCACCGGGTGGTGCTGGAGGAAATGCGGCCCCGCCGCTCCGAACCGGCAGACATCAAGCTGAACCTGATTAAACCGCAGGAGATGAAGCGCCATCTTGACCAGTATGTAATCGGGCAGGACGAAGCGAAGAAAACGCTTTCGGTGGCGGTCTATAATCACTACAAGCGGTTGATGCAGCCCAAAACGGAAGATGATGTGACGATTGAAAAATCGAATATCATTATGGTAGGAGAGACCGGTACCGGTAAAACCTATCTGGCACGGACGATTGCCCGTAAGCTGGAAGTGCCGTTCTGCATTGCTGACGCTACGGTGATTACCGAAGCCGGTTATGTAGGCGAAGACGTTGAAACCATTCTGACCCGGCTGCTTCAGGCAGCTGATTACAACGTTGATGCGGCCGAACGGGGCATTGTATACATCGACGAAATTGATAAAATCGCCCGTAAAGCGGATAATCCGTCCATAACCCGCGATGTGTCGGGTGAAGGGGTGCAGCAGGCATTGTTGAAACTGCTGGAAGGCTCGATGGTGAACGTACCGCCGCAGGGTGGCCGTAAGCACCCCGATCAGCGGATGATTTCGATCAATACCGAAAATATTCTGTTTATCTGCGGCGGCGCTTTTGATGGTATCGAACGGCACATTGCCAAACGGATCAACACGCGGCCGATCGGATTCTCCGGCGACCGCCGCCTGCACGAGTCCTTTGACCGTGAACACCTGATGCGCTTTGTATCGGCGCAGGACCTCAAATCGTTCGGACTGATTCCGGAACTGATTGGCCGTCTGCCGGTACTGACGCACCTTGAACCACTGAATCGTCAGGCCTTGCGGAAAATTCTGACGGAGCCCAAAAACGCCATTACCAAGCAGTACGAAAAGCTGTTTGCCATGGAAGGCATTGCCATTGAATGGGAGTCTGATGTACTGGACTTTATTGTCGATCAGGCACTGCACTTTAATCTGGGCGCGCGCGGGCTGCGGGCGATCTGCGAGTCAATCATAACCGACGCCATGTTTGAGCTGCCTTCACGAACAGATCTGACGACCTTTACGGTGTCGATGGATTATGTACAGGAGCAGTTCGGTAAATCAACCTGGCAGGTGCTGCGGTCGGCAGCATAGGCAGGCAATAGAATACGCATTAGTGGTGGCACAAGCGGAGGGCTGTCCTCTCAGGCGTGCCACCACTTTTTTTGTGCATACTTCTCCTTTCTGTCGGTTTCCGAAACAATCATATGTGTAGGTAGTTAGTCGAGTGAAAACCTTGTATGTTTCACTCAACGTCCTTCTCATATGAAGCGCATAACTACCAATGCATTCTATGCTCTCGCCATTGGAATGCTGATGACGGCGTGTAACAACCGTCAGTATGCAACCTTACAGCGTACGCCCTCCGATGTAGCACACACAGGTGCCGCACTCACCACGCCGGTGGCGCAGGCTCCGTCAGCCACACCGGCTGACATGCTGCCTGTTACAGCGCCGGAACCATCCGCTGAGGTAGCGCCCCAAACGGTGCATGGCGCATTAGCCGCTTACGAAGCGGTGGCGAAAGCCGATAACAAACTGACGGTTTCGGACAAGCAAAAGCTGGACAAGCGTATGGGCCGGATTAAGCAGCTGCTGGCCACAACCTCATTCACCGAAGCATCGGCCAACGCGACCACGCATAAAACAACGGCGATGGAGCGGATGATGGTCAAGAAGATTAACAAGAAAATCCAGCAGAAAATGAGCCCGGAAAAAACGCAGAAAGCCCAGTTGAATACGGGGGTTCTGACGGGTGGTGCTGTGCTGGTTATTCTGGGTCTGTTGCTGCTTTTACTAACTTCCGGGACAGCTGCGACACTCGGGCTTGTATCGTTAATTGTTGGCGCTGTTCTACTCCTGATTGGCCTTTTATAGGGGCCAGTAGCTCAGAAACGGGGTTTTAAACGCTCATTCAATCAAATTTCTTCAAACACCGGTTTTTCGTCTCTAACATTTTTTTACGTTTGGACGTTCAAACCGTTAATTCACTAAAAAAACACAGATTTATGAAAACGTTGACTCGCAACGCCTTTTTTGCCTTCGCCGCTGCTGCCATGATGACTGCCTGTAGCCGTCCATACGCCACGGTTCAGCGTACGCAGACAGAACGATTCTATTCAGAAGCTAAGGCTGCACCGATTGCTCAGCCAAAAACGACAGAAGAAGTTGCGGTAGCCACACCGGTTGAAACTCCTGCTGCCGTTGACGCCCCGACAGCCGCGCAGGTTGAAGCAACCAAACAGGTAGTTGATCAGATTGAAGCATATGCCGCCAACAATAAAGAACTGGCTTCAAACAAAAAGCTGGAAAAACGGATGGCCCGTGTAAAGCAACTGCTGAACGAAGCCACAACGGCTAAGTCTGCCAATACACTCCAGACAACGAAAAAAGCGACGTTGATGGAGCGCATGATGACGAAAAAAATCGATAAGCAGATCAAAAAACACATGGCCCCTGACGAAGCGAAAGTAATGGACCGTGCAACCCGTGCCGGTATCATCATCGGTATCGTTGGTCTGTTGTTGTCGCTGCTGTTCGGTGGTGTATTGGGTCTGTTGGGCTTACTAATGCTGATCGGTGGTATCGTACTGATTCTGGTAGGTGTGTTACGTACGGTGTAACCACGGCAGCTAAAAATCATTACTAATCAGTGGCACGGTCCTGGCGGTAATTCCCGTTGATCGTGCCACTGTCAGTTTACAGCAAACAAGTCACCTCTAACCGCAGCCTCTGGGTTGCTTGTAACATGACAGAACAACCCACACTTTGTCTGATTCATGGTCATGGTGTAGACCCGTCGATCTGGGATACGCTGTATGACGATTTATCGGCGGATGTACAAATTGTGAAGCCTGATTTTTCGGCCATGACCAGTCACGAAACCGTTGAAGCCTACGCCGAAGAGTTATATAGTGTGTTTCAGGCATCCGGCCTAAAAAAGGTAGTCCTGATCGGCCATTCGATGGGCGGCTACATTGCGCTGGCCTTTGCCGAAAGGCATCCGGACATGATGGCCGGGCTGGGTCTGTTTCATTCGACGGCGTTTCCGGACGATGAAGAACGGAAGCCGAAACGGCAGGAAGCGATTGCACAACTGAGTACAGAAGGCACACCGGCGTTTATCAATGCCGCCGTGCCGAATATGTTTGCCGAAGAACATAAAACGTCAATGGCCGAAACGGTTGAGGCCGTTGTCGGAAAGGGGCGTCAGCTGCCGGCTGCGGCGTTGATTGCGGGTGTTAAAGCGATTCAGTCCCGGCCTGACCGGACGCATGTGCTGAAAAATGCGGCCTATCCGGTCTTACTCATTGCCGGTAAGGAAGATAAGCTGGTGCCGCTTGATAAAAGTAAGGCGCTGTTTGAGATGCCGCCGAATGTACAGACCACCGTACTGGAGCACTCGGGGCATCTGGGTATGCTGGAAGAGCCTGCCGAAGCATTGAACGCGATCCGTCGCTTTCTGATCAAAGTCCTGGCCGTTTAGCCGCCGCAACATGCTGAATGGTATGGTGAATGACGAATTGGAAGGGGCTAAGGCCCCTTTTTTCGTTTTTTTCAATGATTTAGGGTACATAATTTGTAAACTTGCAATCTTTTATAATTATCCTGTTGAAATATTCATTCAGGGCTACTATTTGTTCAGACAATGTCACAACTCTTTAATGTTTATCCGCTGTATGATATCGAGCCTGTGCGGGCACAGGGGAGTTATCTGTGGGATTCAAAAGGCGAACGGTACCTCGACCTGTACGGGGGCCACGCTGTCATCTCTGTAGGGCATACCCACCCACGATATGTCAGGGCCATTACTGAACAATTAAACCGGATTTCGTTCTATTCAAATTCAGTCAGGATCCCGTTACAGGAAGAGCTGGCTGAAAAACTGGGAGCGCTGTCGGGTTACCCTGATTATGCGTTATTCCTTTGTAATTCAGGTGCTGAGGCGAATGAAAATGCCCTGAAGCTGGCATCATTCCATAATAAGCGCACTAAAGTGGTGGCGTTCCGGAAGTCGTTCCACGGCCGGACAGCGGGTGCTGTCGCGGCTACGGACAATCCGTCGATTGTCGCGCCGGTAAACTATAGCGAGCATGTAACGTTTCTGCCTTATAACGATGCAGAGGCGGCCGTAGCGGGGATTACAGATGAGGTAACAGCCGTTATCGTCGAAGGCATTCAGGGTGTGGGCGGTATCCATGTGGCAACGGATGAGTTTCTGCAAACGCTGCGCCGCCGGTGCGATGAGACCGGAGCGGTCCTGATTCTGGATGGTGTACAGTGCGGCTATGGCCGTTCGGGTAAGTTCTTTTCGCATCAGTTCAGCGGCATCGAACCGGATATTATTTCGATGGCCAAAGGTATGGGCAATGGCTTCCCGATTGGCGGTATCCTGATTTCGCCGAAGTTCAGGGCGAGTTACGGCTTACTGGGCACTACGTTTGGTGGCAATCACCTCGCGTGTACGGCGGCAATTGCCGTGCTCGACATTATGAAAGACGAAAACCTGATGGACAACGCTGCGAAAACAGGGGATTACCTGATGGACGGACTGCGGCAGGTGGGCGGCTATAAAGAGCTGCGCGGCCGTGGCCTGATGATCGGAATCGAGTACGATTTTCCGGTGGAGACACTGCGGAATACACTGCTGTTCGAACACCATATGTTTACCGGTGTGGCAGGCAAAAATACCATCCGGTTACTGCCGTCGCTGGCGCTGGGAACCGAAGAGATCGATCAGTTCCTGGACGCTTTATCAAAAGAAGTTAAAGCAACGGTTTGATTAGGATAAAATGACCAATTTCATTTCCATTCACGACGTAACAGACCTTCAGGCCCTGATTAAATCAGGCCTGGAGGCCAAACAAAACCCGTTTGCCGACCAGCATCTGGGAAAAAATAAAACCATTGGCCTGATCTTTTTCAACTCCAGTTTACGGACCCGCCTGAGCACCCAAAAGGCAGCCCAGAATCTGGGAATGAACGTGATGGTACTGAATGTAGGGCAGGATAGCTGGGGACTTGAGCTGGAAGACAGTGAGTTAGGCAACCCTGTGATCATGAACGGCGATAAGGCCGAGCACGTGAAAGAAGCAGCGGCTGTCATGGGCCGTTATTGCGACATCATTGCTGTCCGGGCCTTTGCCGAACTGAAAGACCGCGACAAGGACTACCGCGAGCAGGTCATGAAGCAGTTTGTGAAATATGCCGGTGTTCCGGTTGTTAACCTGGAATCCGCGACGCGCCACCCGCTGCAATCACTGGCCGACTGCATTACAATTGAAGAGTTTAAAACCAAAGCCCGCCCGAAAGTGGTGCTGACCTGGTTACCGCATTTCAAGCCACTACCGCAGGCGGTTGCCAACTCGTTTGCCGAGTGGATGAACCACGTGGATGTGGAGCTCGTTATCACGCATCCGGAAGGCTACGACCTCGCCCCTGAGTTTGTAGGCAAGGCGCGGGTGACGCACAACCAGAACGAAGCGTTTGAGGGAGCTGATTTTATTTACGGCAAGAACTGGTCATCGTATACGCACTATGGTCAGGTGCTCGTACAGGATCCGTCATGGGCCGTTACGATGGACAAAATGCAGTTAACTGATAACGGCAAATTTATGCATTGTCTGCCGCTCCGCCGGAACATGAAAGTAACCGATGCGGTGCTTGACAGCCCGCAGTCGATTGTAATTGATCAGGCTGCTAACCGCGAATGGTCGGCACAGGCGGTACTAAAAGAGATTTTGCTGAATGGGTAAGGTAACAGTCATCAAGATTGGCGGGAATGTCATTGACAATCCGGATGCGCTGAAGCGGTTTCTGGTGTCTTTTGCTCAGTTGACTGAAGATAAGATACTTATTCATGGCGGTGGTAAGGTCGCAACCCAGGTAGCAGAGAAATTAGGCGTTCAGACTACGATGGTTGATGGCCGCCGGATTACCGACCGGCCGATGCTGGATGTTGTGACGATGGTATACGGAGGGCTGGTGAATAAGCAGATTGTGACGCAGTTACAGGCGCTGGGTACGAATGCCATCGGTCTTACCGGGGCAGACGGCGGAACGGTGCTTGCTCACAAACGCCCGGTAAAAGAGATTGACTATGGCTTTGTCGGCGATATTGAGGAGGTGAATTCCGGGCAGTTGCAAGCCTTTATCCGTCAGGACCTGACGCCGGTTTATGCGCCGCTGACGTACGATAAGGAAGGAAATATCCTCAATACGAACGCCGATACCATGGCGTCAGCGATTGCTGTTGATCTGGCCGCCCATAATGAGGTAACGCTGATTTATTGCTTTGAAAAGAAAGGTGTACTGAGCAATCCTGACGATGATAACAGCGTGATTGCCGGACTGACTCAGCCTGTATATGCAGACTACAAAGCGTCGGGTGCCATCAATAAAGGTATGATTCCGAAACTGGACAATGCGTTCCGGGCACTGGAGAAAGGCGTGTCAAAGGTAATTATCTGCCATGCGGATGAACTGGCACAGGCGGTAGCATCGGGCGCCGGGACAGCGCTGACCAGATAAGCTACCAGACTGAATACAATAAAAAAAGGAAGGGCAACCTTCCTTTTTTTATTGATTTATTTCTCGGCCAGCAGGGAGATTACTCTGCGCACACCGACAAACCGGCGTTTGTAGTAATCGGCATGCAGCCAGTCATATCGGACACCGCCGTTCCAGGCGGAATGAATAAACTTAATCCGGTCTCCCTCGACTTCGACAATCATACCGACGTGGCCAATCCGGCTGCTGCCCGCACTGTGTCCTTTAAACAGGATCAGATCACCGGGTTGTGCACTTTCTTTTTCAACCGAAACCCCGACACTGCCCTGGGCAGCGCTGGAATGCGGTAGCATAATGCCGAATTTGTTGAAACAATACCGTGTAAATCCGGAACAATCGAATCCGCGCGGCGAAGTGCCGCCTGAACGATACCGGTTGGAGAGATGCTTTTTTGCAAAGGAGATAATGTCGCTTACAATCGGAATCTGCTCATAAAGAGCTGGTTCTGCTGCGGTAGAGACAACTGCATTGGGCGACGTCTGGGCCTGAACAATGCCAAACGAGACTGCCAGAAGAGCAGTCAGGAGCATTTTTCTCATCTTAATAAAAAGGTTAAGTCCAAGTTGGGATTATCCCTGCAAGTCTTCAAAAATAGGCCCGTACCTCTTTAATGCCAAATAATTATGTGGAAAGTTTTCTACATGCCAAATTTTTTAATGTTAGCAAATGGATATTTAATGGATTATCAGTGAGTTACAAAACAAGATAATGTGGATTTAATGACACAGTTTATGTAGTCATGACGAAGAAAAAGTATATTTTTTAATTTTTTTAAAAATAATGATCTGATTCTGTAAATAAAATAATAATATTGTACTTCAAATTGTTAAAAGAATGAAAGACCAACAAGCTTTATGAGATAGAGCCTTGGCCCACAGGGTTCTATCTCAATAAACTTTTTTATTGAGTTGGTTAAGTAGACACATAACTTTTTGAAGAACTTTTTTTTTCGACGCAATATATAATTTACTCAATGTTATGAGCCAGCTGAACGTCGCCGGCTCCGGATGGCTCCGGCGACGTTCAGCTGGCTTTTATTTAATGATGCTGCTCACAACATATATCGTCCATTCCACTAAGAAGCCTGACTTGTAAACGGCTTACCGCAAGAGTAGACGGGCAATGATATCATCAGGAACTATGGAAGAAAGCATTGCTTTATCGGTCGTTGATGCTAAAAAAAATAAACTGAAACGCCGCATCATCGACTGCCTGTATCGCGAAGGAAAAGCTACCGTATCACAGCTTGCCCGGTTGCTTCATACGAGTGTCCCATCGGTTGCCACCTTATTAGATGAGTTGACCAGTGACCAGTGGCTGCATATGGTCGGAACGGCTGATGCCCAATATGGCCGCAAACCAACCCTGTATTCGCTCAATGCCGCCTATTACGCCATTGTTGTTATTGACATACGGCTTAATGATACCAAACTGGCGGTTTTTTCACTCACTAACGAATTACTGTATAAAACAACCTTTACGTTTCCGCTGGGACCTGACTACAGCCAGTCGGATGAACTGGCCGATGCGCTGGCTGACACTGCCCGTGAGCTGGAAATCCGGCAGATGCGGGCCATTGGTGTCGGGGTGGCGGTGCCTGGTCTGGTTGATGGTCAGCGGGGCGTAAACTATACGTACCAGCATCTTGACCGGCCCGAGCTGCCGTTCCGGGAGCTGATCCGGCAGTATATTCCGGCACCGACGTATCTGATCAACGATTCGAAAGCCATCATTCTCGGTGAACACTGGTTTGGACTGGCCCGTACCAAAAATCAGGTCATTTCCGTCAACATCGATTGGGGGGTGGGCATCGGGGTCATCACCGGCGGTCGGGTGTTGCAGGGCGCTTCGGGATTTGCCGGCGAGCTCGGACACATTCAGGTGCAGGAAAACGGCGAGCTGTGCATGTGCGGAAAAGTAGGTTGTCTGGACACCCTTACGGGCGCTTCGGCGCTGATCCGGCGGGCAAAAACCGGCTTGCAGGCAGGCCAGGCATCACGGCTGGTGGAAGAAAATGCGGATGATATCGACGTTGAAACCATCATCAACTACGCTAATGCGGGCGATGGCTTTGCGGTTGATCTGCTGACCGAAGTGGGGATGCACCTCGGCAAAGGCTTATCGGTTGCTGTACATCTGTTTAATCCTGAGCTGATTATCGTAAACGGTGTACTGGCCAAAGCCGAAAAGCTCATCAGCCGCCCCATTGAACAGGCCATTGCCAAATACTGCCTGGCTGATTTTCAGGGAGCCTTAAAAATCGAAATTTCGCAGCTTGGCAGCCTGGCAAAAATGTCGGGTACGCAGGCGTACGTGCTACAATCCTTACTAGAACAAGAACAGATTCCGTAACATGAAAAAAAGCTGGATGAGTCTGGCCATCGCCTTGTGCTGTGGCCTTTCGGTACAGGCTCAGCAACATTCGGAGCAAAACCATTCGAAGTATGTCTGGCCGGCTGACGCCGCCGTTAAACAGAAACTGGGTCAGTGGCAGGATATTAAATTCGGGCTGCTAATGCACTGGGGTACCTACAGTCAGTGGGGTATTGTTGAGTCGTGGTCGTTATGCCCGGAAGATGAAGGCTGGTGCGTACGCCGGGGCCCGCATGCCGGAAACTGGTACGACTACAAAAAAGCCTACGAAAACCTGCAGACGACCTTTAATCCGGTGCGTTTTAATCCGGAGCGGTGGGCGCAGGCGGCTCAGCAGGCGGGTATGAAGTACATGATCTTCACAACCAAGCACCACGACGGCTTCTGCATGTTCGATTCGAAGCAGACCGATTACAAAATTACCAGCTCAAAATCACCGTTTGCATCGAATCCGCGGAGCAATGTGACAAAGGAAATTCTTCAGGCATTCCGTCAGCAGGGATTTATGGTGGGTACCTATTTCTCAAAACCTGACTGGCATACTGACTCATACTGGTGGCCGTATTTTCCGCCGAAAGACCGGAATGTGAGCTACGATCCGAAAAAATACCCCGAAAACTGGCAGAAATTCAGCGATTTCACCTACAACCAGATTCAGGAGCTGATGACGGGCTATGGCAAGGTCGATATCCTGTGGCTGGATGGCGGCTGGGTTCGTCCGGCCAGTACGATCGATTCAACGGTAAGCTGGCAGCGGACCATTCCCTACAGCCAGGACATTAATATGGCGAAAATTGCCGGTATGGCCCGTCAGCACCAGCCGGGTTTGCTGGTGGTTGACCGCACTGTTTCGGGTGAATTTGAAAACTACGTAACGCCGGAGCAGCAGATCCCTGACCACTACATGCCGATTCCGTGGGAGACTTGCCTGACCATGGGCGACAGCTGGTCGTACATCCCGAAGGAAAACTTTAAACCGGCACGCAGGCTGGTGCAGACGCTGGTGGATATTGTCGCGAAAAACGGTAACCTGCTGCTGAACGTTGCGCCGGGACCGGATGGGGAATGGCACGAAGAAGCCTATCAGCGCCTGAAGGAAATCGGTGCCTGGATGACCATCAACGGGGAGTCGGTGTACAACACCAAACCGGTGGCACCGTACCGTCAGGGACAATGGGCCTTTACGGAAAATGAGCGGGCAGCCTATGTTTCTTATTTGCCGAAAGATGACGAAAGCAAACTGTCAACGGCCATTGAGCTGCCGTTTACGCCGGTAACTACAAAAACACAGATCACTCTGTTAGGGGTAAAACAACCACTGAAATGGAAAAAGGCGGGGGATAAAACGGTTGTTGCCGTCACGGAGGCTGCGCGGCAACAGCTGGCCAATCAGCCGGTCTGGGTATTTAAAGTGAGCAAATAACGTAATTCCTATAACTCAATTTCTTTTTAACGCTATGAAAACAACAGTTTGCAAACTAGCCCTCGGGGCCTTGCTATCGGCGCAGGTAGCTTTGGCTCAGACAGCGACGTATGCCATTTTGCCTAAACCCGCCCGCCTGGACGAACAGAAAGGTGTCTTTACCGTCGGTTCTACCCTGACGCTGGTACTGGAAAAAGAAAACGCAGCAGTACGGAAGTTGGCAGAATCGATGGCGGCACAGCTCAATGCTTCGGCCGGTTTTTCGCCAAAAATCAAGATTGGTAAAGGAGGAAGTAACAGCATTTACTTCGATACCGAGCAAAGTGATAAGCTGGGTGCTGAAGGGTATTTCCTGAAGGTATCGCCGAAGCAGGTGGTCATTACGGCGCAGGAACCGAAAGGTTTCTTCTACGGTATGCAGTCGCTGCTCCAGCTGATGCCCGCAGAAGTGTTCAGTCCGGCAGTGGTTTCGTCGGTAAAGTGGACCGTTCCGGCCTGTTACATTGAAGATAAGCCCCGTTACAGCTACCGTGGTCTGCACCTTGATGTGGGTCGTCACTTCTTTCCGGTGTCGTTCGTGAAGAAATACATCGATATGATTGCGCTGCACAAGATGAATACATTCCACTGGCACCTGACCGAAGACCAGGGCTGGCGGATCGAAATCAAAAAATACCCGAAGCTGACGCAGCTGGGGTCGCAGCGTAAAGAAACAATGGCCGGCCGTTACGGCGAAAACCGGTATGACGGTACGCCGTATGGCGGTTTTTACACTCAGGATGAAATCCGTGACGTTGTGCAGTATGCACAGTCAAAATTCGTAACGATTATTCCTGAAATTGAAATGCCCGGCCACTCAATGGCCGTACTGACGGGTTATCCGGAACTGGGCAGCAGCGCCGACAAAATCGTGCCGGTGGCAACAAAATGGGGTGTTTTTGATGATGTACTGTTCCCGCGTGAAGAGACATTTACGTTTTTGCAGGATGTGCTGACGGAAGTGATGGATCTTTTTCCCGGCCAGTATATCCATGTCGGCGGTGACGAGTGCCCGAAAAAGCAGTGGAAGGAAAGCCGGTTCTGTCAGGAACTCATGAAGAAAGAGGGGCTGAAGGACGAACACGAACTACAGAGCTATTTTATCCGCCGGATTGACCAGTTTATCACTGCCAAAGGCCGCCGTATGATTGGCTGGGACGAAATTCTGGAAGGAGGCTTATCGCCGAATGCGACCGTAATGAGCTGGCGGGGGACTGAAGGCGGTATTGCGGCTGCCAAACAAAAGCATGATGCGATCATGACGCCGGGTGGTTTCTGCTACCTGGACCATTATCAGGCCGACTCAAAAACGCAGCCGATTGCCATCGGGGGCTTTACAACACTGGAAAAATCATATTCGTATGAGCCGACACCAGCTGAACTTACGCCGGACGAAGCGAAACACATTATCGGTGTACAGGGTAACGTCTGGACTGAATACATGCGGACGCCGGAGTATGTAGAGTATATGACGTTTCCGCGGGCGATCGCCCTGGCCGAAGTGGGCTGGACGGATAAGGACCGGAAGAACGTAGACGATTTTAAACAACGCCTCGAAGTACATAAAAAGCGTCTGGACTACCTGAATCTGAACTATTTCGGGGCTCCGATCAATGGAAAATTCAACTACCAGTGGCCGAAAGAAACTGCTCAGAAAAAGTAGTAATACCGCTGATCATGAGTTAGGTTAAACAGTTTATTGAACAAACGTTAGTAATGGCGCGGCCCGACTGCGCCATTACTTTTTTCAGGGTGTCAGAAAAGTTGAACCCCGCCAAACGAAAACGTCCCGGCAGATATCCTGTCGGGACGTTTTCGTTTGGGAAAAGCAGTGTTTAATTTTCGGCCTCGGTATCGTTGTTATTACCGGTCGTATCCGGCGGAGCAACAGGGGCTTCGGTTGGTTCCAGAATATTCAGTGAATCACCGGAAGCATCGAGTGAAGTAGAATCACTTTCGGGACTGCGCTCATCGTCGGAATAGCCACAATTGAGGTAATTTTTGGCAATTGTAAACGACGGTTTGGGGAATGGCCCCTGTAAATTTTTAAATTTCGGATCAGCAAAGACTTTTTCCAGAAAGGCTCCTACGAGCGGCAGGGCCGTTTTGGCCCCTTCGCCCAGATCCGTCGTCCGGAAGTGAATACTCCGGTCATCGCCGCCAACCCACGCACCGATAACCAGATCACGCGAAACGCCGACAAACCAGCCATCGGAGTTATTGGAGGTAGTTCCGGTTTTACCGCCCATTTCCAGATTGTTCTTGAAAATATTGAACGACCATAGGTTCTGCGATGTACCACCCGGCTCCTGTAAACCGCCTTTCAGCATGTGAATCATCAGGAAGGCCGATTCGGTACTGATCGCCCGTTTACGCTCCGGCGTAAAAGACTCAATCTCGTTGCCGTTGCGGTCTTCAATCCGCTGCACAATGATTGGTTCTGTATGCATTCCTTCATTGACGAAGGTACAATACGCCGATACCAGTTCGTAGAGAGAGACGTCGGAAGACCCCAGACCGATTGACGGAACAGCCGCCAGCGGGCTTTTGATTCCCAGCCGGTGGGCGTATTCGACAACCCGCTCCGGCCCCACGCGATCAGTCAGCTGGGCCGTGATGGAGTTAATAGACCGGGCCATGGCCCGCCGCAGCGTCATGTTCGAATAGGAGAAGGAGCCGGTTGAGTTTTTCGGCCGCCAGACTTTCATCTCGCCTTTTTCAACGTATTCCTTTTCAAACGGCTCGTCACGGATACGGTCGCACGGGCTCAGGTTCATGGTCGAATCGTCGATGGCCGTGGTGTAAACAAACGGCTTAAAGGTTGATCCCGGTTGCCGTTTACCCTGCTTAACGTGGTCGTATTTAAAGTAATCGTAGTTCAGACCACCGACCCAGGCACGGATGAAACCCGTATGCGGATCCATCGCCACCATACCCGCCTGCAAAAAGCGTTTGTAATAGGCAATGGAATCAAACGGAGTCATTTCTTCTTCTTTTTCGCCGTTCCAGTCAAAAACCTTCATCTTGAACTTCCTGACCTTCATGTAGTAATTTACTGAATCGGGGCTCTGCGGGAACCGGCGAACCAGCCCTTTATACCGGTCAGTACGTTTGGCAACCGAATCGATAAAGCCTGGTATTTCGTTACCGTCTTCATCGGTCCACGGGTTGCGGCCTTTCCAGTGGTTGTTGAACGTCCGCTGGAGCTGTTTCATTTTTTCGTCAACCGCGTCTTCGGCATAGGACTGCATCCGCGAATCGACCGTCGTATAGATTTTCAGACCGTCTGTGTAGAGATCATACCCGTTTTCCTTTCCCCATTTTTCGACATAATCGACCACCGCGTTTTTCAGGTAATTGGCAGGGCCTGCGTATGGGTTTTCGGGTGTAAAGTCAGTTTTCAGCGGGAGGGCGCTGATTGAGTCAGCCTGCTTTGCCGTCAGGAAACCATATTTAGCCATTTGTCCCAGTACGGTATTCCGGCGCTCGGTAGAGCGTTTCGGATTCCGCAGCGGATTATAGGAAGTGGTTGCTTTCTGAAGCCCCACCAGTACGGCACCTTCCTGAATGTTGAGGCTATCGGGTTGTTTATTGAAAAACGTCCGCGCGGCCGTTTTCAGACCAAAGGAGTTGCTGCCAAAATCAACGGTGTTGAAGTAATAGGTCAGAATTTCGTCTTTGGTAAAGGTCCGTTCCAGTTTAATGGCCATGAGCCATTCCTTCGACTTAATGATGAGAGTCCGGACAACCGGAATATACATCAATACACCTTTCGACGCATTCCGGCGGGTTTTAAAGAGATTTTTGGCCAGCTGCTGGGTAATGGTACTTCCGCCGCCTCGGTCGCCGCCGGAAATCACTGACAGGAACACCCCGCCAAGCGCTTTGGTATCAATGCCCGAGTGTTTGTAGAAACGAACATCTTCTGTTGCAATCAGCGCATTGATCAGGTGCTTCGGGATATTCTGATAAGTAATCGGGGTGCGGTTTTCGGTATAGAATTTTCCGATCGGTACGCCGTCGAGGGTATAAATTTCGGAAGACTGGTTCAGTTTCGGGTTTTGCAGATCTTCAAGGCTGGGCATAGAGCCGGTCAGCCACAGAAAATTAGTTTCTAATGTAAAAACGTAAAGGGCAATGGCGAGCATAAAAAAAACAAACCCTTTCCAGAGTTTACGCAGTGCCGGATAGTAGGTAGCCTCCGTATCAATAAACCGGCCGATAAAGGCCCGTTTCTGCTCCTGAAAATGGTGATAGCGTGTGGCTACCGCGTCTACCCGTTCCTGACCCAGGATCCGGACTGACAGGTTATAGAGTATTTGGCCTGATCCATGCCAGATTCGGTGCCAAAACCGGCTGATCGCCTGACCAATAGCCCGAATCCGTTCCCAAAATGCAATCATCTGATTGACAGAAAAAAGTGAGTTTTTGTGGTACACCCGTATACCGTTCAGGCTGGATATATTGCGGATCCCGGAAGGACCGCTGCCTGGCAGGAGTGTATGTTCATTTAGTGCTTGTTCCGTTGTAGCATAAAATCAGCGCGCCAACGGATCGCAAATATAACGGAAAAAAGCCCTTTTTTATACGCAAAAAACCGGCCCTTGCTGAGGCCGGTCATATAAAAAATGCGTAACGCAATGAATCAGTCTGATGGCTGAAAACCTTACTTTGACTCAAATTTCAGCGCAACACCATTCATGCAGTAGCGAAGGCCGGTTGGCTTCGGTCCGTCTTCAAAAACGTGACCCAGGTGCCCGCGGCACACACTGCATTCGACTTCGGTACGAACCATGCCATAGCTGTGATCGGATTCTTCGGCAACCGCGTTTTTGGCAATTGGCCGGAAGAAGCTCGGCCAGCCGGTACCCGACTCAAACTTAGCGTCCGAGCTAAACAGCGGATTATGACAACCCGCGCAGTAATAGACGCCTTTTTCCTTGTTATGATTCAGCGGACTGGTGCCGGCCCGCTCGGTTCCTTTCCGGCGCAGCACCTCATATTGGTCCGGAGTCAGTATCTTTTTCCATTCAGCGTCGGTCTTTACCACTTTCCGGGGTGGATCAACCTGATGGTCCTGGTGCGTACCCGAGGCAGTCGCCTGCGGTTGCGAAAACACAAAAGCAAACAAAAGCCCGATCAGCATCAGGCAACCGGCAATCTGAAAAAGTGTTGTAGGTTTCATACCTGAAAAACGTTTTTTTGGCACAGAAAGTTTTAAAATACAGGGCAATAAAAAAGACGCAGCTGAAGGGTAAACCGCTTACAGTCTGCGTCTTAAGTTATTAAGCCGGAGCTTATGGCATTAATACGGTGTCAATCGAGTGAATCACACCGTTCGACTGGTATACGTTCGCGATCTGCACAACGGATGAATTACCTTTTGAGTCAACAATAGTCAGGCCCTTATCCGTCATCTTCGCCGTAAGCGTTTCGCCGTTAACGGTTTTCAGCTTCGTCATGCCTTTACCGTCCTTAATTTTCATCATCAGTTCTTTCGAATCCAGTTTACCAGGCACAACGTGGTAGGTCAGGATGCTGGTCAGTGTAGCCTTATTTTCCGGTTTTACCAGATTGTCGACCGTACCGGCCGGCAGTTTGTTAAACGCAGCATTGGTTGGGGCAAATACTGTAAACGGACCCGGGCCTTGCAGGGTTTCAACGAGTCCCGCTGCTTTAACCGCCGCTACCAGCGTAGTATGATCCTTGGAGTTAACGGCGTTTTCAATAATATTCTTATTGGCATACATAGGTGCGCCACCAACAGTAACCGGAGCCTGTGCCTGAGCGCTGATCTGCAAACCGGCTGCAATTACGATGGCAGCCATTGCCTTTTTCATGAATTCCATAAATGAAATAGTCTTTTAGATTTTTAGATGTTTGAAAGGCGCCCGGGTTTAATCGGGCACTTTCAGGAATACATACGCGCTGTCTAAGCAAATGGTTTTCGAAAGACTCTAAGTTTTTATACAGGCAGATGCGCCTTCAGGTAAGCGATCAGCACATCAAGCCCTTTTTTATAATGGATGTTATTGGGCACAACAAGGTCAGCTTCAGCTTTATATGGTTTGATATATTGCTGGTAAGTAGGCCGTACGTGGTACTTCCAGCGGTACAAAACATCGTCCAGATCATAACCACGTTCTTCAAAATCCCGCTTGATCCGGCGGTCAAGTTTAACCTGATTTTTAACCGAGATAAACACTTTCAGGTCCAGCAGGTCGGCAATTTCCTTGAAGTGAAAAACGAAAATACCTTCCACGACAATGATCGGAGCCGGCCGGAACGTCAGAATCTGCGGAATAACATTTGGTTTGTTGAAGGTGTATTCCAGCTGCTCGACGATATGCCCTGCCCGCAATTGCTGAATGTGCTGCGCATACCGGTGATGATCAATTGTTTCCGGCAAATCAAAGTTATGAACACCATTTTCGTCGACCTGTATGCTGTTCAGGTCGCGGTAATAATTATCCTGAGAAATCAGACAGATTTGATCTTCGCTAAACGCACTCATCAAATCCCGCAAAAACGATGTTTTGCCAGATGCGCTGCCGCCGGTAATTCCGACAATAAACGGTTTCGTTATCATGGCGCAAAGATAAATACCGGAAGTGAGTCCGTGCAGCAGGCTGTAAAAAAAGTAGGGGAACGGTTGCGTAAACCATTCCCCTCACTATGAACGCACCGGCTGTCCTAACTCCAGTCGCGGTCCCACGAGTCTTTTGTATTCCAGACATCAGTCGGCGCAAACCACGTACCGTCTTTTTTCAGGAATCGTTTGGCGGCTTCTTCGTTGAGGTCAACACCGAGGCCCGGCCGGTCGGGTACTTTCACGAACCCGTTCTGGGCAATCGGCTTCAGGCCGGTAACAATATCTTCCCAGCCATCAACATCAACGCCATGGTGTTCGAGCGCCACGAAGTTTTCGGTGGCTGCCGCACAATGGACATTGGCCATCATACAAATCGGTGATCCGGCAAAGTGCATCGCCATCGGAATTCCTTTATCTTCAGCATAGTCGCCGATTTTTTTGGTTTCCAGCAAGCCACCCGACGAGGCCAGGTCAGGGTGAATCATATCGACGGCACCGGCATCGATGAGCTTAATAAATTCTTCTTTGAGGTAAATATCTTCGCCGGTCAGGGTAGGTGTCTCAATCGCGTCGGAAATCTGTTTCCACTGATCGGTGTAGAACCACGGTACCAGGTCTTCCAGCCAGGCGAGCCGGAACGGTTCCATGGCCTTACCGATCTGAATGGCCGTATTGACATCGAAATGTCCGAAGTGATCGGCCGACATCGGGGTGTCATAACCCACGATTTCGCGGACCCGGCCGACGTGGTTAACCAGTTTATCAATCCCTTTTTTCGTTACCTGTACGCGGGTAAACGGGTGTTTGGTCATACCATAATTCCCGACCTTCATCTGTTTGCTGTTGCCGTACTGGTTTTTTACATCCCAGACATCGGCGCCGACCAGCATCCCCGGTTCGCCGGCCAGCATCCCGATGCCGAAGTCCATTTTCAGGAAGGTGAATCCCTGCGCTTTGCGTTTTTTCATGTTTTCGGCAAACTCTTCGTAGGTTTTTCCTTCAGGGGTATCGGCATACAAACGGACTTCATCGCGGTACTTCCCGCCCAGCAGCTGGTAGGCCGGCACGTTATAGGCTTTGCCTGCCAGGTCCCACAGGGCCATTTCTACCCCGCAAACCCCGCCGGCGGCCCGACCGTGGTTGCCGAACTGTTTGAGCTGCTTAAACAACTGTTCGACATTACACGGATTTTTGCCCAGCAGCCGGCTCTTGAGCATCAGTGCGTAGTTGGCACTCGCTCCGTCGCGGACTTCCCCCCAGCCGACGATTCCCTGATTGGTATCAATCCGGATAATCGGGCTGGTAAACGGAACGCCCTGAAGCACGGCAATCCGCATGTCAGTAATTTTCAGATCCGATGGTTTTGACGCACGGTTTACTTTCTGGGTGGTGTATTCAAGTTCCCGCTCGGTCTGGCCGTCGAACATCATGCCCAGCGACAAACCGCCCAGTGCCGAGTTGCGCAGAAACGTGCGCCGGTCACCCGCCGACGGGGCAGGAGAAGCTGATTGTTTCGCCCAATCAGGTAGTTTCAGCCGGTCTAAAATAGTTTTCATGAACAGATAAGGATTTAGGTTTTATACGTCTCTATAAGCCATTATTGGTCAGTATTTTACTTATTTCAATGTCTTTTATGATTAAATCCTAAATCTCTACTCATGAAAAAAAGTACGCTGCTTGTTTCTTTATTTACCATGCTGGTTGTCAGTGCGCAGGCGCAGATCCAGATGACTAAGGAGCAGATCCTGTTTTACACGGCCGAATGGAAAGGCGAGCGCATGGCCGACGGCCGGCCAAAGGTGTCCGATAATCTGTTGAAACGGCTTAAAAATATCTCGCTGGAAGAAGCCTGGGGTATTATGCGGAAGGACGGATATAACAGCCAGTTTGAGGGCAACTGGCAGATTATCCGTCCGGATAAGCCCATGGTCGGCCGTGTTTTGACGGCGCAGTATATGCCCAGCCGTCCGGATATGGAAAAGCCCATTAAGGAAAAAGGGAAAGCCGAAGGGCGTGAGGGAAATACAAACTCATGGCCGATTGACCTGTTGCAGGAAAACGACGTCTATGTCGCAGACGGTATGGGGAAAATTGTCTGGGGAACGCTGATCGGGGATAACCTGGGCAACTCTATTTATGCGAAATCCAAAACCGGGGTAATTTTTGACGGCAGCGTGCGTGACCTCGAAGGACTGGAAGAAATTGAAGGCTTTAATGGCTGGGTGCGTGGTTTTGACCCGTCATACATTCAGGATATGACGATGACCTGCATCAACTGCCCGATCCGGATTGGCCGCGCTGTGGCGATGCCGGGCGACGTCGTCCTGGCCAAAAAGGAAGGCATTATCTTTATTCCGGCCCATTTGGCTGAGAAGGTAATTATTGAGTCGGAATTTGTGGCGTTGCAGGACGGATTCGGCCACCAGATGCTGCGCGAAGGGAAATACACACCGGGGCAGATTGATCAGCAGTGGACGGCTGAAATCAAGCAGGACTTCATTAAATGGATTGATCAGAATCCGGCAAAGGTGCCGATGCCCCGTGCTGATCTGGATAAACTGTTGAAAAGTAAAAACTGGTAAACGCTCATAAAAAAAGGCCCGTTCAGGGCCTTTTTCATTACGAAGCTTTTATCGGAGTCATGGCAATCAGGGCATCCAGATGCGGTGTCGGGCTACCACCCCGCTGCTCAATCGTGATGGCAAAAGCATCTACCGCTCCTGTGTCAATCGCATGCAGCGAATGAATACCGGTGACCGGGTCAAAGACACCAGCGTCAAACGGCTTACCGCCTTTCAGTGTCCAGAGCTGATATTGCTGGGACGAAGGCAGGGCCGGCAGCGATGCAATGTCCAGCGCCAGTTGCCCGGTTTGTTGATTCCAGTAAACAGCAAGGTTACCGTCCGGTGCTTTGTCATTGCCTTTTAGCTGAATGATTTTTGTGCCTGGTTGCCGGAGCAGGGCAATCACCTGATCCGTACCTGACCGTTGCGATTTAAGTGCATTTATGTCCTGTTGCAGCGATGCATTAGTCGTTCTGAGCGAGGCGAGTACCTGTTGATTATCCCGTAGTCTGGTAATCAGAAAAAATGAAAACGCCAATAAAAGTAAACCGACAGAGGCGGCTGCAATCCAGGTGATGTTATAAATCGGTCTTGTGTCCGGCATCGGAATTACCCTGGCTTCCGGTTTTGCTTCTCCGTCAACCGGTGGTTTTTCAGCAACGCCAAACGAAAGCTGGCTCACAATGCGGTCGCGCAGAGCCGCAGGGGGCTCAACGCTGACAGACATGGCATATCCTTCTAATGCCAGTGCCAGCTGATCTAGTTCCTGTTTAATTTCAGGGTAAATGGAAGAAAGACATTCTACCTCCCGGCGCTCCTGATCACTGGCTGCACCGAGTATGTAGGCTTCTAACGTCCCTGAAGCGATGTATTCCGCAACATTCATGAATGAAATAGCTGTTTCAGTTCTTGTAAGGCGGCCCTGATTCGTGTTTTAACGGTACCTAACGGCAGATTCAGCGTTTCGGCTGCTTCTTCGTGTGTATACCCCTTAAAGTATACCAAGTCAATTAATTCCTTCCTTTCGGGCCTTAATTGATCAACAACATCCTGAACGCCAATGTGATCCGGGTTGACAGGCGGGGTGTTGTACTGACCATCTACGATATATACGTTTTCTTCGTCAGTTCGGATTGCTTTTGTTGGATTTGGCCGGTGAGCTGCCTTACTGGCACGTATACTATCAATAGCTGTGTTGCGGGTAATATTTAACAGCCAGGTAAATAAACGCCCTTTGCCGGCGTCATAAGCGTCCAGATTATTCCAGATTTTTATAAATGCTTCCTGCAATAAATCTTCAGCCTGCTCTTCTTCTTGTACTATTTTAAGAAGTACGCCGTAAAGAGCAGCCGAGTATTGATCGTAAAGCCACTGAAATGCCTGCTGATCGCGCCGGTTAAGCTTTTCGATCAAGACGCTTTCAGATACAAAGGGCTGTATGCGTTTCACTGTTTAGCTGTATTGTTTTCAGTCAAATATATTAAAAAACACTTCTAAGCAATACACAAACCCGGATCTTCCTGTAATTTTTGTGAGGAATAAGCTGATTCATTGGTAAATAGTTTATTATGACACTATCTACCAATGAATTGCGCTAACTAAAGACGAAAAGATGCTAACTACAAGTATGCACTAATTTACAAACTGATGCGATATGGCATGATAATCGCGCTGTTAAAATGTGTGAGTATTCTTATTTAAAGGTTCATTTGCCTTTTGCAGGATTCAGTACTGCTGTGATGCCGTGTACAATTCCGTTGGCCTGCCGTTCATCCGGGGTATCGATTACCGCCGTTTGACCGCTTTCGTCAAGTAGGATTATTTTATTATTACTTGTAAGCTGCGCCGTTAAGGTAGTTCCGTCCAGGGTTTTTAACCGTGCTTTCCCCTGACCGGCTTTGATTTGTCTTTTCAGTTCGCTTACGTCCAGCGTGCCGGCAACTACATGGTATTGCAGTATGTGAGTCAGGGTCTCGCGGTTTTCGCCTTCCAGCAGGGTGTTCTGAGTTTGAACAGGCAGTTTTTTAAACGCAGCATTCGACGGCGCAAACAGCGTATATGGTCCCGCACCTTTTAACGTCTGATCGAGGTTGACGGCCTGTAAGGCATTTTGCAGCGTAGTATAATCCGGTTGTGAACTGGTAAAATCACCGACTGTGGCCCGTGGTGAGGCTACATCAATCGGAACGGTCGGTGCAGTTGTAACGGCTTTATTGATAGCCTGACCGGTACCGGTTGCTGCCCGCTGCTTCAGGTTCGGACTTTCTTCGCTTTTGGGTGAGCCGGTTTCGGCCGCTGCTGCCGGAGTGGTTACCGGTGTGGCATTTACGCCGGTCGGCGGCGCCGTTACCTGCTGACTGTTATAGTTCGACACATTGCTGTTGTTCATCATCGTGCCGCTGTTAACCGATTCCTGCCGGTACGAAGCATCCTGACTTTTCACTGCTCCGGCCTCCATTGATTTATTGGCGTATTGGCCGGCGGTAGCAGGCGGGTTACCGGTCGTTGTGCGGGTTGCCTGCGACGGGTCTGCGCTATTCATAGTGCGCTGCATCCGACGTTCATCACGTTCCCGCTTACGCATCGCTTTTCGCTCCTGCCGGCTTTGCTTTTTGTCTGCCGGAGCTGCCGTGGTTTCCTGATTGATCTGGCTTTCCGGAATAATCTGTGCGTATATGGTTTGGCTGGTCAGCAGTAAACCGCCGCTGAGCAGGCCTGTGAGAATGATCGTTTTCATGTCGTTGAGTGGCTGATTGTACAGCGTAGTATTGTTGTCAGAAAATAAAAAAGAGTGCAATCCGGATAGTTGCCGGACTACACTCTTTAAAACAGGTAGACTAAATAAATGTTTTTAGCCGGACCGTAACAATCCTTATAATTTCATGGTCAGGGCAATTCGTTTGCGGGAGATATCCACTTCCGTAACCTTTACCTGTACTTTCTGATGAACGCGCACCACATCGCGGGGGTCTTTCACAAACTGATGGGAAAGCTGGGAGATATGCACCAGCCCATCCTGTTTTACCCCGATATCAACGAAGGCTCCGAAGGCCGTTACGTTGGTTACGACGCCGTTGAGTACCATGCCTTCGTGCAGGTCTTCCATGGTCCGGATGCGGGCATCGTATTCAAAATCCGACAGCGGTTCGCGCGGGTCGCGGCCGGGCTTTTCAAGTTCGGCCAGAATATCCCGCAGGGTTGGCAGACCAATGGTCTGGGTTACGTAGCGCTCCGGTTTGATCTGCTTGCGCAGCTCCGGACGTTTGATCAGGTCGGCAACGGTTGTGTTGAGATCCCCGGCCATTTTTTCAACCACCGCATAGCTTTCGGGGTGAACGGCGCTGTTATCGAGCGGGTTGCGGGCTCCGTCAATCCGTAGGAAACCGGCACACTGTTCGTAGGCTTTCGGGCCCAGGCGCGGCACTTTTTTCAGCTGATCGCGTGAGCTGAACGGTCCGTTCTGCGCGCGGAACTGTACAATGTTATTGGCCAGTTGCGGGCCTAGCCCAGAGACATACCGCAGCAGGTGGGCACTTGCCGTATTCAGCGACACACCGACCTGGTTTACACAGCTTTCCACGATACCATCGAGGCTTTTCTTCAGATCACCCTGATCCACATCGTGCTGATACTGCCCGACCCCGATGGATTTCGGATCAATTTTTACCAGTTCGGCCAGCGGGTCCATTAACCGGCGGCCAATCGAAACGGCTCCCCGGACGGTCACGTCCTTATCCGGAAATTCTTCGCGGGCGACATCAGAGGCGGAATAGACCGAAGCCCCTTGTTCGCTGACCACAAAAATAGAGACCGAATGCGCGAAGGTCAGGCTGCGGATAAAGTCTTCGGTTTCGCGGCCTGCTGTGCCGTTACCGATGGCAATGGCCTCGATATGATGCTGTTGAACCAGTTTCAGCACGGTAAAGGTCGCCTGTTGTTTGGCCGAATCAGACATGAACAGGTGAATGACTGTATCGGTCAGCAGGTTACCCTGGGCGTCGAGTACCACCACCTTGCAGCCCGTACGGTAGCCCGGGTCAATGGCAAGTACCCGCTTCTGGCCCAGCGGTGAGCTCAGCAGTAACTGCCGCAGGTTATCGGCAAAAATCCGGATGGCCTCCTGATCAGCTTTCTCCTTCGAGAGGTTATCGAATTCGGTTTCAATTGAGGGTTTGAGCAGGCGTTTGTATCCGTCGCGTACGGCCAGCTCAATCTGATCCTGGCAGGCCGGTGTGGCGCGGAACGAAACAAACTGACGCTGGAGACGCTCAATCGCTGCATCCTCATCCGGACTGATACTGACCGAGAGAAAGCCCTCGGTTTCGCCCCGGCGAATGGCTAGCAACCGGTGCGACGGCACGCGGCGCAGCGGCTCGGCAAAATCAAAGTAATCCTTAAACTTGACGCCCTCAGTTTCCTTGCCTTTTTTTACGACAGCACGGATAATGGCCTCCCGTTCGAAAATATTCCGGATCCGCTGGCGGGCATCGGTGTCTTCGCTGACACGTTCCGCCAGAATGTCGCGGGCGCCCTGGAGAGCATCGGCAACCGTTGGCACGGCGTCGGTCAGGTAACGTTCGGCAACCCGTTCAGGATCACGTTCTTTTTGTTCAAACAGCAGGTTAGCGAGCGGTTCCAGTCCCCGTTCGATGGCAATGGTGGCGCGGGTTTTCCGTTTCGGCTTATACGGCAGATAAAGGTCTTCCAGATCGGTCAGGTTATCCGCTGCTTCAATTTTTTTCTGAAGTTCCGGCGTCAGTTTCCCCTGTTCACTGATTGATTTCAGGATGGCCTCCCGACGCTTGTCGAGCTCCTGAAGCTTTTGGTACGTATCGCGGATGGCGGAAATCTGAACTTCGTCCAGCTGGTTGGTCGCTTCTTTCCGGTAACGGGCGATAAACGGCACGGTTGCCCCGCCGTCGAGCAGTTGAATCGTGTTGGCAACCTGCCGGCTGTTCAGGTTCAGTATACCGGCAACGCGGTGTTCATACGTTTGGGTCATGAAAATTTAGTAAAGCAATCAAAACGCAAAAAAACGTGGTTCCGTGGTTCAGGACAACTTTTTTTGCATTTGTGCGTGGAATTGTACCAAAATAAAAATCGCCGGTTTTTGCCGGCGATCGATAAAACTAGCTGTGTCAGGATTAAGCGAGCCGCAGACTGGTGAAGCGTTGCTGCAGCAGGTAGTAGCCACCGAACAGGGCCGTGCTGAACACCAGATCCCCGCACATACCATTCAGGAAAAATGACTGACCGTTATAGAATGCCAGACCGGCGGTGTAGCAGGTAAAGAGTCCCTGCATGTCCTGTGTATAGTAGGTTGAACCATACCAGACGGCAAAGTTGGTAACCAGGAAAAACAGCACCGACGAAGCGATGGCTGAAGCGCCTACACGAACGGCAGTCGGACGGCGCAGGGCGATCAGGCCGATTACCCATGTCAGGGCGAAGCTTACGTATACCGAAAGCATATTCCCGTGGAAGCCGATCAGGGCATCGCTCAGCAACATGGCCAGCATCGGAATGACCAGGCCTAACCACTTTTTCTCAAACTTAGCGGCACCGAAAAGCGCCATGGCGGCAATTGGTGTAAAGTTTGGCCAGTGTGGTAATAACCGGAACAGCGCGGCTAATAAAACAATGGATGTTACGGTTGTCAGGCGAATGCTTATTGGTTTCATGTTACAAAATGTCAGAATACGTGCCGCAAAGATATTGCATTTTTTGTTAGACCGGACTCAAAATCCGGGTACTGAAAACACAAAGATGTGATAAAAGCCTGTTTACCGGAAGCAAACAGGTCTTATCTCCGCTATTTTCCGGATCGGGCAGGAGCGAATCTGTCAGACCGAAATCCAGAGAAACGAAACGAACGAAACGTAGAGAAAGGCTTCTGCCAGTTGTTGTGTGGCTCCGATGCAGACCGGATCAAAGGCCGTCAGATGGCGGCGGTACCAGCGGCTGAGGCCCAGCCGCAGGAAAATCAGAGGAAACAGAAACGTGATGTAAATCCAGAGGCCGCTGTAGAGCACCAGTCCGGCCAGCGGCACCAGCGCCAATAAACCGGCTATGAACAGCTGAACACCTGAAACGGACGGAATGCGGAACGGGGATGGGAGCGAAATCGCGGTAAACCGGCTCAGGCTATGAATTGCCATGAGTTGCAGGGCCATATCCGGTGAGAAAACCCGCACGGTCAGCATGGTTTGCAGCGTAACGAATTTGATAGCCAGTAAACCGATGAGGGCCACGATGCCACCGGCAGAAAGCCGGTTGTTGGTTTCCGGAGCAGTATGGAACCGGCTGGCGGCCGTAGTAAAATCCGATTCGGCGCGGGCTGCCGTCAGCCAGATGACGGCCAGCAGGCTCAGCAAAACGGCCGGATCATTCGGAAACAGAAACTGTCCGGACCAGAAAAGAGCCGCCGCCAGACCACCGGTCAGCCAGCCGGTGACGGGGTAAAGCAGTGCCTGTTTACTCGTTTGAGGAGGTAAAAACAATGTTCTCATAAATAGCCGAAAGGGGCAGCGAGAGCGCTATGTGTTCCAGAAATATGGTCTGATCGGGTTGATCAAACACTTCATATTTCCAGAAATGAACATTCCGGCTATATAGTTCAACATGAAAATCATATTGGGAAATAAGCAGGTAGTGCATCAGCGACGGCATACGCTGGTATTGCTGCCATTTAAAGCTGCGGTCGTGGTCGGTCGTTGACGCAGACAGTACCTCAACAATCAGCGTCGGCTGCTTGACAACAAACCGTGCCTGTACGTCATCGGGATGGCAGGTCAGTATGATGTCCGGATAAGGATAATAAACGTCCTTGATCACTTCGAGTTTGACACTTTCCGAAAACGTACGGCAGCCTTTCGGCGAAAAAGTATCTTTGATGATTCGTTTTGTATTGTCGACAATGTCATTGTGATTCAATGACGTACCGGCCATGGCAAAGACTTCGCCCTGGTAAAATTCGTGGCGGAACTCACTGGTTTCTTCGAGTGCGAAGTATTCGCTTACGGTGAAGCGTTTTTCTGAATGGACTGACTGCATAGGCATGAAATGCTTATCTTAAAACTCCTCCCCCTGTCCCCTCCGGAGGGTAAAGAGTCGGTGATATTCTGACTGAAGAGAATGTATACCACATAGCCACAGAGGAAAGCAACGATTATTTATGTCTTATGTTCCCTCTGTAGCTATGTGGTACATCTGTTAAGCACAGGATCAGCTAATTACGTTAACCAATCGTTGGCGTATCCAGTTCGGCCAAGGAGGCAAGGATTTCTTCCTGCGTAACTTCGTGCTCAACCAGTTTGCCCGACAGGTACTGGTCATAAGCTGCCATGTCGAAATGACCGTGACCGCAGAGGTTAAACAGGATGGTTTTGCTCTTGCCTTCTTCCTTCGCGATCTCTGCTTCCCGGATGGCGGTGGCAATCGCGTGGGTGGCTTCGGGAGCCGGAATAATACCCTCTGCGCGGGCGAATTTAATCCCGGCATCGAAGCATTCCAGTTGTTTAAGCGCTTGTGCTTCAATCAAGCCGTCATTCAGTAACTGGCTGACGATGGCTCCCGCACCGTGGTAACGCAGACCACCGGCGTGGATCGGGGCCGGAATAAAATTGTGGCCCAGCGTATACATTGGCAGGAGCGGGGTCATGCCGACGGTGTCGCCAAGATCGTAGCGGAACACGCCGCGGGTCAGTTTCGGGCAGGAGGCCGGTTCGGCGGCAATGCAGCGGACGTTACCCTTGCCTTCGAGGTTATACCGCAGGAAGGGGAACGCGATACCGGCAAAGTTGGAGCCACCGCCAAACGGAGCCACCACAATGTCCGGGAAATCGCCTGCCTGCTCCAGTTGTTTAATGGATTCCAGCCCAATCACGGTCTGGTGCATCAGCACGTGATTCAGCACCGAGCCAAGAGCATATTTGGTGTTGTCGTCCTGCATCGCCAGTTCAACGGCTTCCGAAATGGCAATGCCGAGGCTACCGGGTGAGTCAGGGTCCTGCGCCAGAATTTTCCGGCCGGATTCGGTACGGTCAGACGGTGACGGATACACGGTCGAGCCCCACGTGTTCATCATCATTTTGCGGTAGGGCTTACCTTCGTAGCTGGCCTTGACCATGTAGACCTCACACTCAATGCCAAACAGCTGACAGGCAAAACTCAGCGCACTGCCCCACTGACCGGCACCGGTTTCGGTGGTGATCCGTTTGACACCCTCCTGTTTGTTGTAATACGCCTGCGGAATGGCCGTGTTCGGCTTGTGCGAACCCGCCGGACTTACCCCTTCGTACTTGTAGTAGATTTTAGCGGGCGTATCCAGCATCTTCTCCAGCCCGTAGGCCCGGAACATGGGGGTTGGCCGCCAGATTTTATACATTTCACGGACTTCATCGGGGATTGATACCCACTTATCGCCGGATACTTCCTGCTTGATGAGTTCCATCGGAAAAAGCGGCATCAGCATCTCAGGGCCAATCGGCTCTTTGGTGCCCGGGTGCAGCGGAGGCAGTGGTTTGTTGGGCATGTCGGCCACAATGTTGTACCACTGATCGGGTATTTCGGCTTCAGACAAGGTGTATTTTTTCTGTGCCATTCGGTTTACTGATTTAAGGGTAATAGTTTCGCTTTGTCGATCCGGATGGGTTCCGGGTCCTGCGCCCTAATTTACCAATAAAGCCGGATCAGATGGCGGAAATAAAAGAAATATCAGCGACAGAAACGTATGCGCTTCGTCATCAGGTATTATGGCCTGATCAACCGATTGATTTTGTGAAGGTTCCGGATGATGATGCGGGGTATCATTACGGCTCATTTCAGGAGGGAAACCTAATATCGGTCATCTCCTTGTTTATGCAGGCTGACGCAGCCCGGTTCCGCAAATTTGCTACGCATCCCGACTGGCAGGGGAAAGGTATCGGTACGGCCCTGCTGAATCACGTTTTTGCCGAGTCCCGCCGGATGGGTGCCCGCCGGATCTGGTGCGATGCCCGGTTGTCGGCCGCTGATTTTTACCGCCGGTTCGGTATGCGGCCCGAAGGCGATACCTTCTATAAAGGCCCGATAGCCTATTCTAAATACGGGATGGAGTTGTAACGGGGACGTGACAGTACAATCAGAAATCAGAACCAAACAACCGGCAGGCAGTTAGAGGGATAGATAATGAACAATGAATAATGTAAAATGAATAATGACCATCCGGAGAGGTGGACACCCGTTATACATTCTTCATTATCCAGTATTCATTTAAAACATCGCTCAATGATTATGAAAAAATACCTGCTGATGGCGGTGCCTCTGGCCGCCTTGTTAACGGCTTGCGGAGGTAAAAAAAACGGTGAAACCTCCACGGATTCAACCGCTACAACAGCCTGGAAGCCTGAAGCGCCGCAATTGCCTGCTCCCGACGAATCAAAATCACAGAAGAAATTCAGCAATGTAATCGGCTGGCCGGAAGGCAAAACACCAATTGCCCCCCAAGGATTTATCGTTACCGAATATGCGCGTGACCTGGTCAATCCGCGCTGGATTTATGTGGCACCAAACGGAGATGTGCTGATTGCCGAAGCAAATACCGAGCAGAAAGGCCTGAAAAAGATCGGATCGGTGCTTTCCGGTAAGGCAAATTCGCAGCGGCTCGGCACGAGTGCCAACCGGATCACATTGTTACGAGATACCAACAAGGACGGTAAACCCGATACGAAAACGACATTTCTGGAGGGCCTGAACCAGCCGTTCGGGATGCTGATTGTGGGGAACACGTTTTATGTAGCCAATACTGACGGGCTGATGAGCTATCCGTATCAGGAAGGGCAGACAAAAATAACGGGTCAGGGCAAGAAGATTCTGGAGCTTCCGGCGGGGGGGTACAACAACCACTGGACACGGAACCTGATTGCCAATGCCGATGGCAGCAAAATTTATATTTCGGTCGGGTCGGGCAGTAACGTGGCCGAGCACGGCATGGACAACGAAGTACGGCGGGCGGCCATCCTTGAGATTAACCCCGACGGAACCGGCGAACGGATTTATGCAGGCGGACTTCGTAATCCGGTAGGCATGGACTGGTATCCGGGGAGTAAGACATTATACACGGCCGTTAACGAACGCGATGAACTGGGCGACGAACTGGTGCCCGACTACCTGACGAGCGTGAAAGACGGCGCATTCTATGGCTGGCCGTACTCATATTATGGTCAGAATGAAGACCCGCGCCGCAAAGGCGAACGGCCTGATCTGGTGAAAAAAGCGGTTTTGCCGGATGTTCCTCTGGGGTCGCATACGGCTTCCCTGGGCCTGGCGTTTTATGACCGGCAGGCCTTTCCGGCCAAATACCATAACGCGGCGTTTATCGGTCAGCATGGCTCGTGGAACCGGAGCGCACTCGTAGGTTATAAAGTTGTCGCGGTACCGTTTGCTGATGGGCACCCGAGTGGCAAACCAGAAGATTTCCTGACCGGATTTATCGCTAACGATAAAGATGTTTATGGCCGGCCCGTGGGTGTAACGGTCATGCCGGACGGGTCGATGCTGGTTGCTGACGATTCAGGAAACCGCATCTGGCGCGTAGCCGCCGCGAAATAAGAGAGGAAAAACAAAGTAGAAACGGGGTCCGGCGATCCCGTTTTTTTATGCATACCGGCGCGCCAGCCACCAGTAACCGGTCGCCGAAACCAGACATAAGCCCATCATAACGATCCATAACAGGTCGAAGCCCGCCGCCGTGACAATTTGAGCGCCGAGGGCAGGGCTTGTTACCTGCGCCAGCGCAAAGGCCATGGAATGTAGCGCCAGGTATTGCCCGCGCGTCTGCGGAGTCGACCGGCTAACGGCAAAGGATTGCAGAAACGGATGGGTCAGCATTTCGCCGAAGGTGGTAACGATGGTAAATACCAGTGCAATACCTGCCCATGGCGTAATCAGCAGAACCAGATACGATAAGCCGGTAAGCAATACGCCGGTGCAGATAATCAGCGTTTTTGCGATGGGCAAAACTTCTGCTCGATGGTATACACCAGTGCCATCTCGATTACGACAATCAGAATCCCGTTCAGCGCCAGCAGCATCCCGATCTGTGATTCATCAAGCAACAGTTTTCTCCTTGAAAATACAACGGAATCAGGCTGAAGAGGAGCAGAAAGGAAATGGCATAGAGCAGTGTACAACCGGCAAACCCCAGAAAATAGTGATCCTGATACGGGGACTGCACCGCCGGTGCCGTTATGTGCGCCGCGGCGTGTCCGGTCTCCGCGCTGGCCGGGGTAGTAGCGGGTGGTGGCAGAAAAAAAAACGCAGCACCGCCGCCGCCGCAATGCACGTAAACCCGTCGGCCCAGAACAGCAGGCTGTAGTCGATACTGGCCAGATAGCCACCCAGACCGCCGCCAACCGACCAGCCCAGGTTAATGGCCAGGCGGTTCAGGGAGTAGGCCCGTGTCCGGTTTTCGGCCTGGCTATAATACGCAATTGCCGCCGAGTTGGCCGGCCGGAATGTATCGCCGAGGAGGGTAAATGTAAAGGCGCTGGCGCAAATCGCGTAAAAATTACTGACGTACTGAAGTCCGAGCAGAAATACCCCGCCCGCAAACAGACTGATGAGCTGTACGTAATAAAACCCGAAACGGTCGGTGAGCCTGCCGCCCAGAAACGTGCCAATGAAGGCACCGGTTCCATACAGTGCCATAACTACTCCCGCCTGCGAGACCGAAAAATGCAGATGCTGCGTCAGGTACAACGTCAGATACGGTAGGACCATAGTTCCGCAGCGGTTGATGAGCATAACCCCGGACAATAGCCAGACGAATGGGGCCAGTCCTGTGTATGCATTGCGGTAAAGGCGTAGTGTACGGGCAATCATGCCGCAAAGGTCGTTTTTTCGGCGACAATCCAAAAAAAACGTACGGGCGACCCCACGTGGTCGCCCATTTTATAGCCATAAACATCCGGAATCATCAGGCTTCAGGCCCCTGAATTGGATAAAAACAAGTACAATTTATGACGAAGAATAGCTACAAAATTAGTTTCGCCGCTAGTGTTGCTTCACATTTGCTTAATATGTAAATCGCATAACAACACATCAGGTTGTGCTAATCTATCTTTATTATTCTACCTATGACAAACAAGTACTTATCCTGTTGCAGGTCCGTACAGTGGCTCATGGCGTTGCTGCTGCCATTGTTCGTTTCGGGCCATCTGTGGGCGCAGAGTCAGCGCACTACGTTCAAAGGTCGTATAACCGACAGTAACGGACAGGGACTGCCCGGCGTTACGGTTCAGGTACAGGGCACATCGCTCGGTACTGCATCAGATGCAGACGGAAATTATTCATTTGCTGGCCCGGTTCCGGCCGGGCCGGCTACCCTGGTTTTCAGCGCTGTCGGTTATGCACCTAAGAAGCAGACCGTGACGATTGGCAGCGCCGAGACCATTACAACCGATGCCAGTCTGGGCGAAGACGTGATGAATCTGGATGAAGTCGTAGTAACGGGGTCAACGATTCAGACGACACGCCGGGAGCTCGGCAACGCCATCAGTACCATCAAAGGGCAGGATTTGTCGCAGTCGGGTTCGGCCGGACTGCTGAACTCGCTGCAAGGCAAAGTACCGGGAGCACAAATCACCCAGAACTCCGGTGATCCGGCGGGTGCGCTGTCGGTGCGGTTACGGGGGATCAAGTCGCTGATTGGTTCGTCGGACCCGCTGTATGTAATCGACGGGGTAATTGTCAGCAATGCCAGTGTCAACGTGTCGCAGATTGCCCTGGCCAATGACATCGGGCAGGCCAACCCTGGTCAGAACCGGCTCGCCGATCTGAACCCGAATGATATTGAGAGCATCAACGTCATTAACGGGGCTGCTGCGGCAGCGCAGTACGGGTCGCGGGCAGCCAACGGGGTGGTCCTGATCACGACTAAACGCGGTCAGACCGGAGCACCGAAAGTGTCGGTTTCGTTTGGCTTTAACATCAACGAACTCCGGAAGAGCGTCCCGATTAATACGTATGGGAAACAGTTCGGTACGGCCGCCCTGCGTCTGCATACTATTGGCGCCGCCACGGCCGGTGGTGCCGTTACAACGACGGCATTTTATCGCGATGGCCAGCCGACCAACCTGGCGACCAACCTGGTTGACGTAACGCGGTATAACTATTTTGACCAGATTTTCCGGACTGGTTACGGTACGGATGATGCGGTCTCTGTCTCAGGTGGCCGCGACAACACTCAGTACTTTGTGTCGTTTAACTACCTGAAAAACGAGGGGATCATCAAAGGGACTGATTTTACACGGTATAACCTGCGGGCCCGGATCGATCAGCGGCTGGCGACATGGGCCAAACTGTCGGCTGGTCTGAGCTATGCCAATAGCTTCTCCAACGAAAAAGCTAACGGCAACGTGTTCTACAGTCCGATCAATGCCGTGAACATCACCAACAACATCTGGGACCTCACCCAGCGCGATGCCTCGGGGAACCTGAAAGCCGTTGAGCCGACCCGCGTAAACCCGCTGTCGACCATCGAAGACATGAAGTTTACCCAGGCCGTGAACCGGACCATCAGTGATGTGCAGCTCAACCTGACCCCGATCAAAGGGCTCAGCATTGATTACATCCTCGGGGTTGATACCTACGGGCAGGTAGGTAAGAGCTACATCCGGCCGTATCCGTATCAGGCGCAGGCCGGTCTGCCGGCTGCCCGCTATCCGCTGGGCTTTGCGGCCACGGCCAATAATACGGTCCTGTTGCTGAACTCCGACATCAACGCAAGCTACGAACAGACGTTTGCCGAGAAGTTCAAGTTTAACGCGATTGTCGGGTTCAACTACCAGTTCAGCCAGCAGGATTATTCCATTGCGTCGGGCCAGAATCTGTCGCCGTTTATCGAAACCGTGGCTGGTGCGGCCAGTACAACGGTGCAGGCCAATTACGTGCTCGACCGGTATAGCCTGAGCGGTTATTTTGCACAGGCTACGCTGGGGTACCGCAATCTGGCCTTCGTAACGGCAGCGGTCCGCCGCGACCGTTCGTCGAAGTTCTCGGCGACGGAGACCAATCAGCTGTATCCGAAACTGAGCGGCTCGCTGGTATTGTCGGATTTTGACTTCTGGAAAAATTCAGGCCTGAGCAAGGCCTGGAACGGGGCGAAATTCCGTGTCAGTTATGGCGAGGCTGGTAACCTGTCAGGTATTGGTTCCTACAGCCGGTTCTACCAGTTCAGTCCGGTTGGTTTCCTGGGCAAAAACACGATTGTTCCGGGCACCACGCTTGCTAACCCGCGTGTCCGTCCGGAGCGCATGGCCGAGCTGGAAGGCGGGGTCGATCTCTCGTTCCTGAACAACCGTCTGGGCATTGGTATTACAGCCTATAAGCAGAACATCAAGGATCTGGTCGTGAACCGCGTACTGGCTCCGTCGTCGGGCGGGTCCAGCATTGTGAATAACGTGGGCACAATGGAAAACAAAGGGGTGGAAATTATGCTGGACGTAACGCCGGTAAAAACCAGTGATTTCAGCTGGGATTTTACGGTGATTTTTAATCGCAACCGCAACAAGGTACTGTCACTGGGCAGTCCGGTAATTGCCATCGACAATGCGGCCGGTGCGCCGGTGTATCTGCTTCAGGGACAGCCGGCCGGTGTATTCTATGGTACTACGTATGCACGGGATGCAAAAGGAAATCTGCTCTTAACCGATCAGGGTTTTTCGCAGCAGGAGCGGGGTGTACAGACAACCGGCTCTACGACCTTTACACCGTCACGCCGCGCCGACGGACAGCCGGACTATTCGGCCCAGCCGGTTAACGTGATTATTGGTAATCCAAACCCGAAGTGGACCGGCTCGTTTAACACAAACCTGAGCTACAAGCGGGTTGGCCTGCACATTCTGCTCGATGCGGTACAAGGCGTCAGCGTGTTTAACGCCGACAAACGGACACGTCAGGGGGTAGGTATCGGCGACTATGCCGAAAAAGAGCTGAAAGGTGAAATTCCGCGCGGCTATATTTTCTCGATTTACAACACCCAGGAGTGGCGCGTAGATGACGGCTCGTTTGTAAAACTGCGGGAAATTTCGCTGAGTTACGGTCTGCCGAAGCTGGTGAAAGGCATGAGCAATTTTACTATTGCGCTGGTGGGCCGCAACCTGATTTCGTGGGACAAGTACAACGGATTTGATCCGGAAACTAACGCCGGTGGTACCACCGATCTGTTACGTGGGGTCGATTTCGGAAATGTCCCTATCCCGCGTACGTATCAATTCAAACTTTCAGCGACTTTCTAATCATGAAAAAATACATTCTCATAACCTCGCTGCTGGCGCTGACTTTGACGCAAAACTCCTGCACGCAGGAATACCTCAACCCCAGTACTGCCAGTCAGCCGCAGGTAGTCAGCTCGACCGACGGGTTAATTACGCTCTGTAATGGCTTACAATACCGGTTCACTACGGGCGGCGCGGCCAGTGTACTGTACACCAGCATGGCCATTGGTGGTCTGGCAACCAAAGAGCTGACCGTGCTGAACGTGGGTAACCTCGACGAGTTTAACCTCAGCGTAGGCGCAGGGTCAGTTACCCGCGGTAATGGTACGGTAACCAATAACTGGACCCGTGCGCAGCTGGTGCGGGCCAATGCCGAGCTGGTACTGGCTAACGCCGGCAATGCAGCCGATGCCGGTACGAAAGCCGGTATTGTGGCCTATGCGTCGATTTTCCGGGCGCTGGCACTGGGTACACTGGCTCAGTTTTTTGAGCAGGCCCCGATTACCACGGGCGAAAACGCGCCGTTTGTCGACCGCGCCACCATTCTGAAAGAGGCGATTACTACCCTGGAAAGCGCCGCCACGCAGCTGAACGGTGCCACCGTTACCAGTACGTTTACGGATAAAATTGTTCCGGGCATTGATCTGGCCAATACGATTCAGGCCCTGATTGCGCGGTACGCCCTCTTTGCCGGTGACTACGACAAGGCACTGGCGGCAGCCAATAAGGTTGATTTAACGAAAAAATCGGTGTTTAATTTCGATGACAATACACGGAATCCGGTGTATGAAGCGGCGTTTGGCAACAAAAACGTGTTTGAACCAACGAACGCTACCCTTGGCCTGACCGGTCAGTTAGCCCCGGACGCGGCCGATAAGCGGTTGCCGTTCTTTATCCGGGCGAATCCAACGGCGACCCAGAACCTCGGAACAGGTTTCTACACGGCCAACAACGCGGCGGTTCCGGTGTACACGCCGGGCGAAATGACGCTGATTAAGGCGGAGGCCTACGCCCGCAAGAGCGATCTGACCAACGCCGTGACGGAGCTGAATAAGGTACTGACCAAAACGGCGGCTCAGGATATCTACGGAATCGGGGCGGCCTTACCGGCCTATTCGGGAGCACAGACGCAGGCCGCTATTCTGACAGAGATTCTGCGTAACCGGAATATCGAACTGGCCTTTACCGGTTTCCGTCTTGAAGACAGCCGCCGGTTTGGTCGTCCGGGACCGGGGGCAGCGGGTGCTGAACGCAACCGGAACTTCATGCCATATCCGCGCACCGAAGCCGACAACAACACCAACACGCCGAAAACCGATCCGCAATAACATCCGGATCAATTAGTTGATATTCCATATTCCGATATCCCGATATTCCGTACGGGCGACCCCACGTGGTCGCCCTTTTTATAGCACCGGTGTTGGGATTACCGTGGTCGCCCTTTTTATAGCACTGATGTTGGGATTATCTTGGTCGCCTCTAATTCTTCACAACCAGCACCACACCCAGAATAATGAGTACGATGCCTAAAATACGCCAGATATTGACGGCATGTTCGCGGAAGCCAACCCAGCCATAGTGTTCGAGGACAACCGCCGCCAGCAGCTGACCCGCCACGCTCAGACTGAGCAGGTTGGTAGGCCCGATTTTCGGAACGGAAATAATGACCGAACAGACGTAAAAAACACCCAGTAAACCACCTGTCCACTTCCACCAGCTGACCTGCCGGAGCACATCAAGTGAAGGCGCGGGGCTGCCAATGGTAAATTGCAACAGCAAGAGCGAGAGAAAACCACCCCCGAATGAACCGACGGCTGCGAGTAGCGGATTTTGCAGCGCAAGCCGGAGCTGGGAATTAACACCCGACTGCGTGCTGTTGGCAATGCCCGTCAGAAAGGCAAGAATGTAATAGAAGAATGACATAGTACCGGCAAAATTAGAGGAATCCGTTTGGTTGATTAACTTGCTACATGTTTCTTTCCCGAATAATTCTAAAAAATACCCTCACTAATCAGATGGCCGCCCGGCTGATATGGATTGGCGGTGGTCTGCTCGTCACCGGCAGCCTGCTGACCAACTGCCGGCAGGCAACCGATGCCAGCGATATGACCGGCGAAGAGCTGGCTAAACTTCATTGCGGTAGCTGCCACGCATTTCCGGAACCGAAACTCCTGACCAAAGATAGCTGGGAAAAAGGCGTGCTGCCTAAAATGGCTCTCCGGCTTGGTTTTCTGACCGATACGCTCTCGGTCATGAACTACAATGTGCAGATAGAAGAACAACAGGCCGGTGCACAATTGGGAGCTTATCCGGTGGAACCCGTCATAGCGCAGGCTGACTGGCTGAAAATCATTGACTACTACAAAACAAACGCACCCGATAAACCGCTTCCGCAGGCGAAAAAAGCGGCGATCGAACCGGTGCTGCCCTTATTTGCCGTTCGTGAACCGACGCCCCGGATTGTGCCGCTGACAACTCTGGTGCGCTACGATGCCGTGCATCAGCAGATTATTGTCGGCGACCGGATGAACTACGCGCAGTTTGTCAGCCCGCAGCTGGTTGTGACTGATTCAATCCGGCTCAGCAGTACACCCGCCGATGTGATTGTTAATCCGGCTAAAGGATATGACTGGCTCCTGATGGGGCACATGGACCCGGACAATCAGGCAATCGGTAAAATTGCCTCCACACCGGCCCGTTTGGGCGGGGCTGAAACGCAACTGCTGCCGAAATTGCGCCGGCCGGTGCAGATGGTTTCGCAGGATTTTAACAAGGACGGACAGCCCGATTACATCGTCTGCGAGTTCGGGCATCTGGCCGGTAAGCTGAGCGCCTACATGAAAACAACCGGCGGGTATCAGGAAGAAGTGATTGATCCGGTGCCGGGCGCGCGTCAGGTCATTATCCGCGATGTCGACAAGGACGGGTGGCCGGATGTGATTGCCTTGCTGGCGCAGGGCGACGAGCAGATTGCGTGGTATAAAAACTACAAAGGCAAGTTTATCAAACAAACGCTGGTCCGGTTTCCGCCGGTCTACGGTTCTTCATCGATTGATATGGCCGACATTGACCGTGACGGTGACGAAGACCTGATTTACACCAACGGCGATAACGCCGATTATTCGTACTCACTCAAGGCCTACCACGGTGTCCGTATTTTTCTGAACGACGGGAAGTTCGGTTTTACGGAGTCGTGGTTTTACCCGCTGCACGGTGCTACGCAGGTGGTGGCGCGCGATTTTGACCAGGACGGGGATATAGACCTGGCGGCCATTGCCTTTTTCCCCGACTATGACCATCCGAATCCGGAAAGCTTTGTGTATTTCGAGAATAACGGGAAGCAGGTGTTTACCCCGCGCACCTTCCCGCAGGCCAATCAAGGGAGGTGGCTGGTCATGGAAGCCGCCGATTATGACCGTGACGGCGATGATGATCTGCTCCTGGGCAGTTTCCATTTTTCGGTGACCAAAACGCCGGAAAGCTACAAGGCGCAGTGGCGTCAGCGCGCCAACGGCTTGCTGGTGTTGGAGAATAAACGGAAGTAATATGAGCCGGCAGACCCGGACCTTCCAGGAAGTTCTAAACTTCCTGGAAGGTCCGGGTCTGCCGGCTCATATCAGATCATTCGGGTCGACGAGCCAGTGTTTGATGGCGAACAGGACGAGCCCGGCCGTATTTTTTGCTCCCGTTTTTTCGAGCAGGTTATTGCGGTGGCCTTCGACTGTCCGGATGCTGAGGCATAGGGTATCGGCGATTTCCTGGGCCGTCAACTGCTTGCAGATCAGTTGTAATACCTCTTTTTCGCGTACGGTAAGCAACGACGGAATATCATCGGTGAGCAGCAGGCGGGTCTTTTTGTTGATCCGGCTGCGCATAGCATTCAGAAAGGCCTGGTTGAAATAAAAGTCCTGTTCCATTACCGTACGAATAGCCTGTTCAACCTCTTTGGGCTCTACATTTTTAAACAGATACCCATTTACGCCCAGATCAATCAGGTGGGAGACAAAACGGTCTTCGCCGTACACCGACAGGATGATGATCCGCAGGCCGGGATGGTGCTGATGAATGAGTTTGGTGGTTTCAACTCCGTTGAGGACCGGCATCGACAGGTCGAGCAGGACAACATCGGGCTTCGGGTCAGCGATGGCCAGAGCATCGAGCAACACTTGCCCGTTATCGGCTTCAAGCACCACTTCAATATCCGGAAATTGATTAATAATTGAAACCATTCCGCGCCGGAACAGCAACTGATCATCGGCAATGGCAATTCGGATCATAACGCAAAAACTTATTGGAAACTGGATTTCGGGATGGCAATCGATGCCCGGAGGCCGGCTGCGGGTGCGGTCCGGAAAATAACCTGACTACCCAGCATCTGCGCCCTGGTTTCGATGTTTTTCAGGCCAAGGCTCTTTTTCTGGTAGGCTGATGAAAAGTCGAAGCCTTGCCCGTTGTCGGTGTAGACAAACAGATAATCACCGGCTTCTTCGGTGAGCCGGATACTGATTTGGGTTGCGCCGGCATATTTAACGGCGTTATTCAGCAGTTCCTGCACGATGCGGTAGAGCAGCAGGTTGAGGTTAGGCCGGGTCAGTGGTAAATCCATAACATCACAGGATACCTCGGCATCAATGAGGTTAGCAGCGTCTTCGCAGAGGCCTTCGAGGCTGTATGCCAGCCCGAGTTCTTCGAGACCATGGGGTAACAGGTCATTTGAAATGGTGCGGACATTCTGGATCGTATTGTCGATCAGTTGTTTACAGCGTTCGGCCAGCAGTTCGGTTTCCCCCTGCCGGCTGATCATCTGGCCGACAAGCAGACGCATGGCCGACAAGGCTGCTCCGATATCGTCGTGGAGGTCGCGGGCTACCCGTTTGCGCTCGTTTTCGATGCCTTCAAACGTGTGGTAGATGAGCTCCTGCTGGTGTTTTACTTCCATCTGCTTGACCAACAAGGTTTGTTTATAGATACGTTTCTGGTATAAAACCGTAAAAGCCACAACGCCAGCCACCAGAATGAGCATAGCGAGGGCTCCGCCGAAAATGAGTACAAATAAATCTAGCGACGTTGAGGTGCTTGCCATATACCGATGCCAATTAACACGTGGTTGAGCGAAACCAGGGTCGCATGCATACCCCACGAGATAAAATTCAGCCTTTCGCTTTCCTGAAGCAGGAGGTTGCTCAGGATAAACAGAAAAAGCGTGCCGGCAAAGTAAAACAGATAACCTGTATTTATCCAGAAAACCGGATTACGAAACAGATTCCGCGTGTCCAGATCAACCAGAATTTTGTAATAACACATCAGCGCCAGAATCATCACCAGTAACCCTTCCAGCCCGCGTGCGTAGCCGTTGAACGTATTGAGGGGCTGAATCCAGACGGAGTTGGTAATGGAAGCCAGCGTAAAAAAGACCATCATCCTCGGAACGATACGGCGCGGGTAAAATGATCCGAAAAACGCATGGTAGAAAAAAGCTAAGGCATTGAATTCAAGGATAGTGTAAATGTGTAAAACAAACAAATTCGGGATGTGCATGCGGCTCAGTATATGCCCCGTTACTTCGGCAATGGCCGAGGCTGACAGGGGAAGCCAGATAAACTGCAGATAACCGGTCAGGTATTTCCGCCGGATAAATGCCGTGCACACCGAAAAAACAATGAACCAGCCGGCATAATCGAACATCCAGAGAAAAAACGCTTCCATGCAGGTGAATGAATAATGGAGAATGTAAAATAACTAATGTAAAATGATTAAGTGCCTGGCACTAACCCGGATGTATATTTATGGTCAACAGGGTGGTGTCGTACTCATTATACATTCTCCATTATTCATTTTTTAGCAGAAGCTTTCGTCTTCGCCGTCGCGGGTGATGAACAGATCGCTTTCGTCATCACAGCGCGGCGGACACGGGCGGGTGAAGTCAAACACCTGATAGTCGTAGGTTTCAACCGGGTCAGTGACGTTTCCGGCAGGATTTATCACCGCTCTTTCGCCGATGAGGTCGACGATTGTGTCCGGGTCTTCGCCTTCGTTGACCGTCATAACATCTTTTCGGGTGGCCGCGCTGACCAGCAGCAGGCATGGGCGCAGGTGTTCAATGCCGGTGGCTTCGTTGGTTTCATTTTTCCGGCCGACATACATCCGCACATATTCGGTATCAACCTGATTCAGGAGTTCAACAAAATCGGCCTTGCGGACTACGAAAGCCCGCATTTCGCGCGGGTCAAGATGTTCGCCGTCTGCATTGGCATTAATCCAGTTGCCGATCCATTTCTGGGCAAGCGATACCGGCACCGACATCGGTACCCATTCATCCGTGAGTTTTTTTTCAGACATGGTTTAGAGATTCATAAACGTGGTACACCTGCAAAAGTAGACCGGTAACCCTTTCTTACTATCCGTATAAATGCCTGATTTCAGCATCCCCGCATAAATACCTGATTTTCCCCCACATAAATGCCTGTTTTTTTAAACGGGCCTTTTTGCCTGACACGATCTGTTACCGAACCGCCACCTTTGTGTCGTTCAAACGCGCTTGAAAAAACGATTGCCAAAATTAAGTAAACATTAAATCCTGAATCCTTAAAACAAACCGTTTTATGACTACTGAATTTGCAACAACAAGTGGTGCTCAGACCATGACCCCAAGTGTGACTTTGCCAAATGAAATTGGCAGCGACTTTATTTCCGGATTCAAAATCTGGGCGTCTATTCCGGCAAATGATGATACCGGCATTACCATTGACAACGTGCAGACCGGGGATACCATCATTGTGTATGATGCGTCAGGGATTGCGTCATTCGATAAGGTAAATATGGCCCTGGTGAAGGGGATCGTCGGTATCGCCAACGCTGCCGTCGGTACAGCGCTCGTGGTGGCACAGCCCGAAACCGCTCCGTTCGTAGCGACCTGGAATGCCGGAGTAGATGCCATCATGAAGGCTGTTCCGGATGAGCTTGGCGACAAGCGCCGTGATATGTACGGCTGTGATCCCGGATCAGGCGACTATGCGAAGAATGAAGGCGGTCTCATTGTTTGTATGCCTGAGTCGCATGGCCCGATCTATGCCACAGACGATTATCACCTCACTGGCGACACCAAAAGTGATGGCCGGCTCTATAAATATTACAGCAGTGACACGAAGAAGAAAAACGCGTTTTTCCCGTGTCCGATCACAAATGATCCGTCAAATCCGGACAGCGATAATAATGGCCGCATGCAGGCAACGGCAACGATCAACGGAGCTGTCCATATCCTGGCTTTTGACGAAGATTACTCCGACAACGCAGGCTATTACAATGTCGGCCTTGTCGTGGTGCGGGCCGCGGCCGCTTCTCAGACTACCCAGCTGGTGAATTTGCTGGTAGGCGGTGCCCCTGTCGGTGGTATTTAATCAAATTCCCGGAGGACAGTGGTCCGCTGCTGTCCTCCCTCTCCGGCTATATCCGCTACTATCCTGATCTATTCCTGAATCCTTAACTATCAATTTATTATGGAACCATTTATTGGTACAGTATGTCTGTTTGCCTTCAGTATAATCCCCAGAGGGTGGGCCGCCTGTAATGGCCAGTTATTATCAATAGCTCAGAATACGGCATTATTTGACTTGATCGGTACTACCTATGGCGGAGATGGGGTCAATACATTTGCACTTCCGGATCTGAGGGGCCGCGTACCTAATGGCAGAGGTCAGGGACCCGGGCTGTCAAATTACATGATGGGGCAGGCCGCCGGCGAAGAACATGTTACGCTGTTCGTCAGCAATATGCCGCAACACAATCATTTACTGATGGCCTCTGAGGGAGTGGCCACTACAAACGATCCGCAAAACAATTATCTGGCCAAATCAACCGGTGTGCTCGATTCGGGTGAAGGTACCGTAACGGTTAAAACATACGGTAGTCAGCCAATGTCCATCATGAATGCAATGGCTGTCGGAATGACCGGGGGGACTATGCCGCATGATAATATGCAACCGTATCTGACCATGAATTACTGCATTGCCCTGCAAGGTATTTATCCAAGTCAGGGCTAGCACAAGCATTACCACTATACCACCCATATGCAGTACTGATAGCTCCGGCACATGCCGGAGCTGATCAGGGCTTTGTGTATTTACTCAACTGTTTCATTATCAATAGTCTCTGACTCGTTTCCCGATGAATCCTAATTATCTACAACATCCTGAACGGTGTATGGTGTGTCCGCTGGCGTTTTTTAAGCGTTTTTTTTCGGGTAAATACCTGCGGCTCTGGCTCTGCCTTGTCGTACTGAGTGTCTTTTCGCCTGTTCATGCGCAGGTATTTTATGCAGTAAGCGACGGCTCAAACAGTCTCTCTAATGACCAGTTACGGAGTGTGAATGTTGATGGCACCAATGACCGGCTGATTGCTGCCGGATTTACCAATAATATCGGGGTCATTGCGGTTGACCGGGTGAACAAACAGGTGTTTGTGTCAAACGGCCTCGCAACCGGCGGGGCCATTTATAAAATCGGTATAACCTCGGGAGCAGTAACCACATTCGTTACGACATCCAGCATTGTACAGGGCATGGCGGTCGATAATAAGAATAATTATTTGTATTACACCGTGAGTGATAATAACGGAAGTACAACAATCGATCAGTTGCGCAGGATAAACCTGTCCGGGACAAACGATGTGCTGATCGCTGCTGATTTCGCGTCGTCGATTGGTGATGTAGCCCTGGATTTGGTTAATAGCCGGGCTTTTGTCGGCGACCGGAGTACGTCTGTATCAAGAATATACAGTACAAACCTTAATTCAGGAGCGACAAGCTTTTTTGTATCAATACCAACGGGGTTTGCAGCCCGTGGGCTGGCCGTTGATCCCGTCAACAGCTATTTATACTATGCCTTCAATGATATTTCTGCCGCCAGTCGCGATGAAGTCCGCCGGATTGATCTGAGCGGAAGCAATGATGTCCGGATTGCTACTGACTTTGTAACCGGCATCGGTGAAATTGCTTTTAATCCTGCGGAGAGTAAACTGGTGCTGGCGGATAATAACGGGACTAACGGGGTGATTAAACAGATATCTGTTCCGGCGAATACAACAGCAACGTTTTTTACGCCTTCAAACGCGACGGTAGTTACCGGCATTGACCTGATACCCTGTTCGTCCGGTTTTACGGTAAACAGCACCCTGGATGTGGCCGATGCCAATCCGGGCGATGGTGTTTGCCGGACTGCTGACGGGGTCTGTACCCTGCGGGCAGCCATTCAGGAGGCTAATGCGCTGCCTACCTGTGGCCCGATGCTGATAACGCTGCCGGCGGGGCAGACGATTGGTTTATCCGCTGCCTTACCTGATCTGACATTTAGCGGGACCATTGCGGGAGGGAGTGTGCTTTGCCCGTCAGCAGGTACGGGAGGCTCAACGATATCCCGCACCGGTGGAACGGAGTTCGGAATTTTCTACCAGACCAGTGGAAATCTGACGTTAAAAGATCTGGTAATCACCAATGGAAACGCGCCTTCCGGAAACGATATCGGTGGCGGCATTGCGTCGTTCAGTAGCTGCACACTGATTGTTGACCGGTGTGTGCTGCGGAATAATACCGCCGGCGTTGGTGGTGGTATTTACGCCTTAGGGGCTCTTGTCAATGTGAATGAGACGTATTTGGATGACAATGCTGCCGCACTGGGTGGAGCAATTGCCATTCGTTCCCAGGGGGTTGTTGTGCTGACAAATTCGTCGATCAGAGACGAAGCAGCGAATAATAGTATATTACTGGATAACAGAGAAAGTAGTTTGTTGCTGAGAAACGCAGCAATTGGCGGCAATGGTTCAGTCTTAAGTGCTTTTCGGGTAAACTCAGCTGGTCAGGCCAGCTCGCTATCAGTTATTCATTCGACATTCAATCTGCCAAGGAATACATATTTGATTGAGGCTTACAAAAATACCGCCACGCAGACGGTATATCTGCAAAACAATGTGTTTGTCAATGCAGGTAGTCCATTCCTTTTAGGCGGTTCCAGCGGTTCGCTGAACATTTCATCCGGCGGCGGAAACGTTTTTGCCGGCGATGCTGAGGCCGCTAATATCAGCGGAGCCGCTTTTACGCCGGTTGCCTCCGACAAACAGAATGTCGGCGCAACCGCACTGGCGCTGGGATCCTTCACAACCATATCCGGGGAGTGTCTGCCGGTAATCCCGTTGGGTTGTTTCAGTCCGGCCATCAATGCGGCCGTATCAAGTACAGTAACCACGGATATGCTGGGGAATAGTCAGGTAGGGGCAGCCCGCGATGCCGGATCATTAGAGTCAACAAATGCAGCCTCTGTAACCTTTACCGTTGCCGGCTCGGGAACCGCCTGTGCCGGACGTGCCCTCACGCTCACGGCCAGTGGCTGCACGGGCGGAACTGTCAGCTGGCCGGGCGGTATTACGGGCAACGTTTATTCAACTACGTTAGCCGGAATGTATACCGCAACCTGCACCATCGGAGCCTGTTCTACCACGGCAAGCGGGACGATCACCGCCGGAGCTGCTCCGGCCATTGCGATACCTGTCTTATCAATGGCTCTAGTTAGCACTGCGTTAGCCAATGCCTTATCCTTTACAGCTTCCGGAGCCGGTGCACCCTTTACATTTGCTTACAGCGCCTTGCCGCCGGGTATCACGCTGTCATCAAACGCGTCACCGATCTTAACGTTTAATGGCACACCGACGCAGGCCGGTACATATCCCATCAGCGTAACAGCGACCAATAGTAACGGATGCACGACGGTGAGTAATGCATACACCTTAACCGTCAGTTGCCCGACTATGGGTATCAGTACATCTGCCAATCCGGGAACTTGTCAGGGTACGGGCAGCCTGACGTTTATAACGGGTTTACCAACCGGCTCGTATTCCCTGAGCTATACCGGTGCCGGTAGTCCGAAAACCGTAACCGTATCGGGCGGGCGCTTCACGGTTACAGGTCTCCTTGCCGGTACGTACAGCAATTTCGCTATCAACTATGGCAGCGGGGCTTGTTTGTTAACCGATAACCGATCTATCACATTAACTGATCCGGCATCGCCGACGATAGCCATAACCGCTAATCTGAGCGGTAGTCTGACCTGTTCACAAACTACTCTGACCTTAACGGCGACCGGGGCTTCATCCTACACATTTGCCGGTCCGGGAATTGTCAGTCAAAACGCAGCAGCCGGAACGGCTTTGGTAAACACAGCAGGTGTATATTCTGTAACGGGCAGTAATGCTGCCGGATGCAGAGATACAGACCAGTTAACCGTGACGGGCAGCACGACGGCGCCGACGGGCGTGGGCCTGTCGGCCAGCCAGAGCGGTACGCTCACCTGTACCAACCGGAGCCTGACGCTGACCGCCTCGGCGACGGGGTCAGGCCTGAGTTATGACTTCAGCGGCCCTGGTGTGCTGGCCCAGAGCGGGGTTTCGGCGACGGTGAATGCAGCGGGTACCTACACCGTGGTGGTGACGGGCAGCAACGGCTGCACGGCTTCGGCCACCACGACGGTTTATAGCAACACAGCGGCACCGGTAGTGATTCTGTCACCGGTGAATGCGACACTGACCTGCGCCAGCCCAACGGTGACGCTGACGGCCACGGCGGGGTATGTGAATTACGCGTTCAGCGGCGGTCAGACGGGGTCGGGCAACACGCTGGCGGTCACCTCGGCGGGCACCTATTCGGTAGTAGTGACGGGAGCCAACGGCTGTACGGCCTCCACGTCCGTATCGGTGCAGAGCAGCACGGCGGTGATTTCGGCCAGCCTGACGGCGGGCGGTGCCATCAGCTGCCCGTCACCATCGGTGACGCTGACGGCGAGCCCGTCCAACCTGACCTACAGTTTCGGCGGCGGTGCCAGCCAGATCGGCCAGACCAATCAGGCCGTAGCGAACGTAGCGGGCCTCTATTCGGTGACTGTCAGTGACGCCTCGGGTTGTACGGCGGTGGCCCAGTTAACCGTGACGGGCAGCACGACGGCGCCGACGGGCGTGGGCCTGTCGGCTAGCCAGAGCGGGACGCTCACCTGTACCAACCGGAGCCTGACGCTGACCGCCTCGGCGACGGGGTCAGGCCTGAGTTATGACTTCAGCGGCCCTGGCGTGCTGGCCCAGAGCGGCAGCTCGGCAACAGTGAACGCAGCGGGTACCTATACGGTGGTGGTGACGGGCAGTAACGGCTGCACGGCTTCGGCCACCACGACGGTTTATAGCAACACAGCGGCACCGGTAGTGATTCTGTCACCGGTGAATGCGACACTGACCTGCGCCAGCCCAACGGTGACGCTGACGGCCACGGCGGGGTATGTGAATTACGCGTTCAGCGGCGGTCAGACGGGGTCGGGCAACACGCTGGCGGTCACCTCGGCGGGCACCTATTCGGTGGTAGTGACGGGAGCCAACGGCTGTACGGCGTCCACGTCCGTATCGGTGCAGAGCAGCACGGCGGTGATTTCGGCCAGCCTGACGGCGGGCGGTGCCATCAGTTGCCCGTCACCATCGGTGACGCTGACGGCGAGCCCGTCCAACCTGACCTACAGTTTCGGCGGCGGTGCCAGCCAGATCGGCCAGACCAATCAGGCCGTAGCGAACGTAGCGGGCCTCTATTCGGTGACTGTCAGTGACGCCTCGGGTTGTACGGCGGTGGCCCAGGTGACCGTGACGGGCAGCACGACGGCCCCGACGGGCGTTGGTTTGTCGGCCAGCCAGAGCGGCACGCTCACCTGTACCAACCGGAGCCTGACGCTGACGGCCTCGGCGACGGGATCAGGCCTGAGTTATGCCTTCAGCGGACCGGGCGTGCTGGCCCAGAGCGGGGTTTCGGCGACGGTGAATGCAGCGGGTACCTACACGGTGGTCGTGACGGGCAGCAACGGCTGCACGGCGTCCGCCACGACAACAGTTTATAGCAACACAGCGGCTCCGGTAGTGACTTTCTCGCCGGTGAATGCGACGCTGACCTGCGCCAGTCCAACGGTGACGCTGACGGCAACGGCGGGGTATGTAAATTACGCGTTCAGCAGCGGCCAGAATGGGTCGGGCAACACGCTGGCGGTCACCTCGGCGGGCACCTATTCGGTGGTAGTGACGGGAGCCAACGGCTGTACGGCCTCCACGTCCGTATCGGTGCAGAGCAGCACGGCGGTGATTTCGGCCAGCCTGACGGCGAGCGGTATCATCAGCTGCCCTTCTCCGTCGGTGACGCTGACGGCGAGTCCGTCCAGCCTGACCTACCGTTTCGGGGGCGGTGCCAGCCAGGTCGGCCAGACCAATCAGGCAGTGGCATCCGTGGCGGGTCTTTACTCGGTGACTGTCAGTGACGCCTCCGGCTGCACGGCGGTGGCGCAGGCGACGGTCACCGGCAGCACGACGGCCCCGACGGGCGTGGGCCTGTCGGCCAGCCAGAGCGGTACGCTCACCTGTACCAACCGGAGCCTGACGCTGACGGCCTCGGCGACGGGATCGGGCCTGAGTTATGCCTTCAGCGGACCGGGCGTGCTGGCCCAGAGCGGGGTTTCGGCGACGGTGAATGCAGCGGGGACGTACACGGTGGTGGTGACGGGCAGCAACGGCTGCACGGCTTCGGCCACCACGACGGTTTATAGCAACACAGCGGCTCCGGCGGTAACGCTGACGCCTTTGAATGCGACGGTGACCTGCGCCAGTCCAACGGTGACGCTGACGGCGACGGCGGGGTATGTAAATTACGCGTTCAGCGGCGGTCAGACGGGGTCGGGCAACACGCTGGCGGTCACCTCGGCGGGCACCTATTCGGTGGTAGTGACGGGAGCCAACGGCTGTACGGCGTCCACGTCCGTATCGGTGCAGAGCAGCACGGCGGTGATTTCGGCCAGCCTGACGGCGGGCGGTGCCATCAGCTGCCCGTCACCATCGGTGACGCTGACGGCGAGCCCGTCAAACCTGACCTACAGTTTCGGAGGCGGTGCCAGCCAGATCGGCCAGACCAATCAGGCGGTAGCGAACGTAGCGGGCCTTTACTCAGTGACTGTCAGTGACGCCTCGGGTTGTACGGCGGTGGCCCAGGTGACGGTCACCGGCAGCACGACGGCCCCGACGGGCGTTGGTTTGTCGGCCAGCCAGAGCGGGACGCTCACCTGTACCAACCGGAGCCTGACGCTGACCGCCTCGGCGACGGGATCGGGCCTGAGTTATGCCTTCAGCGGACCGGGCGTGCTGGCCCAGAGCGGGGTTTCGGCGACGGTGAATGCAGCGGGTACCTACACGGTGGTCGTGACGGGCAGCAACGGCTGCACGGCCTCCGCGACGACAACAGTTTATAGCAACACAACGGCTCCGGCGGTAACGCTGACGCCGTCGAGTGCGACGCTGACCTGCGCCAGTCCAACGGTGACGCTGACGGCGACGGCGGGGTATGTAAATTACGCGTTCAGCGGCGGTCAGACGGGGTCGGGCAACACGCTGGCGGTTTCCTCGGTGGGCACCTATTCGGTGGTAGTGACGGGGGCCAACGGCTGCACGGCCTCCACGTCCGTATCGGTGCAGAGCAGCACGGCGGTGCTTTCGGCCAGCCTGACGGCGGGCGGTGCCATCAGCTGCCCTTCTCCGTCGGTGACGCTGACGGCGAGTCCGTCCAACCTGACCTACAGTTTCGGCGGCGGTGCCAGCCAGATCGGCCAGACCAATCAGGCAGTGGCGAACGTAGCGGGCCTCTATTCGGTGACCGTCAGTGATGCTTCGGGCTGTACGGCGGTAGCGCAGGTGACGGTCACCGCCAGCACGACGGCCCCGACGGGCGTTGGTTTGTCGGCCAGCCAGAGCGGCACGCTCACCTGCACCAACCGGAGCTTAACACTGACCGCCTCGGCGACGGGATCGGGCCTGAGTTATGCCTTCAGCGGACCGGGCGTGCTGGCCCAGAGCGGGGTTTCGGCGACGGTGAATGCAGCGGGGACGTACACGGTGGTGGTGACGGGCAGCAACGGCTGCACGGCGTCCACGACGACAACAGTTTATAGCAACACAGCGGCTCCGGTGGTAACGCTGACGCCGTCGAGTGCGACGCTGACCTGCGCCAGTCCAACGGTGACGCTGACGGCGACGGCGGGGTATGTAAATTACGCGTTCAGCGGCGGTCAGACGGGGTCGGGCAACACGCTGGCGGTTTCCTCGGTGGGCACCTATTCGGTGGTAGTGACGGGGGCCAACGGCTGCACGGCCTCCACGTCCGTATCGGTGCAGAGCAGCACGACCGCTCCGGCTGTATCCATTACACCCATGAATGCGACACTGACCTGCGCCAGCCCGACAGTAATTCTTACGGCAATAGGCAGCGGAACCGCAGTCTGGTCGACCAATGTGACTTCAAATACCCTGCTGGTAAGCACACCAGGCTTATACAGTGTGACCCTTACGAATGCCAGCGGCTGTTCTGCAACAGCCAGCACACAGGTGAGTAGTAACACGGTTCCGGCAGGATTAACGGCAACGGTAAGCGGGGCACTGGGATGTGGCGTATCCAGTGTTCAGCTCCTGGCATCAGCCCCCGGGGCGGCTTCCTTTACGGTAGTCGGACCGTCGTCATACCAGCAGACAAATACAAACGGACAGTTTACGGTAAACACTGCCGGTCAGTACACCGTCACTGCGATTGGAACAGGCGGGTGTGTAAGCACGACAACTGTAACAGTAACCTCAGGCGGGGTGCAGCCGGTAGCCAGTAATTTTGTCGCCGGCGGCGTACTGAGCTCCGGCACGTGTCAGCTGAACTTGTCAGCGGCTATTGTGGGCGATCGGGCGGTGGTGACAGGGCCGGGCGGATATGTGTTTACCAACGTTTACCGGACACCTGCTGCCCGGGTGATAACCGCTCCGGCCGTAAAACAACCGGGTTCATATACCCTGAAGGTCTACAGCGGTAATTGTGAAGCTGTATATACCGTTAATGTCACTGGTAGCGCCTGTCAGGAATAATGCTGCCAGAGAGCGAGTGCAAAGGGTGATGCGTGAAAAACCGGTTAAAACCGGTCAAATAGGTTGCTGGAATCGGCGTCAGATATTCTGATGCCGATTTTTTTATTAGGTTGAGCCACAAAGACGGGAAGAAACAAAGGTTCACGAAGAGTACAGGTAGAGTCTTTCAGGCTATTAGATAGCTGCTTAAGTTGTCAGAAGGGCTTTAATCCGGTCGAGAGCCTGTTGTTTTACCGGTTCACGCAGCTCCTGATTGGTTCGGGTAAAATACCGGTGATTACCCAGAAAGGAAACCTGAATCGGGAGCCAGCGGGTTGGTTCGGGGAGTTTGTTCCACGCAATCCATTCTGTGTATAGCGTCTGGCTGATTGCCGGATAGTCGTCGCGGCCCAGGTAGTCCAGGTCGGCATCGCAAATAATCTGCTCCAGTAAACCGGCCGGTGTTTGCGGAATGCGGGTCGCCCTGATCAGCGAACAGACGGTATTAATCTCGCCGCTGGTATATCCATAATCCGGCAGGATGGAACAGGCTATACGGCATCCTTCTTCCTCGTGGTCATCATAGGTCCGGATGAATCCCGCATCGTGGTAATACGCTGCGGTTTGCAAAATCGCTAATGTCTCCGGATCGGTGATGCCTTCCGCCTCTGCCAGGCGTGCTGATTGTTCAACCACATCCAGTGTATGCTGCACACAATGGTAGGTCAGCGAGGGAGAAAGCTTCCGGGTTAGCTCATCCAGAATAAACCGGCAGGCAGGAGTCAGGTCCATGAGAAATGCAAAAGGTCAGAGCATAAATATAGCAGTTTGGGCAGTATTCCGGATGATGGGATTGAATTACCTTCCGCAGCTGTAGTGTAAAACTCCCGGAAGGTAATTCAGGTGAAAGCTGGTCTAATCATCGCTCCAGTTTAAAACCCGGATCAATAGCCGGTTTCTTCGGCGCATTGGCCACTTGCCAGCCGGTGAGATAGGCCCATCGGGTTACCTGAGCCAGCTTTTTCAGATCAATGCGGTCGGGCTCATCTTTGGGCGTGTGGTAATCGGGGTGCAGCAGCGTTGTAAAGCAGATGGCCGGGACGTTCAGCCGGGCGTAGGGCAGGTGATCGCTCCGGAAATACCAGCCCTCCGGATGATCGGCCCGGTCCCAGAGCGTATCCAGCTTAAAGCCCGGACCCATCCGGTTGGCCGCTAACGCGTAATCGACCAGTTCTCTGGAATTGCGGTGCGGCGGTTGTGAGCCCAGCAGCGCGGCACTGTCGGCTGCATTCCGGCCGATCATTTCCAGATTCAGCACACCGGCAATGGATTCCAGCGGAACCGTAGGATGAGCCGTGTAATAGCGCGACCCCAGCAAACCCCGTTCTTCGGCGCCATGAAACACAAACAGGGCCGACCGTTTGCCTGGTTTCTGCGCAAATGCCCGCATGAGGGCCAGCGTTGCCGCGCAGCCGGTTGCATTATCGTCGGCCCCGTTAAAAATCGAGTCACCGGCAACGGCGCGGCGGATACCGTCATGATCCTGATGCGTACTGAAAAGCACATACTCATTCTTTAACACCGGATCGGTCCCTTCTACTTTGGCAATGATGTTGACCGACGGATAACTGAAGCTCTCGACATTGACGATATTGGTAAACCGCTGACCAGGTTGTTTAACCCAGTCGATTGCCCGCGAAGGCAGCCAGATGGCCGGTGCCTGAGCAAAGACACGGGTGTTCGGGCCACCCGGCAAATCATAACGTCCCAGCTCCAGCGCACTACCAAACGTTTCGAATACCCGCTGCGCACGGTCGTCGGATACGATCAGCACGGCTACCGCTCCGGCTTTTATCAATTCCGCCGATTTGCGCTGAAACGTACTGTTCATAAACCGCCGGAAGCTCATGTCGGCCGGCGGATTACCCGAAAACTCGAACGCGACGGCCTTGCCCTTGATGTCCAGACCCGCCAGTTCTTCGGGCGTTGCCTTACCGGCGAACACCATCGGGGCATCAACCGACGCAATGGCAGGCGTAATGACCAGCGCATCGCGGCCGTATTCCAGCGGCCGGTTTCCGATGATGAAGCGGCTGGTTTCGCTGATGCGGGTCCGTTGCAGATGAAAAAACTGGAAAAACGTGCCATCATCGCCGAGGGGTTTGAGGCCGATGGCGCGGGCCTGTTCGGCAATCCACATCGAGGCTTTCAGTTCATCCAGCGAACCGGCCTGCCGGCCACGGAAATGATCGTCGGAGAGCGCGTAGAGATCACGTTTCAGGTCAGCCTCTTTAATGGCTGAGAGAGCGTTAGGCGCTGGTTTCGGCTGGGCCGCCAGCAAGCCTGGTAACAGGGTGCCCGCTGCGAGTAGCCGGCAAACGAGTTTCAGTAGAAAATGCATTGTGCTGATGAAAACGGGAATAATTCAGAAAGTAGGTTCAGGGTCCGAAAATACGATATTCAGCAGTGGAAAACGTAGAGCCGCAATATTTTGCGGCTCCGGACAATGCATTTTGATCAATACACCAACGCCGGTTTCGTCTTTTTCTTTTTCGACAGCGGTGGGGTGGAGGCCGGTGGCCGGCGGTGGTGGGTCGCCTGTTCGTAGGCGTAGCACAGCCGGATCAGGGTCGGCTCGCTGAAGGGCCTCCCGAAAAACTGAAGACCGGCCGGAAGGTTGCCATAGGTATAACCCATCGGCACGGTAAACGCCGGAAAACCGGTAGGAGGCGACAGGGCGTTGTTATTTGTCCCCGACGGGGTATTCAGGTCGCCGATAAGCCGTGGCGGATAGCTGAACGACGGATAGACAAAAGCCTCGATGTTAGTCGAGTCCATCAGCGCCAGCAGCCGTTGGCGGAGCCGTTCCCGGAGCGCCATGTTTTTTGCCCAGCCCTTATGCTTTTCAGGGGCCAGGGTGTCGGCATTTACGTCGAGCAGTGCTTTTTCCAGATACGGATGAAACTGTCTGGATTTAATAATAGACCCGAGCGTTTTATGCGGCGCATTGGGGCCAAGACTAGCCAGATACCTATTGAAATCACGCCGAAGCTGCGGAATGGTATCCATCGCCAGGGTGATCGAATCGAGTGACGGCAACCGGACCGGGTCGATAATCGTTGCACCGGCCTGCCGCAGGTCGTCAATGGCGTGGTCGAACAGCTTCACCACCTGCGAATCGGCTTTTGCAGGCAGACACAGCTGCCGGAATACCCCGATCCGTGCGCCTTTCAGGCCGTTTTTGTCCAGAAACTGCCGGTAGCCCGCCGGTATTTTCCCCTGACTCCGCCGGGTAACGGTATCGGCCGGATCGTACCCGGCAATCACTTCCAGGACCCGGACGGCATCTTCTACGGTTTTGCAGATCGGGCCGCCGGTATCATTGGTAAGCGCTAACGGAGCGATGCCGTCGCGGCTGATAAGACCCATGGTACAACGGAAACCGACCAGGCTCTGGTTGGCGGCCGGTCCCCGGATTGAGCTGCCGGTATCAGTACCCAGACCGATGGTACCGAAGTCGGCGGCGACGGCGGCCGCCGTCCCCCCACTAGAGCCTGATGTTGTGCGCCGGGTGTCATACGGATTCCGCGAATAGCCCGGCAACACCGAGCTGACCGAGAAATTGCCGGTATAGGCGAATTCGGCAAGGTTGGCTTTGGCAATCAGAATCGCCCCGGCTTCGCGCATTTTCCGGATCACATATGCATCGTCGGGCGGAACGGAGTTTTTCATGGCCAGCGTACCGTTCGAGGTCGGCATGTCGTAAGTGTCGTAGTTGTCTTTGACGATGACCGGAATCCCGTGGAGCGGCCCTCCAAAGGTGCCGGTAGCCTTAAAGAGTGAATCGAGCCGGCGAGCTTCAGCCAGGGCCTGCGGATTAATCATAATCAGGGCATTGATGGACGGGCCCTGTTTGTCGTAGGCGGCAATCCGGTCGAGATAGCGCTGAACAAGGATCGTTGCCGTTAGTTTGCCCTGCCGCATCGCCTGATGCAGATCCGCAACCGATGCTTCCTGTAGTTGTTTGGGCGAAAAAGACTGTCCGCTCGCTGGCAGCACTGCCCGGGCAAAAACCAGGCAGATAAAAAGTATTCGTCTGAACATAAAGTATAGGTTAAGCTATTGGTGAGCACGCAATTATACTGCACTTCCCTAAATCTACTGACAGTGTCGAAAGAAAGCAATCAGGAGTGTAAGTTGTTGATTTAATAGCATTTAATACTGGTTTTCTGCAAGGTCGTCAGCTCGTAGAGCCGCAAGATGTTGCGGCTCAATTTATCTGGGATAATTTTCTGTTTGACTGGGCTGACGCGCGCTGAGCCGCAAGATGTTGCGGTTCATTTTATCCGTAATAATTTTCTGTCTGGCCGGGCTGACGCGTGCTGAGCCGCAAGATATTGCGGCTCTACAGTAATGCGGATAATACCTGACGGGATAATGTTTTGTCTTTCCCCGTTTTTGCTATAGGTGATGGTAAAGTATTTTTTGATCTATTATGTTTTCAGGATGAAATTCCAATTTTATGGCTACTGATGCGCATTATTCCTGTTGTTTATACATTTGCATTATCAAATTGTTAACCTTAATTCCGTTCAGACAATGGTAATTGGCGTTCCTAAAGAAATTAAAAACAACGAAAACCGTGTAGCCTTAACACCA
>CBDFHU010000140.1:0-8499 GCA_965247375.1 Arsenicibacter sp.
GGCGTTGACGGCCCTTGTTGCCGGTGGCGGCCTGATTTACGGACTTGGCATTCTCATCACGGGCGCTGCACGCTTTAGCGACTTGCGCCGCCTGCGCCGCCAAGGTAATTAGCTCTCGCTTTTAGCGCCGGGGGTCCATCCCGTGCGTTGCGTTCATTGAAGGAAGACATCATGTCCACCAGCGGGTCCACACCGCGCGGCGTTACTGCCGGGCGCATCCTTTCCGGCATCCAACCTACCGGAAATCTTCACCTCGGAAATTACTTAGGCGCGATCCGCAACTGGGTCGGCTTGCAGAAGGATTACGAGTGCTTTTTCTTTATCGTTGATCTGCACGCCATCACGTTGTGGCAAGACCCCGCTGAACTGACGCGCGCCACACGCGAAGTAGCCGCTGGCATGATTGCCTCGGGCGTTGATCCGGTAAATAACGCACTGTTTGTGCAAAGCCATGTGCCTGCGCATGCGCAATTGGCGTGGATCTTTAACTGCGTGGCGCGCATTGGCTGGTTGAATCGCATGACGCAGTTCAAAGACAAGGCCGGTAAAAATCGCGAGAACGCATCGGTCGGTTTGTACGTGTACCCAAACCTGATGGCCGCCGATATATTGGCGTACAAAGCCACGCACGTGCCGGTAGGAGAAGACCAAAAGCAACATTTGGAACTCACCCGCGACATCGCGCAGAAATTCAATAACGACTACGGCAAGGTGATCTTTCCATTACCAGAGCCTGTGATTCGTGGGCCTGGCACACGCGTGATGAGCTTGCGTGACGGGTCAAAGAAGATGTCGAAGTCAGACGAGTCTGATTATTCGCGCATCAACATGATCGATGATCGTGATGCCATTGCGCTGAAATTCCAAAAAGCCAAAACAGATCCGCTCCCGTTGCCCACAACGGAAGCCGAATTGGAAGGCCGCCCGGAAGCCGCGAACCTGATCAACATTTATGCCGCACTGACGGACAAAACGATTCCGGAAGTGTTAGCGGATATCACAGGTCTGCAATTCTCGGCGTTCAAGAACAAGCTGACGGAAATCGCAGTCTCAGTTTTGGGCCCGATCAATAGTGAGATGAAGCGTTTGATGACCGACCCGACCGAGATCGACAAGGTGCTGGCGCGTGGCGCTGAGAAGGCCAATGCTGTCGCTGAACCAATCTTAAAAGAAGTCTACCAAACCGTCGGCTTTTTGGGACGCGGCTAAAAATCAGATCATGAAATGAAAAAGGCGCGTGCTCATAACACGCGCCTTTTTAATGGCGGTTAGCCTAGATAATTTGACAGGCTCGCTCAAAGGGCAGGCGCGGGCCGCGTGCAAAGATTTCTTTATCATCGCCGTAGCCAATGTTGCAGATGAAGTTCACCTTCACGCGCCCTTCAGGCCAGAAGGCATCATTCACTTTGTCTTTGTCAAATCCGCTCATGGGGCCGCAATCTAGGCCTAGGCTCCGCGCGGCCATCATTAAATATGCGGCTTGAAGCGAGCTATTGCGAAACGCGGTTTCTTCAATCAATGCTACGTTACCGGTAAACCACGCACGCGCATCTGTGTGCGGAAACAACTCCGGCAGATGTTCATAAAACTGCATATCCATGCCAATCAATACTGTCACGGGCGCTGACATGGTTTTAGCTGTATTGTTTTTCGATAAGGCTGGCTTCAGCTTTTCTTTGGCGGCGGGTGTCGTCAAAAAAATAAACCGCGCCGGACTGCAATTGGCGCTGGTGGGGCCCAGCTTCGCCAAATCATAGACTTTATGCAGCAGCTCTTCAGCCACACCTTGTGGATGCCAGCTATTTTGCGTGCGGGCTGCGCGGAATATAAGATCAAGGTCTTGGTCGTTTAAAGATTTACGCATATGCGCCCCTTAGAAGAAATGATGTCGCAGATTATCAAATTTCTATTGTTAGGCATGGTCTTTTGCGGTTCTGCCCATGCAGATGAAACATCGGCCGTGGTTTTGATGTATCATCGCTTTGGCGAGGCGAAGTATCCGTCAACCAACACGACTCTGGCGCAACTTGATGCGCATATTGCTTACCTGAAGCAGAATAACTTTCATGTCGTGCCGCTCCCTCAGGTTGTTGCCGCACTCAAAAACGGCACGGCGTTACCGCCTAAAACCCTCGCGATTACAATTGACGATGCGTACAAGTCCGTCATGAAAGAGGGGTGGCCGCGTTTTCAAAAAGCCAATCTGCCGTTCACCGTGTTTGTCGCCACTGAAGCTGTTGATCAGAAGTATTCCGACATCATGAGCTGGGATGATCTGCGTGCGCTTAAGGCAGCAGGCGTTAACCTGGAAGGTCATAGCCATGCTCACCCGCACGCTCCAACAATAAGCGCGGATGACGTGGCAGAGGACTTGGCGCTGATGAAAGCCCGGTTTAAAGCCGAACTTGATCTCGTGCCCAAACTCTATGCGCATCCTTATGGTGAAGCAGGCTCAGAAGATTTAGAGATCGTGCGCAAAGCTGGTTTCATCGCAGCCTTTGGGCAGAATTCTGGTCCTGTGTATGCGCAAGCCCATCCGTATTTATTGCCGCGCTTTGCGCTCAACGAAAACTATGGTGTCCTGGATCGGTTTGCGCTGGTGGTGAATTCCAAGCCACTGCAAGCTGTCAACATTACACCCGCTAACCCTGTGCTGCGTCTTAATCCGCCGGTGATGAGTTTTGATATTATCGACCCGCCTGAGAATCTGTCGGCGCTGTCGTGCTTTGGGTCGCGCAGTGAAAGACTGACCACCACTATAAATGGCGCATCCGTCAAAATCGCATCGGCAGCGGTGTTCCCAAAAGGCCGAGTGCGTGTGAACTGCACACTTAAATCCAAAGGCCAGTGGTATTGGTTCGGGCAGGAATTTTTAGCAGGCGGCGGGACCGAAGGCGTTCCGGTGCATGCGCGTTATGCCAATTAAAGCGGCTTGGTTTCCGTCGCTAATAGGGCCGTCGTTTGTGGCTTGCGTTGATCGGCAAAAGTTGCGCGGTCCAGAACACTTAAATCGTTCGCGCGTATAATCGTCCGCAAAGCTTCTACATAAGCCTGTCCCCGGCCTGAATATTTCGTCAAAGCTCCCGCCAATACACGCCCATCCAACACGCCTTTGGCATTCAGCATATTGGCGCGCATGTGGCGGAAATTCTTATAGGCCTTATGCGTATTCAAGTTGTGGGCGTAAGACAGTGTGGATTCGTAGATATCCCGGAACGCCTGGATGCTATGGGTTTCTCCGTCGCGGCGCCCTTTGGGAATAATCCCGGCCTCATCATTCCAAACCCATTGCCCGTATAGCGCATTGCCTTCAGCGGCAAAGCGCGACAAGCCCCAAGCGCTTTCCTCGGGCAGCTTGCGCGATCACCAGCGACACCGGCAATGGCGCAACACGCAACAATAACTCATCGACCAAGTCAGCGGGGCTGATTGTCGCCATATCAACAGCAGGCGCTTCATCCTCGGGGCTGTCTTCAATCACTTCATAGATTTTGCCCAAGCGTTCCAACTCGGACACATCATCATCCGTCAGGGTTTCTTGGAATTTCAGTTTTTTAGAGATCGCTTCAATCTTGGTGCGCTCGGTTAGAATTTGTTCATTCACAGCCAGCACCAACGGCAAGACTGATCCGATAAACAAATCTTTACGACGCTCAACTTCTGGCACTTGGCCTAAGTCTTCCGGAATTGTGCGCACCAGTACACGTGGCACACCACGGCCCTCGCGAATGCGTGTGATGTCGTAATCAATGCTGGCAAATGCTTCTTCCAAGCGGGCCACCATAAACGGCGCTTCGCTGTGGCCAACTTCAACTTCCCAGCGCTGGGCTATTGCATCGCCCACATCAAATTTCTGGTAAAGATAGACGCTGGATGTTGCGCTGAAGACAGCCGCTGCCATCAGCGCAACAATAACGCGCTTGCGGAAGGGCGTGAGTGTGGACAAAGCCGTCATTCGTCGTGGAACCGACGAACGCACATCCTAGTTTATAGCTTCAACTTGCTGCACTTCTGGCACGTAGTGCCGCAGCATGTTTTCAATACCCATCTTCAATGTCGCTGTTGAGCTGGGGCAGCCTGAGCATGAGCCGCGCATGTGCAAATACACCGTGCCGCTCTTGAAGCCCTTGTAAATGATATCGCCGCCGTCTTGCGCCACAGCCGGACGCACGCGGGTATCTAACAGTTCTTTGATTTGCGAAATAATTTCGGGGTCGATGCCCTCGTCGTTGAATTCTTCGGTGTCGTCATCGCCTGCAGCTTCGCCCACGACCGATTGGCCAGAGGTGAAGTGATCCATCACCGTACCCAGAATCATCGGCTTCAATGTTTGCCAGGACTTTTCGTCGGACTTGGTGACAGTAATGAAGTCGCTGCCCAAGAACACGCCCTTCACGCCATCTAATGCAAAGAGGTTCTTGGCCAGCGGCGAGCGCTCGGCCGCTTCTGTCGATGTAAAGTCCGCAACCCCCGCCGACATCACGTCACGACCCGGTAAGAACTTTAGGGTCGCGGGATTCGGGGTTTCTTCGGTTTGAATGAACATCTGTGGGCGGTCCTTATTCTGGCCAAAAGCAACCCTTACCTATGTCCCTTAGGGCCTCCAATCAAGCCACCCCAGGTTGGGCATTAGATCGGCAGTGACCTCAGGCACTTAGCTCATGTTGTCCACTTGTTGGTCACTGAGATGGCCAGGCACGATTGTAACGGGGATGCGAATCTTGCCCGTCAACTTGCCCGACAGGGCGGCGACAAGGGCACCAGGGCCCTCTGGGCCTGTGCCTGCGCCTAATACCAAAACAGAGATACTGGGGTCATCGTTAATGACCGCTAACAGTTGTTCCATGGTGTCGCCCTCGCGCAGGTACACCAGCGGATAAGTGCCGATCTGGCGATACACATCACCGGCGACGGCTTTCAACACTTCCTCGGCCTCACTGCGCGCTTCGCGTTCCATCAATTCTCCAATGGTCGCAAAATAATGCGAGTCACGTTGAGGTACGTTGTAGAACAGCACAATAATGCCGCCGGTATGCACAGCGCGGCGGCAGGCAAAGCGCACCGCAGCATGCAGTTCGGCTGAACTGTCGACAACAAGCAAAAATTTACGCGCGATTTTTTGCGCAGCTAAATCCGATGTTTGTGTCTCGGGTGTGTCGCTCATGTTTACGCCCGTCTGAATGCGACACTCGCGGCCCAACCGGCTGCGGCGGCTAACAGAATCGAAAGCAATCCGTAAATCACACTATAGTTGTGCGCGAAATCAAACACATCAGCACCGAAACCAACCTTACTGATATTGAACGGCACAATCTCAGCCGCCGCCACAGTGCCATTGCGGAAAAGATACACTTCTACAAAGTATGTGCCTGTCGGCACGTTCGATGGAAACAAAATGCGTGTACGAAACAGCCGGTTCGATGTGGTGTTCACCGAACTTAATCCTTCATCATAAAGCTGCTCTTCTGTTTTCAATCGTAAAAGAGCACTGCGATATTCTGTCAGGCTTTCGGGCGTAATGTCGCTTTCATCGACAGTTTCAAGACGCAGGTTTTCAGTGCCAATTTGAAAGCGCGATAACAAATTCGGCGGCGCAAACTCTTCTAATGGGCGGCTCGATGCGATGCGGTAAAACGAGGGGACATCACGGAATGTCACGGACTCTCTGTTCACCCACACTGGGCCTACGCGGCCCTTTTTGCGCAATGTAATCTCGCGCGCGGGCCCTTTCACAACAATCGCTATATCGCCAGGTCCGTCGGTTGCGCCAAACAATAAAACTTCTTTGCCGGTGAAGCCTGTGGTGATGGCCACCAAGTTTTCCGAGACATCGGCCACCAACGGTGCTTCTTGTGCACGCGCAGTTGATATACTTGCAATTGTCAGCAGCGCCGCGAAAAGCTTTCTCATCGCTCACCGCCCGTGAACGAATAGATATCAGAGGGCGTGCGCACCAAATCAAATGCCAATTGCCCGGCCATGCCCAACACCAGCAACGCCAACAGCAAACGCAATTGTTCGTTTCGCAATTTCAATGCTATCCGCGCGCCCAACTGCGCACCGATTACGCCGCCGATCAGCAGCAACAGCGCCAACACAACATCGACGGTGTTATTCACAACAGCTTGCAGGAATGTGGTGTTCGCGGTGACAAAAATAATCTGAAACAGTGATGTGCCGATCGCCACTGTGGTCGGCATACCCAGAATGTAAATCATGGCTGGCACCATGATGAACCCGCCGCCCACGCCCATCAGTGCCGCGAGAATACCAACCAAGAAGCCCAAGCCCAGCGGCACGATAGCTGAAATGTACAGTTTCGATTTATGAAACCGCATCTTAAAGGGCAGGCCATGAATCCAAGTATGACGACCGGCGCGCGTCTGCGGTAAGGGCGCTGTGGTGGTGGCGCGCTGCCGAATGGTGCCGGGCAAGCTTTCCCAGGTCATCAAGCCGCCGATGACCGATAAGAAAATGACATAGCAAAGACCAATCACCAGATCGATTTGCCCCATGTCCTTCAGGAGTGAAAACAGCCAGACCCCGAAGCCAGACCCTATGAAGCCGCCGATTGTCAGGACCATGCCCATGCGTAAGTCGACGTTACCGCGGCGCAATTGGGTGATCACGCCCGAGACAGAGGTGGCGACGATTTCGTTGGCACCCGTTCCGACCGCTACGGGTGCAGGCACGCCCAAAAAAACCAAAAGCGGCGTGATCAAAAATCCGCCGCCGACTCCGAATAAGCCAGACAGCAAACCAACCCCGCCGCCCAAAGCCAGGACGACAAAGACATTCACCGACATTTCTGCAATGGGCAGATAAATTTGCATCATCGACTTCTAGGCGCAGCTAGGGAGCCGATCAAGCCTACATATATATGAGTAAAGCGTTAGCGACTGGAAAGGCCTAGCGCTTCGGTAAATCGTAGTCGCTGGTCGATTTGGCGCGGTCTTTCGCGAAGGCCTTTAAAGCCTCTTGCGCTTCGGGGCTGCCCACAACGGTTGCAATCTTTTGCCCTAATTCTTTCAGGCGCTTGCCCCAGGCCTGCTCGCCTTTGGGGTCGGTAATCCGGGGCAAAAAGGTGCGGAAGTCCTTGTCGCGCACCAGCATCGGCCACAGCACGTTCAACAAGTCCAAACCGACCGTACCAAAGCAACCAAAGGTCACATGCACGGTGCCGGGGGTCATGGCTAAAGCTTCATGATAAATGCCGCGCGGGATGTACAGAACATCGCCCGGTTTCATCACAAAGTCGGCAATCACCTCGCCGCGTTCTTCAGGCTTTGGCTGCGTGATTTGTCGATCGAACATGTCATGGCGAATGGGGTTTTCAGCGCGGCCATTGTAAATCCGCCAGCGCTTTTCACCTTCGGTATGAAACACCCACGCATCATGCGGGTCACAGTGAGCTTGAAATGCCTGCACGCCCATCCAGGAACAATACAAATTCGCCTGGGTATACATGCCCAATGTATCGCGAAAAGCGTTGGCAACATCGCGCAGTTCTGGGGTCAGCGAATCAATGTATAGCAGGTTCAAAGTGGCGCCTTGCTTCACCATCTCCATGACCCGCGCAGGGTCAGGTGTGAAGGCTTTTTCACCGCGTAAATCCCGTACGCGGCAGTATTTATTGGGGTGCACCTGTTCCTTGTTCAGCGTCATCAGGAACGTCTCGCGCGTCCACAGCGCTGTCTGAGACATGATCGCATTTAACTGCGGCCATGGCATGAGGTTCGGGAATTTTTGCGTAGCCTCGGCTGGAATATGCAGAAAGCGCTCGCCAAAATAATCGCGGAAAAAATCCTCTTCAGATATCGGCGCAATGATATTGGCAAAAGACGTCATGATTACGCTTTGTTCGCTTTATACCACTCGTATGTTGCGGCAATGCCTTCGCGTAGGCCAATCTTGGCTTTCCAACCCAGCCTATGAATACGACCGCAATCTAATAATTTACGCGGTGTCCCATCAGGCTTTGTTGCATCAAACGTGAAACCACCTTTAAAACCAACAACGTCAGCAATGAGTTCGGCCAATTCACGGATGGTCACGTCAGACCCTACGCCTGCGTTCAACGGCACGTCACCTGAATAATTCTTCAACAAAAATACGCAAGCATCGGCCAAATCATCGACGTGCAAAAATTCACGCATAGGTTTGCCCGAACCCCACAATTCCAAAGCTGATGAATTTTGCAGTTTGGCGTTATGCGCTTTCACCATCAAAGCCGGCAACACGTGACTTGAAAGCAGATCGAAGTTGTCGCCCGGACCATACAAGTTGGTCGGCATGGCGCTGATGAAATCTGCATTATATTGACGGCGATACGCCTGGCAGAGCTTCACGCCAGCAATCTTCGCAATTGCATACCACTCGTTGGTCGGCTCCAGCGGGCCAGTTAACAATGAGTCTTCATTGATTGGCTGTGGCGCCATGCGTGGATAAATGCAACTCGAACCCAAGAACAACAGTTTCTCAACACCAATTTTATGGGCG
>CBDFHU010000141.1:0-28592 GCA_965247375.1 Arsenicibacter sp.
CCCCTTTTTTTGTGTCCGTTGGCTTCGTAGCTGCCGGTCCCCTTCTAAAAATAGTATTAGATCTCTCTAGTAAATAAAACTGTAAAAAATAAATACATAATTTTCATGTGTTCTGATCCTTGAAGAGCTATACTTATAGTGGGAATAGTTATAAATTTTAAATTATTGATAATCAGTGTATTAAATCAGTTTAAGGTGCTGTTTGTGCTAAAATTGTATTATATGTATAAGTAGTAGTATTAAAAAAAATGTTAAAATTATTTTATGGTATAACAGAATTGATATAAAATTGAATCGGTTTCAAAACTTAACAATCCCTTAACAACTATGAGAGCAAACTTTACAAGTTATTGCCATCTGCTTTATGGGTAGGATTTATGCTATTTCTAAGCATAAGCGCTTTTGCCCAGGAACGCCGGGTTACCGGTAAAGTTAGTGGTCCCGATGGTGCGGTTCCGGGTGCCAACGTGGTGTTGAAAGGATCTTCAACAGGGACGGCCACCGATGCAAACGGAGCATTTTCCGTAAATGTAAAGGGCGCAAACCCCGTTTTGGTGATTTCTGCAATCGGTTTTCAAAACCCGTGAAGTGACGGTTGGAAACCAGACAGACATCTCTGTAAGGCTGGATGATGATGTGACAGCGCTTAGTGAAGTAATCGTAACCGGTTACTCGACCAGTAACAAGCGTGACGCAACCGGGCTCAGTAGCAACGGTAAAAACAAAAGACCTCACAGCTGTGCCTTCGGGTAACGTTGAGCAGCAGTTGCAGGGTCGCGTTGCCGGTGTAACGGTAATTGCAACCGGTCAGCCGGGGGCTGCCAGCCAGATTCGTGTGCGTGGTTTTGGTAGCTTCGGCGATAACCGGCCATTGTATGTTGTCGATGGTATTCCGACACAAAACATTGATTTCCTTGCTCCGGACGACATCGAAACAACCACCGTACTGAAAGACGCTGCTTCTGCTTCGATCTACGGTGCACGTGCAGCCAGTGGTGTAATTGTTTACACGACCAAGAAAGGCTCACGGAATGGCCGCAAGCTGAATGTGACGTATGATGGTCTGTATGGCGCAACTGATCCGGGTAAAGGTCAGAAAATGATGAATCCGACTGACTTCGCTCAGTGGACTAATCAGGCTTACATTAACTCAGGTTCGACGTATGCTCACCCTCAGTTTGGTACATTAGGGGCCGGTAAAACACCGGTAATCCCTGATTACATTAATGTAGGTGGCCGCTCTGGCGTTGTTGGTACTGTTGACCTCGCTGCTGAAAAAGCAAAATACAACGTTGATCCGACTGCCGGTTCAATCTATCAAGTAGTGAAATCTAACCGGGGCCGGTACTGACTGGTACAAAGAAATCACCCGAGTAGCACCGCTGCAACGTCACTCACTGGGCTTCTCAGGCGGAACTGAAAACAAGCCGTTTCTATATCGGTCTGAATGCACAGAATCAGGCTGGTATCCTGAAGTACAATGATTTCAAACGGTATAGTTTCCGGGCCAACTCAGAATTTGATATTTCCAAGCACGTACGTATCGGCGAAAACCTGCAGTTTACATACCGTTCTACAAATGGTGCTATCGGTGATAACGGCGGCTTCGGGGTATCTGATGACGAAAGCGTAATTCTGTCGGCCTTCCGTATGCCATCGATCATTCCGGTATATGATGAATTCGGCGGATATGCCGGTACCGCTGCTAAAGGCTTTAACAACCCGCGTAACCCGGTTGCGGAACGCGATGGCGTTGCTAATAACCGTGGCTTCGGTACGAGTGGCTTTGGTAACATCTACATAGAAGTTGATCCGATTCCCGGACTGACACTACGCAGCAGCATTGGTGGCAGCTACAGCAATTTCTACAACTGGAGCTATGGCCGTCTACAGTACGAAAACTCTGAAAATAACTCGGCATTCAGCTACAATGAAGGCGGTGGATTTGGGTTCGCATGGGTATTAACCAACCAGGCAACGTACTCGAAACGCTTTGGCTTCCATAGTGTGAAAGCCATCGTTGGTCAGGAAGCACTGAACGATGGTAGCGGCAAGAATATGTCAGGAAACGGTCTGAATCCATTCTCGACAGATCCTAATTACATCACGCTGAGCACCGTATCTGCCAGCGGTAAGCAGGTGAACTCAGGTTATTTCAAGGGCGTTAACTTCTACTCGCTGTTTGGTCAGGTTGAATATAACTTCAACGAGCGCTATTATCTGACGGGGGTTGTACGTCGCGACGGATCATCACGCTTCGGTGCAACAGCCGGTATGGTGTGTTCCCTGCTTCTCGGCAGCCTGGCGTGTGTCGTCAGAAAGCTTCATGAAAGATATTCCGGCTATTTCTGACCTGAAAATCCGTGGTGGTTATGGTACAATGGGTAACTCAAACAGCGTTGACCCGAACAACCAGTACAGCCTGTATGCTGCCAGTGTAGGTGCATCTGCCTATGACATCATAGGGTACTAACTCAAGTGTAGCAGAAGGTTATTACCGGACGCGTATCGGTAACCCGGATGCACGTTGGGAAACAGCCGTTACGAAAAACCTGGGTATTGATATCTCCTTACTGAATAACCGTTGGGAAGCCAGCATTGACTTATGGCAGAAAGATACCCGTGATTTGTTGTTCCAGGTGCCTATTACTGCAACAGCCGGTCCACATGCATCAGCACCATCGGTTAACGTAGCAAAAATGCAGAACAAAGGTATCGACCTTCTGGTTACAAATCGTGGTAAACTCGCGGGTGACTGGAGTTACGAAGCGACTGCAACCGGTACTTTCCTGAAAAATACGGTGAAAGAACTGGCAAATGGTCTGACATATATTACGTCAATCAACCCCGGCTACCGTGGTATCAACCCGATCCGTAACCAGCTGGGCTACTCACTGTCTGCATTCTACGGTTACAAAGTGGTTGGTCTGTTCCAGAATCAGTCAGAAGTTGATGCGGCTCCGGCACAGGATGGTAAAGGCGTCGGCCGTTTCCGCTACGCTGACCTGAATGGTGACGGTAAAATCACCGCTGATGACCGTACATTCCTGGGGAGCCCGGTTCCTAAATTCACCGGTGGTTTCAACTTCACCGTTCGCTACAAAGGATTTGACCTGAACGCCTACATGTATGCGTCAGTTGGCAACAAAATCTTCAACGTATCGAAATGGTTTACGGATTTCTACCCGTCGTTTGCCGGTGCTGCTATCAGCGAACGCGTGAAGCAATCATGGACGCCACAGAACACCAGTGCTACTATTCCGATCTTCGAAACAGCATCTAACTTCAGTACAAACACGCAGGCGAACTCATTCTACGTAGAAGATGGTTCATACCTGCGCTTCCAGAACCTGTCAATCGGTTACAATGTGCCGGCCAATGTGCTGGGTAAGCTGAAGGCTAACCGTCTGCGTATCTCAGCTTCGGTTAACAACCTGGCTACCATTACCAAATATCAGGGTCTGGATCCTGCCGTTGGTGGTAATGCCGATACGCAGTTCGGTATCGACGTAGGAAACTATCCGTTGACCCGCAGCTGGAACCTTGGTATCAACCTCGGCTTTTAATTAAACACTTAACCGTTTTATCATAAAAGAAATCTTATGAACATGTCATTAAAAACAAAAGCGGTGGTGGCCTCACTTTCTTTAGCAGCCATTGTTTTTGCTTGTAAAGATTCATTCCTTGATGTTCCGCCAACCGGACAGATCAGTGGTGCACAGTTAACATCCAAGAAAGGTCTGGAAGGCTCCCTGATCTCCGTATACAGCCACCTGAATGGCCGGGAATGGCGTATGGCGTCGGCAACAAACTGGGTGTGGGGAAGTATCCGCGGGGGGGATGCTAACAAAGGTACTGACCCTGGTGATTTCAGTGATATCAACCCGATTCAGCGTTTTGAGTACCTGTCAACTCAAGGCGTATTACTGGAAGCGTGGCGTGGTAGCTATGAGGGTATCGCCCGGGCAAACAGTCTGTTGGCCTTAATGCCTAAGGCTGCTGCCGACGTGTCTGCCGGGGATAAAACCCGTATGACGGCCGAGGCCCGTTTCCTGCGCGGCCATTATTACTTCCAGCTGAAACGCAACTTTGGCAATACCCCGTATGTAGATGAGTCTGTAGACTACGGGACAGGTATCGAAAAAGTTAAAAATGATGCTGATCTGTGGCCGAAAATCGAAGCTGACCTGAAATTTGCGTATGATAACCTGCCGGAAACACAGTCGGCGGTTGGCCGGGCAAACAAATGGGCTGCGGCGTCCTATCTGGCAAAAGCATATCTGTATCAGAAGAAATACAGCGAAGCGAAAACGCTTTTTGATCTGATTATTGCCAATGGTAAAACATCAGGTGGTAAAAAATATGGCCTCGTTGCTAAATACGGTGATGTATTCAAAGCATCGAATGACAACAACGAAGAATCAATTTTTGCTATCCAGAACGCGGCTAATACTGGTTCAGTGAACAATGCGTTCCCTGAGTTTGACCTGAACTATCCGTATAACACAGGTCCTAACGGTCCTGGTAACTGCTGTGGTTTCTTCCAGCCAAGCTTCGAACTGGCGAACTCATACCGTACCAACGCCAACGGTCTGCCATTGTTGGATGGTTCATACAACAGTGCTGCCAATGCACTGAAAACCGATATGGGTCTGGATTCAAAAACGGCCTTTACGCCGGATGCCGGTAACGTTGATCCGCGCCTTGACTGGGCTGTTGGCCGCCGTGGTATTCCGTTCCTTGACTGGCAGGATCACCCTGGTGCTGACTGGATTCGTAACCAGCCAAACGGCGGACCATACTCGCCTAAGAAATATACGTACTACAAATCTGACGTAGGCTCACTGCAGGATAACAGCTCATGGACACCTGGTTATACAGCGCAGAACTTCACAATTATCCGTTTTGCTGACGTATTACTGATGGCTGCTGAATGTGAAATCGAAGTGGGCTCACTGGCTAAGGCGCAGGAATATGTTAACACTGTACGTCGCCGTGCAGCTAATACAGCCGGTTTTGTAACAAAAGCCGGTGCTCCTGCTGCAAAATATGTAATCAGTGAATTCCCTTCATCGGCATTTGCGGACAAGGCGTCTGCCCGTTCTGCGGTCTATTTTGAGCGTAAGCTTGAACTGTCCGGAGAAGGTCACCGTTTCTATGACCTGGTGCGTTGGGGCACTGTTAACACGGAAGTAAATAACTACCTGACTTACGAAAGCAAGCTGTTAACCGGTGCACTGGGTGGTGCTAAATTTACAGCCAGCAAAAACGAATTGCTGCCGATTCCGCAAGATCAGATTGACTTGTTAGGTAAGGATATTCTGAAACAGAATCCTGGTTACTAAGCAGTATACCTGTTTCAGATAATTCAAATTAAAATGGGTTGTCAGGTGATTACCGCCTGATAACCCATTTTGTTTTTTTATGAGGTCACCGCTTGTTTATTTGAAAAGGAGCCAATACTTTTGACCTGTCATGAAACGCGCCGCCCAAAATATAGTCTGTCTGCTAATGGCCTGCATTGTACTGATCAGCAGTACAGGGTTTGGCTTGTTAGAGCATACCTGTCAGATGCGCGGAAAAAAAGTCCAGCTGATCGGACTGCATGATCCGGCCTGTAAAGGGTGTCCGGCAGATCAGACAGCTCATTCAGAGGGCAAAACCGTTATCAAAAAAGCGGACTGCTGCAAAGAAGAAACCCGTTATGAGCATGTAGATATTACCTCATCCTTCAGCCAGCTTTTTGCGAAGTTTCTCAAAGCAGTTGCCGAAGCCGTAACCGTTGCGGTTGTTTCTGTCATAACCTGGTTATTTAACTGGATTTATGACCGCGATGCTGAAGCGGTACTTATCTTACCGAATGCTCCTCCTCCTGTCTCTGGCCGTGCATTGTTAGCCATTGTGCAGCGTTTTCTGCTATAAACCGATAAGCTATCTGTCAGACTGCCGATACCGATCAGGTATGGGCTTTACTCATTGTTTTACAGTTTACTTATCAACATGCGATTTCTCTTATTATTACTTTGTCTGAGCGCAACCGGTGCGTTCGGCCAGCTGGTTCGCGGCCGTGTCAGCGAAACCGTGAATAACCAAAAAAGGCCGTTAACCGGTGCTACCGTACAGTGGGCGGGCACCTTTTCCGGAGCTATAACGGATTCTGCCGGAAGCTTTTCCGTTCACAAACAAGACGACTTAAATAAGCTGATCGTCAGTTATGTCGGCTATCGGACAGATACCGTCATGGTATCGTCACCAGTGCAGTTTCTGGAGATAACGCTTCATCAGGAGGCTACCCTTCAGGAAGTAACGGTTTCCGGTGGCTCAACCACGATTGATCAGATCAACCCGATCCACACGGAAGTATTAACCACCCGGACACTGGCGAAAGCTGCCTGCTGTAATCTGTCGGAAACCTTTGAAACCAATGCTTCCGTGAGCGTCTCTTATGCGGACGCTGTAACAGGGGCTAAACAGATTCAGTTTCTGGGACTTGGCGGCCAATATGTGCAGACAAATGTTGAAAACATTCCGGCGATCCGTGGCCTCGGAACGACCTTCGGCCTTAATTATGTGCCTGGTACCTGGATTACGTCCATCGATGTCGGCAAGGGGATTGGTTCGGTCGTAAACGGATACGAAGGGATGACCGGTGCCTTGAATGTCGAACTCCAGAAACCTGATTTTCGTGCAGAAACGCATACGTCACAATGGTTGCTGAATGGGTACGTCAACTCTTTTGGCAGGGGAGAGGGCAATGTTAACTTTTCCCGGGCCCTGACCGATAAATGGAGTGTCGGGGTTCTTGGCCATGTGAGTGCACTGCAAACTAAAATCGATCAGAACGGCGATAATTTCATGGACCTGCCTTTGTACCGGCAATACAACGGAATTAACCGCTGGAAATACACCAGTGAGCGCTGGATGGCCCAGTTCGGTATAAAAGCGTTGTACGAAGACCGGACCGGCGGGCAGCTCACAGCACAGAATGGCAATCCGCTTTATCGTTTCACCAACGAAACTAAACGACTAGAGGCTTTTTCGAAACTTGCACGTTTGTATCCGGATAAGCCTTACAAAGGTCTTGGCCTGATTGTCAGTGCCCTGAATCATGAGCAGACAGCCCGGTTCGGCTTTAAACCGTATGCCGGTAACCAGCAGTCTCTCTATGCGAACTTGATTTATCAGACAATTATTAACAATACAAACCATACCGTAAAAGCCGGAGCAAGTTATTTACTGGATGAGTACAGGGAGTCGTTGGGCGGTGTGCCGGTTCCAACCAACCGGACTGAATCGGTCATTGGCGCATTTGCCGAGTATGCCTATACGGCTTCTGAACGGTTTGCCGTTGTTTTGGGTAACCGGGTTGATTATCATAATCTGTTCGGCATGCAGTGGACCCCGCGTGTGCATGCGAAATACCATATTCACGAGATGCTTACCTTGCGTTTTTCGGCAGGCCGTGGCTGGCGGGTACCCAATATGCTGGCTGAAAATTTCGGGTATCTGGTTAGCTCGCGTACAGTCATTTTCCGTGATAAGCTACAGCCGGAAGTATCCTGGAATATGGGAGGTAGCCTGACGTATGAATTTCTGCTGCTGGGCAAAAAAGCCAGCTTTATCACCGACTATTACCGGACAAATTTCCGGAATCAGCTGATTGCTGATCTGGAACACCCGCAGGAGATCAATTTTTATAACCTGACCGGCCGTTCTTACGCCAACAGCTTTCAGGCTGAGCTGAACTATTTTCCGGTAAAGCGTCTGGAGGTAAAAGCAGCTTACCGGCTCTTTGACGTGCGGCAAAGTATGGGCGCCCCTCTGGGCGAAAGCGTCTTGCTGGAAAAAATGATGGTCAGCCGTGACCGGATACTGCTCAATGCCGGTTATGCTCTGCCGTATGACAAATGGAAGTTTGATGCAACCCTGCAATGGAACGGACCCAAACGCATTCCGTACATGGCCCCCGGTTACGTGCATACCAGTTACCGGAATATGCCGTTGAGTATAACTACTTCTTTTTTCAATCTGAATGCGCAGGTATCAAGAGGATTTAAAAGCGGCTGGGAAGTCTATCTGGGGGGGGAAAACCTGACGGGATTCCGGCAGGCCAATCCGATTATGTCGGCAGGGAATCCGTTTGGTCCGAACTTTGATGCGGCTTCGCATGTCTGGGGACCCGTAACCGGTAGTGTTGTTTATCTGGGCTTTCGTTTTAAGCCACAAACCTGAGTACGATGACCATTCAGATTAAAAATATGGTATGCAACCGCTGTAAACGGGTAGTTCAGGAAACACTGGAAGGCTTAGGATTTACCGTCAGCGGGATTGAATTAGGCAGGGCTGAGGTAGCCGGATGGCCGGCCGGCGTTACGGCAGATACCCTGAAAGCCGCTTTACAGAAAGAAGAGTTTGATCTGATCGATGACAGGCGGCAGAGTTTGGTTGAGCAGACAAAGGCGCTGCTGATTGCGGAAATTCAGCATCAGGCTGGTGAAAAAAAGGAAGCAGAAAATTATTCGGCATTTCTGGAGCGGAAACTTGGATACGATTACTCGTATCTGAGCCACCTGTTCTCAATGTCGGAGGGACAGACGCTGGAGAAATATATCATCGCAGTGAAGGTTGAAAAGGTAAAAGAGTGGCTGCAATATGGTGAAATGTCGTTGAGTGAGATTGCATTCCGGCTGGGTTACAGCAGTTCACAACATTTATCGACCCAATTCAGGCAATTGACCGGTCTGACACCCGGGCAGTTTCGTAAGGCCGATCAAACCAGCCGGCAGCCGCTGGATCATCTGTAGCAGGAAAACCATAATCTTATACAGTAAACCGTAAATTCTGTACAGTAACATTGATTGGCAGTTAATAGCTTTGACCCGTTGATTAGCCATTACCTTGCTTTTTGGTAAAAAGCTGCTCACCATGCACACGGCAAGGCATGTGCAGAAGCGTGCCGTGCCTGCGCTGCCGAATGCCGGCAAATGGCAGGAGCCGTTTAATGTAAATAGTTGTTTTTCAGTTTAATAAATAGTCACGTAACATGAAAAAAGGATTGATGACGCTGTTGATAACAGCACTGGTATTAGTGGCCACCTGGTCTGTTGCAGGCGATGATAAGGAAATCAAAATCAAAACATCGGCTGTGTGCGAAATGTGTAAGGAGCGTATAGAACGGAATTTATCCTATGAAAAAGGGGTGAAAGAAGCAACCCTTGATGTTAAAACCAAAGTGGTTACGATTAAATACAATCCGAAGAAAACAGACGTGGCTAAACTGAAAGCCAATATTTCCAAAACCGGATATGATGCCGATGAGGTGACTGCGGACGACGCAGGTTATAAAAAGCTCCCAAGTTGCTGTAAGAAAGACAGCCCGATGCATCACGATCACTGATCCGGTCTGATATCAGGTGAAGCCCTGCTGCTGTTTAGTAGCAGGGCTTTTTATTGAGCGGATGCTGGAAAATTAAAAACCTATTGAAAATCACGCTTGTAACGATAAATAACTTTAGTACTTTTTTTAGGAATTTAGGATTATTTTATGTTTTTAATAATTAATAGACTGATAATCAGATTAGAGAAAAATTAATTACTTACTTTTTTTTAGAATTTGTATTTTTGCAGAAAGACAAGGCGCTCATATAACTACAAGAGAAGTTAATCAGTTGACATACAGACAGCTGAACAATATTTCAGGTTTTATAGTATTTTACAATGGATTAGTTGTATGATTGCCGGGCCGAAAATTTAACAATTTATATTTCAGCAGATATGAATTACCAAATCCGTGAAGAAGCTGGATTCAGCTACGTAGACGAAGGTCAGGGCGATGTGCTGCTTTTGCTGCACGGCTTATTTGGCGCATTGAGTAACTGGGATAGTGTTATCAATGTATTTTCGAAACAGTACAGAGTGGTAATTCCGATGATGCCAATCTATACCATGCCAATGCGTGAAGCAGGTCTGGAGGGTCTGGTCGCCTTTATCGAACGTTTTCAGGCCTACAAAGGTCTGAATGATCTGACGTTACTGGGCAACTCGCTGGGCGGTCACGTTGGGTTGTTATATACGTTCAAACACCCGGATAAGGTAAAGCGCCTGGTACTGACCGGTAGTTCAGGGTTGTTTGAAAATTCGATGGGTGGCTCGTTCCCGAAACGGGGTAGTTATGACTATATTTCGGAACGGGTAGCGTATACATTCTATGATCCGAAAGTGGCCACCAAAGAACTGATCGACGAGGTCTTTGAGATTACCAGCAGCATACCTAAATGTATGAACATTGTGGCCATTGCCAAGTCAGCGCAGCGGAATAATGTAGCGAAGGATTTACAAAAAATTCAGGTACCGACGTTATTGGTGTGGGGATTGAATGATACCATTACACCACCGGAAGTTGCCCATGAATTTAACCGGTTAGTGGCTGGATCCGAGCTTCACTTTATCGATAAATGCTGTCATGCCCCCATGATGGAGCACCCTGAGCGTTTCAACGAATTATTGGTCGACTGGCTGGAGCGAAACCCGGTGTCGGTTCCGGCGGTGATGTCCTGACACAGATATACACAGTGGACAGCAGCCAATCGTAACCGGGAAAAATGCAGAAAAACGGCTGTTGGCAGGGTGCGCAAAACTTTTCAGTTAATAAGGTTTGGAAACTAAGAAAGAAATTTCTTAGTTTTCTGCCATACAGATTGGCTAAATTAACTGCATTATGCTCGCTGCTGAACTTATAGATCCTATGTTGCCCGCCCTGAAACTGACGGATACCGTCGGTAAGGCGCTGGATTGGATGCAGGAACACCGCATCGGGCAATTGGTACTCACCGATCAGGAGGAGTACAGAGGGCTGCTTGACGAAGACGGATTGATGGATGCATCAGACGATATGCTGTTGCTGTCAAACGTGATGGTTCGTCATGATCAGCTTTTTGTTTTTGAACATCAGCATCTCTACGAAGTCCTGCAGACTGCACTGGAAAATCACCTTGACGTTGTGGCTGTACTGAGCGATAACAACGATTTTATGGGGACTATTTCGGTCAGTGAACTCATAAAACAATTCGCCCGCGATCTTGGTGTCATGGAGCCGGGGGCAATCCTGATCCTGAGTATTGACGAACGGGATTACTCCCTGGCTGAAATCAGCCGGCTTGTCGAATCGAACAACGTTAAGATTATAAGCTGCTATTTCTCAAGTGCGGCTTATGGTATGCCGGATAAATCCCGGCTTACGCTGAAACTCAATCGCAGAGACATTACCGCTGTCGTATCGACACTCGAACGCTTTGGCTACCAGATTGAATCTGCGTTTGCTAATGAACCGATCGAAAGTGTGGATCAGGAGCGGCTCGATCTGCTGCTACGTTATTTAAATACATAGTCAGGAGCAGGGCTGTGCTACCTGACGGGGTACAGGCTGAAACCTTGACAAATTCCGCGAACAATGAAAATAGCCATTCACGGGCGAAACTTTACCGTTCAGACAAAGCCGTTTATTCAGGCGATGTTTGATGATCTGAACGAGCGAGGCACCGAGATCCAACTATCGAATACATACCGCGAGTTTCTCAACTTTGCCGGTGTTTCTCATAATAGCCAGATTACCTATCATGCGCCGGAGGAAGTCTTCGACGCTGATTTTGTTTTAAGCCTTGGCGGTGACGGTACGCTGCTGGAAACCGTTGCCCATGTCGGGGCGCGGCAAACGCCGATTGTCGGGATCAATACAGGCCGTCTGGGATTTCTGGCAACCGTGTCGCCGAATAATATCCGCGGCATGATTCATGCCCTTTTCAATCAGCACTTTACGATTGACGAACGGTCATTAGTGAACGTGCAGGCTGATCATGAAATCTTTGAAGGGATCCCCTTCGGGCTCAATGACTTTACCATTACGCGGACCGAAATGTCATCGATGATTACGGTTCACACCTATCTCGATGGTGAGTTTTTGAACTCATACTGGGCGGATGGGCTGATTATTTCAACACCGACAGGCTCTACGGGATACTCCCTGAGCTGCGGCGGTCCGGTATTGCTGCCGCATAATAATAATTTCATCATTACGCCAATCAGCCCGCATAACCTGAATGTCCGCCCGATGATCATTATGGATACATGCCAGCTGTCGTTTGAGGTAGCCAGCCGGAGCGGCAATTTTCTGGTGGCACTGGATTCCCGTTCGCGTACCGTTGACACAGCAACGCGGATTACACTCCGGAAAGAAAAGTTCAAGGCCCGTCTCGTGAAGCTAAGTGATGACAATTTTCTCAATACGCTCCGTAGTAAGCTGAATTGGGGATTTGATGTCCGGAATTGACGGGCGGTTTAATAAGCCTGGCATAATTTTAGCCTGAATATTCAATAAAAACATCCTTTTAGCCGTTTCCGAAATAGGTTCAATGCTCCTGAAAAAGGAAAACGAGCGTTCGGAGGGGACAGTCATTTATGAAACGTAATTATTATTTAACAAGGGGGATAATCGCTTTGCTGCTAACCGGTGGTCTGATCCATCAAAGCTACGGGCAAGCCCGGAGAAATACCCATTTCCTGCCTTATTCTGAAGTTGGCGGCGGAATCGGCACCTCCAGTTATTACGGAGAACTGGCATCGTATCGTCAGCCGCTGAAGGCAACTTTTCTGATGATGCGCTGGAATGCAGGCATTAACTATACGCGGCATTTTACACCGAAACTTGCGGCCCGTGCCTCGTTTACCTGGGCGCGTATTTCTGGTGATGATTATACATTCAACAAGAGTAATCCTGACAAATACCCGATCCAGTTTACCCGTAACCTGCATTTCCGGAACGATCTGAAGGAGTTTGCCATCACCGGGATTTACCAGTTTAAGCCGGATGGCCGGACACCGGAACAACGTCCGAAAATTAACCCTTATTTGTTTGCCGGTATTGCCTTGTTAGCACACAGTCCTCAGGCACGCACTCCGTTCAGCGCCACAAATGCCGACTCCTCACGCCGCTGGGTAAAGCTTCAGCCGTTGAATACGGAAGGGCAGGGGCAACCGGGAATGGCTAAGCCGTATTCACTGGTAACATTATCAATTCCGGTGGGTATCGGTGTCAAATATGCCCTCAACGAGAGCTTTAACATTTCATTTGAAGCCGGATTCCGGTATACCTTTACCGACTATCTGGATGATGCCGGAGGCGCTTACGCACCGGCGGGTCAGCTAAGTGGACTAGCCCTTCAGATGAGTGACCGGCGGAATGAAGTAATTGCCGCCAGAAAAGAACAGGACCGGACAGCTGCACTCCAGAAAATACAACCTGGCTCTTTACCGGCCGAAACGACCAGGGGCACCAAGGGTATTCTGCCTGATTCGTATTTGCTGACAAGCCTGCAGCTGACGTATATTATCCCGGCTAAGATTAAGTGTCCGCCAATCCGGTAAGAACAAACCTACTATAAACGTAAAACTATTTTGAAATCCGGTTATCAAGTCTGGCTGCTGTTGCTGCCCGGACTTTTTTTTACCCGTGTTGCCATGGCGCAACAAGTTGAAATTGGCGGCGGTCTGGGCACCTATCTGTATAAAGGTGATGTTTCACCGTCCATTAATCCGCGTTTTGCCCTGCCGGCCGGTAATCTGTTTTTCCGCTATAATGCTACCCGTTCGTTTTCAGCCCGGGCAAGTGTTGGACTGGGTGTGATCAAAGCCACAGACCGTATCAGTAAGGATCCGTTTCAGCAGGCACGTGATTATTCATTCCGGACCTCAATCGGAGAAGTTTCCGGTGATCTGGAGTATAATTTCCGTGATTTCCGGATGGTCCGCTGGCCTAAAAACTGGACACCGTACGTATTCGGAGGCATTGGGTTTATGGTGTACTCCCCGCGGCCGGTTAAAGATACCCGGATCATGTTCCCGCTGGGGGCAGGGTTTAAATACGAAATCAGCCGCCCGTGGAGTATTGGGTTTGAGTTTGGTACGCGGTTTACCAACAATGATACGCTTGATGGGTTAGGCAAGGGTACAGCCGGCACCGCAAAGCTGCAGCAGGGTAATCCGGCCCTGCGGGATCAGTATTCCTACGCAGCTCTGACGATTAGCTATACATTTTACCGCATTACATGCCCCGAGTAAGATACAGTATGATGTAAATGTTAAAAAAATCAAAATAAAATTTTATTTATTAACTTATACTTAAAATAATATACTATCAATGTTGAAAATGTAAAAATTTGATATATTTGCTCCGGACCCAATATCCTGAATTAGTCATGACTGCTACATGGCCAGAGAATGTTTCAGCGGTTCCGGAAGATTCATCACTTACACAGGCTATCCGCCTCATTGGTGTTGGAAAGAACGGAAGTAAACCTTTACCCGACGAGCTTATCCAGGCGTGTCAGGCTGAATTACAATCCGGAGGCACACATCCACTACAACGCGGCGCTTTCTGGGGTGCTTTATTAACCAAAGGCCCTACACCTGCCGAGCGCCAGCTAGAGGCGCTGGTTGGCAAGGGCGCTTTTGCCCATCCAACCTTTTTTATTCATAAGGTATGTCCTGACTTGCCGATGGGTATGCTGCCCATTGCGACTAAGTTGCTGAAAGGGCATACCCTGCGGGTTAGCGAGGCGCATCAGCTGGGCGAGTATTTATTTAAAGAAGGAGAAAGCGAAGTTTTTAAAGGCCTCGCTGCCAGCATTCTGCGTGTCCGTCACGAGACGAACGACGAATATGTGGGTTTGATGGAAGCGGCAAAGCGGACATTTACGCCGGGCTTTAAAACCATGAGTTGTGCCGGCCGGCCGCTGGTGCAGCTGGCAGAACCGTTTGACGGGGTGGATCATAGTTTTATGATTACACCTTTGCTTGCCGGTTATATCAGGCAGCGGGGATATGGTGCAGTATCGATGGTCAGCCGGTCGGGTGGTCCCAAATACACCCTGAATGCCTATGATCTGTTTGTACACCTGGGCTGTACGTTTGCCCAGAGTAACCATGAACTTTGCGAGGATCCCGGACCTTATGGCTGGGTAGTTGATCAGAAGGCACTTTCTCCGGCGCTGGATCGCTGGGTTGACCGGCGGCGGCTGTTGCTCAAGCGCCCGTTTCTGGCAACAATGGAAAAACTACTGAATCCCTGCCATGCACGTATATTGGTTACGTCGGTGTTTCACATTACCTATCAGATGAAAATGGCGGAACTGGCACTGTTAGCTGGTTTTGACGGTGTTATTGTCATGAAAAGGGGGCTGGAAGGAACACTTGCACCGTCAACGAGCCGCGCATCCGGTATTTTATGTGCCGTACGAACGGGCAGAGGGCACTTATTCTTCCAGCATTTTGATACAACTGCGCCCGGCTTTCAATCCTACAAAACGGAGTCAGACGATGTGGTTGACACCTTATACCCCGATGAAAACGCCCGTCTGATCCGGAAATTTATGGCGCAGCGGGTGACGGGAAATCTGGATTTTGATAACCGCGTACGCCTTGCCGAAGCAATGCTCGACCGTGGACTCGACTGGATCGAAGAGCAATTAGCCTGAAGGTAAGGCCGGTATTTCCCGCCGGCTTTACCTTTATTTCACAGCTTCAATACATTCGGCAACCTTATCGGTATTGATAATGTCTACACCAAGTTTCCGGAGTTGTTTCCAGCCATTCGGGGAGTCGGGAATGGCCCAGAACCGGATCGGCTTGTTGTCGTTATGTGCCCGTTTAATGATGCGCTTCAGCTTTTCACGGTCAGCTTCCGGAATCTCTCCGTTACCATCCCAGCGCGAGTAGCTTTTAAAATTGTCACTGACTTCGGCAACCCGTTTCAGCGTTTCTTCGTCATACAGTTCAGTCGGGCGGCCGTCAAACCAGATATAGGGAGGATAGTCCAGAAAGACTTCCGGTTTGGGACGGTTGCCGCTGATAATCAATTGCACGGCCATTGGATTGGCTGTACGGTTGAAGCAGTTAATGCATTTCTGAATCTGGGTTGACAGCAGCGGAAAGACATCTTCAAACTTATCTTTTACATCAATGACCAGTGCCGGAGCATACGAGCGGTCGTTGCTGATGCGGTCTTTGTGTTCCGAAAAACGTTTGATGATCTGATTAATATACAGCGAGTCCAGCGTCAGCGCCGGATTAATTTCTTCGCGGGTATGTGCCACAACGAGTTTGCCGTTATGCAGCCAGACATCGGCTTCGATAAAATCGGCGCGTGCTTCGTAGGCTTGCTGAAAGGGTTTCGGTTTTTCATAATCGTTGTGAGCATGTACGCGGACCGGGCCTTTCTGGGCGAATGACGTAAGGGAACAACAACAGAAAGAAAGGAATAGGATCGTCCTTTTCATGGTAAAGGGAAGTTAGCGGATCAAGGGCAGCAAGGTAGTAAAAAAGAAATCCCCCGGCAATGAAGACCATGCCGAGGGATGCTTACGTGTCGCTATTCAGATCAGCGGTTCACGTATAAATTAATATTCGGTGCCGGTGTACCGGTACGGCCCGCTACGCCGCGGGTGAATACCGTTACAACACGACCTGCTGCAGTTGACGTGAGACTAACCGTACCGACGTTGGTGCTTGAGCCCGGCACACGGAAAATAAAGGTTGGGGTGATATTGATATCAATGGCGATAAAACCGGTTACACCTTTGTAAGCCAGATTCGGTGCCAGTATGGTACCATTGCTTAACCCGATATCGTAGTTCTGACCTGATGTAAGGTTAACAAACCGGATGTATGCTTTTGTCGGATCAATAGCGGCGCTGAAATCATCATTGACAAGAATCAGCTCCGGCGTAAGGGTCGGACCGGCTACAAACAGCGAATAGTATTTGTTATCCTCCAGAGTCAGGCTTTTAGAACCAATAGCGGTAGCACTGCCTGCTGTGGTTGTTGCCGGGGCTGTAACGCTGAGCGATACCGTACCAACGGGAGCAACAGCATAGTTGGAGCCAGTGCTGGGCGACGTATTGTTATACGGAACACCCGAGGGCAGACCTGCATACGTAGACGTTGCGCCGGTCGGCGTAAAGCCGGTAAATTTGGCGCCATTGATATAGAAATCAAGAGCAGGGGTGTCCGGTGCTGCATGGATAAATTTTATCCGTGCTCCTGACGTAATCGTTTCGATGGGAAACTGCAGTGCATTCTTTTCGCAGGAAATGAACAGCACTGATACCAGCAGTATATAAATGATATTTTTGAACATTGCTTTTCCGTCTGTTTAAATAATACTAATGACGCAGATCAGGGCTGAGTGAACCAGACCGGTTTAGTATGATAATCCGGTTCTAAGCCACCCAACGGCTGAAGCGCGGCCTGATTCCAGACATATTCTGAGTTGTATCGCGGCCGTAAACGCTGTACCGGTTTTCCGTTATTAAACGATGGGTAACTGTTTGGTAACTGGAATGATGTAAACACATCCGGGCTATAGTTGTAGCGGCGAAGGTCAGCCCACTGCTCCAGGAAACCCCAGCCCCATTGGGCGATGTACTTCTGTAACATGATCTGACTTAGCTTCAGATCAGCAGCAGCCGTTGGTAAGATGGCCGGGTTGCTCAGGTATGCCGTACGGTCAGCCGCAGCAACGTTGACATACGACGATGTCAGGTGGGCTTCGATGCCTTTGCGATATGCCGACAGCGCCGTTGCCAGATCACCTTTCAGGTAAGCTGCTTCAGCTTTGATAAACTGAAGTTGTGCATAGGTCATCAGCGGGAACGGGCCTTTGTCGGTAAAGAAGAACTTACCTGTGGTGCCAAGTGCCGGTAAAACGGCAATCTGGCCACCCCAAAGATTCGGAACACGTGTGGCAACGGGTACGCTGGTAGCCGTTGACTGACCGGCTCCGGCAATAATGCCCCGGTAGGTACCGTCGCCGCTGGCCGCCAACAGGATTGGCTGACGAGGGTCTTTAACGCCGTTAAAGACGGTTCCGTCCATCAAGCGCAGCATAAAGGCTGACTGACCATACACCTGCAGATTCTGGCGCAGCGGGCCGAAGAAACTACCGTCAGCCGTGCTCAGACCGTTAAACGTAAACATCGCATCGTCGGCATTGCTGCTCAGAGCGCTGTCTACGTACGAAATAACCTGATCCGGCTTGTAGATCGATTTTTTGTTTGACAGGTGGTGGGCATTGATCGCCAGCAGACCATAGGCAAATTTCTTCCACTTGATGCGGTCGCCTTTGTAAATGATATCACCACGACCCAGGGAAGCGGCAGACACGGCTCCATCCGAACGGTTCAGGTTTTTTACTGCTTCCTGCAACAGCCGGGCAGCTTCTGCATAGGCGTATTCCTGCGTGTCGTAGTTGAACGTATTTTTGTTCGGGTCCTGATCGTAGGCTTCCTTAATGATGATTTCACCGTGGATGTCGGTCAGCATCTGCCAGCCCCATGCCTGAAATACCTGTCCCACGCCCAGATAATCCCAGCGTTGTTTAGCCGTAGCATCATCCATCAGGTTCAGCAGGTTACGGCCACCGCGCCAGTAAACGTTCCGCCAGATTTCGCCACCGGCATCGCTGTTTTGTACATAACCGTGTACGTCCCAGGTAGTACCGGCTACGTTGTGATGCCAGTTCTGTACATACGAGCCGATATAACGCGCGTCAAACTGAATACCTAACACGTACTGGTTCTGAATGGGCGCAAGCAGCAGAGGCGCTTCGACCACATCCGGGTTGTTAGGGTTTTTATTGATATCTAAATATTTATCGCAGCTGCTGAGGGTCAGTGCAAGACCGGCGACCAGCAGGGCGGAAAGTTTCTGAAATTTCATTAGTAAAAAAGTTTTAGAGCCCGATGTTGATCCCTACGTTGAAAACGCGTGGCAGTGGCAGGTTACCAAAGTCAATACCCTGACCGCCTGAACCACCGGTTGCGGTGTTAGCACCGTTTACACCCGGATCACCACCTGTGTAGTTGGTGAGGATGAACAAGTCGTTACCGGTTACGAACAGGTTGGCCGATTTAAAGACTTTTGTACGGGCCAGTAGCGTATTCGGCAGGTTATAACGAAGCGTGATTTCTTTCAGACGAACCCAGCTGACGTTGCGTTCAATGAAATTCTGGTCTGAAAGTGCAATGTAGTATCCTGAAGACGCCCCGTTGTTATAGTAAGGGATAACCTGGATATTGTTCGGAGTCGGATTAGCCGAGTTTTCCAGACCATCCTTCAGAACGCCCTTGAAAATGACAGGTTGTTCACGGTCAAGCGTTTTCGTACTCAGGCCATTGCGGAACAGATAGGCTTCTGTTGCATTAAATACATCGCCGCCTTTACGAATGTCGAATACGAAGTTCAGGCCGAAGTTTTTGTATGAGAAACTGTTTACCAGACCAATCACAAAATCAGGATTCCGGTCGCCGACTACGTTCCATACCGTTTCGGTCAGCGGGAAACCCGTCAGCGGGCTGACAAGGATATCGCCGTTGGCATTCCGCAGGTATGAGTTACCCGTCAGCGTAGTCAGCGGACCGCCCAGACGCATACCATTCCGGACGTTACCGTAAATCCACGTATCTGAGTTATAAAACTCAGACTGACCGGCCGGTAGCTCGGCCAGCTTGCTGTTCGTCTTCGTGAAGTTGGCAATAATATTCCAGGTCAGGTCCTTCGAACGGATTGGTTCGGCATTCACGGATAATTCAACACCATTATTCCACAGGCGGCCGCCGTTGATGGTTTTCAGGATGAAACCGGTGGCGTAGCTGATCCGCAGGTCACGGATAATCTGGTTAACACTCGTGGTTTTGTAATAAGCCAGATCAAAACCCAGCCGGTTGTTGAAAAACTTCATTTCGGTGCCAATCTCAAACGACGTTACTTTTTCCGGAACCAGATACGGGTTTGGTGCCGTGAAGCCGTAGCTGAAGCCACCACCGGTTGTTGTCTGGCTTTCGTATGCCTGTGAAGTTGAGTATTCCGGTGCCTCCTTACCAACCTGAGCGGCTGAAATCCGGAATTTACCATAGCTCAGTACGTCTTTGAATTTACCGGCCGGTAACAGATCCGTATAAATCAGACTGAACGAAGCCGATGGATAGAAGAACGAGCGGCTGGCTTTCGGGAAGGTACTTGACCAGTCATTCCGGCCGGTTACGGTCAGGAACGCAACGTCGTTGTAACCCAGTGTCAGATCACCGAATACACCGATCAGGCGACGCTGACGGATGAAGTTCTTTGATTTCTGAGTCAGTGGATCGGTATTGTTAATGGAGATAAAGTTCGGATCAAGGAATTTCTCCCCGCGGCTTGCCAGCGAGTTATAGTTGTAGTCATAAAGCGCCTGACCCACACGGAGAGAAGAGCTTAACTTACCGAAGTTTTTCTTTGCCGTAGCAAAATACTGTGTTGTAAACGTACGGTTGTTGTCTGTTGCCTGATCCAGTGAACCACCGATGACCCCACCGGCACGGTTAGACTCTGGGTGGTACATAAACATGTACTGTGTCGAATACACGTCGAGACCAATACGGCCGGTCAGTGTCAGCCAGTTTGTCGGGGTGAAGTTCAACCCGATGTTTGTGATGGCACGATTACCCTTATCCCGGAGTTTGTTTTTGTTAACGTCAAAATACGGGTTTTCGATCTCTGAAGAACCCGTCGTTACCTTCCGGCGTGAGCCGTCCGGATTCAGGTAATTGGCCATGTCGTCATTGGCAGGCCATGACAATAAGCCAAGCAGGAAGGAGTTGGCCCCTTTTGAAACCTTCTGGTTATCCGTATTGATATACTGTAACGTCGATTCAACCGAGAATTTGTTGCTGATTTTAGCCGTACCGCCCAGACTTACGTTCAGACGCTTGTATTCCGTTGTCGGAATTACCCCCTGACTGTTGAAATAACCGGCAGATAAACGATATGTCACCCGATCAGAACCGCCGTCAAACGAGATGTTGTGGCGCTGACCGGTACCATTGCGCAGAAAACCCTCGGCATTGTTGTAGATAGGCGTATTCTCGGCATATTTCGGACCGAACGCCAGAAAGCTGGTATTATTCGATACACCATTTGTACCCTGGCTGTACACTTTCTGTGTCTCCGGCAGCGGACCAACCTGCTGGCTGGTGAAAGTTGCCGAATACGTAATGCGTCCCTGACCGGCTTTGCCTTTTTTCGTTGTAATGACAATGGCACCGTTAGCTGCTTCAACACCGTAAAGTGCAGCCGCTTCAGGGCCTTTCAGGACCGTAATGGTCTCGATATCGTTCGGGTTGATGTCCTGCGCCCGGTTCGAGAAGTCGATGTTCCGGTTTTCAAAGGACTGACCTGAGATACCGCCGGCAACGAACTGGTTGTTCTGGGCCGTGCGGTTATCGATCGGCATCCCGTCGATTACATACAGGGGCTGGTTGTTGCCGCTGATGGAGTTAACTCCACGGATAATGACACCCGAAGAAGCACCCGGCATCCCGCTCGACGTACCTACCTGCAAACCGGCTACGCGGCCTTGTAAGGCATTAATGAAGTTGTCGCGCTGCGAGTTGGCCAGATCGGCCCCGTTTACTTCGGTTACGGCATAACCCAGCTGGCGTTTTTCGCGCTTGATACCAAGGGCGGTAACCACGACTTCATTCAGACTGGATGCTTCGGCTTTCAGCGAAACGTTCAGGGTCGTCGCGTTGCCAAGCGGAATTTCTTGTGGTACAGTGCCGATGAAGCTGATGCGTAGTGTCTGGCCCGCATTGGCCGAAATGGTGAAACGACCATTGGCGTCGGTAGTCGTACCGCGTGTGGTGCCTTTAACAACAACGTTGGCACCCGGAATAGGCGTATTATCCTCTGCCGACGTGACCCGCCCGCTTACGGTACGCTCCTGTGCCATCACCTGGAGAGTGGTCAGCGCAACCGCGAGCAGCGCAAATAACCACTTGTGTAGAAGTTTCTGCATGGGAGTAGTTTAAAAAGTAGATTATAAGAGTATATAGATTAAAAAATTGTTAATGAACTTACAATTTTCAAAGATTAATTCGCCTGAACAAATAAATGACAAAGAATAAATTTGGTAGTGTTTAATAAATAAAGGGATTTGTCTGGTTACAAAAGACTTAGATAAAAACTCCGTTTCTTTGCAGAAAAGTAAAAGTGGCCGGCTGATTATCAGGGGCCGAACCTTTAATTCGTATGTCATCCGTAGTAATTGCTCCGATTGCCGACAGTTTAGCGGCCTTTCTTGAAAAAAATAATTTCTCCTCTATCGCAACCATTGTCGATAATCATACGTACCGTCACTGTTATCCGGCAATTAAATCGCTCTTAAACAAGCATACACTGATCCGGATTCCGGCGGGAGAAGAACAGAAACACCTGCAGACGTGTGAGACAATCTGGTCGGCGCTGACGAAAGCTAATTTTGACCGCCACGCCCTGGTCCTGAATTTGGGAGGAGGCGTAATCGGCGATATGGGGGGCTTTTGTGCGGCTACCTATAAACGCGGGATCACTTTTGCACAGATTCCGACAACGCTTCTGTCGCAGGTGGATGCCAGTGTCGGCGGAAAACTGGGTATCGACTTTCAGGGCTTTAAAAATCATATTGGCGTGTTTCAGCTACCCGAAACGGTGCTGATCGACACTACATTTCTGAAAACGCTTCCGGCCAGTGAGCTGCGCTCAGGTTTTGCCGAAATCATCAAGCATTGCCTGATTGCCGATGGGTCAAAATGGGACGAAATCCGCCGGAAAGATCTGGCCGATCAGGACTGGCAGGATCTGGTGGCTCATTCCGTTGCGGTGAAACAGCGGGTGGTTGAACAGGACCCAACCGAAAAGGGCCTGCGGAAAATCCTCAATTTCGGTCATACGCTGGGCCACGCGGTAGAAACATACTTTTTGAATAAGTCGCTGGAGGTTCCGGCCGGGCCAGGTAAACGTAGCAGCCGCTTATTGCACGGAGAGGCCATCGCTGTCGGGATGATTGCCGAAGCCTACATCGCTTTTACGCGGCAAATGATAGAGGAAAGGCTGCTGGCACAAATCGAAGAATATGTGTTTTCCGTATATGGTCGGGTATCAGTTACGGATGCCGATATAGAACCAATTCTGGCATTAACCTTACAGGACAAAAAAAATAAGGGCAAACAGGTACGGATGTCCTTACTGGATGGATACGGAAGTTGTGCATATGACATAACCGTAACAAAAAGTGACATGCAGCAGGCGCTTGATTATTACCGGGGTTAACGCCAAATAATCTGGACCCGAAACCTTGTTTTTATCGAACAAAAATGCCTATATTACAGTTTTCAACCAATAAAACAGCAGTTGTAATATCTTGATAATTTCTATCTAAACGTATCGGTAACTCATGAGAAAAGTCTTCGGTGTTCTGTTTGTACTGGCTGTGTTGAGTCTGGCTGGTTGTATGCCTGGAAAGCTGTTTGTGGAGCACGATTACAGCTATGAAGGGCACTTTAAAGATTACCAATCCTTCAATTTTCTGGAATGCGAGTACATTGATTCAACCCTGCTTTGTTCCGATATTCAGGATGCCATCCGGCACCAGATGGAAGCACGGGGGTACAAAATCAGTAACCGCAGCCCGAATCTGCTGATCTCCTATAACATTTTCCGCAGCGATCTGCGCTTCAGAGGCTATCAGCAGCCGGTTATTAAAGATTGGGTTGTGCGCGAAGACGATGAGGCAACATACAAGCGAATCGACTACAATCTGGATGAGGGCACACTGATGATCTCGCTTATTGATGCCGAAACGTATCAGGTGATCTGGAAAGGGTATGCGTCAAAAATGATGCGAAACCCGAACTTCAAGAATAACTACTTCAAAGGTATTGTACGCTCTATATTCGATCAGTATCCGTTGATGGCGACAACCAAAAACTGATGTAGTATCGGTTAAGGCCGGCTACGGATTGTTCTGCATATTGAGTACTGTAGTGGTGGCATGACTCTGACAGGGACGCCTGGCGGTCGTGCCACCACTTTTTTACCTGATATGTAAGCTGCAACTCAGTAACAAAAGTATTCAGCCCTGCGTGAGACTCTGGAAAATACCTTCGAGCGAACTGGCCTCCTGGCGCAGACCAACCAGTGTCAGACCCCGATCAGCAGCAAGGCGGAAGATGGCAGCCCGCAAGTCTGTGCCGGCAGTTGCCGTAATGCGGTAGTGACCGTTGCCCAGGGCTTCTACCTGTTCGACGCCGGTCAGCGATGAGAGGACTTGTATATCGGCCAGGTCCTGTTCGAATTCCGCAACGACAACCGCTTTGTCTGCCGCTGATGACCGCAACTGGCTCAGTGCACTGTCTGCCACAATTTTTCCGCGATTGATGATGATAACCCGATCACACAGGGCTTCCACTTCCTGCATAATGTGCGTCGAAAATAATACGGTTTTGTCGCGACCTGCCTGCCTGATCACGTTCCGGATGTCGGCCAGCTGGTTCGGGTCGAGCCCGGTAGTCGGCTCATCGAGAATCAACACTGCCGGATCGTGCAGGAGCGCCTGGGCCAGACCGACCCGCTGCCGGTACCCTTTCGATAACTGACCGATTTTTTTACCCTGTTCGCGGGTAAGGCCCGCCAGCTCAATCATGCCGGCGACGCGCTGCGTTAGTTTCCCGCCGTTTAAGCCGTGCAGGCGGCCCGAAAAACGCAGAAATTCTTTAACGTACAAATCAAGGTACAACGGGTTGTGCTCCGGCAAATAACCGATATGCTGACGGACTTCCATCGGCGACTTGCTGACGTCGAATCCTTCAACCATGACGGTGCCTTCCGTGGCGGGCAGATAGCCCGTCAGAATTTTCATGGTAGTAGACTTACCGGCACCGTTAGGTCCCAGAAACCCCACGATTTCGCCGGCTTTCAGCGAAAAGGAAATCTGATCAACGGCGCGCTGCCCCGTTTCATATTGTTTGGTCAGTCGGGTGACCTCAATTGACATAGTAATCAGTTCGGTTTAAGATCAGAAATATGGCAGGCAACCGGAAAATGACCGGGACCTTTTACAAAATATCAGTGCAACACTACCTTACGAACGTACAAAAAACCGGAAAGTATTTCTATTTTTAGCGTTTAAAGGCATTTTTGGTAAAGGTACGACGGAAAACGCATGATCTGAAAACGGCTTTCTGCTGCCTCTACATCAACGTTTTTCTATTCACATTAATTATCATAGTCCGGAACGTTTCTCACTTTCACGACACATACAAACTGAATTCATGAGTACCTCCCTTTTTCGTAAAAAGTCAGTAAGACAGGCTCTCGGCGATGCCGGAGACGGAAATTTAACAGAAGGCCATCCGATAGAGAACGGTGGTTACGAAGACAAAAGCCTGGCAAAAGTACTGGGTGTCCGCGATCTTACCTCATTCGGGATTGCCGCTATTATCGGGGCAGGTATTTTCAGTACCATCGGCCGCGCGAGTGCCGACGGTGGGCCGGCGGTATCCTTACTGTTTGTGTTTACGGCTATTGCCTGTGTGTTTACGGCACTCAGCTATGCGCAGTTTGCCTCGACGGTGCCGGTGAGTGGTAGCGCCTATACCTATGCGTATGTGTCGTTCGGAGAGATTTTTGCCTGGATTATTGGCTGGGCGCTGATTCTCGAATACGCGGTCAGTAACATGGTGGTGGCCATTTCGTGGTCGGAATACTTTACCTCCATGCTCAAAGGCTTCGGCATCAACTTTCCGGGCTATCTGGCCACTGACTACGGCTCTGCGGCGGCGGCCTTCAAAGCCGTTACGGCGGGTGAGTCAGTTGATGAAGGGGTAAAAGCATTGGCCCAGGCCTATGCATCTGCTCCCGACCTGGGCAGTTTTAAGCTGATCATGGATTTGCCGGCCGGTATTATTACCGTATTAATCACGGCTCTGGTATATACGGGCATCAAGGAATCGCGGACGGCCAGCAATATTCTGGTTATCCTGAAACTGGCCGTTATCGGGCTGGTTATTCTGGCGGGTGCGTTTTATGTAAAGCCCGAAAACTGGTCACCATTCGCACCAAACGGGGTAAAAGGGGTGTTGAGCGGGGTGGCGTCCGTTTTCTTTGCGTTCATTGGTTTTGACTCGATTTCGACAACGGCCGAAGAGTGCCGGAATCCGCAGCGTGATTTGCCACGGGCGATGATCTACTGCCTGGTGATCTGTACGGTACTTTACGTACTGATTACGCTGGTGCTGACCGGTATGGTGAACTATAAGGAGCTGGGCGTTGATGATCCGCTGGCCTATGTCTTTCAGAAAGTAGGACTGAACTTTATTGCCGGCGTCATTTCGGTGAGTGCAGTGGTGGCTATCACCAGTGCGTTGCTGGTCTATCAGCTGGGGCAGCCGCGTATCTGGATGACCATGAGCCGTGACGGGTTACTCTGGCCGAAATTTTCAAAGATTCACCCGAAGTACAAAACCCCTTCCTTTGCCACCATTATGACTGGTGCCATAGTGGCTATCCCGTCGCTGTTTCTCGATATGCAGTTCTTTATTGACCTGACGAGCGTGGGTACATTCTTTGCCTTCATTCTGGTCTGTGGCGGCATTCTGTATCTTGATGCCAAAGGGATTTCGCAGGAGTCAAAATTCCGCGTTCCGTATATTAACGGTAAGTTTATTGTCGGATTCGGCTTGCTGATTGCCCTTGCCTTTGCTATCAACTCCGGTGATTTTGTCGGAATGATAGCGGAAAAACCGCTGATGGCGGTGTTTTGGATTACCTGGGCGGTACTGGCGGTGCTGAGTTTTATGCACAACTTCTCGCTGTTGCCTATCCTCGGTATTCTGACCAACCTGTATCTGATGACCGAACTCGGGGTCAGCAACTGGATGATCTTTGTTGTCTGGCTGGTTATCGGGCTGGTAATTTACTTCTCATACGGATATCGCCAGAGCAAATTGGCACGTAAATAGACCGTTCACGAAAGTTCCCCGTTTGTTAACCGGCTTCTATTGATGTTCGCTGGGTAAGTTGTTAGCTTTGGTAAACGTATAGCCCCTGTTCATATGAATTTCATCTTACATCTACTCATCGACGCGGCCGTCATTTTCGGCCTTGCGTATGTAATGCCTCAGGTCGAGGTTAAAAATTTTACCAGCGCTTTACTAGTAGCTTTATTGCTGGCGGTGCTGAACTTCTTTCTGGGCTGGCTGATCTATTATCCGCTGCACCTGGTTACGTTCTTTCTGATGCCGTTTGTGGTACGGCTTGTCGTAACGGCACTGATTCTGAAGCTGGTTGATAAATTGATGTCAAGCTTTACGATTGCCGGTTTCTGGCCGGCGCTGGTGATTGCCCTGGCGGTTGCGCTGGCCGGCCACGCTGATCGATGAGTCACTGGCGAAACCGAAAGTGGAACAGACTACAGTGACAATGGTAAGGTAAAGCCATTATCAGGATCAGCCTTTCCGGCTGATCCTGTACTTTCAGACATAATATGTGATGAACGTCTTGTGATTACGGGCTGCGTAATTGCGTATCAGCAGCTATACCATGGGCAATAGCCGAAAATATTGTGCCCCCCGGAGCGTAAGCTATCCGCTACAGGTTTTAGACATATTCGCAGATATTTACGGAGAATACATCTATAAAAAACGCTCCCGCCCCTACACAGATGTTAACGCTCCCGCTGTCTTATTACTAACATCCGGACATTTGGGTGATGCACTGACACTTTCGTACTTATTTCCATTTATTAAGGACCAACTCCCTGGCTGCATTATTGACGTAGTGGCGGGCAGTTGGTGTGATCCCATTCTGATCCACAATCCATATATCCGTAAAATCATTCATCTTAATCATGCGCTTACCAACCGGAGCCGGCAAAGTAAACGGGCAAAGTGGCAGGAACATATCCGTACTACCCGCAGTGCCATCCGGGAGCTACAAAAAGAAGCCTATACCGTTTCGATAGATATCCGCTTTTCGAGCGCCCCCATGCATTTTCTGCTCCCGTTTATTCGGGTCGATAAAACGATTGGTTTTGGCTCACGCGGCCTGGGCGGCTGGCTCGATCATGAATATTTCCTGCCTGATACGGAGTTTCATCATCTGGATGTGATTACGGCGTTACTGAAACCGGCTTCGGTGAATGTCAGCCTGTCTCAGATTGAGCCTTACTTCTATTTTCCTGAGACAGCCATCCATATTTTAATTTATTAAATTTTCCATAACCCCAACTACTATCCAATATTTCAGATGTTCTAATTTTAATTATTATAAATACAATTCTGGAAATTCTGCAATTATCTACAATAATCCAACTCCTTTCTCAAGTGAATCAAAATTTAACAGAGTGCAATTTTACATTTTCTATAACTATCTCTTTAGCATCATCTCAATTATTTATATTCTATCATCTGTAGTAACATCACTCTTTAAATATTATAAATATCTCCTTAAAGTATTTAAACAAATATTGATGTTATCTTTATCAAACAAATGTTCAAAAACTAATGTAGCTATTTTATTATTGAAATCAATTAACTTATCATTATCTTCTTTTAAGTTTTATATATCTAATGTATCTGCATATAGAATCAAAGTAGTAACAAATGAGCATAAAGCTTATTATAATTTATGATGTTTATCTTATTCAATTTCTCCTTCGAAAATTTCAACAAATTTGGATGATTTAGTCT
>CBDFHU010000142.1:0-50085 GCA_965247375.1 Arsenicibacter sp.
TTGAAAAGTTTCAATCCTTCTTTTGCTGGATGGTGCTCACGGAGTTATGGTCTTTAGTGCGGGACATAGCTATATCGCGTATTTCAATCCTTCTTTTGCTGGATGGTGCTCACGGAGGAGTGACACTTGGGCCAAAACGTCCGGGCCGGTTTCAATTTCAATCCTTCTTTTGCTGGATGGTGCTCACGGAGGTCCGCTTGGATCAAACGGCATGAAATCCATGACAAATTTCAATCCTTCTTTTGCTGGATGGTGCTCACGGAGTATTGCATATGCTGTTTGGCGACCCAATGCCGTACGATTTCAATCCTTCTTTTGCTGGATGGTGCTCACGGAGACAGGGGGCGCTATGATCCCCAAACACAAATCCCTTATTTCAATCCTTCTTTTGCTGGATGGTGCTCACGGAGTGTAATCGTTTTTGCTCAGGCGTTTTCCTTCTTTTTATTTCAATCCTTCTTTTGCTGGATGGTGCTCACGGAGAAATCATCTATATCTTCCCCTGTAATTGCCTGAAGGATTTCAATCCTTCTTTTGCTGGATGGTGCTCACGGAGTTAGATTTCGATAAGTTTACGTTTTTTCAACTCAAATTTCAATCCTTCTTTTGCTGGATGGTGCTCACGGAGCCGTCCGGGCGCGTAACACACAGACTAACAATATATTAACGCACAATTGCTCTCCCTCTTTTTCAAGAAAACAATATGTCAAATAACGTTTTTGAAACTCTTTTCTGCCCATTCTCCGGAAACATAAACCCTTGATAACTAAACCAATAACCCCTAAAAAAAGACCTGCTCAAATAAATTCGTGGCCGGAAAGCGGCTATTTGATACACAAATTCCGGTAGGTACAAGTTACACAGCGGGCTTTGTATTTCGTAGCTTTCGGATAACTATTTTCATCAATAATCGCAAAAATTGAACGGGCTGCCCGCTTTACCTCCTCCACATCCTCCGGATCGATGGCCACTTCGACCACCTTATTCCGGCTCCGCGTATATACCAGAAAGCCCTTCCGGACCTTGACCCCGAAATTCTCCTCAATCAACCAGGCATAACAGTACAGCTGGGTCCGGTACGTTTCATAAACCTTGTCTTTGTACTCCGCAAACTTGTAATCCAGCGGTGCATACTCTCCGTTCGACAATACCAATACTTCGTCAACCCGCCCCCGAATCAGATCGTTGGTCAGGTATTGGTCCAGATGCTTGTCAACCACACCCAGCCGCTTCCGCAGATAATCCTTGTTCTGCTCCAGCCGGTCGTCGTGCAACTGCCTGCCCCGCATTACTTTATAGTCCTTTTCCTCATACTGCGGAATCCGCAGGACATACTCAAAATAGGTAAACCTGGGACAAAACAGGTATTCAATGATATGTGATGGGGTCAGGGTCATTGCCGTAATCTGTTTTCCGGTAAAATGCTTATGTGCAGGCTAAAAGAATAAAGCCCTGATTTCGTCGGTGACCAGTTTCCGGTCGAAGGCCTGTCCCAGCAAATCCGTTTGCTGAAGCTCGCCCCGACTCATCGGAAAAATGTACACCTTGTCCGTTTCTTCATTAATCAGTTCCTCCAGCTGAAGCCGTAAGGTATCTTTCTGATTTGGTGTCAGCGTACCCAGAAAACAGGAAAACTGTACTCTATATAGCCCCGCCTGCTGACAACATTTAGCCGCCTTCGTCCGCGAGCGGTCTTTAACAATATCGTATAACACCCAGATAATCATGGCCAGAGAGAAAAAAATAAACGAATAAAAGAGTGGGACGATGGACTATTCTCCCTCCCCTCCCCCTTCTTCCTTAATCAACGCGTTGGCAAACTGATGGGCATCCAGCTGTATGCAGTGACTCCGGACCAGATTCCGGCTCCGATACCGGATCGGATCATTGTCCATAAAGGTGTTGAACGCCTCCATCAGCAACACCTTACCGTCGGCATTCAGGCTCACGCCCGCCTGTCCGTTCCGGTTGGTCAGGGCCGACGTATGGGTCTTATTCACCTTTTTGGCCGAAAAGAGCCGGAACACCACCTCATCGGCATAAATCCGGTAGGGCTCGATAAAATCGTAGACCATACTGAGCTGATTGTAATCGTCGCGGTGCAGAAAACCCAGGTACGGATCAACACCGGCCACCATCAGCGATTTTTCCACCTTGCCGTACATGACCCCATAGGCATAATTCAGAAAGGCGTTAAACGCATCCTTCGCCGGCCGGGTACTCCGCCCGCTAAACTGATAATCGGCCGGTAAAACATAACTCAGCGTTTCGAAATACAACCGGCCGGCCGTACCTTCCAGTCCGCGCAGCGTTTCGGCAATGCCAGCCACCTGCGCCGCCTCCAGTGTGTTGACCGACACACACAACGCCTCAATACGCGTCAGTTTATCGTTCAGGTAATCAGCATGTTGTGGCCGGTGCTTTTTCAGGTCTTTGATAAACTGAAGCTGATTGTCCATTTTTGCCAGCAACCACTTTTTGACCCAGGTCACTCCTTCTGCCGACAAACTCGCCTGTAGCTGGCATTTCCGGATCCGGGTTGTACTACCCAGTTTGGCATGCCAGACCCGGCCGATGGGATCGCCGCTTTGTTCGATAAAGACAATATCGACATTGTGGATCATGGCCAGTTTGATGGCGTCGGCACTCAGCGATGTACCGGTGGTCATGATAATGTGCGTGACTTTCTGCGCCGAGAAGGGCTTCTTCTCGATTTCGCCGGATTCCAGCCGTCGGCGGACCTCAAACATCTGGTCGCTGACATGTACGTAGGTGCCGTAGGTATTGATGTGAAGTTGCATGGTTCAAAGAGCGAAAGAGTGGAAGATTGAAAGAGCGGGGTGCAAAGAGAGCTATTCGCTCTTTCGCTCTTTCACTCTTCCACTCATTGATAGCGCCCCGAATCCCCGCGAAACGGCCTTTCCGAGGCCAATGCCGTCGGGCAGCAGGGCGTTTGTCGTAAACTCGCCGGTAAAAGCGATCATCGTCTGATTTTTAAACTGAGTACTCCGCTCCGTAACGTCGGGGCTGACCAGAATGCGCTCGTGCGGTTGCAGCCAGATGCCCACTTCGCGGAACAGGTTCAGAATCTGGTTAATCAGCACCCGTTTCAGTTGTGCCTGTTGTTCGGTGGACTCGCGGCGGCGATAGTCCTGGTAGTTGGCCTGGTTGAGGGCCATCCACAGTGTCTGGAAGCGGTAATGATGCAGGTCATCGCTCAGGCCGATGGTTGCCTGTTCATGGCGGATGTGTTTGCTCAGGATCGGGTAGGCCGTGCCGTCGATGTCGAGTGTCCGCATATAGAGGAACAGGCGGGCCAGCAACGTGGCACCTTCTCCCAGGCCGACGAGCGTCGGCGTTTTTTGCAACACCTTATACTGCACCTGCGGATAGGCATAGCGAAACGTACCGTCTTCGTAGTGATTATGCAGCAGCGGCGAATGTTCCCGGAAGAGGTCGCCGAAGTAACCCCGCAATTTATGGGCGTCGCGGGTTTGCAGCGCAATTTCGGGGAAGGTAATGGTGGTCAGGGGCAGTTGGATGGTCGAGGGCATGGTGGTTAGAGGGGTTTAGAAAAAGCTAGTTATAGCGGCCGACGAATCTTCTTTGCTCCGATCAAAACCAGTGATCTGACTATAATAGGTATCAAGCTCATCCCGATTAACAATGTATAAGCCGTCTACAAGTTCGTTGCGTTTTTTGTCAATCTGGAGTTCCTTGAATTTTGACAGATACTTTGGTATAGTGATAATCCGCTGATTAAAAGCCAGTTTATATCGGGTATCAAATTGCTCTTTGCTAAGCTGTTTATGAATAAGCTGGCGAAATGCTTCTTTAGCTGCTGTTGCTTCGTCGTCTAATTCAATAAACACAGACACCGCATAACCTTTATGGTCAATTACCTGAAAACTTGAAACCGGGAAAGTATCTTTTTCTTCATTGTCGTAGTTCAGTTGTTTCATGCTATTAAAAATCTCACGGGCCGTTTTGAACGATTTGACACCATCCGCAGAAAGATTATCGTAGTATGCACCGATAAGTGAAAGATACTGTTCTTCGGGAATCTCTCCATTACAAGTAGCCGCACTTTGGATCAGAGCCTGCCGGGACTGCGTTGCTGTTAGCCGGTCATAAATTTTCTCACAATCGTCAAAATCAATGACGTATAACGGCGAGTGCCGACGTTCTACGGAATTCTCACGATTAATTCTTCCAGCTACCTGCACAATTGAATCAATGGGGCCAACATCCCGAAATCCCATATCAAAATCTAAATCGACTCCCGCTTCAACGCATTGAGTAGCAACAAGGATTGGCTTAAAACCATACTTAAGATCAAGCCTGACACGCTCAATAATATAGAGTCTATGAGCCGGGACAATGTTAGTGGAGAGGTAGTATACTTTGTTACGGTGTCCCCGTTCACCAACATATTCCTGAATGGCCGTAAAAACATCAACCGACCGTTTTACCAGGTTACAGACAATCAGGCACGATTTGTTTTCAGTCCAGAATTGCCCGAAATAATCGTCAATAAAAGTTTCTTCATCGCTAATAGGCTTGTCGATCAGTGGAATAATTTTAGTACGCCTAAATGCACCGAAAACAGCTTCATGTTCCGTCAGTAGTTCCAGGACATCAAGCGAGTCTCCTTCTTTCGCAATTATTTCGCGGTTGGCCAATTCAAAAGTTTTAGGCTTGGTAGCCGTCATTAAAATGATGCGTGCGTTCAGGAACTTCGCGGCATAGAATAAAGCGGCACCAATAAGCGGCAATTGCTCTAACCGAATGGTTTGGACCTCATCCAGAATGATAATTGCTCCTGCGTAATGATGAAACTTTTTAAGGAGTTTATTTCGGTGGCCTATCAGCGTTTGCAGAAACTGGACAAAGGTGGTAATTACAACATCGCATTGCCATGTATCAAGCAACATTGTCTTTTGATTCCACCCCTGATTTTCCTCGTCATCATTCTTCTTTGACAATTGCTCCAACGCATCAGCAAACTGATAATGAGCCAATACCAGACCCTCTTTTTCCGGGATTACCCGTTTATATTCAACAATGGCTTGTTCGATAATATTGATAAACGGCAACGCGTAAATGATCTGGGCTTCGTGGCCTTCTTCTACACGTATTTTGGCTTTAAGCCGCAAGGCAAAATCCAGTGCGGTCAAGGTTTTGCCAATACCGGTTGGGGCTGTCAGCGTAAAAAGCCGTTTTTGAAGGATGTCGTCCCGTTCCAACTGCTGCATTACGGCTCCCCGAACGTAGTCACGTAACGCTTTCTGGTCAAGCTTTTTTAACTCTTCAGGTGTGTAGTCCCGGAAGCTTACCGGTGCAATCCGCTGGTCAACCAGAGTTGGTAGTAGTGGTTTTCGGGTGTATAACGTAGTCTCCGAAGCATCTATTTTATCCGACTCAATTAGCAGCGAAAACAGGTAATTAATCAGAAAGTAATTCTGAATATCCGGCTTGCGCTCTAAATCTCTGACAAGCTTGATAAGTTTCTTATCAGGATAGCTGAGGTAACTGGATAAATCGGATTCGCCCAACTCAGCCGAAATCTGCTCCACCGCCGGAATAATCGTTTTCGCCTGTTTGCTGAAAATGTCCTCGTCGTTACTGTGCTCAACAACAAAACTTTTCAGATCGTTGATGTCGGTGAGGCTTTTGTGGTGGTGAATAATCAAATAGGCTGCCCACAAAGCTGCCGTATCATAACCCACTGAACGGTATTTCTGGTAAAGAGCAAAGCCACCAAACTTGGCGTGTTGCTTCAACTCGTGATCGAAATCACCTGATTTCAGCAGGTAATTCTGAAAGTGAGTGGTGTATTTACCAAGATCATGATACAAGCAAACCAGCCGTAGTAGTTCAGCAAGCGGTATGTTTGTTTGGAGCGCCACATTTTTATGAAGCGACTGCAAAGCGTTATCAGTTACCGCCAGGGTATGATTGATAAGGTGTTTTGAGCCGTACACTGTACCATCTGCCTGTTGCTTACTATGGGAGTAGAAGGTTGTCATTCCATGAACAGAATATGCTGTGTTTCAGAAGACTTCGAGAGTACATAAAAGGGCTTATTGAGTTTTACCCGTATCCCTGATGCTGTCGTTGAAAATAACAGCCGATCCATTCGCCGTAACTCACGGTCAAAATTACCCACAAAATCGCCCGGCAATAGTTCTTCTTCAATCATCTGAAGAGTGTCTTCTGCCCGTTGCCGGTCAAAATCGAGTTGCTCCACTGCTTCTGAGGATATTGCCGAATGAACAATGACCCAGTCATCTGCATTAGACACTTTAACATCTGAAAAAAGCGTAGCCGAAAGCAGCGAAGCTGTAAAGTTTGCCGTACCGAAGGTGAGTGCGTATTGAAATTGCCGTTCCAGCAACGCCTGTTTAAGGGCATTAAAGGTTTCGCTACCCGATTCATGGCACGATACAAACAAGCGGTAAACAACCATATCGCGGCTGATATCCGGACCAGTCACTATTTCAAAAGGCGTTTGAATACGCCCGTTTGAGCCGTCAAAATCGCCTTTACCAACTATTTTAAGCAGATTAAGTCGATGAAAAGTCTTCTTAATGGGTTTCATGACCCGTATACCAATCCGAATACGTTCCGACGCGAATTCTTCATAATAGCTGTCGCGGGGCCGTCCGAGCATACCAGCCAGCATACCCATTATCGTGGTGCGGGGCGGTATGCTAAAACTCATAGCGGTATTGTTCGCGTAGTATTTGCGAAAATGGGCGAGTTTACCGCCCACATCTATCTGCAAGACTTCCATAGATCAGGTCAGTTTGCAGACAATTCAATTCCAGCAGCCGTTTTGATATAGGCAGATTTGATGGCTTTGCCTTCGCCTGTATTGTCTTTGAGTAGTTTTTGCAGGTCTGTAATATTTAATTCCAGATCCTCAAAACGTCGGATTTGCTTCTCTTCCTTGCCATTTACAGGAGTCGCTTTCACATAACTGCGTAAGTCACCAAAGTGGCCGTTGAAGAAACCATCATTATAGGTAATTTCGACATAGAGTTTAGGATATTGATTTAGCTTTGAGCGCGTCGGCATAGCCGGTACACTCTGCCAGATAGCATTCCGAAAGGCTTCGATGTCTGCGTCAGTCAGGCCGGTGCTTTGAGCGGCAAACTTGTTGATAGTGCCGTTGAAGGCTAACAGGCTATAATGTACCCGGTAATCTTTGCCAAACGTGCTGCTGTCATCGTTCATGGTTGTCACAATTGAGCTTGATTCCATCAATTGGACTTTGTGCAGCGAATAGCCCCAGTTGATTTGCACCGGCCCTGTGTATGGTTTAGTAAAACCATCAATAGCAAATGCACAACCGAATAAGCGTATGTCAATGAAGCGTCTTTTAACCATTTGCGCCAGTAAGTAGCGATTCAGTACTGGATTTTCTGGCTTTTTATTGACGAGTGCCTTCACAAAGTCCTCTCTGTTTCTCTTTGAAGCAACTAATGTTTCAAACGACTGCTTCATCTCCGGGGACTCGATAAAGAGAGACGATCCGTGTTCTTCCTCATCATAAAGTCGCCCCAGAATACGTTCCATTTTAGTATCCATCCCTACCTTATTTCCATCCTCCATGTCGACAAAAATGTCAATACCTGTCATTTTCAGGTAGTCACGAATGTACCGTTTCAGGCGCGTATCAGTCACCAGATTAGTGTCGGTGTCGTAGTCCATGCGGGGCTTATTTTCCTGATCGGGATCACCGTTTGGGTTACACTGTGCTGCTTCGTATAGGAACAGAAAATCGGCGTTGTTGGTAATGAGAGTTGCCATTGGTTTTTGAATGGTAAAGATTAGTCGTTGTTAGCTTTTTTAGTTTTACCAGCGAAGAAGGCATACCCGGACAGAATAAAAAACAGGGCTTCCTCTGGTTTCATTGTCCACCTTTCGTGCTTGAAAAGCATTGAGAACCGGCTTAAATTGGTCTCAGTAAATTTGTGTATGTTGTACTGCTGCGTTTTCTCCCTCAAATCGTGGTATAGCCGCCGGATGTCGTCGCGATCCATGCCGTTGTAGTTCAGCTTTTTAAGTACAGGTTTATTCTTGTGCTCTTTTTTGTACTGGGTTTGGGCAACGGTATTGAGCACTCGGCCCAAGTAGAATAGTGCCTGATGTTCTGGTTTGTATTCCATACGTTCAAAAAACGCTTCGATTTTTTGCTGGTACTCAGGCAGAACTTGTTCTTCCGGCGCGGCATCGAGCGAAAGTTCTTCAACCTCCTCGAACTGATTTTCCTCCATTGGCTTGATAAGGTTAAACTGTTTTAATATCTGGATAAAGGCAAGGTATTGGAACACGGCGTTCCGAATTGCAAAGTCAAATTCTGAGTTTTCGCGGATGTTGGTGTAACTGGCATATCGCCCGTAGTAGTGGCAAAGAATTAATTCTTTGAAATAGCCAAACAGTTTGGCGCGTTCGATTGGCCGCTTTTCAAGGACTTGCTTGAATAGGTTGAGAGCTTCGTTCTTCTTCTCTTTATCCTTTCGTACCGGAATCAGGGTGTACACCGTGAAAAGGTTAAATTGAAGAGGCGTCTGTTCTTTTCCCATACTCATGATGCTCTCCCAGTTGATGCCAGGGATGCACTTCCAATCGTTATTTAGCTTGCGAAAAGCTCCGATTAACTGCTCAAAGTGCGTCCGGCTTACGTCTTTTATGACATTAATCGTTTTGAAGAAATTACCATCAGACTCAAAGCCTAAAAAGGTAATCCAGTACGGATTGTCTGTTTCTACGTCTATGTCGCTAACTATTTCTTGATAGGTATGGAATTGGAATAACAGATCAGACTTTCGGCTCAGCGTTCGTAGCGTGGTTTCAATGTCGCTTTCATCTCGATGCAGAAGCTGTGGAATTATGCAGTGATCTATGCCCGCAATCCGCGTTTTATACTTCTCAAGCAGATATTTTGACCCTCTTTCCAGATAGGCTTGTGTTTGCTTGTCAATTTGATAGTTCTTCTGAAATGCTCCATTTTCCCAACCACTTGCATAATTAACAGTCGTTGTAACAAACATTTTATTCAGGCTATACCGAGCCGAAATGTCTAGTTCCCCAACATCAGTGGATTTTTCGCCGGTTGCATAACATAGCCTTTCACCGGTTTGACCAATCGCTGGGTTAGTCGCTTCACCGATAAACTTACGCTTTACAAATGTCAGATAACCATCGATTTGACTAAACAGTGTCGGTTGCAGATATCCTTTCTCTAACCAGACGACCTGTGCTACTACCAATACAAGCCGCTCTGAGGGTTTCGTGGCAACTGCTTTCAGGAACTGCCTGTCATTTTCGGGCAGCTTCTCTTTATCAGCATCGGTAAGTTTTTTGTTTTCGAGCAGATCGTATTGACGTTCAAATTCCAGGCGCAATGAAAAAACCTCTTTTAACACTTCGTATAGAGAGGTTACCTGCAGGCCAGCAAAACCCGTTTCGATAGCTTCGGCAAACTGTCCCCGGTCAGGTTCTTTCCCCTTCTTATCAACGACACCAAAGAACGTCTTACGGAGTTGCTCTAATTTTTTCCATTCCGCACAGGTGTAAACAGCTTTGTTGTTTCCACCTTGGATCTTGATGTTAAAATACCGTTCTGGCGATTCATCTGGGTCATATTCAAGTAAGTTGCCAAAGTCAATCCGGCGTTCATCCAGATTGAAAATCAGGGGTACAACATAATTTGTGATGGGATCACCCTTTTTGGTCTCCGTTTCAATTTTCGGAGCATCTAAAATATCGTCCCACTCACCACGGCCCTCACTAAGCTGCCGACCTATTCGTATTTGGGTTTGGAGCATACAGTATGTGTGGTTAAACTTTATTGTCAAAAATTGTCCGATGTACTAAAATATAGTGACATGTATACAAATAAGTAATCATATTATATATCTTACTTGTATACACTGGTGTTTTCTTTCCTTTATCTGCTGACTCCCAAAAAGGTAAGTCAGTTTCCGTTTATTTTTTCAAATGTCAGAAATGGCTGTGACAACTTGTGTCGCAGAGCGTAAAGCCTGAAATATGCTTATTGTTACCTGACCTTTTATTTTTACATTTCATGATGATAGAAACCAAAAACTCGTTCATTATCAAGGGTGTCATAGTACCTAAAAGAAAACCAGGGCAACTAAACATCTATGATCCCGCCATCATAAAAACTATCGGTACAGACCTGTTTTTCCAGTTGGTCGGTCCCAAAGAACCCATTCCTATACCAGATCTAGGTTTTACCGAAGCCGAATGGGACCTAATGGAAGCCCAGCTCCGTAACGACCACTAATCCATTCACCACAACCGCTCCCCGATCCGCCCTTCCAGATACCCCCGCAAGCCTTCCGGCGAAAGTACCTTGATTTCGCCCGGCAACCCGAGCACAAAGCGGCCGATGCCGATGTAGCTGTATACCTCACCACGAAATACGTATGGAAACAACCCGTCGGGCTGCGGCATCAGAAAGGCCCGTGCCGCCGGATATTCTTCGTATAAGAGCCGGTAGGCCCGCAAACTCAGGTGCAGCGTTACGATAATCGGCGCGGGCCCCGACCAGCCAAAGGCATCCACTACCGGTTCGGCCACCTCATGCGTGGCCACAAGCGTAAGGACCTCCACGTCCTGCATGCGGCTTACCTTAAAACTCCTCCGTTCGGCGCTATCCGGATCATAGGCCCACAGCAAAGCGTAATTATCCGTAAACCACTTTGGCTCAACAACCCGCGTCGAAATCGTATTCGAGCGCGCCGAATGATAGTGAACCAGCCTGACCTGCTTCTGCTCCTCAATCGCCTGGTTTATCCGGTCGATCATACGGCTTAGATGCCGGTCGTGCAGTTCTTCGGCCAACGGCACCAGCTCAGTCGACATGTACAGTTTCCGCCGGATACTCATGCCCAGCGTATGGGTTGGCGGCAGCGCGGCCAGCAGTTTTTGCAGCTCCGACGTTTCTTCCGGTGTAAACAAAGGGCGCGCCGTTGAGCCGGGTTCAAACAAAAAATACTGGTTTGTCTGCGGGTTACTGTCAATCAGATACCCCACTTCACCCAGCAAAGCCAGATACCGGTATACGGTCCGGACGTTCGTTTCCAGCAACTTAGCCAGCTGGTTAATGGTATGCGGCTGTTTTAACAGGCGGATTAGCGTGAAAAGGCGTAGAATCTTCTGCTGTGGAACCATGTCATTGTATTAATGCATGCTCAAATAAGTTATTTTCTATACAACAAAGCAACATCTATTCAGTAAGTGTTTATTTTTCGGTTAACTAAGTGTTATTTTTTCTAACAATTCTTTGTTCTGATAGTTACTCCTCTGTATCCTATGAAAATTTCCTCAATTTTCCATAGGATGCCAGGACACAGACCTTCACGAAACGTTATGAAAATAGAGGCAGGGTGCGAGCTGCGGTTTACGGCCGAAGCTGACGTACCCATTATTCTGATGCTCCGCCCGCGCTCGGGCGATGCCCAGTGGATTGTCAGTGATCAGTACCTGATTGATCCCGTTGTTCCCGTCACCGAATTTGCAGACTCTTACGGTAATCTTTGCCAGCGGCTCGTTGTACCGGCAGGGCCGTTTACGGTCAAAACCACGACGCAGGCCGAAACCACTGACGACATTGATGTGGCTACCGGAGCGCCTTATACCCCGATTCAGGACCTACCAACCGAGGTCCTGGCGTTTCTGCTGGCGAGCCGCTATTGCCCGTCTGATCAGCCGGATATCGCAAAGCAGGCAACGACAATTGTCAACGGATTGCTACCGGGCTACAACCAGGCCGAAGCCATCCGCAAATGGATTCACGAACACATAACCTATCAATACGGCACCAGCAACGCACAAACGTCGGCGCTCGAAACGCTCAGCAACCGCATCGGCGTTTGCCGCGACTTTACGCACCTGGGCATTGCGCTCTGCCGCAGCCTGAATATACCGGCCCGCATGGTGGTTGGCTATCTGCATGAACTGGACCCTATGGACCTGCACGCCTGGTTTGAGGCGTTTGTGAACGGCCGCTGGTATACGTTCGATGCGACACAGGCTGTCCCGAAAGGTAACCGCATCAGTGTGGCCTACGGCCGCGATGCCGCCGATGTTGCCTTTGTGACCCAATTCGGACCGATGACATTAGACAATATGGAGGTCTGGGTAAAACCGGCCGACACTGACGCACCATTTCTGTAAGCATATTCCCTAATCTACGCACGGGCATTGGTGTTTTTGTGGCTGACTTTGCAGAAATTGCTGTAAAATTTTATCGTCAACACATGAATCGTTACTTTCTGACACTCATGAGCTGCCTGGCAGCCCTGAGCACCTTTGCCCAAACTACTTTTGTACGCGACAACTACCAGAAATTTGAGTACCAGATTCCGATGCGCGACGGCACCAAACTACACACAGCCGTCTATGTCCCCAAAGATGCCTCGGCAACCAATACGTACCCGTTTCTGATGCAGCGTACCTGCTACAGTGTGGCTCCTTATGGTCCCGAGCAATACCCGCAACGCCTCGGCCCGTCGCCTACGCTGATGCGCGACAAGTACATTTTTGTCTATCAGGACGTTCGCGGCCGCTGGATGTCGGAAGGCACCTGGACCAACATGACCCCGAATATTCCGGACCCGGCACCGGTACCGGCCAAAAAAGGCAGCAAAAAAACACCGGCCGCTCCTTCCTCAGCCGGAGCACCTGACGAAAGCTCGGATACGTTTGATACCATCGAGTGGCTGCTCAAAAACATTAAATTCAACAACGGACGCGTCGGACAATGGGGTATCTCCTACCCTGGTTTCTATACCGTCGCCGGAGCCGTCGATGCACACCCGGCCCTGAAAGCGTCTTCGCCCCAGGCACCGGTGTCCGACTTCTTCTTCGACGATTTCCACCACAACGGCGCGTTTATTCAGTCGTATATCTTTACCTACCCTGTTTTTGGCCTGCAACATCCGAAACCAACCACCGAGGCCTGGTATAACAACGAGTTTATCAAAACCGGTACGAAAGATGGGTATCAGTGGCAGTATGACCTCGGCCCGCTGAAAAATGCGGACAAATACTACAAAGACAATTTCTACTGGCAGGAAACCGTCGATCACCCGAACTACGACGAATTCTGGCAGAAACGCAGCATCCTGCCGCACCTCAAAAACGTTAAACATGCCGTAATGACAGTCGGCGGCTGGTTTGATGCCGAAGATTTATACGGCCCGCTGAACGTCTACAAAACCATCGAAAAAAACAACCCGAATACGTACAATACGCTGGTAATGGGGCCGTTCGGCCACGGACGCTGGTCGGCCGAAACCGGTCATACGCTCCACAGCAACGTTTATTTCGGCGACAGCATTGCCACCTTCTACCAGCGGAATATCGAAGCGAAATTCTTTAACCACTTCCTAAAAGGCGCGGGCGACGGCAAAACCGGCTTACCGGATGCCTACCTGTTTGATACAGGCAAAAAAGAGTGGAAAACGTTTGACAAGTGGCCGGCCGGTAACGCGCAGAATCTGACATTTTACCTCTCGTCGGCCGGTAATCTGGCCAACTCAGCCGGAAATGCCTATTCGGAATTTGTCAGCGACCCGATGAAACCGGTGCCAAGCAGCGAAAACTACGCCGAGATGCTGGGCTTCACGCCGTTCAATTATATGTCGGAAGATCAGCGGTTTGCGGCCCGCCGCCCCGATGTACTGGTTTTCCAGACTGAACCACTGACCGACGACCTGACCCTGGGCGGCGAGATCACGGCCAAACTAAAAGTAAGCACCACCGGCACCGACGCCGACTGGGTCGTAAAGCTGGTCGATGTATATCCGGCCGACGAACCGGATCATGCCTACATGCCGAACAAAACCGTTCACCTGAGCAACTACCAGCAAATGGTTCGTTCGGAGGTGATGCGGGGGCGCTTCCGGAATTCATTTGAGAAGCCGGAGCCGTTTGAACCGGGCAAGGTAACCGACGTTAATTTCCGGTTGCAGGATGTGTTGCATACCTTCAAAAAAGGACACCGCATCATGATTCAGGTACAGAGTACGTGGTTCCCGCTGATCGACCGCAATCCGCAGACGTTTGTGCCCAACATTTTCAAGGCCGACGAAGCTGATTTCCGGAAAGCCACTCACCGCGTCTACGACAACTCAGCCATTGAGGTGCAGGTGTTGAAATAAATGAATACCGGGTAATGTACATTATCCATCAAACGACAAATGAAACGGATAATCGAGCACAAACACCCGCTGGCGATCCGGTGGTTTCACTGGGTTAATTTTCCGCTGCTGGGCATTATGATCTGGAGCGGACTACTGATTTACTGGGCGTATCACCCCTACAAAATTCAGGTGGGCGACTGGGTGCTGGTCAAATTTTTCCCTGACTGGCTGTTTATCGCCCTGAAGCTCCGGCGGCGGCTGGCCGAAGGCATGGCCTGGCATTTTGTTTTCATGTGGCTGTTTATGCTCAACGGGCTCTTGTATGTGGGCTATACGTGGCTTTCGGGCGAATGGCGTTACCTGATGCCCGACCGGCATTCGTTCCGGGAAGCGTGGGAGGTTGTGCTCCACGATCTGGGTATCCGCAAACTGCCTCCGCTGCAAACCAAGTACAACGCCGCCCAGAAAATCGCCTATTCGGGTGTTATTCTCATGGGTCTGGGTTCGTTGCTGACCGGGCTGGCCATTTATAAGCCCATCCAGTTTTCGTGGGTAACGTGGCTGTTTGGCGGATACACATTGGCGCGGATCATTCACTTTGCCCTTACGATGGGGTATCTTTTGTTTTTTGTCGTACACATTTTACAGGTCATCCGTGCCGGATGGAACAACTTCCGGAGTATGGTCGCAGGCTTTGATGTAATTGACTATGGAGACGCAGGAAAATCAGAACGAACAGACACCTGAGCAGCCGCAACACGAAGAACTGACTACGGAGCAGCAAATCCGCCGGCGTACCCTTAAGGCATTTGCCCTCTTCGGGGCAGCCAGTCTGGTGCCGTTCGGGGTCTGGAAATGGATTCAGCAGCAACCGAAAGTAAACGGGTTACCCAAAACGTTTCGGGCGGTGCTGGGCGGTAACGAAGCCATTGCCAGCCTGTTTCTCAGCCACAATCACCTTGCGCCCACTTTTCCGCTGACCGACGCCGCCAAAAAGGTACGGGTAAACGGGTCAGATGGCATGAAGGGCGACTTTGACCCCACCACCTGGACGCTGAAGGTCGAACAAACAGCGCCGGGCGAAGCCAACCGGAGCTTTTCGCTGTTGCTGGAAGACATTAAAGCCCTGCCGAAAGCAGAGCAGGTGATTGAGTTTAAGTGTGTTGAGGGCTGGAGTCAGATTCAGCACTGGGGGGGTGCACGCTTTGTGGATTTTGTCGAAAAATACGGGGTGGGTACCCGCAGCGGCCAGCCGGCCCAATCGGCCGAAGACTGGTATCAGTATGTCGGGCTGGAAACGCCGAACGGCGGCTATTACGTCGGGCTGGACATTGAAAGTGCGCTGCATCCGCAAACCCTGCTGGCCTACGAAATGAACGGAGAGCCCCTGACCGGCCCGCACGGTGCCCCGCTCCGGCTGCTGATTCCGGTAAAATACGGCGTTAAAAACCTCAAACGCATCGGCCGTATTTTCTTTACCGACCAGCGCCCCCGCGATTTCTGGCACGAACGGGGATATGATTACTTTGTGGGGCTATAAAAGTGGTGGCACGACTAGGCGTCCCCGACCGGCAGCCGGCGCTGTTTGAGGGGGCGGCCCTCCGCTCGTGCCACCACTATAACCAGACCGCAGCTTACTTACCAGCCACCAGTTTCAGATCCAGCGTAAATTTATCGTCAATGATTTTGTCGGCAGCCGTACCGATGATGGCCGCACGGTATTTAATGTCATAATCAACGCGGTTGATTTCAACCTTAGCCGTTGCTTCGGCGGTGTTGCCCGATACAGTCACAACAGCAGGGAACGTTACCGGCTTTGTAATGCCTTTAATCGTCAGGTCACCCGAAACGGTATAGTTTGGCGCACCGGCAGCCGCACCCGCAATCGGCGCAACTTTCGTGATTTTAAACGCAGATGTCGGGTTCTTTTCGGTCGAGAAGAAATCGTCAGACTTCAGGTGACCAACCAGACGGCCGTTCATACCTTCGTTGGTGATATCGGTATCCTTGATCGACGTCATGTCGGCCACGAAGCTACCGCCGGTCAGTTTGTTACCGTCAAGGATCAGCTCCCCTTTCGAGAAATTAACCGTACCGCTGTGCTCTCCGCCTACTTTTTTCGCATTCCAGCCGATGCTGCTTTTCGACACGTCAACGGTGTACGTAGTGGCTTTCTTCGCTTTTTTTACGATTCCGGCAGGCGTTGTTGTTGCTGCTGAAGCAGAGGTTCCGGCCAGCAGGATAGCGGCCGCGAAAGCAAGGGCAAGTTGTTTCATTTTCATTGTGATTGGTTGATTTTTGTTTATTACAGGGATTTAAGTAATTCGTTGTCAGCCGATTTTTACAGATGTCATGGTCAGTGAGCCGCCAACGGCACGGTCGTTGAAAAACGAGACTGCATCGTTTTTGTCCTGCAAGCCAAGCGTATACAGCAACGGGTAATAATGATCCGGCGTCGGAATGGCCAGTTTGGCCGCCTGCCCCATCGACTCGTACGCAATCAGGGATTTGTGAGTACCGGCAGTGATATGTTTTTTAAAACAGAGTATTCATCTCGAGCGCCCAGTCGAAGCCGTACTCCGGTTCGTTCAGTTTGTTCCAGGCGACCATTACGCAGGTTATGCACCATGTTTCCGCTACCGACGATTAACACGCCTTTTTTCCGCAAAGCCGCGAGCTCTTTCGCCAGATCATAATGATACTGAGCCGGCTTATAAAAATCAATACTAAGCTGTAAAACAGGAATATTTGCCTGCGGGTACATGTGACGGACAATCGTCCAGGTGCCGTGGTCGAGGCCCCATTCGTGATCTAAACCGACAGGCGTTGATTTAATCAGTTGCTGCGTTTCGAGGGCCAGCGCCGGACTGCCGGGTGCCGGATACTGCACGGCAAACAGCTCCTGCGGGAAGCCGCCGAAATCGTGGATCGTTTTAGGGTGCTCCATCGCCGTTATGTGCGTACCACGCGTCAGCCAGTGAGCCGATACAACCAATACGGCCGTTGGCACCGGAATTTCCCGGCCCAGTTTTGCCCAGTATTGGCTGAATGCGTTAGTTTCAATGCCGTTCATCGGCGACCCGTGACCGATAAACAACACAGGCATCGTCTCCGTTTTCCCGAACGGATCCGTGATGTTTTTCAATGTTTGCAGGTTCATAGCTACTCCTCCGGTGGTTATCAGGCCAAAGGCCCGTAAAAATTCGTTCCTGTTCATAAACCATGGGAATAACAGCACAATTAACGGGATAATTTCCAAATCCAGTTGTTAACAGCTTGTTAATGGTTTCTGACAGACGATGAACCGAGGAAAGAACTATGGCCGGAAAGGGTCAGGGCTGCTGATTTACCGGAACCGAAATGCGTTCGAGCACATTCGCCACGCAGCTCCGTATACCGTTCAGCGAAAACGGCTTGGGCAAAAAACCATCTACCCGCAGTTCATGAGCCAGCCGGTCGCCGTGCCTGTGGCTCGAAAACAAGATGATGGGGATATCCCGGGTGGCCGGATCGGCTTTCAGCGTCCGGATTACTTCACTGCTATCGGAGGTGTGCATGTAATAATCCATCAGGATCAGGTCAGGCTTAAGGTGCTGTACCTCAGCCACCACATCCTGCAAACGGGATTGCGTAATGACATCATACTGTTTCCGCAGGACTCTGGGTACCAGCTCCCGCATGTCAGCATCATCATCGTATAACAAAACAGACTGGCGCAAACTCATATTCAGGCAAGGCGTTCAGGGTAAGCAACAGGTGTAGAAAGTGACAGAAAGAGTTCGCGATAGGCACTGAAGGCGGCCAGCGCCCCTTCGACTACCGCATCTTCATGGCCGCTGGCCAGCTCCGGCAACCAGCTTCTGAAGGTCTGCCACCGGCTTCCGGTTTCGGGACCATAGCCTTCATAAAAGGCCGAATGCTGTGCGGCCTCCGGCAAATTGCGGTTCTTTTTGAGCGCGTTACTGATAAACCGGCTTCCAAGCGTTGACCCCTCAGCCACATACGTCGCCCCCAGCAGTTGATATGGTGCCCAGGACCGGAAAAAATCCATGTCTATTTCCGGTAAATCGTCATCTATTGCTTTGATATCTGTCAGTAAGTACGGGGTTTTCCGGCGTTGCACAGGTTGATAGCCAACAAAAAAGGCGGCATGTTCCCGGATCGCCGCCTCCAAAGGGGCATGAAAGGCAAAATTAACGGCCAGCAACAGCTTGTACTCGGTCAGCGTCAGCTCACCGGACATAATGCGGGGACCCAGCAGGAGCGCCTCCGTCATTTCGTGCAGCGATTTTGTTTCCTCTTTTAATCTTGCTAAAACAGACATAATCGTTCGTAATTAAGCGCGGCCCGGATACGGGTTGGCGCGGTTTTCATTAACCCAGAAGTCCAGTACCCGCTGCATGGTCTGACCCAGCGCCCGGTACCCGCCGGGTTTAATGACATAGGCATTTACGCCAAGTTCATAGGCCCGCCGGATGTCCATCGGGTTTTCCGACGTGCTGTAAACGACAATCGACAGAAATTTCGTCCGCTTATGCGCCCTTAATTGCTGCAATACCTCAAATCCGTTCAGGCCGGGCAGGTTCAGATCAACCATAACCAGTTTAGGCAGAAATGTCAGCTGCCCCTCAAACGGCCCTTGTTCCAACAGGTAATTCAGTGCCTCGCCGCCGGTCTGGAACAGCTGAACGGTATAGGGTTGTTCTATTTTCTTTAATAGCCGGGCAAAGATGCTGATCTCATCCTTGTTGTCTTCGATATAAAGTACATCCAGCATAGTCTTCTTCTGTTAATGCTTCCCTTGTATTATACCAGTTTCGGGAATGACACGTAAAAGGTAGTCTTCCGGTTTGGCTCGCTTTCAAACCAGACTTTTCCGTTATGCCGGCCCAGAATTCGTTTCAGAATAGCCAGCCCGACACCACTACCGTCAAAATCCTGTGCGTTTTCCAGCCGCTTAAACAGCTCGAACATTTTGCCTGCCTGCCGCATGTCAATTCCGATGCCGTTATCCTCGACCGAGTAGGTCACTTCACGGTCATGCGCTATACCATCAACAATTACGACGGCCGGTTGTTTATCCCGCGTATATTTTACAGCGTTTGATAATAAATTGCTGAAGATTTGTAACACCATGGTCTGGTCACCATAGATCGGCGGGGTATTTTTAATAATCAATTGCAGGGAGCGGCCTTTTTCGGTAGCCATAATTTCTTCCCGCAGCACATTCAGCATCAAGCCCATGTCCAGTTCCTGCGCGTTCAGTTCGGTGCGGCCCATACGGGAATAATGCAGGATATTCCGGATCAGGGACGTCATCCGGTCAGAAGCAGCAATAATTTTGTTCAGCAGGTCCTGTACGTCATCGTTCAGTTCATCGGTGTACTCCTCCAGAATGATTTCCGAGTAGCTTTTTACCGACGAAAGCGGTGTCCGTAAATCATGCGAAACCGTGTAACTAAAGGCATCCAGCTCTTCGTAAGCCACCCGCAGCTGTTCGTTCAGAATCCGGATCTGGTTTGCTTTCTGGTTGATAATCTGGAGAATGTCTTCCCGCAGCTTCAGGGCCGTGGCAATTTCGACCTCCCGCCAGGGCTCCGACTGATTCCGGACTTCCTGTGTCCACTTTTCAAAGCTTTTCCGCGGACTGATCCGTGCTTCACCCGATGCATCGACCGTTACCGGCTTATCGGGGTTACCCGCCCAGTCAACCTGCGTAATCCGCTCCGGTTTAAACCACATCATGTATTCATCCAGCTCCCGTGATAATTCAATTACCAGCAACCCCGATGCCACCTCCCGGTATGTCTCCGCTCCGGCAAATACATTTGGTAACTGGCTGGTTTGGAACATGGTGTCAGTCGACGTAGCTTTTACCCAGTCCCTTATCCGTTTAATATCTTCATGGTAAGGCGTCTGCCCCAGCGAATGGATTTCTCCGTTCACGGACAATGCAACGCCAATGGCCGAGTTAACATCCAGCGCCGTAACAGCATGGTTCAGCAACCCTTTCTTAATGTCCCAGTCGCGCAGCATTTGCTCCTGTAACACCTGCTCCTGATTCCGGATGTGCCGCCAGTAAGCCATATCATCCTCGTTTTTCCGGAATTCGAGCGAGGCCGAGAGTAGTTGGGCAATAAACTTGGCTGACATCCGCGTCGGATAGTCAATAAACCGCGGCGAGTAATGGTGACAGGCAATCAGCCCCCACAGTTCGCCCCGGTACATGAGCGAAATCGACATAGACGACTGTACGCCCATGTTTTTCAGATACTCAATATGAATCGGCGATACCGCCCGCAACACCGAATGCGTCAGGTCGAACGGGCGTTTCCGGTCAGCATACAATACCGGATACACCGGCACACTGACCTGGTTGACGTCGGTAATACAGCGGACAAGGTTGATTTTGTACAGTTCGCGTGCCTGCCGCGGAATGTCGGAAGCCGGATAGTGAAGCCCCAGAAATGGCTCAAGATGGTCTTCTTTGTCTTCGGCAACCACATGCCCGTGCCAGTCCTCGCTGAAGCGGTAGATCATCACACGGTCGTAGCCGGTCAGGTCTTTTACTTTCCGGGCCGCGCTGCTCAGCAGGTCGTCCATCGTACGGCTCGCCTGAACATCCGCCAGGGCCTGGGCCACCCGCTGCTGTAGCAGGAAACCGTTTGACTGATCATCGGTTGGCTCAAATTCGAGCACTAACGCTCCGTCGTGTACATGCAGGATGATGTTCGTCGGCTCACCGTTGACTTCCAGCCGGTATGGATTCAGCGAATCCGGTTGGCGGTTTCGCAAGGCCACATTAATCAGTTCCAACAGATTAGCCCCGTTAACATCGGTATTGGCCAGCAGCGCATCCACCCGCTGGCCAATCAGCTCTTCAACCGGTATGCCCGACAAAACACGGGTATTTTCACTGGCCTGTACAATGACGAAATCATCCGGCCGGATAACAACAAGAAAACCGTGGGCCTGAATGCGGCCGGGCATATGAATGGGCTCCCGCTCGCAGTTTGTCAGGTCTACCTGAAAAAGCGGAGATTGATCATCTGAAAGCGACAAAACGTTGGTCGTTTGAATGCATATTGAACAAATATATAACAGTCAGCAAAACATAGGTCAACATGAACGGAAACTGTTATCCTGCGGGACAAAAAAACTTACTGAACGCACCTCGATAAACGTCATGTATCCAGGCCGTGCCAACTGCCTATACCGTTTTTACGGCATCATACCAGTAATTACGGATTGCCAGCAGGCAGTGTTGCCACTGCATATAACTGTCAGGCTTACCGATAAACGAGGAGGCTCCCTGCCGGTACGACTCCAGCACATCCGTATCGTCGTCTGATGATGTCAGCATCACTACGGGCGTCAGCCGCCATTTGGGATGGTTACGCAGAAAATCAAGTAAATGCCAGCCGTCGTTACGGTCAGGCAGGTGAATATCCAGTAAAATCAGCTTCGGATAGGCACCGTAAGCGATATTTTCCGGCTTTTCCAGATACGTTTTTGCCTCCTCTACAGTCTGTATGTACACTACATTCGCTTCCGGAAATACCTTTTTCATGGCCCGGTCTGCAACCTCGATCACCGCTGAATTGTCGTCAATAAACAAGACCGGAAATCCGCGTATTGTCCTATGCATGCTATCTTTTTGGGTAACGCTTTCTTAGAGCAAAGCGTCTATGTGGGTAATAAGTATCTAAAATTAGTAAAAGTTAAGTTAAAATAACACACATTTACTTTTTAGTAAACTATAAATCCGGCTTCCCGTTGCCCCTAAGTTGTTTTTACTGAAAAGAATCAGTAAAGTTGTTTCGAACTCGCTTTTGTAAAAAACACTATGGTATGAAACAATTCGTATTGATGCTGGCAGTAGCCCTGATGAGTCTGAGCATGGCTCCTGCCAAAAAGATCCGCTTATTCAACGGCAAGGATTTAACCGGCTGGAAAATCTACGGGACCGAAAAATGGTATGTCGACAACGGCGAGCTTGTCTGTGAAAGCGGCCCCGATAAAGGCTATGGCTACCTGGCAACCGAAGCATTTTACAAAAACTTTGACCTTTCCGTTCAGTTCAAACAGGAAGCTAACGGTAACAGCGGTATCTTTTTCCGCTCAACAATTGAGGGTACTAAGATCAGCGGCTGGCAGGTGGAAGTCGCTCCGCCAAACCACGACACCGGCGGCATCTACGAATCATACGGCCGTGGCTGGCTCGTTCAGATTCCGGACGAGAAAGAAACGATTCTGAAAGCCGGCGAATGGAACACCATGCGGATCCGCGTAGAAGGTGATCACGTACAGACGTGGCTCAACGGCAAACCAATGGTAGATCTGACCGACGCCAAAATCGGTGCAGCCAACGGTTCAGTCGCCCTGCAAATCCATGATGGCGGCGGCATCAAAGTCCGCTGGCGCAAACTGGAACTAAAAGAAATTTAATGTACGGGCGACCCCATGTGGTCGCCCGAATCCCGCAATGGGGTCGCCCTAAATCATACCGTGCGGGGCAATAATAAAAAGGGCGACCCCATGTGGTCGATTTCTATGATCTATGCAAGCGCATGTTTATAGTTTTCGTCATAATTCCGATCCTCTCGGACACAGGCGAAAATACGAAGCACTAACTTGTTGCGTACGTTGTTGATAACGAGCATTTTGTTCTTACCTGCGGCTACTTTCCGTTCGTAATACGCCTTTAGTTCCTGACAATGTTGGATGGCCGATAAGGCCGCTAAATGTAGTAAGGATTTAACTTTCTTATTAGCCAGCTGACTTACTTTAGCTTTTCCTTTCCGTTGGCCTGAACTATGTTCGAAAGGAACAACGCCAGCGTAACAGGCATACTTTTTGGGATCAGAAATGCTTTTGAACTCGTTCGTTGTTATAATCACTTCGACTGCCGTTGTCTGGCTAATGCCTTGAATGGAAGTCACTCGTTGGAACAGGTGCCTGAGTTCGGGGTCACCTTCGATCACCTCAGCAATTAATTTGTCTGTGGCTTTTAAATCGGCTTTGAGTGCTTTCAAGGACTGCTGGCAAGCTTGCTCATTAGCGTTTCGATCTTCTTTAGAAAGGAATCTTTCGGTGTTCGCAAGTGGCGCTTTTAACAGTTTTATGACTTTGGTCAATCGGGCACGTTGTGCGGTGAGTCGATCTAACTGGCTGATAACCTGACGCGGTGGCGTCCATAGGCGGGCATCTTCCCGGTTTTTATAAGCAAACAAAGCAATACGCTTCGAATCGAGTTTGTCCGTTTTACCCCGGCAAAGTCCCGGGCTATCTTTAATGTGAGCCGCTCGTTCGACCCAAATCGACGTTTTCTCATGGAGTGCATTTAATAAAGGGTTGTTATAGATACCGGTAAACTCCAGGCAAAACAGGCAATCGACGAGTTTGGCTTTGGTTTGTTTACGAAGCTCTTTCAGGAACTGAGTAATGCCTTTTTTATCGTTGCTCACCTGCTGATGAAACAAGACTTTGTTAGTGGCGACAACAGCGAAATCTAAGGTGTCTTTGGATACATCAATCCCAATAAAATGAGTGAAATTCATAACTTTGACTTGCTTAAAAGTGAGAGCCAACCCTTAACTTTCCTCATTACCTTGCTAATGGGCCACGAACCCGCATTTCTATTTGAGGTAAAAAGTTAAAAATCCGGTGGGGCTTCAATCGACCCATAGGTTTTACCTGGCCCGTGCGCTAAGGTGTCCCACCGGGGTTGGGTACTCACATTTGTGAGTGGCTTAAAATTACACGACTAATCTTTGAATCGCACAACGATGTAAATCTAAAGGCCCGTACGGATTTCAAGGCAATCCGATCAGTTTTATTGTATCAGTTGCTGATATTGCGCCAGAAATTCGTCGAAGGCTTTGGTCAGTTCGATCAGTTCCTGGGCGAGCAGACTGGTATCGTTTACCTTTAATTTACCTTCGGCTTCTTTGGCGATATGCGCCACCCGCGAAACGCCGATGGTCCCCCCGCTGCCTTTCAGCGTGTGCAGATTACTTTTCACGGTCGGAATGTCGCCCAGCGAAAAGGCATCATTTGCTCCGTTGACCAGTTCCGTAGCCTCAATCACAAACTCTTCGAAGATCGAATCGACCAGTTCCTGACCGCCCAGATCACGCAGCTGCCCCAAAATTTCAGGATCGATAACGGGCAGGATCATCTGTTGGGCAATTTCCTGATGCTTCTGCTGCAAGGCGACGTCCTGTTTTTTCTGGCCCGATGCGTCGACAATTTCCTTGACCTTAGCGATCAGGCTCTGTGCCCGGATCGGCTTAGCCAGGTAATCGTCCAGGCCCTGGCTCAGGAAGCGTTCACGGTCTTCGCGCATCGAATACGCCGTCATGGCCACAATCGCCGGCAGGCTTTTGCCGAACTGCTCCCGCAGGTTGCGCGTGGTTTCGACGCCATCCATATCCGGCATCTGAATATCCATAAACACCATATCGAACATCCTGCCCTCAGCACTGCGCTTCCGGACGTTTTCGATAGCCTCCGGTCCGCTGCCCGCCGTTGTAACCACACAACCCGACTTCCGCAGAATTTCGCTCGCGACTTTCCGGTTCACGGCATTATCATCAACCAGTAACACATCGGGATGATAATCCTTAAAGAAATTAATCAGGGTCAGCTCATTAGCTTCGGCGGCTGTAACGGTTGGCGCAATGGCTGTTTCTTTCAGTTCAATAATAAACCAGAACGTACTGCCCATACCAACTTCCGACTCCACCCCGACTTCGCCTTTCATCAGGTGCGCCAGTTCTTTCGAAATAGCCAGCCCAAGGCCGGTCCCGCCAAACGATTTCCGCGACGAATTATCAACCTGACTGAACGAGTTGAAAAGCAGCTTCAGGTTCTCGGCCGAAATACCGATACCCGAATCCTTTACTTCCACTTTGATCCGGTTGAATTTACCCTTTTTACTCACCAGCGACGCCTCCACCCGCACCGAACCATGCTCGGTAAACTTGATGGCATTGGAGGTCAGGTTCGACAGAACCTGTAACAGACGGGTCTGATCAGCAATGACATATGTGGGTAGTTCGGCAGGCAGATGATACGTCAGGGTATTCCCCTTGGTGGCGGCCTGCTGCCCGAACAACGCAATGAGTTTATCAAAAACCTCGCGCAAGGCAATCGGTGCTTCGTGCAGCACCATTTTGCCGGCTTCAATCTTGGACAGGTCGAGAATATCGTTCAGGATGTTCAGCAGCGTCTCCGAAGACCGTTTAATGGTCCGGACATAATCGTGCTGCTCGCTGTTGAGCGGCGTATCAATCAGGAGGTCAATCATCCCGATCACCCCGTTCATCGGTGTCCGGATTTCGTGGCTCATATTAGCCAGGAACCGTTCTTTTACTTTCAGCGAGCGTTCAGCTTCTTCTTTCGCCTTTACGAGTTCAGCCGACTGCCGTTTCAGTTCGGTAATGTCGCGGGCGAGGGCGGCAATCACGGTGTACTCCCCATGCTCGTCCTGTAAGAGCAGCATGTTAAACATAAACTGCCGTTCGGTTCCGTCTTTCCGGCGCATGGTAGCCTCGAAGTTCCGGAGGCTGTGGTTTTGCCGGAGCCGGACGATGGCGTGCCGCAAGACTGACTTATCGACAAAAAACTGATTGATATCCTGTCCCATCACCTCATCAGTCGTATACCCCATCCGCTTAAACACCGACGGACTGATCATCGTGATCCGGCCGTCGCGGTCAACGCGGCAGTAAATATCCTGGAGGTTTTCAAAAATTCCCCGGAACTTCTCCTCGCTCTGCTGCATACTGAGCTGCGCCTGTTTCCGATTGGTAATGTCACGCGCAATGCCCGACACCTCTTCGATGACCCCGCCCGAGAGCAGGATAGGATTCAGGTGAATTTCAAGCCAGGTTTCGCCTTTATCCGTCTCAAAATGCAGTTCAAAGTTCTGCGGTATGCCCCGGAATGCCTGCTTGTAGCGTTCTGCGATCATTTTCCGGTTATCATCGCCGATCATCCGCCAGCCGAGCTGATTTGTCGTCAGGTTGAGGGCCGGTTTCTTCCCCAGATTATGCTCAATCAGCCGCGTATAGTTTTTGTTGAACGATGTCAGTTGCAGGGTTTTATTAACCGACCAGATCAGATACGTACTGCTGTCGAAAATGGCGTTTAACCGGGCATTCTGCTTATCAAGTGCCGTTTCATCCTGTTTCCGGGCGATGGCCAGTGCTACCTGACCGGAAATAAATTCGAGCAGTTCGAGGTCGCGGGGTCCGTATTTGCGCTCATCAGCATAGGACTTTACCCCGATAATGCCCGTAATCTGGTCATCAATCCGGAGCGGTGCAGTCAGCATGACCTTCGGCTGCTTCTGGCCATACAGGTCGATTTCGTGATCATCCGCCAGCTGCCGGATATCCTTTTCGTACAGAAACAGCGGTTTATTAGCCCGGATCGTGTATTCAGTCAGGCCCGTGCCGAGCCGCCGTTTGGTAAACCGCATATTGCCCGTAAAGTACTCGTCGATATAGTACGGGAAATGCAGGTATTTTTTATTCTGGTCATACAACGCGATAAAGAAATTCCGGGCATCAATAATGTTGCCCAGTTCGCGGTGAATGCGGCTGTACAAATCCTCCAGATTCGGCGAATTCATGGTCCAGTTAGCAATACTGTAGTACAGCTTCTGCGCTTTTTCGGCCCGGATTTTGCTGGTCGTGTCGTGAAGAATACAGCGGAAAGCCGTCGGCCGGCCCTGATCATAGCGGCAGTTCACACTCCCCGACAGAAAGATTGTCCGTCCGTTTTTGCTTTTGAAAACGGTCTCAAAATGCGGCATTTTCTCGCCGTCCTGAATACGTTTCAACCGGTCGAAGGTAATATCGACATAATCCGGATGCAGCACATCGCGCAGGTTCAGGGCAGCGATCTGGTCGGAGCTGTAGCCTAAGACCTCTTTCCACGCCCGGTTAACAAATATAAACTTGCCGTCGAGCGTCAGCAACTGAATCAGGTCACTCGTATTGTCGACCAGATCCTGTAACTGGGCGTTAGAGAACGACAGTGCTGAGGCAACCCGCCGTTTATTGGTTATGTCTTCGCCAATGAGTGTAAACGAGATCAGATCGCCCGCTATTTTATTGACGATAAATGAATTAAGCTGCACTTGCCGCAATGCGCCGCTGCGGGTCAGCAGATCGATTTCTTTTGGTTCAATAAACCCGCCCCGGTTAACGGCATCTGCAAACTCACGGCGGAGTGTCTCCTGTTCCGGGGCAGGAATCAGCGTATTGAAAAAGTCTTTTTCAATAATTTCCTCCGGGCTCCAGGCCGTTACCCGGTATGTATACGGATTCGCATAGGTCAGTGTCCCGTCATACTGGACGGTAAGGCCGATCAGATTCAGTTGATCGACGGTATTGCGTACATCAAAAGCAGATGCCTGTGATGAGCGGGGTAGCCCGTCGAGTGTATTCAGAACATCCAGTTCTTTACTAAGCCGGCGAATATCGGCTACCAGTTCCTGTTTTGTTTTAGCAGACCAGCGCACAGTTACACAGTGGTTAAGTGTCGTTCTATGGGGTAATGAAGGGTTAAGTTAGCGATTTCCGGGTCAAAAAAGTCGTTACGTTCACTCAATTCCCCGTCCCGAATCTGAATTCCTGGCCCAAATATTGCTTTTTTACCATTTTGTAAATCGGGTATAGTTGATACTGTGTGTTTTAGAGCAGCTATGCCTGTGTTTTTGTACATTTGAGGCTAATTTCCTGCCAGATGCATAAGCGCTATCTCTTTTTTCTGTTGATTCTGACCGGTTTACAGGCATGTGAACCCTATAACCTGGAACGCAATACCTTTAAAGTCTGTGAAAAACCGTCGGCCACCATTGCCTACATCGCTGAAGGGCTGACCGTCGAATTTTACCTGACCGGCGAAAAAGGCGAAATCGGGTCGGTAGGCTGGGATCTGGGCGACGGACAAAACCGCGTCGGTAAACGGTTTGTGTACGGGTATCAGAAAGCCGGTACCTATACAGTCAGCATTCTGATGGCTAACTCCTGCAATGACGTGGTTAAGACCTCAACGCAAATCACCGTAAAGCCCTGATTAACCCACCCAACCGACGACAACCTGACGATGAAACTAATCTATCTACTGCTTTTTTTTACAGGCATATCAAGTTTGACCTTTGGCCAGCAATCGGTGTCGAATGTCAGGACACGGGCGCTCAGTCAGAACCGGATTGAGATCCGCTATAACCTTGATGCCATCCAGACCGGCGACTCCGTTTATTTTCAGGTGGAAAGCCGTTTCGGCGGTGTACTGGCTGTAAAGAAAGAATTCGTTACCGGTGATTTCGGGCTTGATCTGGAACCGGGACCCGATAAGAAAATCATCTGGCGGGCCGGAGAAAACGGCTTTTCGCTCAACGGCGAAGTCCGGGCAACAGTATATATCAAACCAGCCGGTTACAAAGGCGCTATTTTATCTCAGAATACGCCATCTTCTGTTACTTTATCCTCCCCGGATTTGGGTAATTCAGCCAATAAGAGTTACCAAACGGCGGCAGACACGTCTAAATCTAAAGAGAAGACAGTAGCAGAAACGGATACCACCCGGCAAAAGGTAAAAAAACGCTGGTCACCGGGTCCGGGCTGGGCCCTGGTTTCGGCCGTTTTGCCCGGGGTCGGCAATATGTTCGTTCAAACCAACAAAGAACATAAGCCGGTTTTCAGGGTAGGACTCCGGCCTTTGGCAACGGTTGGTTTTTATGGATTGCTCATTTACGGACTACAGCAGCGGTCTGAAGCTCAGGATGCCTACAATCTGTATAAACAACAGAAGAATGCGACTGAGGGGGAGACCTACTATCAGGAGGCAAACCAGTATCACCACCGGTATTATCTGGCGACACGTGCGGCGGCGGCCATCTGGCTTACGGATGTAACCTTAACGTTGATCCGGGGCATCCGTAACCACAACTTCAAAAAAAATAACGCCGGCATTTCATTTGCCCCCGGCGTTCAGGCCGGTCAGCTGGTTGGTGTTGTTAACATACGATTCTAGTATCGTCTTCTCTGCTTAATTTTTGTTCACGGTTATCATCTTTTGATCATTACCCATCAAAAGAATGAGCTATGTACAAATTTTAGTTAAATTTAAATTGTCGTACTTTCGCAGCCGTTTTCTTACACCTGCGGTGGGTATGACGACTTGCAGACAGACCCGTACGTACTATGCTGAAACGTTTCCTTTTACTGTTACTTTTATCGGGAACCGCATTAACCGGCCAGGCGCAGGATCCAGGCATTTCCTCGGCCTCCAGCAACTGGGTAAAAGTAAAAATCAGCCCCGAAACCCCGCATCCGAACCCGTTACCCACGCCGGTAGCGTTCCGGGAAACCTTTACCAATAATCTGCACGCATGGCGTCAGGGTATTCAGGGTGACTATACCTATTCTATTGACAACGGAAGCTATACCATTCACCGGAGCCGGCACGAAACCAAGCGGTTTGCTTACAGTTACATCAGCCTGCCGGAAAATATTAATCTCAATAAAGCGGATTCCTTTACGGTTCAGGTTGATATTGCCGGTAAACCAGGAACGATTCCGGAAGGCGGCCTGCTGATCGGTATGCTCGATTCGCTGAACTATTGCCAGATTCGTCTGACCGATCAGGGGCAGCTCGTAATTGGTATGGTCATCGACGGCAAAGTATCAAGCCGGTATTTTCCGGGCGGCATCTCCTCCCCTCAGCATAGTGTTAAACTGGAAAGCAATACCCTGGCAGTCCGCCGGATCGGCAATACGATGCATGTGTTTATCAACAAACAGGAGGTCACGACCAGTCCCTTTCCGTTCCGCTATTTCATGGGTAATCACATCGGTGTGATGACCGGCGGTGACGGCATTTCCTTCCGCAATCTGCTCGTCCGGCTCCGGGCTCCGGCCCTGTCCAAAACAACGCTGGTGTCAAACTGAATACTGACCATTACCGTACCCGATTGCCGTACCGGTCAATTTCGAACGAAGCGCCGCCGAGGGTGACGGTCGCGCGGCCGTCTTCAAAAACGGTAATGTCGTCGTAAATCGGTTTGATAAACCATTTTTCGCTGCGCCATAGCCCCCATTTTCCTTTTTTCATAGCGGGCTGCTCCTTATACTGACCAACCTGATCGCGTAACTCTTCATAGTCCGGCAGTTGAGGAACCGGCTTTACCGGTGTATTGGTTGCGCCGATCGTCCGGTCATTTGCGCGCGTCTCCATAGCCACATCCTCCACCGGCTGTTTACGCTTCTTTTTCCTGTTTTTCTTTGTGGACGAAGGCGTTTCGGTTTGTTCCGTTTTGGTCTGTTCTTCTGCCCCCGATGCCGGGTCCTTTTTACCACCTTTGATCATCAGGTAAATAACCAGCATAAACGCAAGGGCAAACAAAACACCCCACAAGCCGGCCAGATTCCGGCGGGGTGGCGGGCTAACCGGCATCTGCGGCACCGGCGGGGTCCGGTAATTGGTATCCACCATCGGGTGATTGCTCCCCGAACGCGATGGACCCACGGGCTGCATGACCGGCGGCCGGACCGATTCGGCCGGTGCCGGTGTTACGGGCGCGGCCCGCACTTTCCACCAGCTCAGATGCCGCCAGTCTGTCGACAATAGTTTCTCTTTGAGTGTATTACCATCCGGCTCCGTTTCGGCTGCGAAAAAATTAGCCGACAAGTACGCCTGCACCGCTTCGGCCAGTTGCTGCTCATCAGCACTGATTGCCCGGAAAAGTGTCCGCAGCGTCTGTACTGGAATATGCCGGTCATAATCGTCCAGAATTTCCTTGACCTTTTGCCGAACCGAAACATCCGGTTCCGACAAGGGAGCGACCGGCGCCGGACCGCGCTCCGACACCGCTGCGGGTACAACCGGTGTTGTTTCAACGTCGGTAACCGACTGTAAAATAAACGGCACCCACTGGTCTACGACAAACCCACGCGACAAGGTCAGTCGTTCAGCCTCCTGCACAATATCATCCATGTCGCCGTTGCTCAGCTTCTTCTGCTGCTTCCGGGCCTGCGCCCTGACCTTTTCTTTCAGGTCCAGAATACGGCCGAAATAGCTGTTCAGCTGCCGGCTGACATCATTTACCAGCCGCCGGAAATCGGTTATGCCGAGTTCGGTGGCTTCGGCAGGCAGGCCGGTCGGTGTCCACTGCCAGTCGGCCAGATCGCCGTCGTGCAGGACAATTTGATTTTTGATACGTTCGCGTAGTTCCTCGACTGTCATTGGTGGTATTTGTTGTTGCAAAACTATAATGTTCCGGCCTCGATTACACGCAGAAGACACGGTTTAGCCGCAGTTTTTTCGCTGCCGTAAACCGTGTCTTCTGCTAATCAGGCTGAAAAATAACTACATAAACGAAACCCGCGCCTTCTGCTCAATTTTCCATTTATCACCTTGCAGCGATACCTGGCCGGGTTTTTCGGTCATAATACGCGCATTGGGCCGCGGCTGATTCAGGTACTCACAGGCATCGCTCAGATACGAGTACGGGTCGCTCAGCGCCAGTTGCTGCGATTCGGTATTGTCTACGATGCGATACGTGCCGATATGGCCTTCCAGCGCCAGTTGATAAATGGTACCGCGTTCGGCAGCGGGCAGCAGGCCACCCATGCTGAAGCCATCGCCCAGATCAGCCGTACGGGCAAACCGGTCCGATTTGAGCCCTGGTTTCGGCGCTGCCGGTGCCTGAGGAGCCGAAATAGCCGGGGGCACCTCAGCTGATGGCACAGCCGCACCCGCCGGTGTTGGGACACTGCCTGGATTTACCGGTGGTACGTAAGTTTCCGTATGGGTACGCGGCAGATTCTGGCCGGTCCGCACAGATTCAGGTCGGGGCGCCGGCGGTGCTGTCGGCGCGTTAGACGGTTGGGCCGACGAAGGCTGTGGAGAGACAATGGGCTGAGGTTGTCGGCTCAGAGCTTTTTCCAGCGATTCAATCCGACGCATAGCCTCTTGGTAATCAGTTTTCCGATCAAAGACCTGTTTACTTAGATCTGCTACCCGCCTTTCCAACTCACTGGTTTCCTGCGGCTTAGGCTTACGCAGGAACAATACAACCACACCCGCCAGACTGAGCAGTGCGGCAATTAACGCAACTAAAGACATAGAAAAGAAAGAGGTTTCTGTGGTTGTTGGGGAAGCCGCCGACGCATCGGTGACCGCCATCGCGGTATCGGGGGCTGCAGCCTGGTCTTCCTGATCACTTACGGGCGTTTCGGCAACCGGTTGTTCCTGCACCGCACCGGCAGGCGACAGGCCCGCGAGCGTGTTCAGCTGATTCTGGTAAGCCGCGTACGATTTCAGCGTCAGCCGGTGTTTACGATCGGCTCCTCCGGTTACGCGCTCCAGCAGAAAACCGCGCAGTTCTTTGAGCACTTCCGCATCCGGCTTTTTCTGGCTGACCAGCTCCGCCGTTTTTTTCTGAGCGGCATTCACCAGTTCATCAGCCTTTGTCAGCTTGTTGTCGGCAATAAACTTGTTGAGCGTCTGATAACTTACACAGGCCGGACAGCTTTCTTTCGTCTGATAGCCATAGGTTTTCTTGTCGGTAGCCAGAAACTCGACCGTCGCTTTGGTCATTTCAAAGGCTTTTCCGCCAATCTGATCCGTAGTTTGGGCAACCGCCAGCCGGGTAACCAGCAGGCAGAGCAGTATAGTTTTCTGAAGCATAACCTTCGTCATTTCAGGGCAAAAGGCCGCTACTCCGTCCGGAGTAGCGGCTTCGTTAGACGTTATGAAACAGCAATCTGTTTCGATAATTCGTATAATGCGTGCTTGAGTGGCAGGAAGAAGTACGTCTCTGCCAGAAACTTATCGGCGTTGCGCTCCAGACCGGTACGGGCCAGCATGTAGCTGTCGTACAGGCGGCCGTTGCGCGTTACGTCTACCCCTACCAGGAAATCCAGATACTGCTCCGGCCGGCGGATGTTGTATTCGCTCAGGAAACTGGCAATGCCCGGGTCTTTCAGCGTTTTTTCAAGGAACGTCTTCACGTTGTTCAGCACCGAGTGGTGGAACTCCTCCTGTGGAATCACATCGCCGATCTGCGTCAGCCGGTACTGGAACGACACTGGTTTTTCGGGCTCATTGCCCCAGTAGCAGGTCGTTTCGCGGTTTTCGTAACGGGCCTTCTCCGTACCGGCATTTTCGAACAACACCGCTCCGTTGGCCGTCGTCTCTTTCGGGTTATCGGTCAGAATCACCTCAAAGTCGGGCGGCACCGGCAGGTTGGTATACGCTTTGAACAGGAGCTTGGTAAACTGAATCAGGCGCGTACGGGTACCCAGCATGTTCAGGTACTGGCTACCCCGGCCGGTAAAGGTCAGGTAGCGCGGCAGGCTCAGATTATGGGCCTCAATCATCTGCACTAAATGGTAGACAATAGCGCTGTAATGCAGATACAACACAATCCGCAGCGCTGGCCGACCATCCTGAATTGACTGGGTAAACTTGAAGTGTGAGTCGTATTTAAACAGCAGACTGACAATGTCCTCGGCCGTCAGGTCAGGGTTTTGCAGGAATGTCTCAAACACCTGATCTTCCGACGAATGGGCCTGACTCAGCGACCGGCGGTATTGCAGGTAATTCTGAACGAAGCCGTTATCCTTCTGATGCGACGGATGGCCCTGCTGATCCAGACCGGCACCCCAAATATCGTACCCCGCAAACCGGAATGAGGTATTCAGATAGCGGTTCTGCTGCTTCATGAACAGCATAATATCCGTGGTCCCGCCCCCGATATCGACATTGACTGCATCCGCAAACGACTTAACGCCTTTGGTGATGAGGTAGAAGTGCGGCGCCAGCGATTCCGGAATCGGCTGAGCCGAGAAGTTCTGCGTATGACCGAATACCTGCCTGAATGCCTTCTCCCACTCACCGACGAGTTTATCCTCCACATCCATCCCCATCGATGACGGAGCCAGCCAAACCACGCGGGTGTGCTGCACATCCCCCTGATTCAGGATGACTTTATTGCGAATCATCAGTAACAATGTCTCAAAAAACGCCCGTACCCGCGGTCGGTTCAGGGTATCACCCGGCTGGTTTTCAAACAACCATTTCAGGTTGGTCACGTACCGGTTTACGCCTGTACTACCGTCTTCGAGATCAATGTTGAAACCGAGATTCAGTTTTGTAAACAGGTTATCACCGCTATCGGTCATGCCTGTACGCTCAAACACCGTTGTCCGGAGCGGGAAGGCAAACGGCGACCCGTGTTCGCGGCCAATAATCGACGGCATGAACTCGCGGCGGATCAACCGCTCCATTTCCGGCAACTGCCCGTAGCTCACTTTCAGATGATAACGGTCATACGCGCTCTTCACCTCATAGCCATCATACGGCTTATTAAGCGTCACCATCTGTAGTTCATCGCGGTTCAGGTTTACTTTATCGTCGCTGATAGTCAATGGCTTCGGATCGGCGTTCCCCATCGTTGAATCGGCAAAGGCCACGTGCGTATTCGACGTACCGAAGTCAATGGCAAACGTAAACGGCTTATACCCCCGCTGGTCAATGATCGTAAACTGCGGTAATACAAGACCACGATACGGCATGCCACTGCGCTCCAGTTTCACTTCCATCAGGTCGAACGCCTGTGGCACCTTGTAGTAATATGAGGCCGCCCCGGTAATGTCTGATTTCGGTGTCCGGTGATCGGGTGCTACTACATTAAGCGGCTGATTGGTAATGACCTGCGGCAGTTGATAAAACTTCACCGACGTACCAGCGCGGAAGCTGGCATTGTCCTGACTCGCATCGACCAGCATCACGGTGTACTGGTTCAGGCTTTGCAGGTAGGTATCCGGCACCGTAATCCGATAGAACGGAAAGAAAGCCATACCGGCGCGAAAATCGAGTACTGTTTCCGGCCGCGACAGGTTGTATTCTTTCCGGAACTCAATGGTCCGGTTATTTTTGATCGGAATCTGAAGGGTAGCAATGACAATGCGTTCCATGCCCCGGTCTTCGGCGCGGAATCCGAACTGCCGTTGCAGGTCTTCGATGCGGAAAAAGTTAAAGTACTCTTTCCGGATTGGCAGCAGGAACTCACTGTCTCCCGCCGTTCCGGTGAAAAAGCGGCCATTATTGATCTTAAACGGCATTTTCACCAGAAAATCTTCCAGGAAGTCATCCGTTGTCACGAACGGATAGCGTACGTTATCTACCCCCGGCAAATAGCGCTCGCTCAGCAAATCGCCACGGCTCAGGTCATTAAGCAGCGACCGCATGATGACCGTATTTGAATTCCAGTTGGTATTTTTCACATACCGGCCGTAGACATCCATCCGCGATGCGAGTGCCAGCGGCTTCCGAACATTGGTTGGTGCGCCGTTCCGCGCCTCCCGCTGGAAATAATCCACGGTTGACTGCATGACGAAATCGCTGTTTTCTTCGATGTCGTTCAGCACATCGTCTTCACGGACGCGGTATAGCATCAGGCCCGGCAACACCTGTAGCGGAGAGTTACTTTCGCCCCCCGTCGTGATCGGCATAAAGTTGGCCAGCGTCGTACCCTGCGCGATCTGCACCGGCATCGGGCTGTCGAAGAACACCTTGTACAGATATTCCTTAAAGCCTCCCTGTGGCATCTGCATGTTATACTGGTCGTAGAACCGGCGCAGGTACGTCACAAACGCCTCGTCGCGGGACTGTAGCGGAACGTATTCATTCTGGAACAACAAGCGGCCGGTCGCGCTTTTCGGCGGATCGATAAACCGGTTCTGCCGTTCCTGCTCCCAGTTCGGCGAGGTAAACACGAGTGTCAGCGGCGATGTTCCACCCAGCAGCGCGCCTTTGTAATAGATGAACGTAAAGCTCTGAATGTTGCCCAGTTCATTCCGGAAATCCAGTTCCAGCGCCTTCGCCAGAATCTGGTGCGAATGCCGGTGGGCCGCCCCGGGGATATTCTGTTGCTGCTTTAGTTTGTCGAGCCGCTCCTGCCGGTTCCAGACGCGGTAGGTCAGGTCATCGCTGTTCCCTGCCTGGAACAGCAGTTCGAGCAGGTCAAGGCAGTGCGATACCAGCACATGGTACATCGACAGTTCGTGTGGCTGCAGCTGATTCTTTACCATCCGGAACGCCGTATCGAAGAGGTACAACCGCGCAAACGGCGACGGTATCGATGTACCGGCTTTGGCAGCCAGTCCCGCAGCGCCTCCCTGGGCAGCGCCCGACAGCGTATCGGGCACGTGTTCAATGCGGTTCCCGGTCAATCCGTTCGGGCTGGGAGTCCAGCCCTGGTGGTTTTGCTGACTGACATTCGGATCAGTATCTATGCGGAGTATATGAGGCATTTAGTATTGTGTTTTGCATGTTGCGGACGGATCATCCACGATTGTCATCATGCGGATTACAAATCCGCTGTTATAAAGTTCGGGATGTTAACATCCCGAACAGCATCAAGTTGTTCCGGATTTCAAGCTGTTCCGGATTTAAAATCCGGAACCACATAACAGCGGATTTGCAATCCGCCTTCTCTTACAATACAATAACCTCCAGAAGACCTTTCTTTCCTGCATAATTGCGTGCAGAACTGTACAAATAATCTTCCGGAAATTCTACAATTTCAGCTCTTACCGGATTATCATGAATGTAATTCAGTTTCTGAAACAGAAAGTCATTTGTATGAATTTCCTTTGCTTCGTTGCCCGGCTGCCAAAATCTGAAATTTGTAATTTTATGATCAAACCGGCCGGAAAACTCAAACTGATTTAACATCCATTTCCGACGGCTCTCCGGCTCAGTCAATATCAGATCTGTTATGGTTTTACTCGTGTATTTCTTAAAGTCCCGTAGTACATCGGCCAGATTATATCCGTCAGCTGCGCTTGCCAGTAAATGCAAGTGATTACTCATCAGTACCCATGCATATAGTTCAAGCCCTTTGCGTTCCTGACAGAACCGTAGTGACTTAACAATTTCATGTCGGTAAACAGGTCTTGTAAACACATCCACCCAATCTACAACCGTCATAGTCAGAAAATAGACATAGCCTTGACTAATTGGATTTTTAAGCCCCATAACAAATCGGATTGGTTCATTTTGATACAATGCGGATTAGAAATCCGCTGTCATATAGTTCCGGATTTTAAATCCGGAACAGCTGTTCTTCTTTCCCCTACGCGTCGGAAAGCTGGCGGTTGATGGGGCCGAGCTTCTCCATGCAACGGTCGGCAATGTCGATCAGCAGTTGCATCAGACGGGCTTCGGGTTGCGGATAACCGGCCTGGAGGCTGTTTTCAATTTTACCGGCGGCATCCTGCAGGAACCGGGTACTGATGCCCTTGTCGAAAAAGCCGGTTTCAATCCGTTTCGCGCGGACAAGTGCATTAAAATCCGACTCCAGGTCAAAGGCAGCAAAGCCCCGGTCGTTGCCGGCCAGTTCACGTAACCATGCCTTAAAGTGATGATTCATGAAATTGTCGAGCGCCGTGTAATACGTACTGGTCCGGAGTTGTTGCGGCAACCCGAGGTTTTTCGCAAACGACTCACTCAGGTTATTCGGCACAAATTCGGTGAAGAACTTGGTCGCGTAGGTAAACCGCACCAGTGGGTCAAGCAGCTGCTGATAGGTTACGTCGGCAAAATGAGGCAGGTCCAGAATCCGGTCATTACGACGGATTCCATACTCGAAATACCGTTTAGCATCCGAAAAATCATCCTGACCGCGACGGGCAAAATCAAGAATAGCTTCGGCAGCCAGCATTTCGACTACGTGGGCACTATTGGCCTGCTGGCTTCCGCCCTCCACGTTCGGATACAGCTTCGCCCCCGGGCGGTCACCGATATAGTACAGCGCATCGAGATTAATCTGATGCTGGTAATACGACAAGGCAGCCTTTGTTTTCGACAAAAACCGGTTCTGATCAATGGCACTCTGGCTGTTTTCTTCCAGCGCGAAATACGGCATAACCGTTACCGCACCTTTACGTGCGTTCCGGATCTGCAGTTTCTGGCTCGGGTGCTGCAACAGCTTCACCAACTGAGGGAAACCAGCCGACCCTGTACCGCCGAAAATCGAACTGATGATAAAAATCCGGTCGGTCTGGTCGTTAAACGCACCGGTGAAGTATTTATACACCGGCGAGTCTTCCAGCGCATTAAACACTACACTACCAATGTTCGGATTTCCCTTAAAACCAACTGACAGGTTCAGTTTCAGCTCCGCATTGGTTGGTTTGGCCGAGTTATCGTACAGCAGTTTCAGCAGTTCCCGGTCCAGCTCGTCCATGCTGCTCACATTCAGGAACTCTTCAAATGTACCCTGATGATCCGTCAGCTTAGGCAGCACCGAATCGCCGATTTTCTCCTGAGCGTTCTCAGCCTGCAAGGTACCTAACGGACGGATGGGCGTTGAGAAAAACGTCCGGCGTGTGGTTTGTTCACCGGTACGTTCGTAGGCCGTCTGCCGGATACTCCGGTACAGTTCCACGAGTCGTAGTGACCGTTCCGTGTCTCCGTTCTGCATATCCATATCGAGCAGAATCGGAATAATGGTTAAATCGGCAGGTACCTGTGCTCCCGACGCCAGTAACATCGTCAGCGACCGAAGTACCCGGGCACCCGTGCCGCCAATGCCAAAAAGAAATAATTTCATACAGTATCTGTTCTCCAGTCCGTTACCGGTCAACCTGAAACGCCGGTCCCGCTGTGAGGTTTCTTTATGCTCTTAAAACGATTGTCACACCCCTAATAATATCCGGCCAACCAACCACAGGCTCAGAATCAGGCAATCCATACCTCTGCTCATTCGAAACGCGGCAGCCCTCACTCACTCTTTCACTCTTTCACCCTTTCACTCTTTATTTCAGAACGGCGTGTGCTTAGCAAAGATCGAAAAACGTTTCAGCGCAATAGAAAAAACGAAAAAATAGATGGCCGCATACAGCGTGTTAATAGCGCCGAAACCGGTCATGTAGCTATCCGACTCATCGGCACCCGTCCGGTCCATGGCGTACCAAAGCGCATAGGCAAAGGCAAAAATCAGAGCGGCCACCAGCGTAATCACCCACGGGCCTCTACCGGAAAAAACGGATTTCCAGCGGCCCAGAATAACGTAGAAGATCGCCGCCAGAATCAGCGAGACCATGAGGGTAATCACACCTACCGGCGTAAAAATTTCATCGGCATAGATGGGGTCATTGTTCTGCCCCAACCAAAGTTCATACAGTGTAATAAACATGTGTTAGTGGTTTAAAAATCAGTCTTTTTCCAGCTTAAAGGTCAGGTTAATGAAGTCGTTGCCTGACGATTGGTAGGCCTCGCGCACACCGGTCATCAGGTGTTCGAAAGCAAAGGTTTTGTTGCGGCGGCCATCAGCGCTGCGGTCATCCATCGTCGACCAGTCGGTATACCATGTATCGAAGCGAACCGGCAATTTTACACTGACCGATGCTTCTTCCGCAAACTGGCTTTCTATTTTAAACGTCAGGACGTGAGTATTCGCGTTCAGTAACTGCATTTCGCGGTCGCTGATGCGCTGGGTTGCGCCCAGATTTTCGCGCCGTTTCACGCTCACCAGCTTCAGACTGGCGTTATCGGCCTTAATGTTCAGGTTCTGCTTCAGGTAGCTTTCGGCCTGCGCATATGTTGGCAATCCGCCCAGATTAACGGCAATCGCAAACTCGGCCGGATCTGTTTTTTTGCCGGCTTTGATTTCAGTGACGTTACCGCGCTCGGCCCGCCAATCGCCTTTTTTGTTTACTGAAAACAACAGATCGTATTTTTTCAGCCCGCCGCCCGCGCCGAAGTCCAGCCGTTGGGCCGGTTTGGTGCTCAGCAGATCCTGAAGCTGCGCATTAAAGTCGGCCAACAGGGTTTGCTTGCCAATCACCCAGACGTAAAACGGCCGCGACTCCCCGTTCAGGGTTTGTTTCTGATTCTGGTAGGTGTAATAGGTACCGTTAAAGCCTGACCGGTAAGCATATACCGTTACGCCGATTCCCTGCTTGTTCAAGGTAGCAAATTCATCGTAGATGGCATTTTTCAGCACACTCGACGCATCGTTCCGGTTGATTTCGGGGTTCTTCCTGATATCCGCATCCGGAAATGACAGAATGCAGTCGGATACGAGCACTGATACCGCATTGCCTTTTGCCTTGTCACCCACCTGTTTGAAGATGTTATGCAGCTCCGAACTACGGCCGGTTGCCAGCGGCGTAGTAGCGAGGCTGGTTACAAATGTATTGACATCACCGCTGTAGGCTTCGGGCTTACCGGCAATGGTCCAGACCGTTACCGGCTTAATTTGGTTGGCTTTGGTAATCACCTCTGAGACAATATCCTTAAATTCGGTGCCGCCTTTGAGGTAGCCGCCCATACTGGCCGACGTTTCCAGAAAAAAGTTAACCTCCTTAAGAGCCGGCGCTTTTTCCGCTTTTGCGGGGTCACTAGCACCTGCTTCTTCTTTTCTTTCCCGTTTGGAGCCACCGCAGCCTTGCAGCATCAGCAGGCCGGCCATAGCCGCAGCGAATAATGTATAGCGGGTTGATTTCATGAACGATTTCGATTGTAGGGCAAAATGTAAATAATCAGACATAACACGACGAGCGTGTAAAAATACCATTCGGTAACTGTATCGGTTTCAAAACCCTTGCAGCTCTGCATCAGATAAGCCAGACCGGAACAGATTGCGACCAGCCAGAACGCAGAACGTACCCGCAGCAGACTGCCACCAATTGCCTGTAGATACGTCATTCCGATCAGCAGTACGGCCGACCCAACGGCCCACCATGAGGTCAGCAAAGGGATGTTGCGTTCGGGACGGCCCGGCTTCATGCCATTACCCGCGATCAATAACAGGCAAAAAGCCAGCGCAGCGGCGATGGTTCCCGGCCAGTTGCGGACTCCTCCGGTCTGCTGTTCAACTACCCTGACCGGTTGCGGTGGCTGGTAAGCCGGTACCGATTGCAGCAGTTGATCATAGTCGGCAGAGGACTGAGCAGCAATTGGGGTAACCGTTTGCACCGACGTAGTGGCCGGAGCCTGCGAAAGCGCCGATAAGCGGGTGGCAATCTGTACGGATTCTCCCTCACCGGTTATCCGTACCCGCTGATTATCGACCACCTGACCGGCGTCTGACAGCTGGTTTTCCCTGAAGTAGTACACCTGTCCGTTTTCGGCCTGCAGCACCCCGCAGCGCGTCAGCGGATCATAGTGAATAACGGTTCCCTGCATGAATTAAAAACAACTTTGGGTAAAACGAATGTAAAGGGTTTTTATGGTATTCCGTACGGGAAATATGACAAACGGCCTTTTAAGAAAGGTTAACATCAAAAATAGTCGGGTTAGCGTTTAACTTTGTAGCCGGAGTACTCCGGATGCCGAACAGCCCAACCTATTGCTGTCCGGCCACGAAGTCGATTGCTACTTATGAACTACAGACTGCTTGTTATACTTTTTCTGTTTTCGCTACCCGTCCTCCTTAGCCGTTGTGCGCAGGTGGCCCAACCTCCGGGTGGCAAAAAAGATTCACTGGCCCCCGTATTGCTGCAAAGTATTCCGGCGAACCGCGCCCTCAACTATCGCGGAAAAACCATTGAACTGACCTTTAACGAATACATTAATGCGGAAAACCTCGTACAGAAAGTGCTGATAACGCCTCAGGACAGCAACACCTTTGTACCGAAGATTATGCCGGAGGGTATCCGGCTGACGTTTAATAAGCCGTTTCAGCCGAATACGACCTACACCATCAGCTTTGCCGATGCGATCCGCGACATTACGGAACGAAACATCGCCAAAAACCCAAAAATCGTGTTCAGTACCGGAAATTCAATCGACTCGCTGCAAATCAGCGGAACAGTCGAAGACGCCGAAACCCGGAAGCCGATTCTGGGTATGGTGGTCGGTCTGTTCAGCCCGAAAGATACGCTACCAATTCAGCGCAAACGACCGCAGTATTTTGCCCGTACAGATAGCAGCGGCAACTACCTGCTCGAAAACGTAAAGTCGGATCTGTATCAGATTTATGCGTTCGAAGATAAAGACCTGAACCTTGTCAACAACCAGCCGGGCGAGCGCATTGCCTTCCGTGATTCGGTAATTGACTTGAACAAAAACCTGACAAATATCAATCTGAAGGCCTTCAAAAGCTACGTAAAGCCCCGCATCAGCCGGCGTGAACGCACCGACGAAACAGTTGGGCTGGAGTTCAGCAGTGGCATGGCAGCATATTCGATCCGGTATCTGAAGTCGATCAGCGATACGACCGTTCTAGCCGGTCCGTCGGATACGCTGGTCTCGTTTCTGGAACGGCCTACCCTGATCCGGCTCTATAAACAACCGGCCAAAGCCGCAACCGATACGGTACACGTACTGATTACTACCGAAGACTCCACCGGCAACCGTAATCAGTTTAAAGAGCGTATTTACTTTTCAACGCTGAAATCGCGGGCCAAAGACAAGGTAAGATTCAATGCCGACGTTACCCCGAAATCAGGGGAAAGCGTGGACAAAAGTATAGAAATCACTATTTCGTTTAACAAACCGGTCACCAGAACTGATTTATCAAAAGTGCTGCTCTACCGGACCGACAGTACCAAAACTCAGCCGCTGACCGCCGAAAACCTGACATGGAGCAACCGCTCGGCCAGGCTGCGCATTATGCGGACAACGACGCTGCGCGACACGATGACGTTACTGATTCAGAAAGGGGCGTTTTTCAGCGTCCAGGATGATACCCTGGCGCGGCAGAAATATGTGTACAGAGTACTCGAAGCCGATGATTACGGCCTGATCGCCGGGCGTATCAACCGGCCGGAGAAAAACTTTATCATCGAACTCACCGACGAAAATTACAAGGTCATCCGGACGGCCTACAACACGCAGAATTATTCGTTTCCGAAGCTGAAACCAGGCCGCTACCGGCTCCGGCTGATCATCGATACCAACGGCAACCGACGACGTGACATGGGAAATATTCAGCGCCTTGAGCAACCGGAAGAGATCATTTACCACCCCGGCATGCAGGACGGTATTATCACCCTCAAACGTGATTTCGAGTTCACCGATATCGATTTTTAAGCAGGACAGGTGTCCTGCTTTTTTGTTATATTTGGGAAACAACAACTGCATTTATCATGCTTACTACCGTTCAGGCCACATATTCCAACGGGCACATTGTTTTAGATGAATTGCCTAACGTAGAAGAAAACTCAAAGGTACTTGTCATCTTTTTACCTAATGACACGGCAATACCTGTTCAAAATGGAAGTATACGTTTCGGATCTCTAAAAGGCAGCATTTATGTACCGGATGATTTTAATGAGCCATTAAACGATCTAAACGACTACATGTATTAATAATGAATATTCTGGTTGATACGCAAATACTTTTATGGACTCAGCAAGGAAATATGGCCTCTTTGCGACCCGTCGAGGCTATTCTCAAAGATCCCAATCATCTGAAGTGGGTCAGTCAGATTAGCTTCTTTGAAATAGCAATTAAGTCGAAAGTAGGTAAGCTACCGTCTTTCTCACTTTCATTGCAACAACTAATTCAGCAAGCTAAAGAGGATGGTTTTCGGGAACTCCCCATCAGCAACGCACACATTGCTGCTTACGAACGTATTCCACTCTTCGATCAGCACCGCGACCCCTTCGACCGGCTAATTCTCGCCACTGCCCTGGCCGAAAACTGGCCCGTCATTTCAGCCGATGAAAAATTCCGGCTTTATGATGGTGTTGTGCAGTTAATCTGGTAAGCCTTTTCAATCCGCCACATAAGCATTTACCTCTTCTTATTCCTCCCGAAGCCCCTAAACTACTCTACTTTTTTTGTAGAATTGATTCTACAAGAATGAGGAAACTCTGTTCAGCAACTATACTGACTGAGCCTGGCACAGATTCCCGCTCCCGTACTTTTACAGTACCCAGATATAGAACAAAACCCTGTTAATCAAATACTTGCCCTAAAAACCGTTTTCTGATCGTAATTGTCCGGTAAATTTTGGTACAGCATTTGGCCTTTAGCTGAGCAGAATCAACAACAAATTACCCCACTATGGACACGATCACACAAAAACACAGCAAGAAAGTAGCCATCGTTGCACTGGCCGTTAGTTTAGTTACCGGTGATGTTCTGATGAGCTGCAAAAACATAAAGAATAACACTAACAAAACCCAGCGAGGCGCGGCTATTGGTGCCGGCTCAGGCGCTGTAATCGGTGGTGTTATTGGACGGAGATCAGGTAATACGGCCATTGGTGCTATCCTGGGTGCAACCGTTGGGGGAGCAGCCGGAGCAGTAATCGGACGGCGCATGGACAAACAGGCAGAAGAGATGCAGCGCGAATTACCTAACGCAACCGTCGAGCGTGTCGGTGAAGGCATAAAAATTACGTTCGGTTCCGATATTCTATTTGATGTGGACAAATATGACCTGAAGTCCACCACCAAACGGCAACTGGATGATTTCGCCGAAACGCTCAACAAATATCCGGACACGGACATTGTTATCGAAGGCCATGCCGATGCGACCGGCGCCGACGATTACAACCTGAAACTGTCGCGCAAACGGGCTGATGCCGTAGCCGGTTATCTGAAGTCACGGAGCGTAAAAAATGCCCGGATCGATGAGAAAGGCTATGGCGAAAGTCAGCCGGTAGCCGATAACGATACAGAGTCAGGACGTGCCAAAAACCGGCGGGTTGATATCGCAGTCTTCGCAAATGATAAAATGAAGAAAGCGGCGAAAAACGGCGATCTCGACTAATCAATAACCGGTAAGCACATGTCAGCTCTTAAGAAAGGCGACGAGGTTACGTGGAAATATGGTGCCGGTAAGGCTACCGGCATCGTTGATAAAGTATCGGACCATACGATTACAAGGACCATCAAGGGTAAACAGATCAAGCGAAAAGGCTCTGCCGAAGAACCGGCACTTGTTATTAAACAGGAAAACGGAAATCAGGTGGTAAAATCAGCCAGCGAGGTCAAAAAACACTGAGACATGGCAACCAGCACAGTAGACGACAAAGAAAAAAAGGACATCCGCGCCAAATTCGATGCGTTGGTCAACATGACGCCGAAACAAATTGAATCGTGGCTCAAAACCGACGAATCGAAGGCTGTCGGCCAGAAAAAGGGTGATAGTTCTGAATCAATCGGCCATAAGTCCGGTGAAAAGATAATCCACATCCTGAAAAAGAAGGTGAGTGAACTTGATGATACCGATTACCAGCATATGCAAACGGTAGTCAGTTACATTAAGCGGCACTCTGCGCAGAAACCGGCGCATCCGGAAGAGAGCAACTGGGCCTATTCGCTCAAAAACTGGGGGCATAACCCGGCCAAATAATAGGTTTTAGTTGCCATTACAAGACATTTATCCAACTTTTACGTTGTAATTGTAGATAAAGTCTATCAAGCTTCAAAACAATTACAATTAACTCAACGAAATCATGACTGTTAAAGAAACACGGAGTGAAATCCTCGACGCCCTTAACAAACTCTTAACCCGTAGCCATGATGCCGAAAAAGGGTATCAGGAAGCCGCCGAAAACGCAAAAGATGCCGAACTGAAAAGCCTGTTTCTGGCTCAGTCGCGCCAGCGCGGCGAGTATGCGATGGAAATAGACCGCGAAATCCGCACATTAGGCGGTGATCCGGACAACAGCACCAGTGTATTATCCGATTTACACCGTGCCTGGATTAACATTAAATCAGCTTTTGCAAGCGATGACGATAAAGCGACAGTGGAAGAATGTAAGCGCGGCGATCAGGAAGCGTTGAGCGACTATACCTCTGTCTTACAGGAAACTGATCTGGCGGCCAGCACCCGTGAGTTGCTGTTGCGCCAGAAAGAGAGCATCGAATCAGCACATAATTCGATGACTCGGCTAGCCTTGGTAGTGTAGTGAATGGTGGGATTGGAAAGCCTGCGCCCCTTGGGTGCAGGCTTTTTTGTTTTTGGGGAAGAACGTAAAATCACTGATTAACGCATAAATTCAATCGCTTATTAACGAATCATAGATTTGGATCTTCATGTCAAAAATCACAGAGGTAAATTTCAAGGACGGACTCCCTCTGGAAATTGAGGTGATTCCCATCAGCAGAACGATTCAGAACCACAAATCAATTACTACGCCCCATCGGGCTACGTTTTACCATATTTTCTGGATACAGCAGGGCAGTGCCGGTTACCTCATTGACTTTGAGCCCGTTACACTACCAGAACATTCGTTTTTGTTTGTCAATAAAGACCGGGTCAAAGCGCTGATCAGCGAGCACCCGCATGATGGCAAAATCCTGCTCTTCACCGATAATTTCTTTGCCAGAACCGATCAGGATACAGCCTGGCTACACAGCAATATTTTGTTTAACGACTTGCTGGAAACCAGTCCGTTATCGGTAAAAGATCAGCCGGCATTACAGACACTTTTCAACGAAATCGAGACTGAGCTTGCCCACGCCAATGATGAGTACCAGTATGAAATCGTGCATAGTCTGTTGAGAACGCTGCTGCTCAAAGCTGAACGTGAACGCAAACGATCAGGCTATACCGAAATCGCCAAAGACCTTTATCTGGCCCATACCATTCAGTTTAAGGACCTGCTGGAAAACCGGTTTGCGACGCAGAAATCTGTCAGTCAGTATGCGGCTGCGTTGCACTTGTCTGAGAAAAAGCTGACGGCCTCTACCCTGCGGACGCTCGGCAAATCGCCCAAAAACCTGATTGACGAACGGGTAATGCTGGAAGCCAAACGGCTGCTGGTCCATACAGGCTTTTCGGTAAAGGAAATAGGCTACGAACTGGGGTTTGACGACCCTGCTTATTTTGTCAAATATTTCCGGAAACATACCGGCAAAACACCGGCACTGTTCCGGGAAAGCTACCTCGTACGCTAATGGCGGAAAAGTACCATCAATTAGCCCACTTTTACCTTTCCAATCCCTCTTTTTGTGCGGAAATTTGCCATCGTTATCAGTAACCAATTAACGACAAAAAGACCATGAAAATAGCATTGACAGGAGCCACAGGCCAGCTGGGCCAACTGGTGGTATCGATACTGAAAGAAAAAACAGATGCCGGAAACATTGTTGCGCTCGTTCGTTCGGCCGAAAAAGCCGCCGGTCTGGGCGTCGACGTACGGGAGGCCGATTATGAACAGCCGGAGACGCTGGCACCGGCGTTAAGCGGAATCGACACGCTGCTCCTGATTTCGGGCAACGAAATCGGCAAACGTGCGACCCAGCACCGCAACGTGATCGACGCCGCCAAACAAGCCGGCATTACGTGGATTGTCTATACCAGTCTGCTGCATGCCGATACATCTACGATCAGCCTTGCCGGCGAACACCTTGCCACCGAAGCCATGCTGGCGGAGTCTGGTATTCCTTATACGTTGTTGCGCAACGGCTGGTATACCGAAAACTATACCGGTTCGGTTGCCGGCGCGCTGGCAGGCGGTGCTTTCCTCGGCAGTGCAGGCGACGGCAAGATTTCGTCAGCTGCCCGTAAGGACTTCGCCGAGGCCGCCGCAGTTGTGCTGACGACCGAAGGCCATCAGGGCAAAACATACGAACTGGCCGGTGATGAGGCCTATACCCTGACCGAACTGGCCGCCGAAATTTCAAAACAAACGGGAAAAGATATCCCTTATAAAAACCTGCCGGAAGGCGAGTATGCGGCTATTCTGGCTTCGTTCGGGGTTCCGGAAGGTTTTGCCAACCTCATTGCCGGTTGGGATACGTCGGTCAGCAAAGGTGACCTGTTCGACAATGGCCATCAGCTTTCGTCTCTGACCGGCCACCCGACAACACCATTGGCCGAAACCGTAGCTGCTACGCTGGCAGCGCTGTAAATCCGCCGGTTAACAATTCGGATCTAGTCTGCATCCGCAACGTAGAGACGCAAGATATTGCGTCTCTCTTTGCGTGTAAACATCCTGCCTGAAAATTGAAATGCAATATCTTGCGTCTCTCTCTACGTGTAAACATCCTGCCTGAAAATTGAAACGCAAGATATTGCGTCTCTCTTTGCGTGTAAACATCCTGCCTGAAAATTGAGACGCAAGATATTGCGTCTCTACCCTTAAACATTCTGCCTGAACGTGTAGTTTTCCAATCAAACACTCAACATAAGTTTGGCAGGAACGCTACACGTTATGAAAAATACAGAAACTGCAGACGCTTCTCAGGAATCGATTCAGTCGAAACCGGGCAAGCCTTATCCCCGTGGTGCCAATTTCGATGGTCAGGGCACCAACTTTGCTCTTTTTAGTGAAAATGCAACCGCCGTATGGCTTTGTCTGTACGACGCTGATAAACCCGATCAGGAAAAAAACCGTATCCCGCTTACCGAGCGTACGGAACTGGTCTGGCATATTTATCTCGACGATGTGAAGCCGGGACAATTATACGGCTACCGCGTCGAAGGACCGTATGAGCCTGAAAACGGCCACTATTTCAATCCGAATAAACTGCTGCTGGATCCTTACGCTAAGGCGATTAACGCCCCGATCACACAAGATGATACACTGCTGGGCTATGATTTCATGAGTCAGGACGAAAACCGGCACCGCGTCTTCAATGATAGCGATAGCGGCCCGTCGGCTCCGAAAAGCGTGGTAATCGATCCGGCGTTTGACTGGGGAGAGGATACTCCACCGGCTATTCCACTGCATAAATCCGTGATTTATGAAATGCACGTGAAGGGCTTTACGCACCAGCACCCGACCATTAGCGAAAATATCCGCGGCTCTTACGCCGCCCTTGGCACTCCGGAAAGTATCGGTTACCTGAAAAAACTGGGCGTGACAGCCGTTGAGCTGCTCCCGGTTCATCAGTTTGCCAATGACAGCTACTGGGGCTATAACTCAATCGGATTCTTTGCGCCGCATAACGGCTATACCTCATCCGGCATGATGGGTCAGCAGGTGACCGAGTTCAAGGAAATGGTTAAAGCCCTGCACAAAGAAGGCATTGAGGTTATTCTGGACGTGGTTTATAACCATACCTGCGAAGGGAATCAGTACGGGCCGACGCTGATGTTCAAAGGCATCGACAACCGGTCGTATTACCGCGTGGTTGAATCGCAGCCGGAGTTTTACATGGACTATACCGGCACCGGCAATACGCTGGATTTAACCCATCCGCGGGTGCTCCAGCTGGTGATGGACAGTCTGCGCTACTGGGTAACGGATATGCACGTTGATGGCTTCCGCTTCGACCTGGCTCCTGCCCTTACCCGCGACGAAGAAGAGACAGGCCGCGTGTCGTCATTCCTCGATGCGGTTGCGCAGGACCCGATTCTGGCAGCGGTCAAACTGATTGCCGAACCGTGGGATATTCAGTCCTATCAGGTAGGTAATTTCCCGGTCCGTTGGGCCGAATGGAATGGTCGTTACCGCGACTGTGTCCGGGCGTTCTGGAAAAGCGATGAAGGCAAGGCACACGAAATGACCTGCCGCGTGCTGGGCAGCCCGGATATGTATGCCAACGACGGCCGCTCTCCGGCCCATAGCGTTAACCTCATTACAGCTCACGACGGCTTTACGCTGAACGACCTTGTCAGTTATAACGATAAACACAACGACGCCAACGGCGAAGACAACCGCGATGGCCACAACGATAACCTGAGCTGGAACCACGGTGCCGAAGGCCCGACCGATGATCAGGCGATTAATGACCTCCGCGAACAACAGAAACGCAATTTCCTGACGACACTATTCTTTAGTCAGGGAACGCCGATGCTGGTTATGGGCGACGAATGCGGCCGGACTCAGCAGGGTAACAACAATGCCTATTGCCAGGATAACGAAATCAGCTGGATGAACTGGCAGTGGGACGACAAGCAACAGGCTCTCTTTGATTTCACAGCACAATTAACGGCACTCCGTCAGGAAACGCCGTTGCTG
>CBDFHU010000143.1:0-19845 GCA_965247375.1 Arsenicibacter sp.
AATAATCCCGAAGTCGATGGCCCCGAGTGAGAGCAGGTTGGCCGGAATTCCCGTGAGCTTCATCAGCATAAAGGCAAACAGCAGCGCAAACGGAATGGTAACGGCCACCACCAGGGCCGACCGCACATCGCCCAGAAACAGGATCAGGATGATGATTACCACCGAAATGCCTTCCAGCAGCGTATGGGATACGGTATCAAGCGTGTAGTTTACCAGCGACGACCGGTCGTAAATCACCTTGATATGAACGCCTTTAGGCAGTTCATTTTCTTCCAGATCGTTCATCCGCTGCTTCACGGCCTTCAGCACCTCGGTCGGGTTCTGTCCCCGCCGGAGCGACACAATGCCCTCTACACCGGAGTTTACATCAATGCCCTGCGCGGGAATGGTGTATCCCAAAATCCCCTGCGGCTGCGGCGGGGCCTGTTCCACACTCGCCACATCGCGGACATAGACCGGCACCCCGTTGATATTGGTCAGGACAATATTGCCGATGTCAGTGGCATTCTGAATAGCGCCCAGCCCGCGAACCGCAAAGCCCTGATCGCCCCGCTCGACGACGTTCCCGCCGGTATTCTGGTTATTCACCTGCACCGCCTGAATCACCTGTTCGAGCGTCAGGTTGTATTTCCGGAGCCGCTCGGGGGCGGTCAGCACGTGAAACTGCTTTACCGGTCCGCCGAAGGTCACGACATCAGCCACACCCGGCACCTGCGTAATGGCCGGCCGGATAACCCAGTCCTGCAAATCGCGGAGATCCATAGGCGTAAACGTTTTGGGCGCTTCCACGACATACCGGTAAATTTCACCGACAGCCGTCGTCAGCGGACCAAGTTCCGGCGTTACACCCTCAGGCAGTTCAGCCGCCGACAACCGTTCCATGACCTGCTGACGGGCGAAATAATCATCGGTACCGTCTTCAAAATTAAGCTGGACGACGGCCAGGCCGAAGATCGTCCGCGAACGGCGGGCAATTACTTTCGGGGTATTGTTCAGCGCCCGTTCGAGGGGAATGGTCACCTGCTGTTCGACCTCTTCGGCCGCGCGGCCTTCGTACTGTGCAATGACAATGACGTTTGTATCGGCAATGTCGGGATATGCCTCAATTTTGAGGTAGGTAAAGCTGACCAGCCCGGCTACCATCAGAAGAAACGCAGTGATCACCACGGCAATGCGGTTATCAAGCGCCCATGAAATCAGGGATTGAATCATACGGGGGATGGCTTAATAACCGAAACTGAGACCTTTTAACTGGATGGCACCCTTCGTCACCACCCGGTCACCGGGGCGAAGGCCGCTGTAGACTACAATGCGTTCTCCAACCTGCGGGCCGATCAGCACCGGACGGCGGCTGAAGCGGTTGCCATCCGTCAGAAACACATAGTCCTTGCCCTGCACGGTAATGAGCGCCGTTTGCGGAATCGTCAGCGTTTCGCCTTCCGACATACCGAACGTAACGTTGGCAAACATGCCCGGCCGGTAGCGCCCCTGGCTGTTGCTCAGGCGGATACGGAGTTTGATAGTACGGGTAACGTTATCGACCACATCGCCGAACGATTCGATCTGACCGCTAATGGTTTCGTCGGGATAGGCCGTAAACTGAATCGTACACTGGCTGCCCACCTTCATTTTATTGACCTGGCTTTCCGGCACATCGCACACCAGCCACACCTGCCCCGGACGGGCGTTCTGGAGGTTTCCGGGATTAAAACCGGCCACCTGTAGCTGCGTTTCGTGTTCGGCCAGTAACGACCGTTCATTGGCGAGATCCGTTTTTACCATCGCCAGCTCGGTCTGCGCTTCGAGCACGTCCCGGCCCGTTGGCCGCCCCGTGCTGCGCCAGATCCTGTGCCCGGGCCAGTTCGGTTTCCTTCTGTTTGATGTTTACCCCCTGAATCTGCCGGATGTTGGCCAGGTGCTGCTGCAGCTGACTGTAATCGGCGGTCAGGTCGGGGTTATCAAAAAGCACCAGCGGCCGCGAGGCTCCCGGCGACGAAACCACCGATGCCACGACATGGGCCGGTGCCTGGTAGTTCGTCGAAATCGACTTCCGGCCAATCAGTTCACTTTGGTAATACGATAGCTGCGGTGCATGGGCAGGGTACAGGATTTGCTCTCCTCCCTGCTCAACGGTCGGACGCACTACCTGATTGGCGGTCGTTTTCACCGGCTGTTCCTGATGCTGGCAAGCGGCAGCAAACAGGCTGATACACACTATATAACGTTTCATGGATTGGCGATGCGCTGAATATTTCCTGTAGCAAACAATAAATCGATAAAGGCCTGTCGGTAAGCAACTTCGGTAGCCAGATACTCCTCCTCAATGGACAGCATAGCCCGTTGTGCTTCCAGAAAATCGACAATGGCGGTTCCGCCCCGGAAATAGGCATAACGGACACTGGCCAGTACTTCTGCTGCCTGCTGCCGGATGGCGGTGTAACGGGTCAGGTTATCGCGCCGGGCATTGTAGCTCTGCCATGCAACCTGTATTTCCGTTAGCGCCTGCCGCCGGGTATAGTCGGCAATCTGCCGGGACTGATCTTCGGCAATGCGTGCCTTTTGTATTTCGCCCTGATTTTTGTTGAAGAACGGCAACGCTATAGTGCCATAAAAGCCAAGATACGGAACACCGTTCTGCGGGTTGTAGATGGCCCCCAGTTCAGGACGCGGCACCCGCAAGGCATGTTGCAGGTCTGTGTTCCGTTGGGCAACCGTAATGGTCTGGTCAGCCACGCGTACATCCGGACGGTCCTGTATACTTTCGGTAATCTGTTTATCGGTAGCCGGGTCGAAATTCCGGAAAAACAGGCTGTCGGCCCGGACCACTTCCAGACTATCCGTTGTCTGCAACAGGTAGCGCAGGCGTATCAGCTGATTCTGGTAGTCCTGCCGTGCCGTGCGGCCACGCAGGCGGTACTGATCGGCCAGCAGTTGCGTACGGGAGCGGTCGGATTTGGTAATAACCTGATTCTTCAACCGTACGTCGCTGATCTGCACCAGCGTATCGAGATTGTGCTGCAGGCGTTCGGTATACAAAACGGTCTGATGTGCACTCCAGGCATCGAGCCACGTCTGCGCGGCCGCACGGAGCAGGTTCCGTTCGGTCTCGGCATAGGTCCGGCGCTGAAGTTCAACGGTTTCTTCGGCCAGAGCTACGTTTTTCTGTCGTTGCTTTGCCACATCTACGGGCGTCGTCAGCTGCCACCAGACCTGCCGGTTCCGGTTATTGTAGGCACGGGTTCCTTCCGGAAAATGAGATGGCTGCATCAGTTGCAGCGACTGGTTATTGAGCGAGGGATTGGGGCGCAGACCGGCCGTAACAACACTGGCCCTTGCGAGGTCCTGATTTAGTTTTTCGGCCCGCAATTCGGGACTTTTTTCCTGCACCTGCCGGATGACATCGTTCAGGGTCAGCTGCCGGACTGTCTGGGCCTGCACCGGTTGGCCTACCCATACACCGGCAAGAAGTGCAACCCACACCGGTACACGCGGTACGCTCTTTCGGGTGGTGCCATTATACACGCTGGCGTAGCCATTCCTCATGTAGCATCTTTTATTTATATGTGATAACAAGATGCCAACCTGTCGGCTGCAACGCGCTGACAGATACTAGGGTCAGTACAAAACAGAAGGATGCAGCTACGGCCGGCGAGCGCAAAAGTACAGGAGTAGTCGCCCGGGCCCTGTTAGGAAGCTCTTAAGGTTTTATTAGAATTCTGTTAGAAGAACTATTACAACGGCAAGTGTATACAAAAAGTAGTTCCGGTTCCCGGCACCGACTGCACGTTGATCCGGCCGTTATGCAACATCACAATCCGGTGGGTCAGCGACAGGCCGATGCCGTGACCTTCGGCCTGCTTTGCCTGACTACCCCGGTAGAACGGCGTAAACAGGTGTGGCAGGTCATCTGGCTGAATACCAATGCCATCATCTTTAAAATAGACCGCGCAGCCGTTTTCTTCCTGCCGGATGGTGACCAGACAATGGTGGTCGGCAGAAAATTTACAGCTGTTTTCCATGATGTTGGCAAACGCAAGCCGCAGCAGGTATTCGTTACCCCTGACAATGATGGGATCATCCGTATCGGCCATTGCGTAGAAAGCCATATCAACGCGGCAGGCACTATCCTTCCGGATTACCTGATGGCTGGCATCCAGCAACACTTCATCAATCCGGAGGGGTTTCATGGTGATTACCGATGGATCGTAACTGGCTTTGGCCAGGTTCAGCAAACCATCGGTCAGCCGGCCGAGACGGCGGGCGTCGGCCAGTACCCGCTGAATAATCTGCTGATACTCTTCCGTTTGCCGTGGCCGTCGTTGAGCGAGGTCGAGTTCAGCGAGGTCGAGTTCAGCGATTATGCCGGCCAGAGGTGTTCCGGTTTCGTGGGCAACATTTGACACAAAGTGCTGCTGCGCCTCAAACGACTTTTCGAGCCGGTCGAGCATCTGGTTAAACGTAATGGCCAGTTCGGCGATTTCGTCCTTACCGTTGCCTTCCGGCACGCGGTTGTGCAGGCTGGTGGCCGTAATCTTCCCGACCTGACGAACTACATCGGCCATCGGTGCCAGTGCCTGGCTCGCAAAAAAACGTCCCGCTATAACCACCACCAGAATGCTGATGATAAACGTAATGATGATTGTGTTCCGCAGATTAGCCAGCTTCGATAACCCATATTCGTCATAGGCCGCGGCCGTGACCAGGTATGTCCGTTCGCCGTGCTGATATAAAAAGCCGACTACCTGCCGGTCTTCCTGCTTAAACTGCACCTTACCGGTCCGGCAGATCTGTTGCAGCATCGCCGACGTTTCCTTGACAAAATCCTCGCTGATGTCATCGTGGTAAACTAGTCTGAACCGATCGTCATACACAGCCATTTCTTCCTGAAAAAGCGTGTTCGGCTGATTTTCGTAAATAACCTTCAGCACCGACGGGGATATCTGCCCCTGTAACAACAGCCGGACTTTGGTATAGGCCTGCTGTTCAAGACGTTTGACATACTGGTCGTCGCGGAAGTCGGCGTCGGCCAGATATACCGTAACGGCGAAAAACAGGAGAATTGCCGTGATAATGGCCGTAAAGAGGATGGTCAGCCGGTTGCGAATTTTCATCCTTCTTTGAGAATAAAGCCAACACCGGATTTCGTATGGATCAGCTTTGGCGAAAAATCACGGTCGATCTTCTTGCGGAGGTAATTGATGTAGACATCAATAAAGTTGGTGCCTGTATCAAAGGTCATGTCCCAGACCCGTTCGGCAATTTCGGTTCGTGGCAGCACCCGCCCCTGATTCAGCAGCATGTATTCGAGCAGGTTAAACTCTTTGGGGGTAAGTTCAATCTCCTGCCCCGCCCGCCAGACAGTCCGGGTCCGCTGGTCGAGTTGCAGGTCGGCGATACTCAGCAGGGCTTCCTGCGGTCGTTTGGCGTGGCGTTTCAGCAGCGAACGAATGCGGACAAACAGTTCGCGGAAATCAAACGGTTTCACCAGATAATCGTCGGCCCCGGCATCGAAACCCTCGATCTTATCGTCGGTCGTACCGAGAGCCGTCAGCATCATAATCGGTACTTCGGGCTGGCTTTTCCGGATCTGCTGGCAGAGGTCCAGGCCGTTGAGCCGGGGCAGGATAATGTCAAGAATCAGCAGGTCGTAGGTTTTGGCGTGCGCCATCCGGTGGCCGGTCAGCCCATCGGATGCCAGTTCCACCTGAAAGCCTTCTTCTTCCAGCCCGCGCCGGATCAGATCAGCAACCCGCTCGTCATCTTCAACAATTAATACCTGCATAGTTCAGTAAACGTATCCGCATTCAGTACCCGGCCGCAAAGGTACAATGGTCGGTGCTAATTTCGGAAAGCACAGCAGGCCGGGATCGGAAAAGCCGGACCTGCCGGCATAGAAAAACCCCTTGCCGGGGTTGCCGGTCAAGGGGTCGGGGTGCGCCGCAATCCCTGTTCAGGATCCGAAGAAGGACCGGTAAAACGCCAGCCCTTCACTGGCCAGCTCGTCCGGGCTGTTGGCCAGCGGCCGCCAGATCGAGGCAGCACGGGCTAGTTCGGCAGAGGGAGCCCCGAAGGTTTCGATCACCATAGCTCCCTCGTATCCGATATCCGTCAGCGCGTCACGGATGCCGCTCCAGTCGACATTGCCCGTTCCGGGCGTACCCCGGTCGCTTTCGTTGGCCTGAATATGGCACAGACGCTCCCTGCCGATCTTCCGTATGGAAGCAGCAATGTTCTTTTCTTCAATGTTATTATGAAACGTATCCAGCGAAATCTGAATGGATGGATGACCCACTTCATCCACCAGCGACAATGCCTGATCGACCGTATTAATCATGTCGGTTTCAAACCGGTTCAGGGGTTCTACCCCGATCACCACACCTGCCGCCTGTGCGGCCGCCCCGACGAGGTGCAGGTTTTCGACGCACCAGCTCCGTTCCTGCGCTTTTTGCGCTGCCGGCACAAGCCGTGTTTTCCCGACGGCCGAATAGACCGGACCGGTAAAAACGGGGCTTTCCGTTTCGCCGGCCAGCTGAATGCAGTCCAGGATGTAAGCCAGCCCGTTTCTGCGGATGTCCGGGTTATCGCTGGCCAGATCGCGGTCGGCCCCGAAGGCCCCGCTGATGGTGATGGCCAGGCCGGTGTCGCGGGCCGTCTGTTTCAGCAATGGCCAGTTAATCAGCGACCGGTCCTCAACAGCGATCTCAATCAGGTCATACCCCATTCCGGCAACTTTATGGAGCAGCCCGATGTCTGCCGTCGAGAAGGGCGACACCCACACAAATGTACTCACCCCGAATCTGATCATTGTTTTACAGGTAAGCCTCTCCGTACGGATCTGAATCCGTAGCGGAGAAGCTGGTTAAACAGGGTTAATTAAGCGTTTTCCGAAAAATCAGGGATGGTCACCCGCACACCGCCGTTCATGGCCGATTCATGGGCGCAGATACCGGCACAGGTGTAATTAGCCGCCAGTTCGGCGTCTACCGCCGAGTCGCGCCCTTCGATAATGGCCGCCACAAACTCCTGGACAAGGTGCGGGTGTGAACCGCCGTGACCCGCTCCCTGCAGGAACGATACGTGGTTCGGGTCGTCGATTTTTTCGCGTTTTGTAAAGTGTTTGATCGGCTCAATCAGCAGCTCGTCGGTGTCCGGCACGTTAACGCGGCGGGCGTTTTCACCCCCGTCAAACACCACGTGTTCTTCGTCCTGGAGTTGCTCCCACTCAAACGACATTTTTGTACCATAGACATCATAACTTTCGCGGTATTGGCGCACCACATCGAACAGCGACCGCGTGGCTTCGGCGATTACATCGGAGTTTTTCAGGGTAAACGTCGCCGTTTCGACCGCAAACGGCGATCCGTAGCGACTGGCCAGATCCTCGCTCAGGCGTCCCGAACCGTGGCAAACCACCGTTTCGGCTTTTGTATTATTAATCCGAAGTAACGGCGAGATCGCGTGTGTGCCGTTCAGCATCGGCGGGTAGCCTTTCCAGTATTCGGCCCAGCCGTCCATGCTCATATCCTGAATATGGGAACCGCGCACAAACTGAATACGGCCTAATTCACCGCTTTCGGCGAGGGCCAGTCCATACAGAAATTCGCGGGTATACAGCGCGGTTTCCATCATCATGTATACTTTCCCGGACCGCCGTTTGGCCTCCACAATGGCTTTGCAATCTTCCACCGTCATCGCCATCGGGATGGTGCAGGCGGTGTGTTTATTGGCATTCAGCGACGCCAGGGTCATTTTCGCATGTTCCGGTACCGGGGTTACGACGTGAATCGCATCAACATCCTCACGGCCGGGAATATCCTCAAAGTGTTCAAAACACAGATTCGGGTCGAGGTTATATTTTGCCGCCAGTTCGTCCAGAGTTTTCCGGTTCCGGGTGCAGATACCCACGGCTTTGATATTGGGGTGACTCTGATAAATCGGGATAAACTCTTTGCCAAAGCCCATGCCCACAATAACGACGGTAATTTTCTGCTCACTCATACTAAATACAGGTTTGATAATGATTGGGTTGTAAACTACATGCAGGAATAATTCACGGTTGCGGAAGCCGTGCGGCTACCGGCGGGCAAGCCATCGCACCGAGTTCCGTAACAGGGTATGGTAGACCGGCAGGTTATGCGATTCGGCATCGTGACCCAGCGCCAGCCCGACAATCCGCGCTTTGGGGTGCTTCACGACAAAGACCGACGGGAAGATTTTGTCAGAACCGGCCACACTCGAACTGGCCAGGATATCAATGCCTGGTCCGGAGGTGTCGGGAATGTAATAATAGCGTTCATCCTTGAGGGTGAATTTCTGGTCTACGCCTTTCGTGACCGGATGGTCCGAGACCGTAACCGTCACATCGAAGGTGCCGTATTTATCGTGGCCCCGTGAGCCGCCGCTGACCAGCTGCCGGTTGTATTCCGGCCAGTCCTTCCAGTTATACCACATGGCCGCATGGGCGATCAGCAGCCCTTTTCCGGCATCCGCAAACTTAAAAATGGCCTCGCGGACGGCCGGATTGGTAACGGGCCGGTTGTTGCTCAGATACAGCACATCGGCTTTGGGCAGAAAGGCCAGCATGGAGTCCGGATCACCAACGTAATTGACCGTGGCAAAACCATCTTTGCTCAGCGTTTGCCCGTCGGCGTTGCGGTACCACATTCCGAAGTTGTGCGAGCTGCCGCCTCCGACGATCAGCACGCGGATCGGTTTACCGCTCTTTGCAGCCGTGGTCTGCCCCGGTTTACACTGTGTCATCATCAGGGCCATACCTGACAGCAGCCCCCCCACGATGAGCTGACAGGCGGCAGACTGCACCGTTTTCCGGAATACATGTACGTGTTTCATATTTTTTCGATTATCGGGATGTTGTTGCTGTTGCCTTTTCGACCCGCATAACGCCCTGCATGATGCTCCAGTGACCGGGAAAGGTGCAGATAAACGGATAGTCTCCCGGTTTGGCCGGTGCCACAAATTCAATGGTATACGACTCGCCGGGATTTACCAGTTTGGTATATGCCAGTACATCCGGCGTCTGCGGCACGTAGCTTTTCTCCAGTCCTTTCGGGTCACGGGCCAGGGCGTCGGCCGCCTTGCCGACCTTTTCGGTAGTACCGGGTTTACAGATCACCAGGTTATGCTGCATAATATCCGGATTGTCGAGCGTCAGGATCACGTTCTGACCGGCTTTCACCGTAATCAGCTTCGTATCATATTTCATCTGCTCTTCAATCACCTTAATGGTAATAACCGTTGCCTTATCCGAAACTACTGCCGCCGGTGCCGCAACGGGCTCTTTCCGGACCGGTTTTCTCACTTCGAGCGTCGCATTCTGGACATTTCCCGCGAAATCAAAACTGGTGTCGTAGGCACCGGTATAGGCCCCGATTGAGTTTTCATTGGCAAAGTCCCGCTGCACCCGGATTACCTCCGACAATGGTTGGGTAAAGAGCGACGGTGCCTTACCGGTTGCCGTTACCTTTCCGTTGATCAGGATGTTGATCACGCCGTTATCAGCCAGCTGCGTTTCAAAATCAAACCGGTCGGGCAGAGTTTCTTTGGTCGATGCCGAATAGACGTTGCCCTGCTGTTTGACCACCATCGTCAGCTGATCGTTCTGCACGTATACCCCATAGCCGCCTTCCTTACCACCCTGACCCACAATAAAGCCTTCGAGTTTACGGTTACCGCGGGTTACGTTGCCTTTGATGATGATCTCCTTACCGGTCACGTCGGGCGGCATCGTGATCGTTGCACGGCGCTGCAAGGCATATATTTCCTTGTCGATGCCCGTCAGCAGCCGCTGCACAAGGCTCGTTTCGGTGGCCGAAGCCGGCGGCGGATTTTTGGCTGCCTCTGCCAGAAAGCCGTCGCGGTGGGTCGATGCCGCCGCAAACAGCGCCCGCGCCATCCATTCATCCGTTTCATTATCCGGTTTCAGCGATGCGCGGTACAGGGCAGCGCCGGTTTCGGCCGACGGCGGCATCATCACCGTTGCCAGCACCGCCGCCATCCGGACGTTCAGATTCGGGTCGTTCAGCATACCCGTTTTCTGAATCTGTTCCAGCGACTGCGCCGTTTTCGGCAGCGTTTCGGCCGCCGCTTTCCGGACACCGGCCGCAGGGTGCGTCAGGGCGTTCGTCACCACGCGGATGGCTTCTGTGTTTGCGCCCGACAAGGCGCCCAATCCGTGAAGGGTCCAGATCGCATGCACGGCCGCACTGTTCAGTCCGATTTCATCGACGGTCGTTTTGCCGATAATGCGGTACAGCTCCGGCAAAACAGACTGATTTTTCGACTCGACCAGCATCCGCTGGGCCGTCATCCGCCAGAACATATTATCGTTTTCGAGGGCCGCGACCAGTCCTTTCGGGTCGTTTTTCGCCAGTGCCACCGGCTGGTACGGCTTCGCTTTTTTGTAGACAATCCGGTAGACACGGCCGAAATTCACGTCACGGAGCGGACTGATAAAGGCGTTCCCCTGCCCGCGCGGCTGGTCCTTAAACGGCAGCACCATTTCTGACGGCGCCTGACGTTCCACAAACACGTTGTGCTGAATGATGAAGTTATACCAGTCGGCCACCCACAGTGCGCCATCCGGTCCGACTTCGGCATGCACCGGCCCGACCCATTCGTCGGTACTGGCGAGGATGTTCCAGCCGTCTTTTTCGGCAAATCCGGCGCCCTGTGGTTCAATGATTGCCTTGTGTACCAGCCGGACAGTCGGTTCGCAGACAAACGCCACCCGGTTCCAGTACGATTTCGGGAAACTCCGGGCCGTATAGAAATGGTGCCCCGCCGCCGACGTAAAGCCGCCGACCACATCCACCTGCCGCAGGTTCGGGGTCATGGTATGGACATCATAATGGCCGTCGATTTTCTGCACTGCCTGCACGGTTGAACCGGCTAAGTTCCGCTGCATAAACCGGGCCGGCATCGAATAAAAGGCGCTGTGGGTGTTGTTGGCCGTCGAAATAAAAACGTTGTTGTCTTCCGTCAGCCCCAGCCCCCAGGTGTTGTTGCTCGTATTGGCCAGAAAATCCACTCCGGTTCCGTCCGGATTCAGGTTATACACCCCCGTTCTGAAATTCATGGATTTCCCGTCTTTGGTGGTACCGATGTAGCCCGAACCGACCACGCCCCAGATTTTATTGTTGAATCCGTATTGCAGATTCGACGGCCCGAAGTGGGTATCGTTTTTCTCCCAGCCTGTCATGATATTCTCACGGACATCGGCCTTGTCGTCGCCGTTGGTATCTTTCAGGAACACCAGATGCGGGGCCATTGCCACCACTACCCCGCCGTTAGCAAATACAATGCTGGTCGGGATATTCAGCTTATCCGCGAACACGGTGAATTTATCGGCCTTTCCGTCACCGTTGGTATCTTCGCAGATTTTGATCCGGTCATTGGCCGCACCGTCGGTTTCAAGAAACGTATTCGGGTAATCGACCGATTCGACAATCCAGAGCCGGCCGCGTTCGTCCCACGCCATGGCAATCGGGTTTGTAATATCCGGCTCGGCCGCAAAGAGCTGTATGTCAAAGTCAACGGGTACCTGCATCAGTTTCTTCGACTCTTCCGGTTTCAGGGCTTCCTGCATTTTGGGTACCATATGCCGCTTTGTGTAGTCGGTAATGGTAATGCCCGATGATTCATAAATATCCACGTTCGGGATGCGCAGAGCGGCAATCTGCTGCTGCACCGTTTGCCCAAGTGCCCACCGGACACCGTTACTCACCAGCTTCTGAAAGCCGGGATTTACCCAGGTGCTGTCATTATGGCCGTAAGCCGTATAAAACACCCGGCCCTTCCCTTCGTTTCTGACCCAGGTATACGGTTCTTCACGGTCACCCTCCTGCCGGGTCATCAGCACCGTCATATCCGGATTCAGGTTCTGATGCACGTAGGTTTCGTCCCAAGTCGTGGTAAACTCCGTCAGGCCCTGCATGGCGGGGTGTTTCTTATTCACGATTTTCGCCGTAATGGCGCCGGTTCCGTGCGATTTAAACTGCCCGCCGATGGTCTTGATGTACCAGTCCGAGTTTTTAAAGCAGCCCGACGCCGAGTGGAGCGGAATCAGCCCTTTCCCGCTTTCCACGAAAGCCCTGAGTGCGGCCTCCTGGCCGGGAGCCAGATACTCGTGATTGGCGTAGATGACAATTCCGTCATAACGGCTCAGGTTTTCCGGATTCAGGTCGTTCAGGTCAACCGTATATGTTACGTTGATCCCCTGTTTAAAAAGTGAGATGGCCAGCCAGGGCGCATATTTTCCTGAATCATGGTGCTTGCCGGTGTTCCCGATAAACAGCACTTCGCCCCGCCGTGCAACCGGTGCTCCGGTTGACGATTTGCCGGCCGCCGAAGCACCGGTAGTTGTCTGCCTGTCGCGGCTGTTTCGGCTACATCCCGCTAAAAAAAGGCAAAGCAGTAGCCATGAAAGCGTAAAACGCATCATAAAGAAGTGATATTAAATGAGAGGAGATAGGAAACTATCGGTTCATACGCGTCATCGTATTCGTGTCTGTCCGGAACGTAGCTTACGGTTTAAGCCAGATCTGTTGTGTGAATGCGCCGTTGACGGCGGCATCCCAGACCTCCATCCGAACCCATGTTCTGTTTTTAAGATTAGTCCTGAACTGGTATTGTTTTTTGCCGAACGGCAGGGTGTTGGTCAGATCAATCCGTTCCCGGTATACCTGCTGTCCGTCGCCGGAAATGATTTCAGCAAACGTCAGCGGGTAAGTCCAGTTAACGCCGAGATTTACCGTTACGGCGCCATCCGCCGGCAGGGTCAGCGTCTGGCCGGATGATTTACCGTTTACAGTAAACACCGGCAGCATGACCTCGCCCGTCGAGACAAAGAATTTTCCCTGCTGCATGGCATCCAGCACCGGCTGCCAGCCATCGGTGAAATCAGGCAGCTTGTCCAGTTGCAGGTAGTTCACGTTCAGGTGCGCATACGTTTCATTTTCGGGTTCCATCGAGAAAATATCCGACTCGGCAATGACGTGCTTTTTGTGCCCCCAGTTCGCCATATCGTCCATCAGGTCAAGCACCCGGCGGCTTAACCGCGGCTCCGACATATCGGCAGGAATGTTTTTCCAGGCCGCGCCAAAAAAGTGGTCCGAGTGAAAGAACACCTCTTCCTTGTATTTGTCCGGGTAGCCGGTAGAGCCTTTGGTCCGCGCATGCGCCGTCCAGGCAAGGCCGTTTTCGGCTTTCAGCAGGTTGAGCATGTCGTTTTTATCGGCAATCCGGTACACCTTCCCATAGGCAGGATCTTCGGTGACAAACGGCATATCGGGTTTGCGCGACATGATCCAGTACACCGGTTTCGGGAAGAACTCCAGCCAGTGACCGCCGAAGAAGTTATTCGGTTCTTCGCCCGGGAGCAATAAAAAGTCTTTATCTGAAAGCCGGCGGCACTCACTGAACAGGGTTTTCAGTTCCAGCAACCGCTGATCATCAGGCCCTTTCGGGTGGCCCGGACCATGAAACTCGCCGAGGTGGACAATATTAACCCCCGAGTTTTTAAACACCTTGACAAAGTTAGGCACCTCCGGCACCGGCTTTCCGGCCAGAACCGTCTTCATGGTATGCTCGTTGTGAAAGTGGCTCGACATGGTTTTGTAGCCGGGCAACTCCGGATATTTGTCGTTATTGGTAAATCGCTTGACCTCGTCGAGGGCTTTGGCCGGGGCCGCCGTGCTGATCAGGCAGAAGAAATTCATCCGCTGCTGCGTTTTGGGCGGCGCATTTACCCACGGCACCCAGCGTTTATCACCCATTAAATCCTGCCGGATACCAATCCCGAATTCAGGAACAAGGCTGCGGTAGTTTTTCCCGTACCACGTAAAATCAAGATTATACGCTTCGTCTAACGGATAAAAATACTGGTGCGGCGGCGGAAACACCGCCAGACTTCCCTTATCGCTGACACCGATGATGGTCCGGTATTTCACCGCCTGCGCCTTGTTGAGCTGGTCTAAATCGGCGGGCACCTGCTGCATGTTGTTGTCGGTATCCGACCAGGCCAGGGTTTTCCAGACGGGTTTGGTCGTTACCAGCCCCGCATCATACAGATAAGCCGTCGAGTCGATTTCGGTGGCCATCACCGCCGCCACGTTGAACAGCGGACTGCCGTTATACAGCGTAATTTCCAGATTACCGGCAAACGTCGGCGTTTTCATGCCTGAAACCGTAATAACGGTCCGGGTGCCGACAGTTTTTACCGCCGCCCCCCGTTTATCCAACGCAGCCGCGTACGACTTTGACGGCAACCGGTTGGTCTTGTCGAAAAAGATATTCCAGCCGTTCTGGGAGACCAGGTCGCGTTTGCCGACGGTGATCACAAAGGCCGGATCCAGCGCGCCGGCGACTTCTTTATATACCCCTTTTTCGGCCAGCTGAATGCTGTTTAGTAAGGGGCTGCCATTGGCCAGGTCCAGCACGAGGCCGCGCCGTCTGCCCCGAAGCAGCCGGCCAGCTAACGGTAAACCGGTTTCCCTGCTCCGTGACGGTAACCCCTTTATTTTTTTGAAATCCGGTCAGATTGATTTTTGTCTGGGCATAGGCTCCGGTCTGCGCCAGCAGCCATGTGATCAGAAAAGCTTTCCACATACGGGTTGTATTCATAACGGCATAATTAAACGTGGTAAAAATAAGGGGCCGCTTTCAGTACCGGTTCAGGGCAGCGGCCCTTATTACTTCCTTAACAACCAACCTCCTGATTACTGGAGCGTTACCTTCTGGACCGGCGTATAGATCATATCTTCTACCCCGGCGATTTTTAAGCCTATCCGTGCATAGACATAATTCTGCGCCGGGACCATGGCCCCTATGTCAGCCGTTGTCAGCGAGACATTGTTTAAATCGTTGATTGCCGAACCGGCTAAATCCGCCTTGTTAATGCTGTTACCGGCATCAACAAACTGTGATTTATTAACGTAAAGCGATACCCGTTCTACTGCTTTCCCGTTGGCGGCGTCTGTAATCACCTTTTCCAGTTTAACACTTCCCGACACTTTGCGGCCACTGACGGTAAACTGCGGGCTGCGGACCATATAATATGGTGTCACTTCAATATCCATCGTCTGACTCCCTTTTAGGTTAACGGACAGACTATCCGGTGTATTGATCGCCGTTTTTTTCCACATAAACGGCCCCTGTCCGTTTGGTACAATCAGTTTGTACTCGCCGTCGAACAACAGCGCCGAAAACATCCCGTCCTGCTTGATCGGAATCCGGATCGAACTGCGGTTGTTATACTTCTTCTGCCAGAGTTCAATAAATACCGGAAAGTCGGAGATGTTCCCTGCCGCCACGTTCGCACTCTGCATCAGCAACGGTTCGCCTTTGTAGACGATACGGCCGGTGAATTCTGATTTTGGCGCAGTATAATTATCTTTCTCGCAGGCGGTCATCCCGAACAGGAGCGCCGCTGCCACTACTAAAGAGGTCTTCATTCGTGAAATGCTGATTGACATAAGCGATCTTACTGGTTAGGGTTCCGTGTGATTAATGGATTATTATTCACAATGGCGTCGCTGATCCGCGAATAGTAATTACCGAGCCGGAACATATGGCTTTGCGTTACCCGACCCGACAGAATCTTCCGGAATACCCACTTGTTGTGGTTCGGGCTGCCGGGGCTGTATACTTTGTATGGCCACAGGCTGTACACCCGAGTGCTGGGTTCGGTTGCCTTACCGGGCTGCGTAGTCAGGTCGGAGTTGCTGCCATCCCAGACAACGTGGGCCAGCCGCCACCGCTTCATATCCCAGAGCAGGTGATTTTCGTAGGCCAATTCTACCTTACGCTCGTGCACGATCCGGTCGAATGTAATTTCGCCCGGTGTCAGGGCTTTAGTCAGGCCGGCGCGGTCACGGACCTGCTTCATATAACCTGCCGCCAGCGCATTCTGACCCAGTTCAAACGCGGCTTCAGCCGCATTCAGCAGCACTTCGGCATACCGGTACCGGACGTTCCAGACTTCGCTCTGCGTTCCGATCTGGCCCGAACCGGTCACCGGATCATTGTATTTCCGCATGTAAAACCCGCCCTGCGCCGAACCGTCATAGCCTTCAATCGGGCCTGACAGGCCGACCACCTGCACCGATACCCCGCTGACGGTCTTCAGCTGTCCCAGCTGATCACCCGACAGAATACTACCGTCACCCAGAATGAGTCCTGCAAAAATGTCAATCGAGCGGTTTTTAAAGATAGCTCCCGGTACCAGCACCGTTCCCTGCAAACGCGGGTCACGGTCGGCAAACAGATCTTCCGGTTTGTCGTAATAGATATAGTCATTGGCGGCACCTTTGTTGATCGCCAGCGGCGCAAAGGAATTGTCCAGCTTTTCGAACGACTGTACCAGATTGAGCGACGGGTTCAGCCGGCCGCCGCGTTCGCCCTCTTCCGTAATAGCCCGGGGCTGGTTATCCAGCGCGAAGCTGTGTACCTTACCGCTTTGCAGCTTGTAGTCCTCCACAAAAATCACCTCGGGGTTATTTGCCTTATCCAGAAAGATGTTGGCAAAGTTCGTCGCGAGGTCAGGGGCTTTCTGATAGAGCGAGTACTGTCCCGAATTGATCAGTTCCTGGGCCGCTGTCAGCGCTGTCTGGTAGTAACCGGCCGCTTTTGCGGCCGGAATGCCTACCTCACCGTTCGGCAGCGTAACTGTCGGTGTATTCACGCCGTATTTGGCAATCGAAGCGGCATACAAGGCTGCCCGCGCCTTTGAGGCCAGTGCAAGTCCGTACGTAGCCCGTGATTTTTCATTCGGGGTTTTGGGCAGAAGCGACTTAATTGCCTCAAACTCACTGATCACGTAGTCGTAGACATCTGACTCCTTAGCCCGCGGCCTGCGCAGTGAAGATGCGTCGCCGCTGTAATCGTAGGTCATCGACTCGGTAATCAGCGGTACGCCACCCATGCGTTTTACCAGCTCAAAGTACGCATTAGCCCGCAGAAACCGGCCCTCGGCCGCAAACCGGGCTTTGTCGGCAGCGGTGAGTTTGGTGGCAGCATTCACCCGCTCAATGAACAGGTTTATTTCGCGGATATAGCCGTAATCCCAGAAACTCCAGTCATCGTAGCTATACTCCCGGTTCTGATGCCGGCCGTAGTCGCCTGACGCAAAGGCCTCGTCAAAACTGGCCATAATCCCGAAGTTGCCGGGCTCCACCAGATCCGGGATCCGGTTGTAGAGCTCCGTGGCTGCCGATAAAACCAGCCGCGGATCACTATACACTTCGTCGACCAGCAAAATGTTGGTTGACTTAATATTCAGAAACTCACTATCATCTTTACAGGCCGTTGTCAGCGACAACAGCGCGGCAAACGAAATAATATATTTTTTCATACGTAAGTCGGGTTTAGAAGCTCAGGTTAACGCCGAAGTTGACCAGTTTGGTTTGCGGGTACTGTAACCCGTTTTCATCCTGCACTTCCGGGTCAATCCCGTACGGTCTGGTATTATCAATCGAGAACAGGTTGTAGGTATTGACAAACACACGCGCTTTCTGAAGCTTCACTTTCTGGGTCAGCAGGGTTGGCAGTGTGTAGCCCAGTTCCATGGTCCGGTTCCGGAGATAGCTGATGTTGAGCAGCCACCAGGTCGAGTTTTTATTGATGTTGCTGTGGCCGGTATCGTTATAGCGGAGCGGAATTTCCTTTCCGGGAATCCACGGGCTATCCGGATTGAGCGGATCTTCCCGGCGCCAGCGGTCATCGAACAACAGGCGCGGCAGGTTACCGGTATTCTGGTAGGCATTCCGTTGCTCAAACTGCCGGTTGATGGCCATCATGGTGCCACCGGAAAAATCCATCGCAAAGTCAAAGCCTTTGTATTGTACGCTGATATTCAGACCACCCGACAAAATCGGCGTTGTATTGATCGCATACCCGATCGGCCGTTCGTCGTAGCTGTTGATCACACCGTCGTTATTCTGATCGCGGTAGATCAGGTCGCCCGGAATCATCGTCCGGTTCCCCTGTCCGTCGTTGTTTACCGTATAGGCGTTAATTTCTTCCTGCGACTTAAACTGCCCGATGGCTTCGTAGCCCCAGAAAATGTTACTCCAGCGGTCTACCAGCGACGAACGGTATTCGAGCAGCGAGTTACCGAACAGCGGGTTATACGGCGTCAGATACCGGGTCCGGGCATAGGACAGGTTAGCCCCGACTGAGAAGCGGATACCGCGCACGTTGCCGTTATAGGTAATGGAGCCTTCGCCACCGACAACGGCATCTTTCTCCAGGTTTTCCTGCGGAAGCGCATAGCCTAATTCGCTCGGCACAAATACGTCGTTTTTAACCGCCGGCAGACCGTCACGTACCCGCCGGAAATAATCGAGCGTACCTGAAATTTTATTGTTCAGCAATGAATAATCCAGACCAATGTCGGTTACGTTAGCTTTCAGCCACGAAATCCGGTCAAAGGCAATCCCGCGGTCACGGGCGGCAACCGTCGTTGTTCCCGACATGATACCGACGCCGGTATTGTAGTTATAGCCCGGATTATAGGCAAACGGATCCAGATCGGCGTTGTTCGGACGCACGTTATCATCCCCTAACTGTCCATAGGATGCTCTGATTTTCAGGTCGCTCAGAATCAATCCGTCGTTGGTCAGTTTTTTAAAGAACGGTTCTTCGGTAATCCGCCAGGCCATTGACACTGACGGGAAAGTTCCCCAGCGTTTGGTCGGCGAGAATTTCCAGGAAGCATCCCGCCGCGCGGCCACTTCCACAAAGTATTTATCGGCATAGCCATAGTTCACCCGGCCGATATAGCCAACCCGGGCCTGGGTAAAGTCGGCATCGTTATAGGCAACAATGTCGGCAAACTGCATGACGGGCAGGGTATTGGTCTTCGGCACCGTCCGGGCTTCCACGTTGCGCTCGCGCCGTTTCAGACGTTCGGTCAGCGCAATGGCATTAATCGAGTGCTTGCCGAACGTGTTTGTATACAAGAGCTGGAGCTGACCAATATTTTCATCGATTTTGTTTACTACCCGCTGCCGGTAGGGATTCTGGCTGCCGCCCGTCCGGTTATACTGTTGCGTTGTCGGGTTGTAAGTATAGGTATCATAGGTATACTCAAACACTTCGCGCTGTGAGTCCCGCAACATATACGAATATAAACCTTTCAGAACCAACCCTTTAACCGGCGTCTGATATTCACCTGTAAACTGAGGCGTCACCGATGAATAAACTTCCTTAAGGAATCCTGACCGGGCATAGTTCAGATAGCCCCAGTTAGAGGCAGGATTACTGATCGTATTTATGTAATCCGGATTATCATTTGCATAAGGACGTTCGGTGGGTCTGTTGCGGAGAATCGCGAACTTAGGCGCTACGTAGTCATCACCGCCTGGTACGCCCGGATTTTCGCGGGTTTCCTGACGGCCGGCAATGGTCAGCCCGACCTTGATCCGGTCCGTAATCCGGGCGTCAATGTTCGACTGGATGTTTGACCGGTTAAAGAGAAACTCCCGGCCCATAACCGAATTCTGATCCAGCCGCGTCGCCGAAATGTAGTAGTTAATCCGCTCTGAGCCACCGCTGGCACTCAGGTTTACGTTGGACTGCGGCGAATTGGGCTGAATGATAAAATCATACCAGTCGAAATTCTGATAGCCGTACTCAGTACCTGCCTTGTATTTGTCCAGTTCCGATTGCGTGATAGCCGTGGTTCCGTTGCGGTTTACCTCGGCTTCGGCCTTGCCCAGGTTCCACTCATAGGCGTTAACCACTTTCGGGAATCGCGTCCAGTTCTGGAGTCCGTAATAAGCATCCAGATTGATGGTACTTTTCTGGCCGACCGTACCGCGTTTTGTC
>CBDFHU010000144.1:0-27813 GCA_965247375.1 Arsenicibacter sp.
ACTGGTACTACCAGTCAAAGCGTAACCATTTCGGCCAGCCGATGCCCTTAGGAGACATTAAGAGCGTCTGCCGGTAATGTACCGGTCGTTGATTAACCGATCTGGATAGACAACGGCCGGTACGTTCGAAAAACCAGCACCGAAATCATTGCAGCAAACGGGGTTCCCTGGTATTTTTAGGTGCAAACTACCTGACACATGCTGACCACCGAAAAACCTGCTCCCAAAAACACGCGCGCACACGATCCGGCACCGCCTGTATCGTGCGCTCGAAACATCATACGGGAAACGTCGTGGCATTAATTTATACTTCAACCTGATTCTGGTTACGATCATTTCCCTGAATGCGCTGGCCATCGTACTCCATACCGTACCGGCCTATAACCGTAAATACGAGCAGTTGTTTTATGACTTTGAGCTGTTTTCGGTAACTTTCTTTTCCATCGAATACCTGCTCAGGATCTGGGTGTGTGTCGAAAACGAAAAGTATCAGCATCCTGTAAAAGGGCGTTTACGCTATATTTTTTCGACTTCGGCCATCATCGACTTTCTGGCCATTTTTCCGTTTTTCTTCACGTTGTTTGCGGCGGATCTGGCCATTATCCGGATTCTCCGTCTGTTCCGGATTTTCCGGTTATTCCGTATTTCGCGCTATTCACACGCCTTCCGGATGATTCAGCATGCCGTAGCCGACCGCAAGGAAGAACTGGTACTGAGTGTGGTCTTGATTGTGTTTATGCTGATTATTGTGTCGAGCCTGATGTATTACGTCGAACATAACGTGCAGCCGAAATTGTTTTCGAGCATTCCGGCGACGATGTGGTGGGGCGTTACGGCGATGACTACTGTCGGTTACGGCGATATTTACCCGATTACGCCTTTGGGTAAGCTCCTGGGCGGACTGGTAGCGATTATGGGGGTGGGCCTGTTTGCCCTGCCAACCGGTATTCTGGTGTCGGGATTCCTGGACCATGTCCGGACCACCAAAACTGCCTCGCAGAAACGGTTTTGTCCGCACTGCGGGAAGGAATTATAAATTATTCGGCTGCCAGACTGGTTTCCTGAATGGCCTTCAGGCATGCTATACACAAACAGTCGGCAAACTGCGAACGGATATACGCCCGCTGCGATTCCGTCAAAACAATTGCGGCGCACTGACAGCTGCCGAGAGCCCCGACACCGCAGGTAAACGATTTGCCGCAGCGCGGGCAGGTGGTTGATCGTGTTTGCATCAGGTTTACAGGGTTTTATCAGTAGTGGCCCCGACCGGGCCACTACTGATAAACATATCAACTCCGGATTCCCATCAGATTCAGCATAAAGGCAAAGTCCAGTGCAATGTCTTTCAGCGCCTGAAAACGTCCTGACGCACCCCCGTGACCCGCCTCCATGTTGGTATGCAGCAGGAGCTGGTTCTGGTCGGTTTTTAGCGTCCGCAGTTTGGCCACCCACTTGGCCGGCTCCCAGTATTGTACCTGCGAATCGTGCAGGCCGGTGGTAACGAGCAGGTTTGGATACGCCTTCGCTTCCACATTATCGTAAGGCGAATACGAAAGCATATAGTCGTAATAGATCTGCTGTTTTGGATTACCCCATTCCTCGAATTCGCCGGTTGTCAGCGGGATGCTTTCGTCAAGCATCGTTGTGACCACATCCACGAACGGCACGGCTGCCACAACGCCTTTATACAGGTCCGGACGCAGGTTAATGACTGCCCCCATTAACAAACCGCCTGCACTGCCGCCCATGGCAAAAAGCCGGTCCGGCTGCGTATACCCCGCGTTGATCAGGTGCTCCGAACAGTCAACAAAGTCAGTGAACGTATTCCGTTTTTTGAGCATTTTACCCGTCTTCATACCACCGGCGGCCCATCTCCTGACCACCCCGGATGTGGGCGATGGCATAGATAAAGCCACGGTCGAGCAGGCTCAGGCGCGTCGAACTGAAGGTCGGGTCAATGGAATAGCCGTAAGACCCGTACGCATACTGAAGTAGCGGGGCTGAACCGTCTTTAGGCGTATCTTTCCGGTACACAATTGAAATCGGAACCTGTACGCCATCACGGGCCATGGCATAAATCCGTTCCGACACATAATTGGTCCGGTCGAAACTACCGAGTACTTCCCTGCTGCTTCAGCAGTGTCTTTTCGCGGGTGTCCAGGTTGTAGTCGAACGTCGAACCCGGCGTTGTCAGCGACGAGTACCCGAACCGGAGTATGTTTGTATTGAAATCGGCATTGACCGAAATACCGGCATCGTAGGCCGGTTCGCCGAAATCAAGGTAATGCTCCTCCTGTGTCTGCTGATTGATCACCCGCAGCTGCACCAGTCCCTCGCGGCGTTCGCCCAGGACCAGGTGGTTGGCAAATACTTCCAGTTGCTCCAGATACACATCCGGCCCGGTGTGCAATGACTTCCTGCCAGTTGGCTTTGTCAGCCTGTAATCCTTCTTTAACGGCCATCAGCCGGAAGTTTTCTGCCTCGTCGTTGGTCCGGACGTAGAACGTATCCCGGAAGTGTTCCAGGCTATATTCATGGCCGCGCTCACGCGGGGTAAAAAGTCGTGAAGGAGGCTGTCGGCTCGCTGGCGTCCAGCAGCTGGTATTCTGTCGAAACACCATTATGATCCGAAACAACGGCAATGTATTTTTTCGACTTCATCCGGTACAGGCCCATGTAAAACTGGTTGTCCTGCTCTTCGTATACCAGCACATCCTGCGCCGGATCGGTACCGAGTTCATGGCGGTAGACCTGGTAGCCCAGCAGCGTTTGCTGATCGCGCAGGATGTAAAACAGGTGCTTGTTATCGGCGGCCCAGGCATAGCTGCCGCCTTCAGTATCGGCAATGCTCTCCGGGTAAATTTCGCCGGTTTTCAGGTTTTTAATCCGGAGCGTGTAGTTTCGCCGGCTGACCGTATCCTCCCCGAAAGCCGCCAGTTCATCGTTATCCGAAATTTTCGTAGCCGCCCAGATTGTAGTAGTCGTGGCCTGCTGCCAGCTGGTTACAGTCAAAGATGATCTCCTCGGCGGCGTCAAGTGAGCCTTTCTTCCGGCACAGAACCGGGTATTCACCGCCAACGTCAAAGCGCGAATAGTAGAAATATTCCCCGTCTTTGTACGGTACCGACTCGTCCTGTTCCTTAATCCGGTTTTTCATCTCCGTAAACAAAGCTTCGCGGAACTCCTTTACGGGCGACAGTACCTGTTCCAGATAGTCGTTTTCGGCGTTGAGGTAATTAATTACGTCCGGATTTTCCCGGTCGTTGAGGTAGTAATATGGATCAATACGGGTGTGCCCGTGGGTGGTCAGTTCGGTTGGTTTGGGGACCGCCACGGGCGGAGTCGGCGTATTTGTCATGGTAAAAGGTACTGATGTATGTGTTTTAACACCGCTTTTGGCCGGAAAGGTTGCCGCTAGTGCTGGCTATGGTCATCCTGCCTGTAAAAAACGGAAAATAGCTGGTAAAATGCGGAGAAAAAACCTACTTTTCAGTATGTAAAATGATAGTATGATTGTTTTCTATATTCTGGCGCTCTTTGCCGAGATTGTCGGCACCGTCGGTGGCTTTGGCTCATCGCTGTTTTTTGTGCCGTTAGCGATTCACTTCTTTGGATTCCACCGTGCGCTGGGCATCACGGCCATGCTGCACCTATTCAGTAATGTGTCAAAAATCGCGCTTTTCCGGGAGGGCATTGATTGGACGCTGTTTATAAAAATCGGCCTGCCGAGCATCCTGCTGGTAATTGCCGGTGCCTGGCTGTCGCGTTATATTCCGGGCGAAACAGCCACGTACGTATTAGGCCTGTTTATGTGTCTGTTTGGCCGGATTTCTGCTGCTGCGTCCGGATTTTGCCATTCAGCCGACAAATACCAACGCGGCTGTGGGGGGAGGGCTTGCGGGCTTTATGGCGGGCCTGGTCGGTACAGGCGGGGCTATCCGTGGTCTGACCCTATCCGCGTTCCGGGTTGATAAAGCCGTGTTTCTGGCGACTTCGGCGCTGATTGATCTGGGCGTTGATGCGACGCGGTTTGGTGTCTATGTCGTACAGGATTATCTGGCGTCGGACGACCTGATGCTGGCAATCCCGCTGTTACTGGTATCTGGCGCCGGTTCGTATATCGGCAAAATCATCCTTGACCGGCTTACCTACGAACGGTTCCGGTTTATTTCACTACTCCTGATTTTACTGGTAGGCTTGTATACACTGCTGAGCCAATAAAGCTTATTTCAGCTGTAGCATTTCGAACGCCTTCTCTGCCGCCGACTGCTCGGCTTTTTTCTTCGAATAGCCGCTGCCGGTCGTGTAAGGCTCATCATCAACCAGTACCTGCGCGATAAACTCGCGGTAGTGGCTGTTGCCTTTTTCCGAAATAATTTCAAACCGGATTTCCTTGCCTTCGCGTTGCGCCCATTCGATCAGACGGCTCTTGAAGTTCGCGTTGTTGTTGACAACGGCGTCAAGGTCATAATGCGTCAGCAGTTCTTTCAGGATAAACCGGCGGGTAAAACGGAAACCTTTGTCGAGGTAAACCGCACCGACAAGGGCTTCGAGCGCGTCGCCGTACATGGACGTACGGGCGGGAAGATTCCGGGTCCGGCTTCCGTCATATTCAATAAGCCGGTCGAGCCCGATCTTCCGCGAAATGCCGTTAAGCACTTCCCGGTTTACGATGCGGGAGCGGATTTCAGTCAGGAAGCCTTCGTCTTTGTAGGGGTATTTCTTAAAGAGAAACTCGGCGATAACCATGCCAAGCACGGCATCGCCCAGGTACTCAAGACGTTCATTTGACTCGCGGAAACCCTGAATAACTGTCTCTTTCGAGGCAGATGAGTGGCGCAGCGCCATTTGGTACAACCCTATATTAGAAGGCCGTTCGCCGATAATGTGCGTAATAGACTTCTTCAGCTTTTGTTTCGACTCAAGGTCAGAAAGCCGGAGAAAACTCAGTATGGGGTGAAAAACGCTGCGCGACAAGGCCAACTGCACTATTCAGAAAGTTTTCGGAAAATAACGGAAGCATTATGCCCACCGAAGCCAAACCCGTTGCTCATCACCGTTGTCATTTTACGGGGCTGTGCCTGATTCAGCGTCAGGTTAAAACGCGGATCAATCTCAGGATCAGCCGTAAAATGGTTAATGGTTGGCGGAACGATCTGGCGCTCTAACGCAAACAAACACGCAATGGCTTCAACGGCACCGGCAGCACCCAGTAAGTGGCCGATCTGCGATTTGGTAGAGCTGATGTTCATGTTGAACGCATGCTCACCAAAGATTTTCTCAATCGCTTTCAGCTCCTGCGGGTCACCAATTGGCGTCGATGTACCGTGCGTGTTAATGTAATCAATGTCTTCAGGCTTTATGCCGGCATCCTCCATCGCATCCTGCATACCCAGATAGGCGCCTAAGCCATCAGGGTGAGGCGCGGTGATGTGATAGGCATCGGATGACATACCGCCACCGATCAGCTCGGCGTAGATTTTGGCACCACGCGCTTTGGCATGTTCATATTCTTCCAGAATCAGTGCACCGGCACCTTCTCCCAACACGAATCCGTCACGGTCTTTGTCGTACGGACGCGAGGCTGTTTCCGGCGAATCGTTCCGCTCCGACAAGGCGCGGTTGGCGTTGAAACCACCCACACCGGCGCGGGTCACTGCCGCCTCTGAACCACCGGTCACACAGATGTTGATCCGGCCGAGACGGATGTAGTTAAAGGCATCGATCATCGCGTTCAGACTCGACGCACAGGCCGAAACCGTTACGTAGTTTGGTCCGCGGAAACCGTAGCGCATCGAAATCTGACCCGGCGCGCTGTCGGCAATCATCCGCACGATGAAGAACGGGTTAAGCCGTGGCGTACCGTCGCCCTGTGCATAGTTGATGACCTCTTCCTCGAAGGATTTAAGGCCGCCAATGCCGGAACCCCAGATTACGCCGACTTTATTTTTGTTGATGGTATCCAGATTTAATCCTGAATCACGTACGGCCTGATCGGCAGCGATCAGCGCATAATGCGTAAACGGATCCATCTTGCGTGCATCCTGACGAGGAATGTACTGTGTCACATCCAGGCCTTTCAATTCACAGGCAAACTGTGTTTTGAATTTGCTGGCGTCAAATTTGGTGATGGGGCCAGCACCACTGGTACCGGCAGCTAAATTATCCCAGTAAGTAGGAACGTCGTTGCCAATCGGTGTTAAAGCACCGAGGCCCGTCACGACAACTCGTCTAAGCGTCATACAGATGGACTGTAGGGGAAAAGTCAAAAGAGCTCATTCTGAACTCTGTAAAGTAACAGGAAAAAGTTTTATAGTTGTAGAGTGAGACCAGACTACAGAGTTGTTTTAGCGAACGCTGAACCGTAACAACTCTACAACTGTAAAACATAATTACTTACCGGCGTTTTCTTCCAGGTAAGAAACTGCCTGACCAACTGTACCGATGTTCTCGGCCTGATCGTCAGGAATAGAAATGTTAAATTCTTTCTCGAATTCCATGATTAACTCAACTGTATCCAGTGAGTCAGCACCCAGGTCATTCGTGAAGCTTGCCTCAGGCGTAACCTCAGACTCTTCTACACCCAGTTTTTCAACGATAATCGCTTTAACTTTAGTTGCAATTTCCGACATTTTAGTAGTCCATTGGGGTTAAAAAACGACGCAAAGAAAACCATTTATCTCCTTATTGTCAAACAATTTTTTGGATGGCAAATCGTTAAACTCTTTTGTTGGCAGGTGGCTTATTGTATTTAAAGTCAATAAGTTATGGATCCAAAAGGGGCAGTTTGTCTGACCATGCCCCAAAAGGTATTCCTATGGAATTATCCACTTTTCTATTATAAAACTGATTCCTGTCAAGGACGAGTGACCAAAGAATCATTGGCTTTTTGCAAACTTTGCATTTCCGGAAAAAACCATAAAGCATGCAACTGACGAAGTTAAAACATACGGATTCGCCTAATTTTTTCCTCATGGCAGGACCCTGCGCTATTGAGGGGCGCGACATGGCATTACGCATCGCCGAACAGATCGTAACCATCACTGATAAGCTGCGTATTCCCTATATTTTCAAGGGATCATACCGCAAGGCTAACCGCACAAAAGCAAACTCATTCACCGGTATCGGCGATGAACTGGCGCTGTCGATTCTGGCAGAAGTCGGCCGGACGTTCGACATCCCGACCGTGACCGACATTCACGAATCTGATGAAGCGGCCATGGCGGCCGAAGCGGTGGATGTGCTCCAGATTCCGGCTTTTTTGTGCCGGCAGACCGAATTGCTGGAGGCGGCCGCCCAAACCGGCAGGGCTGTAAACATCAAAAAAGGCCAGTTTCTGTCAGGCGAAAGCATGGGATTTGCCGTTGAAAAAGTAAAATCGGTAAACCCTGATGCCACCGTGATCCTGACCGACCGGGGTAACTCATTCGGCTACGGTGATCTGGTAGTTGATTACCGGAATTTACCGGCGATGCAGCAGTTTGGCGTACCGGTGGTGATGGACTGTACGCACTCGCTGCAGCAGCCCAATCAGGCATCGGGCGTGACGGGCGGTAAACCAGCCCTGATCGCGACAATTTCCAAAGCCGCTATCGCTGTCGGTGCCAACGGTCTGTTTATTGAAACTCATCCGGTACCGGCCGAAGCCAAATCCGACGGGGCCAATATGCTGCCGCTCGATCAGCTGCAAGGCTTGCTCGAACGGCTGGTACGCGTTCGTGAGAGTATTCTTTAAGGCTTTACCCGTATATCGGCCTGAGCGGTATCATCTTCACCGTTTTCGGTTCCGTTATTGGGAGTAGAGTCGGGGTCGGCGGGCGAAGCGGCGGTGATCTGCACTTTCACCAGGCTTTGCCCGCTGCCCGTTACCTGCGTCCTGAAAACGAGCTGTGTTGAGCTGTTCGGCGCCAGGCTGGTAATCGTCCCAGTCAGGGTATTGCCATTCTGAATCAATAAATTCCCGTCTACAAATTGTTGGTCTGCCGGCAGATAGGCCGCGAGACTGATGTTGTTTGCCGCAGCTCCTCCGGCATTGTATACCGTTATCCCGTACGTTACGAAATCATTCTGTTTAGGTGCCCGGTTACTAACGGTCAACCGGACCGATAAATCCGCCAGGTTAGGATCGGGTACCGGCTGGTTGGGCTGAACGGCAGGGATCGGAAACTGATTGGGATTCGGCGAAGGAAATACGGTACTATCATTGACCGGCGTTGTCCGGAGGTCCGTGATGGCTGCGTCGTCTTCTCCGTCGGCAGTACCGGAGCCCGGACGGCTGTCGGGATCGGGATTATCAGCCAGCATAATTTCGGCCGCATTCCGGAAAACGCCGGAGGCTAACAGCCGGACCCGGAAACTGGCAGATACGGTCGAACCGGCCGGAATCTGCGTAAACGTAGCGGACACGACACCATTCTGATGGACAATACCCGAACCGGCATCAAACACCATACTGGCCGGTAACCGGTCCTGCACAACAACATTCGTAGCGGTAGCCGGTCCCTGATTCTGAACACGCAGCGTGATGGTTACAGTATCAAATATCGGTACGGTCCGGCGGCTGACCGTCTGCGTCAGCTGGAGATCAGTAGCCGCAGGCGGGGTACCGATCTGGAAAATATTCGACGGTACGCCGGGCACAACCGGATTGGTAGCCACCACGCGGATCCGGTAGCTGCCGGATGTGACTGAGCCCGGCAGGTTTACGGTAATCGGGCTGCTGCCGCCGCCGCCCAGCAACGTTACGAAACGCCCCTGCGCATCAAGCAACTGTACCTGCCATTGATTATCGTTGTTGAACGTACCAGTTGTAACAAAGGCTACACTCACGCTGCTGCCTGCCTGCATCACTTTGGCGACCGGACCGGTAACCGCCAGCTGATCGGGCAGGACCGGTGTAGCAGACTGGAAAAAGGAGTTGTCGAGGCTCGTATTCCAGTTACGGGCAAACCGGGAAAGCCCCATATCGGCCGGAATACTGTTCGGATCCTGGAAATAATACGGGAACGGCGTAACACGCTGGCTATTCCGGAAGTGAACATCGACCGAACCGGCATTCCGGTTGATGATCGTGTCGTTGAACGGGCCGAGAAAGGCATTCAGTCCGCCGGTGTTAACGACCTCAATCTGCTTGGTAATCAAATCCGGTTTATTGACCGAACCGTCGAACGAGGCGCGGGCAATCATCCACGGAACATTCCGGTTATTGAAATCCTGCCGGCTGCGCTGGATCAGCTGCCGGAGACGGTCGGCATAGAACGGTACGCTGCCGCTGCCATTATCGCCGTACTCGGCCTCGCCCTGATGCCAGAGCACGGCCCTGACCCCGCCGGTTGATCCGTAGTACTGCAACAGATTTTTCAGGTTGGTATAGGGCTGAAGGTTCGGCCAGTCGCCGTTGCACCAGTAGCGGTTACAGGCCGGAATGCCGTTGGCAGTGTTGATCCAGTTTTCGATAGTTGAGGAGTCCCAGCCGGCGTCGTAAAAAGCAACGGGCACATTGTAGCGGTTGACAATATAATCGCCCAGTTCGCCCCAGCCCCACGAACTTTCGCCCATCGGAAAAACACGCCGGGTAGCCGACAGCGCCTTATAGCTCGGGTAGGACATCGGGTCACCGGACGAAAACAGCGGGGAGTTGCCCGGCGGGTAATAATGATTGATGGTATCGATGGTGCTAACCCGGTCGCTGATAGCCCCGAGGTCGTTGTCACCGATCCCCAAGCCGCGTGAGTTTGACTGGCCGGCGGTGATAAACACTTCACCGATACCGACCGGTTGCAGGGTAGTCTGGTTCATGAGGGCACCATTCAGCGTTGCACGGACGGTGAGCACATACCAGCCGCCGGAGCCGGTGACGACGCCGTAAAACAGATTTTTCTGCGGATCGCGCTGAAGCGTCTGCCAGCCCGTTGCCACGCCCTGACCGGCCGAAACCGGCGTGAGCTGCGCTTCAATCTGATCAGCCGCCACGCCGTTGAGCAGGCCGCTGACCAGCAGCTTACCATTACCGTCACTGCCACGCTGCACAACCAGCCGGGCGACCGGAGCGGTGAGCTGCAATTGTGCAAAAACAGGTGTAGTTATCAGTAGAAACAGCCAGATAAGACGTCGCATTTACGTAAATGAGTGAAAGAATGAATGGGTGGAAACGTTACCGGGAAATCCACCTGTTATACGGCTTGCCGACCGCATGTTAATCCAATACCTGTTTACAAATATGCAGTCTAATTTGGCAAAAAGCGATTGATTTGAGTGTATGGTTTAGACTGGCCGACTGATTGAAGACCGCGCAGATGAATAATTTTTCGGGTTAATTATATCGCAGGGCTTGGCTTAACCGTTGTTTAATGGAATTTTTGCCTGTCCGTTTTCGACAAAAATTACCGAATGAGAAAAATTCCGGTTCGCGGGCTTGCCCTGCTCTTACTGACTTCGACGGTGGCCTGCCACCGTCCGTACGCGTTACTCCAGCGCACGCCGACAGAACATTTTATAACAAAGCAGACTATAGCGCCAGCGCATCCGGCCGGCACGCCTGCCGATACAGCCCGGGCTGAAATCGCTTTCGAGGCATTACCTGCCGAAACCATACCAGCTGACGTACTGGCCAGTGCTGATCCGCAGGCGGCCACCACTCCGGTGGCTAAGCAGGTGCAACGCCGGTTGCAACACGTTCAGCGTCTGCTGACTACATCGGCAACCGCGTCGTCAGCCGAACCGCAGCAACCCCGCCCGAAACCGAAAACACAGCGAAAAGGCATGACGCTGCGGGAGTTTCTGGGGCTGCCTGAGAAAAAGCCGAAAACGGCCTGGGAGCGGATCAACTGGAACCTGAAAGCGGGGGTGGTGCTTATCCTGTTGGCCGTCGTCTTTGCCTTGCTGAAGATTAACCTGCTGGCGATTCTGTTCGGTATTTTCGCCATTCTGATTCTCCTGCGCGGGATGCGGAAAACGTGGAAACGCGGTAGTTTCCTCGGGCTATAAATCCTGTACATCCGGTACCGAATCCTGTACAAAAGACAGGATGAACCGGCCTTACCTTTGCCCTGTTATTAAACGAGCATAGTCACTATGCTTCCCTGACATGGCAACCATAATCAAAGACCCCGTCCGTGGCGGTCAGCAACATATACGCAAAACGCTGCCCGTGCTCGAAATGAGTTGTGCGGCCTGTGCCGTCAGCGTAGAAAGTACCTTAAAGTATACGCCCGGGGTGTTCGATGCCTCGGTCAATTTTGCTACGCAGACCGTAGCCGTCGAGTATGATCCGGCGGCTACGGATCTGCCTTCCCTTCAGCAGGCTGTTCAGCAGGCGGGCTATGACCTCGTGATTGAAGACGAAGAGGAAGAAAGCCGGCAACAGGCCGAAGCCGCCCGGCAGCAGCACTACCGTGCCCTTACCCGCCGCCACGCTGGTGCCTCCATTCTCTCTGTCCCTGTGGTACTACTGGGTATGTTTCTGATGGACATGCCGTATGCCAATTACATTATGCTGGTGCTGAGTACGCCGGTCGTGTTTGGGTTCGGCTGGTCTTTTTTTGTGAATGCCTGGAAACAAGCGCGTCACGGTAAAGCTAACATGGATACGTTGGTAGCCCTTTCGACGGGCATCGCCTATCTCTACAGTACGGTAAATACGATTTTTCCGGAAATCTGGCATACGTTCGGGCAGGCGGGCCATCCGCACGTTTATTTTGAGTCGGCGACGGTGGTGATTGCCTTTATCCTGCTGGGCAAATGGCTGGAAGAACGGGCAAAGGCCAACACAACGGCGTCCCTTAAAAAGCTGATGGGCCTGCAACCCAAAACGGTACGGATCATGACCGGCGGGCAGGAACAGACTATCCCGCTGGCACAGGTGCAGGTGGGTATGGTGGTGCTGGTGCGGCCCGGCGAGCAGATTGCGGTCGATGGCCGGGTCGGGTCGGGGCAGTCGTTTGTCGATGAAAGCCTGATTTCCGGCGAGCCGGTAGCCGTTGAAAAGCTGCCTGGCAGTCAGGTATTCGCCGGAACGCTGAATCAGAAAGGAAGTATTCAGTTTGTGGCCAGCGAGGTCGGAGGAAAAACCGTGCTGGCGCAGATTATCCGGCGGGTGCAGGAAGCGCAGGGCAGCAAAGCCCCTGTGCAGCAACTGGTCGATAAAATTGCCGGGATATTTGTGCCGGTTGTGATCGGAATCGCCGTACTGACGTTTGTCGTTTGGCTGGGGTTGGGTGGCAGTGAAGCGCTGCCGCAGGCACTGATGTCGATGGTAACCGTACTGGTCATTGCCTGTCCGTGTGCCTTGGGTCTGGCAACGCCGACGGCGGTTATGGTCGGGATAGGTAAGGGCGCTGACCTGAACATTCTGATTAAAGATGCAGAAAGTCTGGAACTCGGTCATAAGGTAGATACGGTTGTACTCGATAAGACGGGTACGATTACGGTCGGCAGGCCGGTGGTTACTGACCTGTATTGGGCTGAGGGAGTCGATGTAGCTGCTGCTTCCGGCATTCTCCGGTCACTGGAAAGCCGCTCCGAGCACCCGCTTGCGGCCGCCGTTGTGGAATTCCTTGACGTTCCGGATACCCCTCTGTCTGGTTTCGAAAGCCTGACCGGGCGGGGAGCGAAAGGGGTTTCGGACGGGCAGGTCTATTGGGTGGGCAACCAGCGGCTGATGGATGAGCAGCATATCCGTTTGTCGGATGGGCTGGCGGAACAGGCCGTGGCGTTGCGGAAAGCGGCTAAAACGGTTGTGTTTTTTGCGGATTCAACGCAGGTGCTGGCCGTGCTGGCTATTACTGACCCGATTAAGCCAACCGCTAAGGCCGCCATTGATGAATTACAGCAGCATGGCATCGGAGTCTGGATGCTGACCGGCGATAATGAGCAGACCGCACAGGCTGTAGCCGCACAGGTCGGAATTACGCAGGTCCGTGCAGCGGTTCTGCCTGATGATAAAGAGCAACTGGTACTGCAACTGCAACGGGAAGGCAAGGTAGTGGCGATGGTCGGCGACGGTATCAACGACTCGCAGGCACTGGCGCGGGCCGATGTCAGTATGGCAATGGGCAAAGGCTCCGACATTGCGATGGATGTCGCGCATATGACGCTGATCAGCTCCGATCTGTTGCTGGTCGCAAAGGCGTTGCGCTTATCGCGGCGGACTGTTCAGACCATCCGGCAGAACCTGTTCTGGGCCTTTATTTACAACCTGATCGGTATTCCGGTGGCGGCAGGGGTATTGTACCCGGCATTTGGCTTTTTATTAAGTCCGATGATTGCCGGTGCCGCGATGGCCCTCAGCTCGGTGTCGGTCGTTACCAATAGCTTACGATTACGTTTGATTAAACTATAAACCAATGGAAACACTAACGTTCAAAACCAATATTAAATGCGGCGCGTGTGTCGCCAAAGTAACGCCCGGACTTGACGCGCTCGAAGGCGTGACAAAATGGTCGGTTGATTTAACCAGCCCGCAGCGGGTGCTTACCGTTGAAACTGACGGCGCAACGCCCGAAGCCGTACAGCAGGCTCTTGCCGGAGCCGGTTATAAAGGTGAGAAACTATAATTTAGCGCGGAATGGCATTCCGCTTCCGGCCCTATATCGGTGGCCCGATTCAATCAACGACAGCTGATTCAATCGGGCCACTCTTTTTTTTACGCAGAATAACAGGCCAAGCTCCATTAGCTGACGAGCCGCAGCGCAAACGGGTACCGGTAGTATTCGCCGTTATTTGCCCGGATGCCGGCAATGACTGTCAGTACCAGTGCCGCGGCGGCTACAACCCAAATCAGGAAAAAACCGACCAGGATAAGTATCAATAAAAAGCAGACAATCAGAGCCAGTGCCACCGTAATATGAAAATTCAGCGATTCCTTCGCATGGTAAGCGACGTAGGCAGACCGGTCTTTGTAGACCTGCCAGATGACAAGCGGGGCAATGATACTCCCAAAAGGAATAACGAGACCTGTTAATGCCAGCAAGTGAGCCAGCATACCCCAGGTACGTTCATCCTGCGGGCTCAGAGGCTGGGCAGGCGGTAACGGGGGCAGTTGTTGATTTTCCATGAGGTTTCCGGTTTGATTTACAGCGTAATAGTCGCCTATTTTTGGTGAAAAGACAATATTTTCTGACGCTGGTAACTAAAAAAGGGACAGCCGGTCCGGCTGCCCCTCAGAAGGTATAAAATCGTGACGTCTAGATGTCACCACGAAGCGTTTTCAATAGTGTCCGACACAGGAAATAACAGTTTAGTAAACTCATCCCAGCCATCAGGATCAAACCGGATAAACCTCATTTGCTTAAACCGTTCTCTTTCTGAACGGTTTCCCAGTCAGGCGTGATCACATTGGTTTGCCTTGTTTCCAATCGTTCAATACGGCGATCTATCTCTGCACGTCTATCGTTTACGTCAGCCTCACTGATGGTAAACTGTAGTGCAGTTGCCAGTTCGCGTAAAACGCTGATATATTGAGGATCCACATTATCAAGGACAAGTCGCATACTCTGATTGTTTCTGTTGGTATACAACCATTTCTGCTATCAGACAAGTTCCACTACCCAGTCATCCTGCTCGACAACAACGCCTTCGCGGAGAATGACTTGTTTGACGGTACCTTCGCGCGGTGCCGCCACGATGCTTTCCATCTTCATGGCTTCGATCACAAACAACGGCTGGTTTTTCTTCACCACGTCGCCGGCTTTCACCATGATTTTCGACAACCGGCCCTGTAGCGGTGTACCCACGTCGCCGTCTTTGCTGACTTTCTGGTTCTGCGGACGGTCAACTTTCTGCGACTTGTCACGCACCTTGACCTGACGGCTCTGGCCGTTCAGTTCGAACGTAATCGTCCGCATACCCTGATCGTCTGATTCTGACATGAAGAGCAGGCGAACCAGAATGTTCTTGCCTTCGTCAATCGGGATCATGATCTCCTCGTTCTCTTTCAGTCCATACAGGAACGCCGGGGTCGGAATAATACTTACCTCGCCATATTGTTCGCGGGCTTTGTAATATTCGTCATAGACTTTCGGGTACATCTGGAACGACAGATAGTCGAGGAAACCTTCGTTGTTCGGGTATTTTGCCTGGAACTTCGCGAAATCTTCGTCGAAGTTGATCGGAGCCAGATGCTCGTTCGGCCGCCCGGTCAGGGGCTCGTCACCTTTCAGCACCACCTCCTGAACGTCTTTCGGGAAGCCGCCGTAAGGCTGACCCAGAATACCTTTCATCAGTTCCTTCACCGATTCAGGGAACGACAGCGACTCGCCGCGGCTGATGACATCCTGTGCCGTCAGGTTGTTTGAGGTCATGAATAAGGCCATGTCGCCCACTACCTTTGAAGACGGCGTTACCTTCACAATATCGCCGAACAACTGGTTGGCAACCGAGTAGTTTTTCTTCAGCGTTTCGAACTTATCGCCCAGACCAAGGGCAATGGCCTGCGGTTTCAGGTTCGAGTACTGACCGCCCGGAATTTCATTTTCGTATACCTCGGCGCTGCTGGCTTTCATGCCCGATTCAAACGGATAGTACCATTCGCGGACATCTTCCCAGTAGTTCGAATAGGCATTCAGTGAGTGCTGATCGACCGGACATTCGCGCTCGTGGCCTTTCATCATCGCTACCACCGAGTTAAAGTTCGGCTGAGACGTCAGACCTGATAAAGCACCCAGCGCACAGTCAACAATATCGACACCGGAGTCAATGGCTTTCAGATACGTAGCGGCCTGAATACCGGCCGTATCGTGCGTGTGCAGGTGAATCGGAATGCTCACGGCCTGCTTCAGCTCGGTCACCAGTTTTTCGGCGGCCAATGGCTTCAGCAACCCGGCCATATCCTTGATCGCCAGCATGTGCGCGCCTTCGTCTTCGAGCTGACGCGCCATGTCGAGGTAATACTGAAGGGTGTATTTATGCTGATTCGGGTCGAGAATGTCGCCGGTGTAGCAGATAGCTGCTTCGGCAATACCTGTTGTCCGCTCGCGTACCGCCCGGATACTGACCTTCATGGCTTCTACCCAGTTCAGGGAGTCGAAAATCCGGAAGACATCAATGCCGTTTTCCCACGATTTTTCGACGAATGCTTCGATCAGATTGTCCGGATACGCCGAATAACCGACTGCATTGGAGCCACGGAACAGCATCTGGAGAAGCATGTTCGGCATGGCCTCCCGGAACGCCTGTAAACGTTTCCACGGGTTTTCGTGCAGGAAACGCATCGTTACGTCGAATGTCGCCCCGCCCCATACTTCCATGGAGAACAGTTCCGGATGGCTTTTGGCAAACCCTTCGGCTACCGCCAGCATGTCCTTTGTCCGGACGCGGGTGGCGAGCAACGACTGGTGGCCGTCGCGGAAGGTCGTATCGGTATACAGTACCTGCTTCTGATCGCGGACCCACTGTGTAAACTTCTCCGGTCCCATGTCACGGAGCAGGTCCTTACTGCCTTTCGGATACGCCGCATAGGGGTCGAAGGCAGGTACGACCGGCTGACGGAATACTTTCGTCGGGTCTTTGAATTTCACTTCCGGATTGCCGTTGACAATCACCTCGGCCAGATAGCGCAGGGCACGGGTTGACCGGTCGTTTGCTTTCCGCAGGTTAAACAGTTCCGGGTGGTTTTCGATGAACGAAACCCGTGCCTCGCCCCGCTGGAAAATCGGGTGGCTGATTACGTTCAGGAGGAAGGCAATGTTGGTTTTTACGCCACGGATGCGGAATTCAATCAGGGCGCGGGTCAGCCGCTGGGTAGCCCCTTTCAGGGTCCGGCCACGGGCTGATACCTTCACGATCATTGAATCGAAATACGGCGAAATCCGCATGCCGGCGTAGCTGCTGCCTTCATCCAGGCGGATACCGAAGCCGGCAGCGTTCCGGTAGGCGGTAATAGTACCGAAATCCGGTTTGAAGCCATTGATCGGATCTTCGGTCGTAATCCGGCACTGGATTGCGTAGCCGTTCAGCGGCACTTCGTCCTGATGGTTGATATAAATGCCGTTATCCGACAGTTTATAGCCCATCGCCACCAGAATCTGCGTCCGCACCAGGTCAATACCCGTCACTTCTTCAGTGATCGTGTGCTCAACCTGAATCCGCGGGTTTACTTCAATGAAGTAGATATTTTCGTGCCGGTCGACCAGGAATTCAACGGTACCGGCGTTGTAATAGCCGGCTTGCTTCCCGATCTTCAGCGCATATTCATACAGCTTATTCTTAGTGTCTTGCCGAAGGCCGAAGGATGGCGCTACTTCGACTACTTTCTGGAAACGACGCTGTACGGAGCAATCACGCTCGTAGAGGTGAATCAGGTTGCCATGCTGGTCGCCCAGGAGCTGTACCTCAATATGTTTCGGGTCTTCGATGAATTTTTCGAGGAAGATCGTATCATCACCGAACGCATTTTTGGCTTCGTTACGCGCTTCGTTGTATGACCGTTCGAAATCGTCCGGGTTCCGTACCACGCGCATCCCGCGGCCACCACCACCGGCGGCAGCCTTAATCATCACCGGAAAGCCGATCCGCTCCACCTCTGACTGAGCCACGCTGAAATCCGACAGATCGAGCCGGGAATCCGGGATCATCGGCACATTCGCCTTGGTTGCGAGGTTCTTCGCGCGGACCTTGTCGCCCAGGGCATCCATTGCTTCCGGAGACGGCCCTACGAAAATAATTCCCTCTTCGCGGCACCGGCGGGCCAGCGTTACGTTTTCAGACAAGAAGCCATAGCCAGGGTGAATGGCGTCAATCCGTTTATGTTTGGCCAGCGCAATGATACTTTCAATATCGAGGTAAGGCTTGAGCGTTTCGTCATCGCGGCCGATCTGGTAGGCTTCATCTGCTTTATAGCGGTGAAGCGAGTAGCGGTCTTCGTACGTGTAAACGGCAACAGTTGTAATGCCTAATTCTGTCGCGGCCCGCATGATGCGGATCGCGATTTCGCCCCGGTTGGCAACCAGCAAACGATTAATCGGACGGATGTATTCTTTCATGTTGGGTTCATGACCGGTTATCCGGCAAACGAAAGAGTGAATGACCACATAAACAACTTGTATCCGAAGGATAAAGATTGTTTACAATTACTACATAATTTTCAATTAAGGCGGATGCTGATCGAAGTGTTTGCTAATGGTTGAGCAATTTCATTGAAAATTTTGGAAAAACCTTAATTTGCCGAAGGATATAAGGTAAAGTCAAGTTTTTATAAGAATATTGCAGTCATGGTATGATGATAGTCATGCATGAAGAATCATTGTCGTCTCCGGTAGTTTTGCGGAGAGAAGGGCGGTTAATGTCCGGAGCCCATAAAGTTCACACCGCTCATGACCGGTGGCGAAAATAGCCGGCGACGCGGTGTTTTTGATGGCAGCGGGCCGGTATTGACCGGTAATATACAGATCAACGCCGCGACTAACGGCTTCATCAAGCAGTGTCTCATTCATCGCTCCGGCAACGGCCACCCGTTGAATTTTTCCGGTCGGTTGCCCTGTCCATATGTCGAGGCCATTGAATAGGCTTTCCAACTGATGCTGCCAGTGCTGCTGCGTATCAGGCGGCACGCTGCCAATCATGCCAATGGGCCGGTGCAGGCCGTTTACGGATTGTTTATAACCGAACTCTTCAAGGCCGGTCATGTGTAAACAACTGGCCAGATGTACGTTATAGCCCATTGTCAGGTGCTCATCAAACGGGAGATGCTGGTACAGAACCGGAACCGGTAGCGCGTTGGGCGAAAGTTTCCAGGGGCGGTGCAGCCAGATTGCATCCAGCTGCTGTTGTTTAACCCAACTCGTCAGGCCCGGCCATGGGTCAAGCGCCAGCCCGAGGCGGGTAACCGGATGGCTGGAGGATTTTCCGGCGTAAAGGCCACCACGTTCATCAGTGTCGTAGCGGTCGGTGTGCATCAGTTCATCCAGATGCTGGAGGATGCGGTTGATTGTTGGTGCAGACATGATTTATCTGCGGAGCCGCCATAACAGACGGTTCCGCAGATAGGGATAACACCGTAGAAAAGGTATTGTTACACTTTTACTAGTTTCCACTTCCCTTGCCGGAAAATGATAATGGCGATTACCGCCAGCAATGATTCACTGATGGCTACTGACCAGAAAACACCGGATGGGCCGAAATCCAGTACTTCGGCCAGTGAGTAGGCCAGCGGAATTTCGATCAGCCAGAAGCAGACAATATTGATGATTGTCGGTGTTTTAGTGTCACCCGCTCCGTTGAACGACTGGCTGATCACCATGCCATAGGCCCAGAATACGTAACCCAGACAGAAAATACGGAGACACTGTACAGCAATGCTGACAACTGCCGGTGTATCATTAAACAACCGGACAATCGGTTCGGCGCCGAGGTAAAACCCGATGCCGACCAGCAGCAGAAACACAAAGTTGCAGAAAGCCGCCCGCCACGCCGAGGCTTCGGCACGGTCCGGCTGATCAGCGCCCAGGTTTTGTCCCACCAGCGTGGCAGCGGCATTAGCCATACCCCACGAGGGCAGAATGGTGAAAATAATGATCCGGATGGCAATGGTATACCCCGCTACCACATCGCTGCCAAAGGTTGACAGGATACGGGTCAGGAACACCCAGCTGGCCGAGCTGATCAGGAATTGCCCCGTACCACCGGCGGCCAGTCCCAGCAATTGCCGGATCATATCCGCGTTCGGACGAAGGTCTTTGCCAAAGACGGTAATGGTCTTCTTGTTGCCCAGAAACGCGCTGAGCTGATAAAGCATCCCGATAGTACGGCCGGCGGTGGTGGCAATGGCCGAACCCATGACGCCCATCGCAGGGATCGGGCCCCAGCCAAAGATCATAACCGGACACAGGATGATGTTGATCCCGTTGGCAATCCAGAGCGACCGCATGGCTACGGAGGCTTCACCGGCACCACGCAAGGCCCCGCTAAGCGTATACAGCAGCATAATGGCCGGTGAACTGGCAAAAATCATACGGGTAAAGCCGGAGCCGTTGGCAATCAGGCGTTCGTCGCCGCCCATGAGCCGCAGAATTTCGTCGCCCCAAAGCAGTCCCGGAATACCGAGCAGGAGTGAGGCGGCCAGCGAAACCAGAATGACCTGCCCGACGGCCATGCCTGCCGACCGGTGATCGCCTTCGCCCACGCGGCGGGACACAAGCGCCGTTGCAGCCGTGCTGAGGCCGATGGCAATGGAGTAGACCAGCGTCAGCACCGACTCAGTCAGCCCGACGGTGGCCACGGCTTCGGTACCGATTTTAGCGACAAAAAACACGTCAACAACCGCAAAGAGCGACTCCATAACCATTTCCAGAATCATGGGGACGGACAGCAGAAAAATCGCCTTATTGATACTGACGGTTGTATAATTTTTTTCTGAACCGCTTAAGGCGGCCAGTAACAGCTTTAAAAACTTTTTCATGACACAAAGGCACTTAACGGCCTGTGATGTGGTCAGATCAGGTAGGTGTAAACAGCGATACAGGCAGTGAATGCACAGACCCAAACGACCAACGCGACACAATAAATGCCGGATTGAGAGATAGATGAATGTTAAAAAAGAAAACAGGAAATCGTGCGTCACGGCAGGGAGCACGTGACGGTGGTAACAGGAAGTGGTCACCCGTGCGGGACGCCTTGCACCCGGACGGGACTTAGCAGGTGATCAGTACCATGAACTTTTTGAAGTTGAGCCGTAAAGGTAGGGATAAGTTCGGAATTATTCAGCCTTTCTTAAAAGGCTGAATAAAAGCTATAACCTACACTTTAATTATCACACCTTTTTTATACATCACCCACAGAATGCCCAGCCAGATCAGAACGAAGGTGAGTGCACCGGCGAGGGAGGCGTTGATGGGTTCGGCGAAGTAGGGGACAAAAAACGTCTGGTACAGCCATTCCTTCGCGCCAAGCTCCTTACCGTCGGGCGTGGTGACGTGGATCATGTTCAGGATACGCGGGATGAGGCCGGAGAGGAAAAAGACCGTAATGGCGTTGACACCATAGGCCACAAACGGCTTCGACCACGTGCGGTAGCCCAGCACATCAATCAGGTAATAGCAGGTTGCCAGGCCGATCATGGCCAGTCCGCCCGCCAGCATCACAAATGAGCTGGTCCACAACGATTTGTTGATCGGAAAAATACCGTCGAAGCAAAGGCCGCCAATGGTCAGCAGCACCCCGGCCGTAAACAGGCCCGCCAGCCGGTCGGTAGCTGATTTGTCCTGCCGGCGCAGCCACGTGCCGGTCAGGACCCCGAGTAAGCCGGTACCGATGGCCGGCATAGTGCTCAGTAATCCTTCCGGATCCCATACTTTCGAGCTCTTCCAAAGGTGGTTACCCAACAAGCTCCGGTCAAACCAGGCACCGAGGTTTGTTTCCGGTTCCAGATTTGCGTAGCCGACGCCCGGAACCGGTACGAGGGTCATTAATAACCAATAGCCAATGAGCAAAATAGCGACAAGCCGGATTTGCTGACTGGTATTTGTGCGGAGGTAAATCAGGGAGCATAGGGTATACACCAGGGCAATACGCTGTAAAACGCCCGGAATCCGGAAGCTGCTGAAATCGAAACGGGGAAAGAGATTCAGAAAGGCGCCCAGACCAAACAAAACCAGCCCGCGCCGGATAATTTTCCATTGGACACCTGACTCACTGCCCGCTGCGCTAAGCCCGCCGCTCCCTGCTCCAAGGGCAAACGTAATGGATACGCCGACAATGAACAGAAAGAACGGGAAAATAAGATCGGTTGGTGTCCAGCCGTTCCAGGGCGCATGTTCCAGGGGCGGGTAGATGTGTCCCCAATCGCCGGGGTTATTTACCAGAATCATGGCGGCTACGGTAATGCCCCGGAATGCATCGAGGGATAACAGGCGTTGACGGGCGGTACCGGCAGATGCAGGTGTTGACGTTGGCGTTGAGGTTGCTTGCATGAAACGTACTGTCAGAAAAGAAAACGGGATTACCGGGAATCTGAACTACTAAGTTCAGCAAAATCCCGGTAATCCCGTAATACTGTCCCGAAATTAGTACTGCCAGCGTACGAAAGCTTCCATGGCTTCGTATTCGGCCAGACCTAACCGGTTGTAGAGTTCAGCCGTACCGCGGTTACGTTCTTCCGCACGCTGCCAGAACTCGCGGGCATCAGCCCCCTGATAAACAACGCCGTCTTTCTGCGACTGGTGTTTGAAAATACCGAACCGTTTCTTCATCACCTGATCCGGCGACATTGGTACGGCCATTTCAATTTCGTGAATATCCCACTCAGCCCAGGCACCACGATACAGCCACACCCAGCAGTCTTTCATAAAATCCTTATCTTTCAGCCGGCGAACGGCTTCCATGATGGCGTCCAGACACACCTTGTGCGTACCATGTGGATCGGCCAGGTCGCCGGCGGCGTAGATCTGATGCGGCTTCACTTCTTCGATCAGCTTCATTACCACCAGAATGTCTTCTTCGCCCAGTGGCTTCTTCTCCACCTTTCCGGTTTCGTAAAACGGCATGTTCATGAAATGCGCATTTTCGACCGGAATCCCTACGAAGCGGCAGGTTGATTTGGCTTCCCCTTTCCGGATCAGTCCTTTCACATAGCGCACTTCGTCTGTATCCATTTCGCTGTCCTTTTTCGTGCGCAGGAACGCCGCGGCATCCTGAAAAATCCGTGTGGCTTCGGGGCTGTCGATACCGAATTTCTCGTTGAAGTCGACTACGTAATCCGCAAAACGCAATGCCTCGTCATCAGCAACGGCAATGTTACCGGATGTCTGATAGCCAATGTGTACTTCGTGGCCCTGATCGTGCAGGCGCTGGAACGTACCACCCATCGAGATAATATCGTCGTCAGGGTGCGGGCTGAAGATCAGACACCGTTTGCTGGCAGGCTGTGCCCGCTCCGGCCGGAACGTATCGTCTGCGTTTGGCTTACCGCCCGGCCATCCGGTAATCGTGCGCTGTAACTGGTTGAAAACGTCGATATTAATATCATAGGCCTGACCGTACTGCGCCAGCAGATCGCTCATACCATTATCGTTATAATCGCGGTCGGTCAGTTTGAGAATAGGCTTACCCAATGTCAGCGACAGGTGGGTAACCGCCTTTTTCTTCATGTTGTTGTCCCAGGTGACCGAGTCCACAAGCCATGGCGCTTTCATCCGGGTCAGACCCGAAGCGGCGGCTCCGTCAATCACAAACAGGGTATTCGGGTGGGTTTGCAGGTATGATGCCGGATTGTGTTCCGTAACGGTTCCCTCTACCGCACTGCTGATGACCGGTGCCTTGCGCTCGCCCCAGGCCAGCAGCACAACCCGCCTGGCGTTCAGAATACTCGCAACCCCCATTGTAATGGCTTTACGCGGTGTCCGTGGCAGTCCGCCAAAGTCCATTGCCGCTGCCGTCCGCGTCGAGTGGTCAAGCATCATCAGACGCGTACGGGAGTTGCTCAGTGAACCCGGTTCGTTAAAGCCGATATGGCCGTTGCCCCCGATACCCAGCAACTGGAAATCAAGGCCGCCGGCCGCTTCAATCATATCCTCGTAATGACGGCAGAATTCAGCTACCTTATCATACGACACGGTACCGTCCGGAATGTGGTAGTTTCCTGCCGGAATATCAACATGGTCAAATAACTGCTCCTTCATGAAACGCCAGTAGCTCTGCAACGAGTCGGGCTCCATCGGATAGTATTCATCCAGGTTAAACGAAACCACGTTTTGAAAGCTTAGCCCTTCTTCGCGGTGCATCCGAACGAGTTCGGCATAGACCGTTTTTGGTGAAGAACCGGTGGCAAGGCCCAGGATACATGGCAAACCTTCACTTTGTTTCTGCCGGATCAGAGCGGCAATCTCACGCGCTACAGCCCGTGAGGCAGCCTTAGCATCTGAGTAAATATGCGTCGGGATTTTTTCGTACGTGATCGCCGACTGAACGGGGCCGCCCGTTGGCGTCTCAAGTACTGATGATTCGGTAATCATATCGTTGACTTTGACGATGATTGAAAGTGAATTGCAAAGTTCAGGAAAAACAATGTATTGGCGAATCTTCTTTTTATAAATTTTTAAATTTTTTTAAAAATGATCTTGTAAGGTTCTATTGTGGCATAATATGTAGATAATCAATATGATACGCCTTAGGGGGTTGGGGTTACCTGCATTGGCCGGGATAAATTTATCGTCTATACGCAACCCAATACTTTTTGATATTGATCAAAATACTTAACAGAAGCAAGAAATAGTATGATAAAGTGTTGATTTAGAGAAGGTATTTTATCATATTTCTACCTTAAACTAACTCACCATACAATATGCTCACATGTATACGAAAAAAAGTGCTCTCAGGGCTACTCCCTGTGCTTCTTGTGGTAGTAACGGTAGTAACCGCTTCAGCACAAAGCCTTATTGACCAGGTAAAACAGAAGTCAGCTGATGCAAAGCTGTCCTATTCGCTTTTACCGCCGGATAAAGCTTTTGTTGATCAGGGCAACGGTGATCTGAAACCTGTAGATGGTTTATGGACGAAAAACGGCCTGGTCGCGGTTAATGTCTACGCGACAGCCGCCAATGACGCCAGGCTACTGAACGAATTGCAGGCTGCCGGGCTTCAGGGCGCTAAGCTGAGAGGTCGGTCCATTTTTGGTTTTTTCCCGCGGGCAAAACTGGGCGATCTGAAAAATGTAGCCGGGGTGGCCTTTGTTGCGCAGGCTTACAAGCCCAAGTTACAGACAGGCTCGGTAAATTCTCAGGGCGATAAGGCCATGCGGGCTGACATTGCACGGGCTCAGGCAAAGGTAACCGGTAAAGGTGTTAAAGTCGGGATTCTGTCTGATTCCTATGATGCGCTGGGCGGGGCAGCTGCCGGTGTTGCATCGGGAGATTTACCTCCGAATGTACAGGTTCTGGAAGATTACCTTTTTGACGACGCGGCCGACGAAGGACGAGCGATGGCCGAAATCGTCCATGATGTCGCGCCGGACGCTGGTATTGCCTTTTATACAGCCTTTAACGGGGAAGAGGGTTTTGCCGAAGGCATCATTAAGCTGGCCGAAGCCGGCTGTAAAGTTATTGTCGATGACATTATCTACTTTGCCGAACCGATGTTCCAGGACGGTATCGTTGCGCAGGCGGTTGATTATGTCGTTCAGAATATGGGTGTTTCGTATTTCTCGGCAGCAGGGAATAATGGCCGTAATTCCTACGAAGCAGCGTTTAAGAGTTCAGGCCGGGTCTTATCTGATCCTTTTGTGGGGTCGCTGGGAGTTGCACACGATTTTGGTAGTAATGCCATTACTCAGCGGATCATCATTCCGGCGCGGGGATCGTTTGAAGCGATCCTGCAATGGACCGATTCATTTTATGGCTTGAATGGTAACACCGCAAAGACAGACCTGGATCTGTTAGTCTATTACAATAACGTGCTGCGCCCTGACTTATCGAGCCTGAACGGGAACACATACTCAGGTCCGGCCGAATATATTTCGGTCAGCAATGCGACATCGACAACGGTTGCCATTGATCTGGTGATTGTACGGTACAGCGGTCCGAATCCGGCCCGGATTAAGTGGGTAAACTTCGGCTCCAATGTGAGCGTTACTTACGATACGAAAAGCGCTACCAGCTACGGACACGCCAACGCTGAAAATGCCATTGCGGTCGGCGCTGCACGCTATACAATGACACCGGCTTTCAATACAACCTTAGCCGCTCCGGTTATCGAAACGTTTTCGTCGGCTGGCGGGGTACCTATTCTGTTTGATGCAAGTGACGCCGCGATCAGTGCCGTATACCGTCAGAAACCGGAAATTGTTGCGCCTGATGGTGGTAATACAACGTTCTTCTACGCGGCAAGTACAGATTTGGAAAAAGACGGGATCCCTAACTTTTTCGGGACCTCTGCCGCAGCGCCGCATGCTGCTGCCGTGGGAGCACTGCTGATTGAGAAAGCGGGAGGGAGTCTGTCACCGGCGCTGATGAAAAGCTACCTGCAGCAGTCGGCCATTGATATGGATGACTCGTCAACTCCCGGCTTCGACAACGGTTTTGATTATCTGACCGGCTATGGATTGATTCAGGCTGATAAGGCAATGACCTTTATTCAGCAGCTGGCATTGGTACAGCCGCAGTTCGATTGCCAGACCGGGAAGCTTACTTTTCAGACCACCGGCGGTGATGGCTCTCCGATTGACTACATGGCCATCGGCGTAACAGGCTGGACAACAAATCCGGTGCAGGCCATAGATGCCGCCATACTTGGCGACCCGAACACAAAAGTGCTGAACCTCATGGCCCGTCAGAACGGAAAGGTAGTATCCTATCTGTTTAATTTCCGGACCTATTGCCTGGGCAGCGGGGCTAATCAGCCGCCGGTGCTGGTGATGCCCGTAGCCAATCAGGTTGCACAGCAAGACGCGGCATTCAGTTTTCAGATTGCGGAAAATGCATTTGCCGATCCGAATAATGACGTATTGACCTATACCGCTACGGGATTACCAGCCGGACTAGGCTTTAATGCAGCTACCCGTACGATTTCCGGTACTGCGACCGTGTCAGGTACGTATCCGCTGATTGTAACGGCCACGGATCCTGGCGGGCTGTCGGCACAGGCCTTGTTCAGCATCATCGTTTCGCCGACCGGCGCTATGCAGCCGCTGGCACTGATTGCGCCCTTGTATGACTGCGCTACCGGTATCATTACCTTCCGGACCACCGGCGGTGACGGCTCACCGATTAACTACATCGCCATCGGTGTACAGCGCTCGTCACTAAGTAATCCGACCGGCATTGTTGAAGCAGGTCTGCGGGCTGATCCGAAACCACTGATGATTTATGCCACGCAGAATGGGGTTACGGTGAACTATACTTTCAATTTCGCGGCCTTCTGCTCCGGAAGCGCACGCGTAGCTGCGGGTGAGCCGGCCGGTAATCTGAAACTGACCGTACTGGAAAATCCGACCAGCCAGGAACAGGTGACCGTTGAGGTGCAAGGGGCCGCCGGTAGCGAACTGACAATCCGGATGATCAACGCACAGGGCGAACTGCTGCATGATCAGTCAGTACAGACAGCGGCAGCCACCGAGCGGCAGCTGATTCCGCTGAAACGGGCCGCCGGTGTTTATTTCATTCAGGCTATCAGTGGCCGCCGGAAAGAAGTTGTAAAGGTCATCAAGCAATAACAAGCCTTGAAGAGAGTGCATATAAAAAGGCCGTCCGGATTACCGGACGGCCTTTTTTATGATTAATCAGACTGTGATTTACACAGGCACGGCGTAGTAGTACATCCGTGAGCTGTTCGGATACATTCCGATCAACATCAGGCCTTCGCCTTCTTTGACATTAGACAGGATGGCTTGCAAGTCTTTAACGGACTTTACGTTTTTGCCATTTGCCTTCACAATGATGAAGCCTTCTTCGATATCTGTTTCAGCCAGTTTACCGTCGGTGATTTGTTTTACACGAACACCGCCGCTAACGCCTAATTGTTTGGCATCATTCTGAGTCAGGTCTTCAAACTGAGCACCCAGTACGCCTAATGAGGTGGCAGCTACTTCTTCGCGTTTGATAACTTCGTTACCCCCCGTTCCGGTTCCGCAATACCACTTTGACATCACGCTCTGAACCATTCCGGTTGATGGTTACCGTAATCGGATCACCCGGACGACGACGACCGATGATTTCACGCATTTGTGCATCCGAATCAACGTTCTGACCTTCCATTTTCACGATAACGTCACCTTTTTGCAGACCGGCTGCTTTGGCTGCACCGTTGTCCGTTACTTCGTTGATGTAGATACCGCGACCAACTTTAGAGCCCAGTTCCTGTGCTTTTTTGCTGTCCAGTTCTACCGGCATT
>CBDFHU010000145.1:0-69128 GCA_965247375.1 Arsenicibacter sp.
TTTATAAAGACAAAAATGCCTACTACATGGACGGCCCGTTCCGCAAAATGCTGCGTCCCGGTCAGCGGAATTACCTCGGCCATGTCAAATGCACGGTTCAGGACATGAATCACCGAGAACTGGCACTCGGGTCAAACTCCCGCTCCGGCGATCAGTGGGATATCTGGCAGGCCGTGTATTCGCCGATGGGGCAGGATGGCTACCCCAAACCGATCTGGGATAAATTAACCGGTGCTATCGACAGCAGTGTAGCCGGTTACTGGCGTGAGCATTATGACCTGCTCCACATTCTGAAACGGGACTGGGGTAAACTGGGGCCGAAGCTGACCGGCAAAATTCATATTTACTGCGGCGACATGGATAACTATTACCTGAATAACGCCGTCTATCTGATGGAAGATTTTCTGAAGCAGACCAAAGCCCCGCATTATTACGGAGAGGTCGATTACGGAGACCGGGCCGAACACTGCTGGAACGGCGATCATACCCAGCCAAACTACATCAGCCGGTTGCGGTACAATACGCTGTATATGTCAAAAATCCTGAAACGGATCGAAACCAGTGCACCCAAAGGCGCCGATCTGACCAGCTGGCGGTATTAAAAAGCAAACGGGCACGGCCCGCGGGCCGTGCCCGTTTGCTTCACAAGGCAGTTAAGAAAGCCATGGTATCGACACCGTCGGCATAATCACTCAGTCCGGGCAACTGGGTTTTACCAAACGCAATACTTCCGGGATACCAGCCGTCGGCCGAGGCTATTACCTGAATTTTTTCATCGTTTTCCTGTAAAAAAGTATTTACATCGTCCTGTGTGTCATAAAGCCGGTAATACAACACCGAAATCGGCGAGACCAGCCGGTCATCCTCGGTCATCAGCAGCAGACAGTTGTCCAGATGCGGTACGCCGTTTACCAGATAAATCGATTTATTATAATCGTAGTTGTTGACGTACTTATGGTTGCTGGTATATTCCGGAATCAGCGCTTCCGTAACGCGCAGAAAACGTTGCAGGATATCTACATCCGGAATCAGGATGGTAGATACATTGCGGCATCCCAGCCCGTAATAACTCAGTACGTCTTCCGAGAGGGCCAGAAGTTGCGCATCCGACTCTACGCCGGTCAGTACCCCGACCGACGTCCGGTTGCGGCGGATAATGTGCGGCCGCTTGCCGAAATAGTAGTCGAAATAACGGGCTGTGTTATCGCTGCCGGTGGCGATAAAAGCGTCCGCAGCATTAAGCCGCTCGGCAATCTCGATCCGCTCACCCAATGCAGGGCTTATTTCTGTTATTTTTTGTATTAAATAGTTGATAAGTACAATATCTTGGCTACTGAGTTTTGCCATAATCCGGTGCCCGCTTACCAATACACACAACAGGTCATGGAAACCGACAGCAGGGATATTGCCTGCCATTACGACACCTACCGATTTAATAGTTCCGGGTTCGGCCGGATAGGCAGAAGCCCAGGCAGTGAGGGCATCAGTCGTCAGCATGTGTTCACTGATCGCATGGAAAGCCCGTTTCACATTCGCAGGTGTAAACCAGTTATTCTGTCCGTTGGCCCGCCAGGCCATGTCTTCAATGTCGGCTTGCCCTTGGTCAGACCGTAAAAAGTCTCCGAGAGCAATAAAAGTTTGGATGCGTTCGTTTTGCGTCATTCTTGTCAGACAATCGCTGATTTTACCACAAAAATAACTAATAGTTTGCCCTAACCCTTTAAATAGTTATATTTGTTGTCCAAAAGTCGAACCTATTTTTCTGCACATAACCTAGTACGCTCATGGCTATCATGATCACTGACGAGTGCATCAACTGCGGTGCCTGCGAACCCGAATGCCCGAATACTGCTATCTACGAAGGTGGCGTAGAATGGACATGGGGCGGGGGAACAAGCCTGAATGAAGTTGATTTTGGTGACGGAACCATTGTTAGTGGTAAAGCACCGCAAGCACCCGTCTCCGACGAGTTTTATTACATTGTTTCCGATAAATGTACGGAATGTGTAGGTTTCCACGAAGAGCCGCAGTGTGCTGCCGTTTGTCCGGTTGACTGCTGTGTGCCGGATCCTGAGCACGAAGAAGAAGACGATACGCTGCTGGCCAAGAAAGCCTGGCTGCACGCTGAAGAATAACCGGAACATACGTTTACCGGCTACTAAACCCGACCAACTACCTGGTCGGGTTTTTTGTTTGGCAAAAAATTAGTTCTGCCAAATCAAATTGGATAATCACGGGGAAATACAGAACTTACCTATAACTATAGCGAGGTTTAAAATCTTAGAAAATTTCAAAAAAATGTTAAGTTTTCTTGGATTTTAGGTTTAAAAAGTAAGATGTTTTAAACAAAATTAGTGGAAAATGACCAGAAATAGGTTTAAAGGTTGAATTACCTGTTGCATCAATTAAATTTTGTAATAAACTTTGTGCCGTTCAATAAAAGTTTACAAAACCACTGTTTAGCCAAAGTAAATTATGAAAAAGATCTTTTTACTAGCTGCCTGTTTCATGGGTGCCGTATCTGCAAAAGCACAGGATTCTACCGGAACCGATTCCGGGAAATTTACCTTTTCCGGATACATGGATACCTACTATTTCGGCAACTTTAATAACCCGAAAAGTCAGTCAAACATGGGGTTAAATGCACTGGGCAGCTCAAATGCCCGGGCGTTCGATCAGAAGTCAGGTCAGTTCGGAATTGGTTTGATTCAGGCAAAAGCGGCCTATAGTTCAGATAAGGTAGACGCTGTTATGGATATGGCATTCGGTCCTTTCGCGGATCTGGGCAACTACGGTAACAATGTTGGTTTTCTCGGTGCCGGCTCAACGTCTCTGGCAATCAAGCAGGCCTATGTAACACTGAAAGCAACCAGCAAACTGAGCTTTACTGCCGGTCAGTTCGGTACGCACATTGGCTATGAAGTCATTGATGCCCCTGTAAACTTTAACTACTCGCTGTCTAACCTGTTTAACAATGGTCCTTTCTATCACATCGGTCTGAAAGGCCAGTACTCGTTCAGCGACAAGGCGTATTTGATGCTCGGTGTCGTGAACAACGTCGATAATATTTTCGACAACAATAAGAAAAAAGGTCTGATTGGTCAGTTCTTCTTCTCGCCGGTTTCGGGCTGGAACGTGTACCTGAACGCTATTGCCTCAAACGAAGCCTCGCAGGATGTAAATGGTGTGACAGCAGACGATGCTTCATACGCACTCTTTGACCTGACAACTACCTATCAGATTACCTCTAAGTTCTACGTAGGCCTGAATGCGGCAACCGGTTCCCAGAAAGGAGATTTTCAGAATGCAGGTGGACCGTCAGAGAAAAAGACATGGGGTGGTTTTGCACTCTATACCAACTACGCCTTCTCTGACAAGTTTGCGTTAGGGGCCCGTTATGAATCATTCGACAACAAGAGCGGTGTCCGTGCGCTGACAGACGCAGCCGGCAACGGAGCAAGCGTTAACTCGATCACATTCACCGGCAACATCACAACGGGTGGTGGTCACGTACTGCTGAAGCCGGAACTGCGTATCGACAGCTACTCTGCTAATAAGTTTGAGAAAAACGATGGTTCGCTCTCTAAGTCGCAAACGACATTGGGTATGGCTGCCATCTTCAAGTTCTGATTTTCTTAACATAAACATATGCAGTTAACCCTTACCAATCGCTAATCTATTGTACAACAAAAACCCAGTAAGTCTATGTCACGTTACATCCCTCTCGCTCTGCTGCTGATTATCAGCGTCATGGGTATTCTGATGCCCTCTGTTCCAACTCAAATCGTTACCGAAGGTATCGATACCGGTGATACCGCGTGGATGTTGGTTTCTTCTGCATTGGTATTGTTGATGACTCCCGGCCTGGCGTATTTCTACGGCGGTATGGTTAACAACAAAAACGTTATCTCAACCATGCTGCAAAGCTTCATCGCAATGGGTGTAATCAGCATCATGTGGGTGGTTGTTGGCTTTAGCCTTGCATTTGGTGATGATATCGGTGGTTTCATCGGCGACCCGACTACGTTCTTTATGTTCAAAGGCGTTCTGGACGGCAAACCATGGTCACTGGCTGCTACCATTCCGCTGGTTGTGTTTGCATTCTTCCAGCTGAAGTTTGCGGTGATCACACCGGCCCTGGTAACAGGCTCAATGGCTGAGCGGATCAACTTCCGCTCTTACGTTCTGTTCATGATCCTGTTCTGCCTGTTCGTTTACACGCCGCTGGCACACTGGACATGGCACCCGGATGGTTTCCTGTTCAAGATGGGTGTTCTTGACTTCGCCGGTGGTACCGTTGTACACATGTCTGCCGGTTGGGCTGCCTTAGCCGGAGCAATCTACCTGAAGCGCCGTAAATCACACATGGAAGCCAACTACTTCCCGCCTGCCAACATTCCGTTCGTGCTGTTAGGTACCGGTTTACTGTGGTTCGGCTGGTTTGGTTTCAACGCCGGTTCGGCAGTTGGTGCGTCTCCCCTTGCAGCTTCAGCGTTCGCAACAACAAACACAGCTGCAGCGGCTGCCGGTCTGTCATGGGTACTGTTTGATGCGGCAAAAGGTAAGAAAGTATCTGCGCTGGGTTTCGCTATCGGTGCGGTTGTGGGTCTGGTTGCCATTACCCCTGCGGCTGGTTTCGTAACAATTCCGTCGTCAATCTTTATCGGTTCAGTAGCCGGTATGATCAGTAACTTCGTAGCTCACCTGCGTACTAAATCAACGCTTGACGACACACTTGATGTATTCCCTTGCCACGGTGTTGGTGGTATCGTTGGTATGCTGATGACAGGTATCTTTGCGTCAAAAGGGGTTAACTCAGCGGTGACGGTAGAAGGTCTGGCATTCGGTGAAACCGGTCTGTTTATCGAGCACGTTAAGGCGCTGTTCATCGTATCAGCTTTCGCCTTCGGCGGTTCACTACTGCTGCTGAAAGTTACTGATCTGATCCTGCCGCTACGTGTATCTGAAGACGACGAAAAAGTTGGTCTGGACGTAAGTCAGCACGACGAGTTCCTGATCGAGGCATAATATAAACCGATACAGGTTGTTCACTGACGACTCAGCGGACAACCTGTATCAACAAACCTGAAACTGACAGATCCACAGGCCGGCCTTGTTGGCACTTAACCCTGTGGTTTTGTTGTACTCCGGGAAGCGGTTCGCCTTTGGCGTGCGGTTTCTTCGTTTTAAGGGTTTTCTACTTTCGGTGAATGGTAGACCAGTACCGGAATATGGGCCCGCAAGACCATACGCTTAGTCAGGCTCGGATTCAGCAGGCCGTCCAGAAAACCCCGCTCGCGGGTTGTCATCACCAGCAAATCAGCCTTGTGTTTATCCAGATAATCCGAAACACCGCCGGTAACGGTACGGGCATGGATCAGATTAACCCGTAGCGGGTCATTGCCCAGCGTACGCTGCAGCTGCTCCTTAAACTGTTCGTCGTCAACACACATCCGGCTGGTTATCGGCATTGACCTTCAGAAAATGCAGACGTCCGCCAAAATCGGCTGTCAGCTGCGATACCTGTTGCAACACTGCCCGCTCGTCAAACTCAAGCTGGGTTGCAAAAATAACGTTATTAAAGAGAACCGGTTTTGGGGTTTCGTCACTTCTTCGGGCGCGGGAACAACCAGAACCGGGCAGGAGGCATCGAGGGCAACATCCGTGGCCGCACTGCCCGCCAGCCAGTCAAAAAACGTGCTCATAGTATGGCGGCCGGTAATGATAAGATCAACATTACGGTCACGGGCGGCGCTCAGAATTTCATCCTCAATACCACCCATCCGCCATTCAGTGTCAACAGTTAATCCTCCGGCCCGTAGCTGAGCGGCCAGATGATCCAGCTGTTCGTGTCCGATCTTTTCCAGGTCATAGGCCGCTGCAACGCCAACACCTAAATCACCGACAGTTGGTAAGGTAGTATCGGGCAGGGGGGGCTGGTGTACATGCAGCAGAATCAGGGTAGCCTGGTACTTACCGGCAAATGTTTTAGCCCATTGCAGCGCCAGCGAGGCCGAGGAAGTGAAGTCGGTAGGAAAGAGAATCGTTTTCATATGAGAACTATTTATGTTACTACGATTAACAATATAAAACCAGACAGAACCAAAAAATGTGTGTAAAATCTATGTTAATGGTTACGTAGAGACGCAAGATCTTGCGTCTCAGCAGCAGGTAATCAAATGGAAGGGAATTGAGACGCAAGATCTTGCGTCTCTACGAGAAATCCCGGGATTCTGGTAACTTTGACGGGGATTAGTAAAATATTATAAAACAGGGACGCAACATATTGCGACTCTACCGTATTTTGCGGGCAAACCAGAGAACTGATGGATATCAAAAATAATCCGGGTTTCGACCCACAGGAAATTGCCGAACTCAAGGAAGAGTGTCAGGCTGAAGGCATGTCATTCGTTTACGTAGAAGACGAAGAAGTGGAAATGCTCGAAACAGGTGAGTGTGAGCATGTTCAGTTTGTCGGTACGTACCAGGGTAAGGAAGTTATCTACGATGCCCTGATTTATACACTCCGTCTGCACCACAGCAGCCTGGTGTATGAAATGGCCATTGAAGAACTCAAAAAGTCATATCCGAATTATGTTCCGGTTGAAGAGCGGAATGCCAATTACAAGATTACGGCCGAAGAAGAGGAAGATGCCGAAACAGCATTGACCGAAATTATCGAAGAACTGGAAGAAACCGAAGCCGTTAAGGTGCAGGAATACGTTGAGGTAGATACTGATTTCGAGTATGGTATCAGCCTGGACGTTTGTCTGAACGTAGAAGAAATCGATGAAGATGTGATCGGAAATTTCATCAAAAACTTCAACAGCAACACGCTGACACTGGATCAGACCATGTATTCGTTCTCCGATAACGGACAGGAATAGTCTTTTGTACAAAAAGGGAAGTAACAGGGTAAGACTGCCGGTGCGCAGCCTCCTTTACTTCCCTTTTCTCTTTTCTGGTCATGAAACAGCACTTTTCCGGAACGAATCAATACGTTGCCACCCACGAATTGAGCATTGCCGTCAATGCAGCGATTGCCTTGCAGAAACCCTTGCTGATAAAGGGAGAACCTGGTACGGGCAAAACACTTCTGGCCTACGAAATTGCCGGTGCTCTGCAAAAACCGCTGTTTACCTGGCATGTTAAGTCAACGACTACAGCGCAACAGGGGTTATATGAATACGACGCCGTTTCGCGCCTGCGGGATTCTCAGCTCGGTGATGCCAGAATCGGGGATCTTGACGCGTATATCAAAAAAGGAAAGTTGTGGGAGGCCTTTGACTCCGGGGAACAGGCGGTTTTGCTGATCGACGAAATCGATAAGGCCGATATTGAGTTTCCGAACGACCTGTTGCAGGAGCTGGACCGGATGGAATTTTATTGCTACGAACTCCGGCGGACCATTGCTGCGCGTCACCGGCCGGTTGTAATCATTACCTCCAACAATGAAAAGGAGTTGCCGGATGCCTTTCTGCGGCGGTGCTTTTTTCACTACATCCGGTTTCCGGATAAAGATACTATGGAAGAGATCGTGCGGGTTCATTTTCCGGTATTACCACAGGAGTTAATGACGAAAGCCCTGTCGGTCTTCTTCAGCATCCGTGATGTGAAGGCCCTGAAGAAAAAGCCCTCGACCAGTGAGCTCATTGACTGGATCCGGCTGTTGCTGGTTTCGGGGGTTACTGAAGACGATCTGACTGATCTGGAAGCCCTGAATGAGCTGCCGCCTTATGTCGGGGCACTTTTGAAAAACGAGCAGGATACGGTTCTGTTAACGGCGTTAAAGCAAAAGGGAACACGTCCATATTAAACGGTTGCCGCCCATGTTTCTCGATTTCTTCCTATTGCTGCGTCAGCACAACATGCCCGTAACTGTGCCTGAGTATCTGACACTGCTGGCTGCATTACGATCAGAGGCCGGAGTAGCGTCGGTCAGTGATTTCTACGCTCTCAGTAAAGCAGCGCTGGTTAAACACGAACAGCACCTTGATTTATTTGACCGTGTGTTCGGTGAGTGGTATAACGGGATGCAGCATACCGTGAGTGAGAAACTGCCGGATATACCACCCGATTGGCTGAAATATGCGCTGAACCGACAGTTTACGGAAGAAGAGCTGGCAGCCCTCGTCGATAGGGGTGGTCTGGATCAGCTCTGGCAAGGGCTGCGTGACCTGATGCAGGAGCAGGACGAACGGCATGAAGGCGGCAATAAATGGATCGGAACCGGCGGCACATCTCCCTTTGGCACGGCGGGACAGGCACAGGAAGGATTCCGGATCGACAAACCGGAAACCGGCAATCGCAATGCACTGAAAGTCTGGGAAGAGCGTGCCTATAAAAATTACGCCGACGATGTAGAACTGAATACGCGCAATATGAAAATGGCGCTCCGCCAGTTGCGGATTCTGACTCGCGGAGGCATTGAGAATGAACTGGACATTGACCGGACAATTACCGAAACCAGCCGGCAGGGCGGTTTGCTGGATATTCAGCTGCGCCCGTCGCGTAAAAACCAGGTGAAAGTGCTGATGCTGTTTGATGTCGGCGGCTCGATGGACGGTCACGTTGATTTGTGTAACCAGCTATTCTCAGCGGCCCGGTATCAGTTTAAGCACCTGGAGTTTCTCTATTTTCATAACTGTGTATACGAGAGTCTGTGGCGGAGTAACGACAGCGGTAGGGGTGATGGCCGTCGTGACCGCGTGCCGACACAGGAGATTCTGAATACCTATAATAAGGAATACAAGATTATTTTTGTGGGGGATGCGGCCATGGCCAGCTACGAGATTACCCACGCCCGGGGCAGTGTCGAACATTACAATCAGGAGGCCGGCATTGTCTGGCTCGACCGGTTTAAAGCCCGGTATCCGTACATTGTCTGGCTGAATCCGGAAGTGGCGGGCTACTGGAAATACACCCACAGCATTCAGTTAGTGCGGGAATGGTGCGGCAACCGGATGTTCCCGCTCACGCTGAACGGCATCGGGCAAGCCATGCGCTGTCTGAAAAATCCGAAAATCACGTTTGACGGGAATTAGCCGGATCAAAATTACCTCTTTAAGCGGTAAAAGGCAGCTGACATCGTAAAACCGCCTATTTTTGCTTTCATGCATCTTTTTTATCAACCTGACGCCCCGGCAATTTCAGCTTTAGCGGAAGACGATTCGCGTCATGCCGTGAAGACGCTCCGGCTGGGCCCGGGCGAAGAAATTCTGGTTACCAACGGGCAGGGAAAACAGTTTACGGGTGTGATCACAAAAGCGGATCACCGGCAATGTACATTCCGGATTACCGGTGAAAAAACAACGCCCGCCCGTCCGTTTTCCATCCGTATCTGTGTGGCACCAACCAAGAATCTGGACCGTATCGAGTGGTTTGTTGAAAAAGCCGTTGAACTCGGTATTGAGCAGATCAGCTTTTTTTTCAGCCAGCACTCCGAACGGCGGATCCTGAAAACGGAACGGATTGAAAAAATTGCCGTTTCGGCCATGAAACAATCCTTACAGAGCTGGATGCCGCAGGTTGATGAGGCCGTGCCGTTTAGCCGGCTGCTGGCTGCAATACCTGACGAAGGACAACGGTTTATTGCTCATCTGCCTGACAATGAAGTACCGGAACATTTATTCAGAGCGGCCCGAACAAATGAAGTATACACGGTGTTAATCGGGCCGGAAGGGGACTTTTCGGAGCCGGAAATTCAACAGGCTCTTCAGGCGGGATTCCGGATGGCGGTCCTGGGCCCGAGCCGGCTTCGGACGGAGACCGCCGCGCTGGCGGCCTGTCAGATCCTGAATCTGCTGAATCAGTAAAATACCGGTCAGGCAATGTCTGCGAAGCGGCAATCGTTGTATATTTGTTAGTCATCATTATCCAAAAGGTAGTAAAAGCAGCTAAGCCTCATGAAAAGAATAGTGTGTTTGCTCATCGGATTACAGCTAATGGCAATCGGTTCGGTGCTGGCACAGGCGTCCTATAAAATTGCCAAGCTGAAATACAGCGGCGGCGGCGACTGGTATGCCAATAAAACGTCCCTGCCGAACCTGATCCGGTTTGCTAACCAGAACCTGCGCATGAACATTTTTCCTGAAGAGGACATTGTTGAGCCCGGTAGCCCGGATATCTATTCGTATCCCTTTATTCACATGACCGGTCACGGCAACGTGGTGTTTTCGGATGCCGAAGCCCAGAACATCCGCCGCTATCTCCTCTCGGGGGGCTTTCTGCATGTTGATGACAACTATGGTCTGGATAAATACATCCGCCGCGAGATGAAAAAGGTATTTCCGGAACTGAATTTTGTTGAACTGCCCTACAACCATCCGGTGTATAACCAGAAATTTAAATTCCCGAACGGGTTACCGAAAGTACACGAACATGACGGCAAGGCGCCTCAGGGTTTCGGATTAATCTATCAGGGCCGGCTGGTTTGTTTTTATTCGTATGAGTGTGATCTGGGTAATGGCTGGGAAGACCAGAGCGTGTATAATGACCCCGAAAACCTGCGGCAACTGGCCCTGCGCATGGGCGCTAACCTCTTACAGTATGCCACAACCGTAGTTGAATAGTTGGATTTAACCATCTTTTTTAGCCATAACCAGGCAAAACATTTGGATAATTCCTTATTTTTGTAGAGATTAGTCAGTTGGATTGTTAAACTTAAATATATTTCACTGTGATTGTTGTATTGGTAGTATTAGCCGGGCATTGGTATCTGTCCCTGTTTTGCCAAACATTTTTCTTACATCGCTACGGTGCCCACAAAATGTTCACGATGAACAAATTCTGGGAGCGTTTCTTTTACTTTCTGACGTATCTGTCACAAGGTTCGTCATACCTGAGCCCGCGCGCTTATGCCGTGTTGCACCGCATGCACCACGCCTACAGCGATACACCTAAAGACCCTCACTCTCCGCATAACTCAACGAATGTGTTTCAGATGATGTGGAAAACTAAAGATATTTATAATGCCGTTTTACACCGCCGTGCTCCTGTTGCCAGACAGTTTGACCGTAATTATCCCCACTGGACACTGATCGAAAAAATCGGTGATTCATGGGTTTCACGGGTTGCCTGGGGTACGCTGTATTCACTGTTCTATATTTTTGCGTATCTGTATCTGGATATGCACTGGGCGTTCTTCTTCCTGCTGCCGATTCACTTCCTGATGGGGCCGATTCACGGTGCTATCGTTAACTGGAGCGGTCACAAATACGGGTATCAAAACTTCGACAACCATGATAAATCACGGAACTCGCTGATTTTTGACTTGCTGATGTTAGGAGAGCTGTTCCAGAACAACCACCACAAGCGTCCGAATGATGCGAACTTCGGTGCCCGCTGGTGGGAGTTTGATCCTACTTATCCGGTAATCCGTGTGCTGGACAAACTACAGATCATCCGTATTGCTCCTGAAAAAGGAAAAGAGCATGAGCGCGAAGTTGGTCACGAGCGCGTTGTTGACGTGCAATAATCCAAAGACATATTCAATAAAAAAGGCGGATCCCCGGGATCCGCCTTTTTTATTGAATAGTGCTGTTGTGGGCAGTAACCGGACCTGGCTGGCTACAGGAGGTACGCCTCGATTCCAGGCCACGAATTGAAGCGCCGGAAATCCTGATTCGTCCGGTTATGAACCGCAGAGAACAAGAGTCCTTCCCCCTGAAACGTCACCAGATTGCGCGGCATATCATCGATCAGGTAATCGGTATTCAGGACGCTTTTATCACCCATGAAAATAATATTGCGCCAGTGAATGGCCGGGAAGTGTTCGGCAAGCCAGTCGTATTTGTCCCGGAACGAGTTAGGAAACTCCATGGCTGCTGTAGCGACAAAGATTTCGTACCGTTCAGATAACCGTTCGACGGCCTCCTGCGCTCCGGTCATTACAGGAATATCCCGGAAGAAGCCCGGCTCATAGACATGTGCGATCAGCGCGTTAAATTCATGCTCGTCCAGCAGTTCATGAAACGACCGGGTATTGAGTTGCTCAAGTGTGTAGCGGGGCGCTTCCCCTGCCAGATAAATGTCGACGAATTTGGCGTGTGTGTCCGCCAAAACATCGTCCATGTCAATTGCAATCCGCTTCTTTTGCATATACAGTGAATGTGAGGGCAATGGTATGCGGTTCCGGATCAGAACTGCCGGTTGATATCGAACTGTTCCAGATAATCGGCGACGCGGCGCACAAACCTGCCTCCGAGCGAACCATCTACCACGCGGTGGTCGTAGGAGTGGCTCAGGAACATCATCTGGCGAATACCAATCAGATCGCCCTGCGGCGTTTCGATTACAGCCGGTTTTTTTACGATGGCACCAAACGCCATAATCGCTACCTGTGGCTGCATAATGATCGGCGTACCCATCAGGTTACCGAATGTACCGATGTTTGAAACGGTGTAGGTTCCGTTCGACAGATCGTCGGCGGTCAGTTTGTTTTCGCGGGCCCGGTTCGACAGTTCATTGACCTTTTTCGCCAGCCCGACAAGGTTATACTGATCCGCATTGTGGATAACCGGTACAATCAGGTTACCGCTTGGCAGTGCAACCGCCATTCCAACGTTGATCGACTTTTTGACGATGATGTTGTCGCCGTCGACCGAAATATTGATCATCGGAAAGTCTTTGATGGCCTTTACGATGGCTTCGATCAGAATCGGAGTGTAGGTGAGGCCTTCGCCGGTTTGTTTCCGGAACACGTCTTTCACCTTATTCCGCCACTGTACGATGGGGGTCATATCTGCCTCGACAAAGGAAGATACATGCGGTGAAATCTGTTTTGACTCAACCATCCGCTGCGCAATCATTTTGCGCATCCGGTCCATCTGGATAATGTCCGACTGACCGCTTAGGGAGGCAGTGTTTAGTTTAGACGGCTGAGACACGGCCGGTGCGGGAGACGGTGTTGCAACAGGAGCCGGCGCCGGTACCGTTTGCCGGTTCTGCACATAGGTCAGCATATCCTGTTTCGTTACCCGGCCTTCGGTGCCGGTACCCGGCACACGGTCAAGTTCTTCGCGGCTGATGCCTTCCTGTCTGGCAATACTTTGCACCAGCGGGGAATAGAACCGGTTGGCAAAGACCGGCCCGTCTGCAGACTGAGGGGCTGTTGCCGGCCGTGTACTCATGGCCAGAATTGAGGCTTCAAGGTCCTGTGCGGCGCTCTCGGCAGAGGTTTCGGTATCCTCCCGTACAGAGACGGGGGCCGGTTGTCCGGCAGGGGCTTCCGCCACGACCGAATCCGGGGTATCAATACGGGCAATGGTAGCCCCGATGGCGATGACATCGCCTTCATTAAACAGCACCTCCTTCAGGATACCTGAATGTGAGGCAGGTACTTCAGTATCTACTTTATCGGTAGCAACTTCCAGAATTGATTCATCGGCTTCAATACGATCGCCCGGTTTTTTGAGCCAGGTAATGACCGTACACTCCATAATGCTTTCGCCCATTTGGGGCATCACCATGTCAACGAGGGCCATAGGTTATTGGTTTGTTCGTTTGTTTATAAGCTTAACAGTTCTTCGCGCAGCAGGTTCAGGACATACATCGTTGTGAGCTGAATATTCTGTTCGCGGTAAGGCCCCAGTTTCAGGAGCCGTGTTACAGTACGCCGGCCGGTAGCGCAGGCGATCCAGATGGTGCCCACCGGTTTTTCGTCGGTGCCGCCGCCCGGACCGGCAATACCGCTTGTGGCCAGCCCGACATCTGTACCCAATACACGGCGGACGCCTTCGGCCATTTCAATAATAGTCTGCTCGCTGACCGCCCCGAATGTATCCAGGGTATTCTGGCTGACGCCCAGCTGATTTACCTTGACCATATTGCTGTAGCTGACAATACTGCCCCAAAAACAGGCAGATGCGCCCGGCACTTTGGTGAGTGCCGCTGACACATGGCCGCCGGTGCAGCTTTCGGCAATGCCGAGGCTCAGGTTACGTTCCTGTAACATCCGGCCGACGACGGCTTCGATCTCGTCGTCACCATAGCCATACACATGTTTTTCGATCAGGGGCAGTACGTCGGCGGTCTGTGCTTGCAGTTGCTGGTCAAGCAGGGCTTCATCGGTGCCGGTTGCGGTAAGACGCAGTTTAACACCGCCGAAAGAAGGTAGATACGCTAAGCGGATATGGGTCGGAAGGGCATTTTCCCAGGCTTCGATCCGCTCGGCCAGAAACGATTCGCCGATCCCGACCGTCCGGATGATTTTATGTTTGATCACCGGCGGGTTAAAGTGTTCCTTTAGCCGGGGCAAAATAGCGTGCGACATGAGATTTTTCATCTCAAACGGTACGCCGGGCAGTGAGACATATACACGTCCTTCGTGCTCAATCCACATACCGGGGGCAGTTCCCCAGTTGTTTTCGATATAGGTAGCATTAGCCGGCAGAAAAGCCTGTGTCCGGTTGATGTCGGTGAGGGCACGGCCGCGGCGTTCAAAGAAAGCCGTTACAAAGGCGAGCGCCCGTTCGTTCAGGACCAGCTCCGTATTAAAGTACCGGCAGAGCGTTTGTTTGGTGATATCGTCCTTGGTAGGCCCCAGACCACCGGTGAGAATGATGATGTCTGCCCGTTGATGGGCTTCGGACAGTATTGCCAGAATCGCATCTGCCTGATCGCCTACCGAGGCCTTCCGGGTAACCCGGACGCCAATGTTTGTCAGTTCGGTTCCGATCCATTGGGTGTTTGTATCCGTGATCTGACCGAATAAAATTTCGTCGCCTATCGTTATAACTTCGGCGCGTATGCTAGCCGCCATGTGTAATTAACAGAAAAAGTGATACTGAAAAAGGATGATAGATGCCCGAAATGGTGGGTTAAACCATATTTTTTTCAGTATTTCACGGATCAAAGCTAAGTTTTCGTTAAACCTTTAGGGGCTTTTGCCCGTCTCAAAGGTAGTAAAAATCATTCGGTGCGATGAAAAAGATTATTTGGTTTGTTGCCTTAGGCAGCCTGATTGGTGTCCATGAGGTAAGTGCTCAGGATTCAACGAAAAAAGAAAGCGGCCTGAACAAGTTCGGTAAGTTCCTCGAAAAGGCAAGTCAGGCTGTTTCGTCCGGCTCCGGCTCGCTTACGAGTAATGAGATCGGGCAGGGTCTGAAAGAGGCGCTGAAGATAGGCGTCAGTAAAGGGTCTGATCAGGCGTCGGCGCTTGACGGCTATTTCAAAAATCAGTTGATTAAACTTGCTTTCCCGCCGGAAGCGCAGAAAGTCGAAGCTCGTTTACGCCAGATCGGTCTCGGTCCGCAGGTCGATCAGTTTATCCTGTCGATGAACAGGGCGGCTGAAGATGCAGCGAAAGAAGCCAAGCCGGTGTTCCTGAATGCTGTTACGCAAATGACGATTCCGGATGCCGTTCAGATTCTGAAAGGCCCTGATAACGCCGCCACGCAGTACCTGCGGAAAACCAGCGGCAAAGAACTGGTAACCCGCTTTACGCCGATTATTGATGGCGCACTCAAAAAAAATAACGCAACTAAATATTATTCAGATCTGGTAAACGCCTACAACAAGTTGCCGTTAGTGAAAAAAGAAAACCCGAACCTGACGGAATATGCAACGAACAAGGCGGTTGACGGTCTTTTCCTGCTGGTTGCTCAGGAAGAAAAACAGATCCGGGAAAATCCCCAGGCGCGGATTACTGACCTGCTGAAAAAGGTTTTCGGGGCACAATAAGCCCGGAAACCGGACGAGTAATGGCAAACGCGGGCAGGAATGTCCGCGTTCCTTTTTACTTTTGTGTTTATGAAAAAGTCAGAAATCAATTTTACAATCGAATTAGATAATGAAAGCGTCCCTGAAAAAATCTACTGGGATGCTACCGAGAACCCCAACGAAGGTTTGAGCGACTCGCGCGCCGTGGCCATCGGTGTATGGGATCATTATCACAACAGTACGCTGCAGATCGCACTCTGGACAAAGGACATGGAAGTGTTTGATATGAAGCGTTTTGCCATCGAAATGATGGATGGCTTAGCGACAAATATTGCCAATGCAACCGGCGACCAGGCCATGGCCGACGATATCTTGAGTCTGTGTAAGGTATTGAGCCGCCGGGTGCAGGACGAGATCCGTCGTCAGAAATAAAATCGTAAGCCGTAGACCCGTCTGAGAACGCTTTTCATGAATAGATTAAACTGGTTTTTTGTCGTACTGCTCTCGGTTACGACGGTAGTTGCCCAGAAAGGAATTGATTTCCGGTCAGAATCAATTGATCAGGTTTTCCAGAATGCCCGCCGCACCGGAAAACCGGTTTTTGTCGAGATTTATTCGCCCGACTGCCACGTTTGTCAGAGTTTTATGCCGACACTGGCCGATCCTAGGGTGGGTAAGTTTTACAACGAAAAGTTTGTCAGTAAAAAGCTTGAGCTGATGAATCAGTCGACGCAGGACTGGCTGAAAGCACACCGGTTATATGTGCCTTCGCTGCCGCTCTTCCTGTATTTCGACGGACAGCAGACCCTGATTCATTACGCGATGAGCAATAATTCGGCCGACGAAGTCATCCGGCACGGCACCGTTGCCACCGATCCGAAGAAGCGGGCTCAGACCTTCCGTCAGCGGTTTGAGAAAGGGGAGCGCGATGCGAACTTCCTGATCGATTACGGGATGTACGCCAAGGTTACGACCGATACGGTCGGTAATCTGAAAGCGATGGAGGCGTACGCTAAACAGCAGCCGGCCAGCACCTATGCCAATCAGACCAACTGGCTGGTTTTGCAAAAGCTGATTATGGATTCGGATAACCCGCTCGCGGTGTATTTTATCAATAATCAGGGCGCTTACAAGCAATATGGTCCGCAGCCGGTGCATGATGTGGCCGAGAACATCATTATGTCGTCGCTGTATTGCAGCCGTGCCGGTCGCTACGAGCCGTCGCGCATTCTGCGGATCAGGGATCAGCTGGTAAAAATCGGTGTTACTCCGCAGGTGGCGGCAAACCGTACGCTCTTGCCGGAAGTGGGTGCCTATTTTCGGGCAAAGCAAACGGAAAAAGCGACGGCACGGATGGATAAACAGGCCAATACCGCCCCACTGACTGTACCGGAGTTTATCTATATCTGCCGGTACTTCAACAAGAATAGTCCTGATGCAACCGATGTGCCGACTGTACTCAAATGGAGTAACAAGGCGCTGGGCATGAAACCGACGGCGAATGAGCAGGCTGATCTGTATTATGAGCAGGCAGAAGCGTACCGTCGGGCGGGTAAAAAAGCAGACGGGCTGAAAGCGGCTCAGAAGTCCATGGATCTGGCAAAGGCAGCCAAAATGGACACGAAGCGGAATGTGACGCAGCTGAGTAAGCTGAAGTAAACGTGTGAATACATATATGACAGAGGGCCGGTCTGCTTTTCAGCGAACCGGCCCTCTGTCTGTTTATTGATTAACCATTCCCCGCATAAAAGGTGGTTGCTGGAGCATATAGGCTGAATTTTCGTCGCCGAGCATAACGGCGCGGTTCAGGTCGCTTTCCGCCTGGGTATGCTGGCTGAGTTGTAACCTGGCAATGGCCCGCCAGCGATAAGCGTCGGGCTGTTCGTCGCGGAAGTGCCAGACCGCTTTGTCGAACTCCCGGAATGCGTCCTGATATTGTTCGACGGCATAATACGCAATGCCGCGGTCCAGGTAGCTGTCGGCCAGTGTATTATCGCGGTTCAGGGCCTGCGTCAGGTCGTAGATCGCCGAATAATAGTTCTGGTTTGCCAGCTGGCACTTTCCACGGAACGCGTAGGCCAGAGCCGATTTCGGATTTTGTCGGACGGCCTGGTTAAAATACGCGTATCCCTGCTCAAACTCACGTTGTTGCAGCAAACGAATGCCTTCTTCAAAACGGACCCGGTCCTTATCGGCAGGGGTATCGTGATCCATTGTAAAGTACCGTATGACCAGGTAAAAGAAATAAAGCAAAAAAAACAGCGAGATTTCCATATGCGCGGTTAGCCAGGCATGCTTACGAAAATACGAATTTCAGTGCAATTGCAATTGCCAGCCAGATGTCAGGCTTTATGCTGCGGTATTATTGTCGAGACTATCGCGTACCGCTTTGGGTAAACTTTTCCGGACAAGCTCATACGAGTGGTCAATCCATTCCCGTACGTGGCTGTCGCGGATACCGCCGTCAACGATAACGGTGTTCCAGTGCTTTTTATTCATGTGATACCCCGGCTTAACCGCATCAAACTCCTCGCGAAGCTGCACAGCCAGTTCCGGATCACACTTCAGGTTAACCTGTACCGGCCGTGATTCGATATCGGTCAGGGCAAAAATTTTGCCACCGACTTTAAATACCAGTGTCGTTTCACCAAACGGAAATGATTCCGTAGCAGCCGGCCGGCTCAGGCAATAGTCACGCAGCGTTTCAATGTTCATCGGGTGCAGGCTCTGACAATCATGACCACCAGACAAAACAGGAACATCACAATCGAAATCCGGTTGATGCCGTGCATCATGCGCAGGTTCTGACTTGTGGGTGCGTTCGGGTCCGGTTTCCGGAACACCCGGATAAAATAACTGAATACCGGACCAATCTTGAAATAATCTATGAATCTGTTCATCGTAAACGAATCTATACTATGAAACTATATTTCAGCGGCAACGGGTTCCAGCCAGCGGCCATCTTCCCGGATCAGCTCGATCAGGTCGTCTACAGCGCGGTCGGCCGGTACTGATTTTTTGATCACCTGCTGCCCTCGGTACAACGCAATTTTGTCGCGGCCAATGCCCACATACCCGTAATCGGCATCGGCCATTTCGCCCGGCCCGTTCACAATGCAGCCCATGATACCGATTTTAACTCCTTTCAGGTGGTCGGTCCGCTGCCGGATTTTGGCTGTAGTCTCCTGCAGATCGAACAGCGTACGCCCACACGACGGGCAGGAAATGTATTCGGTTTTGGTAATCCGTGTCCGCGCCGCCTGTAAAATGCCGAAATCAATGCTGTTATTGCGTTTCCGGTCATCGGCAGTCGTATCGGCGGTACTTGTCAGCATTACGCCATCGCCGAAGCCATCTACCAGCAAACCGCCAAAGTCGGTGGCGGCATAGAGCGTTAGGTTATCATCAGAAGCATGCGCAAAACCACGAACCAGCACTACCGGTACCGTAATCGCCTGATTGACCAGTTCGATGAACAACCGGCGCAGGGCAGGCATGGCATGCGTGTTTGCCGTTTGTGCCATTAAGACCACTTGCTGATCCTGCTTTACCGCATCCAGTAATGGCTGCGAAACCGTTTCCGGCGAAATACGGACAAACGTAAGCCGTGGGTGCAGGGCGTCTTTTCCGGCGTTCAGGTACTCACTTTCCGTTAATAACGGAAAGCAATTCTGCTGATCGGCTGATTGCTGCCATACGGCGTAATCCTGAATTTCTTTCAGACCGTTGGGTAACATGAAGGCCGCCGGCGTGGCACCGGTATAAATGTAATCGGCGCCCAGGTCGTTCATCCGCCACTTATCAGGAACCGGCAGGTAAAAATGCCCGATTGATTTAAGGTCGTCATGTTCCGTAACCGGCTGATGACTGAAATCGGCTACCACGCGGGGTACGTTACTACCCCCAAAGTTTGCAACTTCGTGCGTAATCCGCCGACTGTACTGAAACGGATTGTACGGAAGCGCTGACGTAACCGGCGCAATAGGCTGAGCGGTTGCAGACCGGTGCGTATATCGGTTGATGAGGGCCTTGCAGACCGGCACTTCAAACTCCGGTTCTTCGGTCAGTGAAACCCGGACCGTGTCGCCCAGGCCGTCTTCGAGCAGTGTTCCGATGCCAACGGCTGATTTGATACGGCCGTCTTCGGCTTCGCCGGCCTCGGTTACCCCGAGGTGCAGCGGATACGGCTTCATGCCTTCTTCGGCAAGCCGTTGGACCAGCAGCCGGTAGGCCTGAACCATCACCTGCGGGTTCGACGACTTCATCGATAGCACAATATTATAGTAGTTCTCGTCTTCGCAGATACGCAGGAACTCCAGGGCCGATTCGACCATCCCAACCGGCGTATCGCCGTAACGGCTCAGAATCCGGTCCGACAGGGAGCCGTGGTTGGTGCCAATCCGCATGGCCGTACCGTATTCCTTGCAGATCCGGACCAGCGGCAGAAATTTATCGCGGATACGTTCCAGCTCGGCGGCATAGGATGCATCGGTATAGTCGATGTGCTCGAACCGTTTCCGGTCGGCATAGTTACCCGGATTGATCCGGACTTTTTCAACAATCCGTGCGGCCAGTTCGGCGGCGTTCGGCGTAAAATGAATATCAGCGACAAGCGGGGTATTGTATCCGCGCACGCGCAGTTCTTTGCGGATATTTTCAAGATTCTGCGCTTCCTTTACGCTGGGTGCCGTGATCCTGACATACTCGCAACCGGCGTCGATCATCCGGATACATTGCTCCACAGAGCCTAAGGTATCCATGGTATCAACGGTCGTCATCGACTGGACCCGGATCGGAAAATCAGAGCCAAGCGGTATGTCGCCAACGGAAACCGTGACCGTTTTCCGGCGACTATATTCGGTAAGTGAGGGGGCGTAAAGAGCGGGAATGAGTGCCTCGGCGGGCGATGTCAACAATGTGTCGGGCATACCTAACAGAACCAGGTTCGTTATCCGGCAAAGGTACGGAAAAAGCCGAAGCTAAGCGGTATTCTGGTCTAGATGTAAAACCCGGATCTGTTGGGAATTGTTCGGGAGCGGAGGGGAGAACTTCGCGGAAACAGCGGGCATCGGCTCACTGTTTCCGCGAAGGAGAAGCTTACCAGCGGGTCTTTTTGTAGCCGGCCAGCGAATAATATAAAATAACGCCAAACAGCGGCAGCAGGAGCGCGTAGGCATTCTTAAACTCAGTAACGTCGGTCAGGTAACCGTGTACCAGCGGTAAAACGGCACCTCCTGAAATACCCATAATCAGTAGGGCAGAGCCGATTTTCGTGAAAGGTCCGAGGCGGTTCAGGGCCAGCGGCCACACGGCCGGCCAGATTGGTGCAATGGCAAAACCCATCAGCGCAATGCAAAGGATTGAATAAAAGCCGCTTGTCAACAGGGCACCGACCGTAAGCACGATGGCCAGGACCGAACCGAAGCGTAGTGCCGTTGTCTGGGAAATATACTTCGGAATCAGCACGATACCCAGCAGGTAACCGGCCAGCAAACCGGCCAGCGTGTAGGACGTAAAGTGCTTGGCTTCATCATTGGAGAAACCGATGGCCGTACCGTAGTTGATAATGGTATCACCGGCAATTACTTCGGCGCCCACATAGCAGAACAGAGCCAGTACGCCCAGTACCAGGTTCGGGAACTGCCATACGCTGGTATACGTCGATTTTTCGCTGGCAGTATCGTCATCGTCTTGCTCCTCAGATACTTCCGGCAGGGTTGAGAAGCGAATCAGGAGAGCCAGTACAACCAGCACCCCGGTCAAAATCAGGTAAGGCGTCACCACCTTGTCGAGATTGGCCGAGCCGCTGCTTAACAGGATGCCGCCGAATACCAGCTGACTACAGATACCGGCCAGTTTGTTGGCAACCCCCATGAAACTGATCCGCTGGGCTGCACTTTCGCGGGGACCAAGGATCGTGACATAAGGGTTCGAAGCCGTCTGGAGCACTGTCAGACCGATACCGATCAGGAACAGACCCACAAGGAAGAGCGGATACGAAACCACTTTGGCCGCCGGTACGAAAATCAGAGTCCCAATAGCCATTGTCAGTAAACCGATGGACATCCCGTTTTTAAAGCCCGTCTTTTTCAACACCGCCGACGACGGAATGGCCATCAGGGTGTAGGAAATAAAGAACGCAAACGCCACCAGGTTCGACTGTAGGTTGTTGAGGCTGAACGCCTGTTTGAAAAACGTGATTAACACGCTGTTCACCCACGTGACAAAACCGAAAATAAAAAATAATGCACCGATAATCATCAGCGGCCCGATGTAGCTGGTGCTGGTTTGAGGTTTTGGAGCTGAAACCATTTCAGATTAAGTAATTGAGTACGTTGATTTAAAAATACGTCGAAATGAAACCATGAAAATACAGGATTCCGACGGTATTATCACTGCAACGCCCCAATAATCGTTGGTCGCCGGGCTTTTAACAGAATAGTTACCATGTTAAAGGTCTCGCCGGCAATACCATGTGCCGGTTCTTCTTCTTTGATAACTGATTCAATCAGAAAGCCCTCTCCGGCGACCAGATCCGTCAAATCGGCTGAGTCGTAGAGATGAAAACCGTATTGCGTAAACGGGAGCAGCTGCATGCTGGATTTAGTACGGATTGCAAGCAGTAAAAGGCCATCGGGCTTCAATACCCGCATGATTTCCTGTAACTCCACGGCGGGGGCCTCCCAGAAATAGATGGTATTGATGGTAATGATTTTATCAAATGTATGATCGGGAAAGGGCAGTTTATCGGCGGTTGCCTGCTGAAACCGGGCGCGGCCGGCGTCGACCAGGTCCTGATTCAGGGTTGTTGCTTCAGCAACCATCGTTTCCGAAAAATCGCAGCCGTCGCAGGTCGCCGTGGGCTGACCGGCCAGCAAGTCCGGCGTAAAATGCCCGTTCCCCATACCGATTTCCAGTAAGCGCTCACCGCGTTGCAGGTCGAGATGGCGCATCGTCAGCTCGTACATAAAGGCGTTGCTCCGGTTCATTTTCTGGCCGACTTCGCGACCCATTCCGCCTTCGGGCTGCCGCAGCTGGCGGGCAACTTCCTGAAAATCGATATGACTCATGTTGTTGTGGTTAGTTATCTCCGGAATTTACAGGCCGAAGGATCATGTTTGACGTAATACGATTTGTAATTGACCGCTTTGGGGTTCTTACAGCCTTTCAGGTTCAGCAGTTCAATGCCACGAAAATCAATGGCATGGCTTTCGGCCTGCAGGGCGATGTAACCTTCCTTCAACTGTGTATTCAGCTTTGGTGCCCAGGTACCGGCATCGGCGATATTCATCATCTTCCGGAAATCGCCGTCGAGCGTACCACCGATGCGGATATTCTGATAGGCCAGAACCGTGTCGCCTTCGATGAGGTGATAGACCACCGAGTCGCCCAGAACGATCGCTTCTGCTTTAACCCACTGATCCCCGTCATAGGTTTTAGAATCTGAGTCGATGCAATGCGCGTTGGCAAATTTTCCGTTCATGTCGACAATGGTACCGGGTGAGCAGAGGTTGCCGGTATGGCGCGTGCCTTTGCCCAGACCGCCCAGCAGTTGCATCTCCAGCGAAACCGGAAAATGCTGCTCAAAGGTCAGGCTTGCTGCTGACTGCGAATGAAACATGATGCCGCTGTTGCGCACGTTCCAGTTGGCGCCGCCGGGCACCTGGGCTCCCTGAAAGCGGTATTCGAACCGGATGCGGTAATGGGAGTAAGGCGTTTTGTAATAGATGTGACCGTACTTATCATTGAATTTGTCGTATTCCTTATAGCTGACCCGCAGCATGTTGTCTTCGACCAGGAAGGTATTCTTGTAGTTGTCGTTGAGGGGTTGATTGGCGATTTTAATGTCCCAGCCGGTGAGGTCTTTGCCGTTGAAGAGCGACTGCCATTCTTCTTTCTTCGGATTTGACTGAGCAAAAAGTGCAGAAAGGCTGAGGCAGGACAGAATAAGTGACAAAAATGATTTTTTCATAGAATAAAATGGAGTAATTTGGTAGGTCGAACCATTTCAGGTTTGCCCGCAGGTGAGACGATAAAGTAAGTAAACCGCTGAAATATTTGTCTTATAAGCGTATAAGAGTCGATCACATTTTAAATCTACTTTACCTTGAACAGAAGAGATGCCTTACAACGGGTAGCGTTGTTGATGGGCAGTACGCTGTCTGCCCCAACCATGGCGGCTATCCTGCGCGAGCCGGGTAAAGCTGCCCCGTCCGCTTTTTCTCTGACGGCCGATCAGCAAACCATGCTGGCTGATATTGCCGAAACCATCATTCCGACAACCACAACGCCGGGGGCGAAAGCGGCCGGTGTCGGTCCGTTTATCGAACTGATGGTGAAAGACTGTTATAGCCCGGAACAACAGGATCATTTCCGCAAAGGGCTGGATGCAGTGGATGAAGCAAGCCGTAAAGCACATAGCAAGCCGTTTGTATCTTTATCGAATGAGCAGAAGCATGCCATTCTGACGCAGTTCGAAACGGCTGCCGAAGAGGAGGCCAAAGCCAGCCGCCAGGCGGCAAAGGCAAAAGATGTGGATGCCGAAACCGGACAGATTAAGGAAGAGAAAAAGAAAAAGTCGGATCCGCCGGTGCCGTTCTTCTCCCTGACTAAGGAATTAACCTTGCTGGGGTATTTCTCGTCCGAAATCGGAGCGACCAAAGCGCTGCGGTATATCGCGATTCCGGGCCGCTATGAAGGTTGCGTGAAATACGAAAAGGGCCAGAAAGCCTGGGCTACCTAGCCTGACCGGGGTTCGGATTACCCCGCCAACCGTACGTTCAGACAACCCCCTTTAACTACAGAAACATGTACCTTAATATAGATGCCAAAAAAGCCGCGACCTATGATGCCATTGTGGTAGGGTCGGGTATTTCCGGCGGCTGGGCTGCCAAAGAATTAACCGAAAAAGGCCTGCGGGTGCTGATGCTGGAACGCGGCCGCGACCTGAAACACGTATCCGGCTACGAAACAGCCATGAAAGATCCGTGGGAGTTTCTGCACCGCAGCCGTGTGGATAACATTGCGCGGGAAGAATACTGGGCCAGCGTCCGGACGGGTTATACCGCCAACGAACCAACCCGCTATCTGTTCGAAAACGACAAGGAAAACCCATATCTGGAAAAACGCCCGTTCGACTGGATTCGCGGTTATCACCTTGGTGGCCGCTCGCTGATGTGGGGTCGCCAGAGCTACCGCTTCAATGAACGCGATTTTACGGCTAACCTCGAAGACGGCCACGGCGCTGACTGGCCGATACGGTACAAGGATATCGCTCCGTGGTATTCCTACGTAGAGCGGTTTGTCGGGGTTTCGGGGCAGAAAGAAGGCCTTGATGTGTTGCCGGATGGTGAGTTCCTGAAGCCGATGGACATGAACTGCGCTGAGAAAAAAGTAAAATCAGCGATTGAAACCCATTTCCCCGGCCGCCACATGACCATCGGCCGTCCGGCGATCCTGACGTCGCCGACCAAAATCCATACGGATCTGGGCCGCGCACAATGCCAGTCGCGGAACCTGTGCAGCCGGGGCTGTCCGTTCGGGGCCTACTTCAGTACGCAGTCAGCTACTCTGCCGGCCGCTGCCAAAACCGGCCGTCTGACTATTGTTACGGATAAGATTGCGTACGAAGTTATTTTCGACGACAAGCTGAATAAAGCGGTTGGGGTCCGTGTGATCGATCAGAACACGAAACAACACCACGAATATTACGCGAAGATTCTGTTCCTGAACGCCTCGGCCATTAATACGGCCTGGATTATGATGCAGTCGACGTCGAAGCGCTTCCCGAACGGTCTGGGCAATGACTCCGATCAGCTGGGCCGCAACATCATGGACCACCACCTGAATGCCGGTGCGTCGGGTGAGTTCGAAGGCATGGAGGACAGCTATTACTACGGCCGTCGCGGCAATGGTATTTATATTCCCCGGTTTGCCAACTGGGGGAATGACAACAAACGTGATTTCGTCCGTGGCTTCGGTTACCAGGGTGGTGGCAGCCGCCAGGGCTGGGAGCGCGGTGCCGGTATGAAAGGCTTCGGCGCCGACTTTAAAGAAGCCCTGACCGAACCAGGCAAGTGGACCTTCAACATCGGGGGTTTCGGAGAGACTCTGCCGGATTCGAATAACCGGATGCGGTTATCCGGCCAGAAAGATAAGTGGGGTCTGCCGGTCATTGAGTTTGACTCGGGCTGGGGTGAAAACGCGCAGCGCATGCGGATTGCGATGATGAACGAAGCCGCAAACATGCTGGAAGCAGCCGGTGCCAAAAACATTAAAACCCGCAATGACCTGACCAAAAACCCGGGCATCGGTATCCACGAAATGGGAACTGCCCGCATGGGACGCGACCCGAAAACGTCGGTACTGAACGGCAATAATCAGGTCTGGGGCGCTAAAAACGTGTTTGTAACCGACGGCGCAGCTATGGCTTCATCGTCTTGTGTAAACCCTTCACTTACTTATATGGCACTGACGGCAAGAGCCGCAGATTTTGCAGTGAGAGAGTTGAAAAAACAGAATTTGTAATATTATTTAATCATTTTTTAAAAAAGGGATGCAAAAATTGCATCCCTTTTTTAATGTCTTACTCTTTGGTTTATAGTGTTGATTTACAGTGTTTTGTGTGGCTACATTGTGTGTTATTATACTGTTAAGTATGTGTGCAATCTTTACAGAAAATGCAGATTTTTTGACAAACATTAAAAAGTGATGAGTAGGTACAGTGAAGTGGTTGGTTTATTAATAAATAATCTTCTTATCGCTCAATTGTTAATAAACCTAAACTGCCGGTTAGCCGGCAACCCAAGCTTATGGTAAAACCATTACGATCACGTTCTCTGCCACGCAGGATTGTGAGCTTGTCCACAACCCCACTGTTACTGGCATTATGCTGTACAGGGTTCTCCTACGCAGAAGGAACAGAGTTTAAAGAATTAGCCATCAAAGCAACAACGGTTTCTGTTAACATGGTTGACAGAACAATTACCGGTAAAGTGACTGACGAAAGTAACGCGCCGCTGCCGGGTGTAAGTGTTGTTATTAAAGGAACTACCAGAGGAGCTGTCACGGATCCAAACGGTCAGTATCGCTTAGATGTACCGGACGGGAATGTAACGCTTGTGTTCTCATTTGTAGGGTATAAGGCACAGGAAGTACCGGTCGGTAACCAGTCTGCCATTAACCTGTCACTGCAGGCCGATAACAAGATGCTCGACGAAATCGTCGTCATTGGTTACGGTACGCAGAAGAAGTCCGATTTGACGGGTGCGGTAGCCGGCGTGAAGCAGGCTCAGCTTCAGGAACGCCCTGCGGCTTCGCTGAACCAGGCGCTGGCAGGCCGTATGCCGGGTGTACAGGTAAATAATAACTCGGGTCGCCCCGGTGGCCGTACAACCGTACGTATCCGTGGTTTCAGCTCGATCAACTCGTCTAATAACCCGTTATATGTAGTCGATGGCGTGATGTTGCCACAGGGTAACCAGGCACAGTTCAGCTCGGCGATTGACTACATCAACCCGAATGACATCGTATCCATTGAGGTACTGAAGGACGCGTCATCGACAGCGATCTACGGTGCCCGTGGTGCCAACGGTGTTATCCTGGTAACTACGAAAAAAGGGAAAGCCGGTGAAGGTATGGTTACCTATAACGCCGATTTCAGCGTAAATACAATCGGACCAAACCGGCCGCGCGTATTGAATGCGAAAGAGTATCTGGCTACGGAAGATCTGGCTTACGCAAACATTAAGAAATATGACCCGGCTGGCTGGGCTGCGGGTAAGTATACAAGCTTAGATCCGATTGCCCGGAGAAAAGCATTCAGCCTTGCTCACCCTGGTGTATTTGATGCGAACCTGAACCCGTTATATGATACCGACTGGTTTAAGGAGACAACGCAGAATAAGCTGTCTCAAAACCATCAGTTAGGTTTCAGCGGTGGTAACGAACGGACACAATACTCGTTATCCCTGGGCTTCCGCGATGATCAGGGCCTGATCAAAACATCGTACATGAAACGCTATTCAGGCCGTTTCACAATTGATGATCAGATCAAGAAATGGCTGAAAGTGGGTGGTACACTGAGCTACAACAATCAATCGGAAAACTTAGTCGATATTAATGACGCCGTTGCCCGTCAGATTGTTGAAGATTTCCCGTTCCTGCCGGTTAAATATTCAGATGGTACATATGCCAGCAACCGCGATTACCCAAGTGCAGAAGGTACATTCAGTTCTATGCACCGTCTGATGGATCGCCGGTATATTCTGAACACACAGACTACGCTGGGTAGCCTTTACAGCAACATCAACATTGCGAAAGGCCTTGAAATGCGTACAGTTCTGGGTGTTAATATTTTAACGCAGGAAAACAACGAATCGCAAACCCGTACGCTGAACCCTGGTCAGTTAGGCAACGCCGCTACCCGGAACCGTAAGGAAAGCTTCTGGTCACTGGAAAACTACCTGACCTATAACAAGCAGATTCGTGATAACCAGCACTTAACGGCTTTATTAGGTCTATCTTGGCAGGAAACCAACTTCTTCAGCATGGGGGCTACTGTTCAGAATTTTGCGACAGATTACTTCGGGTTTAATAACCTGGGTGCAGGTGCTACTAACCCGCAGGTTTCATCAAACGCATCCCGTTTTGCCTTTAACTCATACTTTGGCCGGGTTAACTACAACCTGATGGAGAAGTATTTGTTTACGGTAACCGGTCGTATGGATGGTTCGTCGAAATTCGGTGCTAACCACAAATATGCCTTCTTCCCGTCGGCAGCGTTTGCATGGCGTGTATCTGAAGAGAGCTTCCTGAAAAACAACAGCCTGATTTCGAATCTGAAATTACGGACAAGCTATGGTCTGACGGGTAACTCGGAAATTCCGCCGTATTCGTCACTGGCCCTGTTGAGCTCTAACTATGCCACGATTTATAACGATACCCGCGTAGGTGGTACTGGTATTGACCGTCTGGCTAACCCGGATCTGCGCTGGGAAAAAACAGCTCAGGCTGACATCGGTGTTGAAGTCGGTATCCTGAAAGGCCGTGTAACTCTGGAAGCTGATTATTACTATCGTAAGACAACGGACATGCTTCTTGATGCACCGGTTCCACGTACGAGTGGTTACGGTACAATCCGCCGGAACGTAGGTTCGATGCAGAACCAAGGTTTTGAATTTGGTCTGAATACAGTGAATATTGACCGCGGCGGCTTTAACTGGAATACGTCGTTCAACCTGTCGCTGAACCGGAACAAAGTGCTTTCACTGGCAACGCCGTCGGATATCTTCAACGTAGGTGGTCCTAACTTTACTAACCCGACAAACGTGATTCGCGTAGGTGAGCCGGTAGGTTCATTCTGGGGTCTGACCCGTCTGGGTGTATGGAGCGAAGCTGAGCGCGAAGAGGCTGCTAAGTTTGCCAGCTACCGGAACAACCTGACGATGCTGCCAGGCGATATCAAGTATCTTGATGTCAACGGCGATAAGGCAATCACCGACGCTGACCGCAGTATCATCGGTAACGGCAGCCCTAAAGGCTGGGGTGCTATGACCAACTCATTCCGTTACAAAGGTTTCGATGCTACGCTGGAACTGCAGTTCATGTATGGTAACGACGTTATGCTGATGAACCTGCACCCAAGTGAAGACCGTCAGGCGCTGGCCAATAGCTACTCATCGGTACTGAACGCATGGACACCGCAGAACCAGAATACCATGATTGCTGAAATCCGTGAAACACGTGCCGGTTATGTAACCAACGTGGATAGCCACTGGATTAAAAACGGTTCGTTCCTGCGTGGCCGTAACCTGCTGGTTGGGTACACATTCCCAAGCGAGCTGACAAGCCGCCTGAAAATGAGCAAACTGCGGGTTTATGCCAGTGCACAGAACTTCTTCCTGTTAGTGGAAGATCCGATTGTTGGTGATCCGGAGGTAACACCGACCAACCAGGGTGACGGCAACAGCGCGTTCTCTCAGGGTATGATCTGGCACAACTATCCGAAGCCTACAACCTACATGTTAGGTTTACAGGTTGCTTTCTAATCGATCACGAAACTCATTAACGTTCAAAAGAGATTCTCAACATGAAGTTAAATATCATTAAACGAGCAGGTACTGCTGCCCTTTTCGGCGCTGTTTTGCTTGGACCTGTTGGCTGTACAGACTTTTTAGATGAACGCGCTCCATCTAACCTGACAACCTCAAGTTTCTATACCATTCCTGACCACGCAGAAGCAGGGCTGGCCTCGGTTTATGCAAGCATGCGTTTTATCGGTGATGGTGCAAACATTTTCTCCTCGAACTGGCAGCTTCTCGAAGCGATGACCGGAACGTCGACAACAGAGACAGCCCAGAACTCTGACCTTAACAACCTGTACAGTATGTCGCACGATGGAAATACAATCCACGTGGTGAACTACTGGAACGGTTTGTATCGGGTAATTGCGCAGGCTAACCTGGTGCTGGATAAAGTTCCGGGGATTACGCCGATGGACGAAGCACAGAAAAAGAAAATTCTGGGAGAAGCTCGTTTTCTGCGTGCATGGGCTTACTTTACGGCCGTTCGCCTCTGGGGTGATATTCCGCTTGTGACTAAGCCTCAAACCGCTACGTCGGAAGATTTCCGTCCTGCGCGGGCTTCACAGGAAGAAATTTACAAGCTGATCGTAGAAGATCTGGTTGCAGCTGAGAGCGCAGGTCTGTCGTGGATGGATTTGAGCGGTCGTGCGAACCTGGCTGCGGTGAAAACCCAATTGTCAAAAGTATACCTGACAATGGCTGGCTTCCCGCTGAGCAAAGGAGCGTCACACTACAAACTGGCTGCTGATAAAGCACTGGAAGTAATTACATACGCCAATGCTAACCCGGGCACTATCAACCTGTTCACAACCTATGAAGATGTACATAGCGAGCGGACAGAAAACCGGATTGAGCACCTGTTCCAGCTTCAGTACAACGCAGTCGTAGCAAGCAATCCGATGGATAACTTCTACGGCAACTTTAAGCCGATCAACTACAACGGTCCTACAGGTACAGGTAGCTCAGTGCCAACTGCGTCATTCTACAACTCGTATGAGAAAGGTGACCTCCGGACAAAAGATCAGGATGGCTACTTCTATACCACGTACTTTACAAATGGTACCGGTGCCCGTTTTGAACTGGGAGCTCCATACGTGTTTAAACACTTCAACCGGATTGCCAACGGAACGTCAGGTGTTGCCGGTACACGTCTGAATAACCTCAACGTGCCGATGATCCGCTACGCAGAAACGCTGTTGCTGTATGCAGAAGCACAGAACGAAGTAGGCGGACCAAATCAGGCTGCTTATGATGCATTGAAAAAAATCCGTGACCGTGCTCAGTTAGCTACACCTGCTTTAGGTACATTTAATCAGGCAAGCTTCCGTGAAGCTGTATGGCGTGAGCGGTGGTATGAGCTTTGCTACGAGCAGCTTACCTGGTTTGATATGGTTCGTTTACGCAAGGTATTCAACGAGAAAACAAAAGGCTTTGACAACTTTGTGGGCCACATTAACCTGAGTACCAACAAAGCGCTGGAAGAGAAACACTTATTGCTTCCGTTGCCTCGTCAGGAAATGCTGAATAACCCGAATCTGAAACCTCAGAACCCTGGTTATCCAAATTAATTTCTAATCTGATAGGAAGGTTATTTACCCGGCAGCTGATTCAGTTGCCGGGTTTTTTAGTGCTATTATGCCCCAGCTCGTTCCATAAAGCAGGGAACGAAACAGAGTGATTTCATCGTTATGAGATAGATACGGATGTATTTGTTTAATCTTTTTGGCGAATGATTAAACAAAAAAGCCGACCCTTATGTTAGTAGGGTAGCAATCGCATTCCCTGGGGCGGAAATGGCCACCCGCCCGACGGCTTGCATGTGTTGTACACAACCTTTGTAACGACATGCGAACTGAAAGTCAGTTCTGAACGAAAACATGAGTGAATCAAATCAGGCGGATACCAGCGGTAACCCACAACCTCTGGCACACGCCCCGGGAAAAGCTTTCTCTTTACCGGATTCGCGCCCCAGGGTCGCAGTCTACCGGAAAGAACATTTTAATGCGGCACATCGGCTGAACAATCCGAACTGGTCAGACGAAAAAAACGAACGGGTCTATGGTAAGTGTAATAATTACAATTACCACGGCCATAACTATGATCTGATCCTACAGGTGACAGGTCCGGTGGATCCGGAAACCGGTTATGTAATGGATATGAAAGTCCTGAGCGACATAACCAAACAGTATGTGCTCGATCGGTTCGATCACAGAAATCTTAATCTGGATACCGAAGAGTTTAAGGATCTGAACCCGTCAGCCGAAAATATTGCTATCGTTATCTATCAAATTTTACGTGAGCAGCTGGATTCCTCGCTGGATCTCAAAATCAGACTTTATGAAACCGAACGGAATTTTGTTGAATACCCGGCCAATTAACGGTAATGGCAAACATGCCGGCACTGAGTTTGCCGATGAACTTCATGCCGAGGAAATTGGCGAGTCACACGCTGCTACGTCGATTGAAACGCCCATGCGTCCGGATGCGTTTGCGATGGACGATGATCATAAAATTGAACTCATTACGGAACACTTCCGGGAGATCATGAACATTCTCGGTCTTGACCTGACCGACGACAGCCTTAATGGCTCGCCGCGCCGTGTGGCTAAAATGTACGTGAAAGAGGCGTTCAGCGGACTGAATCCGGCCAATAAGCCAAAGCCAACCCTGTTTGATAACAAGTTCAAATACAACGAAATGCTGGTTGAGAAAGATATTCTGGTGCAATCGTACTGCGAACACCACTTTGTCCCGATCATCGGCAAGGCACACGTTGCTTATATTTCGAGTGGTAAGGTTATCGGTTTGTCTAAGCTGAACCGGATTGTGCAGTATTATGCTAAACGTCCGCAGGTGCAGGAGCGTTTAACCGTCCAGATCGCCAATGAACTGAAAGATGTTCTGGAGACTGAGAACGTGGCTGTTATTATTGATGCCAAACACCTGTGCGTGTCAACAAGGGGTGTTCGTGACGTACATAGTTCAACCGTTACGGCGGCCTACCACGGTAAGTTTGAAGAGGAAGCCACCCGCCAGGAATTTCTGCGGTATATTTCGGGTATGAACGCAACCTTGTAAGGAGATATTAGTTATTCTGATGAAGAAGGCTGCTGAGTTGAGCAGCCTTCTTTTTTTCATGAAAACCATCTCCGTAATGCAAGGAAAAACCATTTTTATTATCGGGGCCAGTTCCGGCATCGGCCATGCACTGGCCGTTACACTACAGGCAGCGGGAGCAACCCTGATTACGGCCGGTCGCCGCCAGCCGGAAGGGATTCAGTCTACTCACCTGAACTGGGATGTGACCCAACCACCCGAAAATCTGGCCGGTCAGCTGCCGGATATGCTCCACGGTCTTGTCTACTGCCCTGGCACCATTAATCTAAGGCCATTTCAGCGACTTTTGGTAACCGACTTTCAGAACGATCTTCAGGTAAATGTTCTGGGAGCGATTGCAGCGGTTCAGGCAGCGTTTCCGGCGTTGAAAAAAGCTAAGGGAGCCAGTGTGGTACTGTTCAGTACTGTAGCGGCGAAGTTGGGTATGAGCCTGCATTCATCGGTTGGTGTCGCCAAATCGGCGGTTGAAGGCCTGACCAAATCATTAGCAGCAGAGTTTGCACCGTCGCAGGTCCGGGTCAATGCCGTCGCACCGTCGCTGACGGATACCCCGCTGGCACAGTTTCTATTGGGGGATGAAACAAAACGGGAAGCGGCCAACAAGCGCCATCCGCTGGGCCGTTTCGGCGCATCGGCTGATATTGCCAACATGGCGGCCTTTCTGCTCTCCGATCAGGCGGCCTGGATAACCGGCCAGATTGTCGGGGTTGACGGTGGGATGGGCAGTGTAAAATAGACTGAAATACAAAGGGGAAGCGATCTGTTCTGCTTCCCCTTGCATTCATTATTTAAAGCGTTCAAGAAGCGCTTTCGTTTTTTTGATGCCTTCGTATTCGTCCAGCTTGTCGCCTTCGTATTCAATCCCGACATAACCTTTAAAGCCGCTGTCTTTCACGATTTTCATCATGCGGGTATAGTCGGTTTCGATGCAGTTGCCGCTTTCATCGAAATTATACGTTTTTGCCGAAACGCCTTTGGCAAATGCCATCAGTTCTTCGACTCCCTGATACCGGTCGTATTCGCTTTCGCAGCCGTCTTTTCCGCGACGCAGGCAGAAGTTCCCGAAGTCGGGCAGTGTGCCGACATTGGGCTTGTTAATATCTTTCATGACATCGGTGAGCCATGCTCCGTTTGACGAATAACCGCCGTGGTTCTCAACAATCACATTGATACCCAGCGGCTGCGCAAATTCGCCCAGTTTACCAAGCCCTTCGACGGCCGCCCGTGCCACTTCAGTGCCTGAGCTAGTGCCGTATGCATTTACCCTGATGGTCTGGCAACCCAGGTATTTGGCGCATTCGACCCATTTTTTATGATTATCGACGGCTTGGTTTCGTTTTGCCGCATCGGTTTCGCCCAGACCACCCTCGCCGTCAATCATGATCAGGTGGTTTTTAATGCCGTTATCCTTACAGCGCTTCAGTAATTCGTTGAGGTAGGCTGTATCGTTTGCTTTGTCCTTAAAGAACTGGTTAACATATTCAACCGTCCGGATACCAAATTCCTTACGGGCGAGAACGGGAAAGTCGAGGTTAGTAATTTTTTTGGCAAAAAGGGCTTTATGCAGCGACCATTCGGCCAGTGAAATCTCAAAAAAGCGTTTTTTTGCCGGTTCGGCAAAGGCCGTCAGGGATGGCGCAGCCGCCAGTATCAGCCCCGCCTGCTTAATAAAGGAGCGACGATCGGTAGTCATGTTGCTAAGGGGTTAAAGGGCGAAATCTACAAAATTCGGAGGATATTCAAACGGATTTGGCTGACCTCAGTAGCAGGATTCACATTTACCGGCAGTTACAATAAACATATTTCCGGAAAAAGGAAGCAATCTGACTTTCTACATAAAAATTTTAAGCTTTTCTTGTCTTTATCAATTGCAAATTTTATTTTTATCGAAATATTTAAAAAAAATCTTATATACTTATAATTTTTTAAATATTCGGATAATTCAGGTTGTATTCAATACTAGCAAAAAAGCCCTCATTCCCAGCGAATTTGAGGGCTTTTTTCTTTATGGACCAACCTCATAAACCCTCACAGCAGGTTTTATAAAGCAGGTGTACTGATTGTGCTATAACGGGTTTTTCAAGATCCCCGGACCGGCAGCTCCAGCGAAACAAAGTGCTTTTGATTGAGCGGTAAGTTGTCGGCGCTCCAGATCATGTCGTGTAGAAACGGAAACGACCGTACCGGGCAATCGGCTACGCGGCAGTAGTGGCAGCAATCGGGTAGGCAGGGATCAGCATGCACAAAGATTTCTACCTCACTCGTAAAGCCGCTTTTGAGTGTATTTTCAAAGTGGTTGACGGTTTGGTGTACGCCGGTCAGCTCCCAGTACCGGGGCAGTGTCAGGTGGCAGTCGATGTGCAGGTCTGCCCCGTATTTTTGTACCCGCAGGTTATGTACGTCAATCCAGGTCGTATTCCGGTTATCGCGCAGAAGCGTAACCACCCGGTCGAGCGTCGGGGTGTCGGTCTCGTCGAGCAGGCGGGCGGTGGCGTGGCGTACCAGATGGTAGCCGTTGTAACAGATCACCATCGACAGAATCAGTGAGAGAACACTGTCAAGCCATGCCTGTCCGGTAAGCCAGACCAGCCCGATACCAATGAGCACAATCACGCTGCTCAGGCTGTCTGTCAGTAAATGCCGGCCGTCGGCGATGAGTGCCATGGAGTCAGTCCGCTCACCGGTACGGATCAGCATCCAGCCCGTTGCCGCATTGGCAATGGTCGAAATCGCTACCAGTAATAATCCCCAGTCAAGGTTCTGGAGTGTATGGGGCCGGAAAAAACTCATGATGGCGGCGTAAAACGTAAAGAAACCAGCCGATACGATTAGTGCTCCTTCGAATCCGGACGATAGAAATTCAACTTTCCCGTGGCCGTATGGGTGGTTAAAATCGCGTGGCTGACCGGCCAGATAGATGCTGTAGAGGGCAAACCCGCTGGCCAGCACATTGACAATCGATTCAAGAGCATCGGTGAGGATAGCGGCCGAATTGGTCAGGTACCAGGCCGTCATTTTCAATAGTAAAAGGGTGACGCTCAGGGCTAGTGAAATCGTCATCCACCGGAATTTAGTCTGCTGAAGTGTACTCATGGGTAACCAGGACAAAGGCAATAACCTTGCGGAGGCCGTTACCAGCCTGTACGCGGCTGGTAGTTGGTCTGATGCAAAGTTACGCGCTAAGACCGGAAAAGTTTGTACATTCGTGGATATGAATACGACGGAAAATCCATGGCAGACCCTTTCTTCCACGACTGCCTATGACAATAACTGGTTAACCATCCGACACGAAGAAGTGATCACTCCCGCCGGAACGCCCGGTATTTATGGCGTGGTTAGTTTTAAAAACAAAGCCGTTGGCGTGATCCCGATTGATGAACAGGGCAATACGTACCTGGTCGGGCAATACCGCTACCCGCTGAATGAATATTCCTGGGAAATTCCGGAAGGCGGAAGTCCGTTAGGGACCGATGTGCTGGAATCGGCCAAACGCGAGTTGAAAGAAGAAACCGGTCTGACCGCCGGACGCTGGACAAAAATGGCCCGTATTCATACCTCTAATTCCGCCACCGACGAAGAAGGATTTATTTACATTGCTGAAGAACTGAGTCAGGGCGAACATGCTCCCGAAGAAACCGAAGAACTAATGGTACATAAAGTACACCTCTCAGAAGCGGTGCGCATGGTGATGGCCAGTGAAATTACGGATTCTATCAGCATGTGTGCAATCCTGATGGTCGCACGCCTCAAAGGTATCTAACATGATTGAAGCTTTATTTTACGGTCTCATTACCGGTGTGCTACTGTGCTGGACGTTCGGCACGGTTTTTTTTTTCCCTTTTACAGAACAGCGTTGATAACGGGTACAAGGCAGGCATGAAGATTGCCTTCGGGGTTGTTGTCTGCGACTCCATGTTTATCGCATCGGCGCTTTTCGGGACCTCATTTCTGCCGAAAATTGACGGCTTTGAGCTGGCTATTTCGATTATCGGTGTGGTGTTTCTGAGTGCGATGGGTATTGCCAATCTTGTGAAGGGGGCACCCAGACTGGCTTATCCAACCACCCGTTTCGGTAACTTCCTGTATTATTTCTGGATTGGCTTCCTGCTGAACGGCCTTAATCCGGTCAATTTTCTGACCTGGGTCGGGCTGACGGCCTATTTGCGTAAATCGTTGCATTACGACCTGAATGAGCAGATCGCTTTTCTGTCGATGAGTGTGCTGGCTATTTTTCTGACTCAAACCGCCATTGCGGTTTCCGCTCATAAACTGAAACGCCTCTTTACGCCCCGCGTCGTATTGATTTTCAACCGCGTTACCGGTGTGATCTTTCTGGCCGTTGCCATTCAGCTAGCCTACACGCGTGTATACGTGCCGTTAATGGCAACGATGGGGAAGTAGAAGGGATAGCTTCCAGGAAGTTTTAAACTTCCTGGAAGCTATCCCTTCTAAACCTTCTGCTTATTCAGAAAATTCTGCCAGTCGGCAATGAGGTCTTTTTTCAGAACACGCGGGAATTTGTGTTGTCCGCCCAGTTTGCCCTTCGACTCCATCCATTTGTAGAATATTGACGCGGGTACCACCGTTACCGTAATGTCCTTCAGGGCATGGCGGCGCTCGACGGCATAATCGTCATTCAACTCTTTCAGTTTAGCATCGATCCGGTTGCGCAGGTCAGTAGCGTCGGCCTTGTCGTCGGTACCGATATACCAGTGGTGAGCAAACAGCGTATCTTTTGTAACACCGGCTACAGTAAACTCACGGACATCAATGTTCAGGTCGCCGGAAACAAGCTCAATGGCCTTGTTCATGTTATCGACCGACAGGTGCTCGCCGCACAGGCTCAGGAAATGTTTTGTCCGGCCGGTAATGACAATTTCCGCGCGTTTCTTCGAAATAAACTTGATGGTATCGCCGATCAGGTACCGCCACGCCCCTGAGCAGGTCGACATCAGCAAGGCATATTCCTTGCCTTCTTCCACCTCATCGATCATCAGGGTTTCGGCATTCGGAAGAACCTGCCCGTCGGCCGTAAAGTTGCGTTCGTTGAACGGAATAAACTCAAAGAAGATGCCGTTGTTCAGTACCAGCTGCATGCCCGCAGCGTTCGGGTGTGTCTGATAGGCAATAAATCCTTCCGAGGCCAGATAGGTCTCAATGTATGTAATCGGCCGGCCGAGTAGCTTTTCAAACCCTTTCTTGTAGGGTTCAAACGACACACCACCGTGACAGAAAACACTCAGATTCGGCCAGATGTCATGGATAGTATTGACCTTGTAATAGGCAATGATTTTTTCCATGAGCAATTGCAGCCATGCCGGGACCCCAACGATAAAGCCGATATCCCACTGGGAAGCCTGGGCCGTGATTTCATCCAGTTTCAGGGCCCAGTCACGTTCGCTGGCAATGTCGCGGCCCGGCTTATAGAACTGCTGGAACCAGAACGGAATCTGGCTGGCAGTAATCCCGCTCAGATCACCTTCAAAATGGTTATCGCGATAGCTGAGCGTCGTACTGCCGCCGAGCATTAGAAACCCTTTTTCGTAAATCGCCGCCGGAAGCTGCTGATAACGGCCCAGAGTCAAAATCTGCCGGATACTGGTTTTCTGAATCGCCTTAGACATGGTTTTCGTCACCGGGATGTACTTCGACGCCGCTTCCGAGGTACCGGAACTAAGCGCAAAGTACTTCACGCGCCCCGGCCAGCAAACGTTTTTTTCGCCGGCCAGCGTGCGGTGCCACCACTCCTGATAAATGGTGTTGTAATCGTAAATCGGGACGTGTTGCTTAAACAACTCGTAGAACTCACGTTCGTACCCGAACAACGATGCACTTTGTATGACTTCGAAATGGTATTTCTCCCCGAACTTGGTGTAGCGGGCTTTGGATACCAGTTTCGAGAATGTTTTCTTCTGTAACTTAAATGGGTTAATCTTCTTGCGCTGAACGACATTGGTTAACTTAATGCCGCTTTTAAGCACGTTTCCTAGCAGAGACATAATCTTTTTCTGTTAAGCGTGTCATTAAAAAGAGAACGTAATACGCTCGCTTCAAACCACGGTTAAAGGTTCCAATCCTGCATTTCCTGTATGGTGTCGTATGCCGTCAGGTCGTACTTGCAAGGTACTACCGACGTATAGTTGTGAGCCAGTGCATACTCATCTGTGTCTTCGGCCTGTGGATCGAAGTTAACGAATTCGCCGGCCAGCCAGAAGTACCGGCGCCCGTGCGGGTCCCGCCGTTCATCAAAAACCTCCTGCCATTTGGCATCAGCCTGGCGGCAGATTTTAATGCCCTTCAGCGGTTCGGGCTGTCTGGCCGGAAAGTTTACATTCAGGGCAACTCCCTTTGCCATTCCATGCGTCAGCACATTGCGCACAATGGCCAATATGTGTTCTTCAGTATGCGAAAAATCGGCCTGCCGGCTGAAATCATTCAGGGAAAAACCAATGGCCGGAATGCCTTCAATGGCGGCTTCAATGGCCGCCGACATGGTACCTGAATACAGTACGCTGATCGAGGTATTGCTGCCGTGGTTTATACCACTAACGACCAGATCGGGTTTACGGTCTTTCAGAATATGATTTTTGGCCAGCTTTACACAGTCTGCGGGCGTACCCGAGCATTCATAAGCCGGAAAATCGGGAAAAATATCCGTTGGGTACAGCCGGAGCGGGTGCGCAATGGTGATTGCGTGGCCCATACCGGACTGAGGACTATTCGGGGCAACGACCACAACATTGCCCAGCTGCTTCATCAGATTGGCAAGCGTTCTGATGCCGTGGGAAGTGATGCCATCGTCGTTCGTTACTAGTATTAGCGGTTTATGTTCTGACATAACTCATATTGACATTTTCGGCCCTTCCGGTTGTCCCTGTGGAGCAGAGAACGTCATACATTCGGGGCCAGAGCCGTCAAAGTTACAAAAAACGCCCTACTTTTCAGGGAAACGGCACAACAAAGCCCCGCCATTGTCCAATAGCGGGGCTTTGTAAACGGATATTGTCAGCCGCAGATTACTTAACCAGACTGCCTGCCAGACTCTTATACCCTTGTAACGGGGTATAGCCGTCTGAAATTTTGACATAATAACCGGTCCCGTCGTAGGCGCGGAGCTGCGGGTCCTGCTTACAGGCATCCGAGCAGGTTCCCTGATGCTCCCAACCGCAGGCTTCACAGAGTGTTACATGGTTGTTGCAGACCGGACTGGCACAGTTGATCATGCGGTCTGTTATTGTTCCGCAACGGAAACAGGTTGAAATGACCTCAGGGTTAACCTGATTGACATCAACGGCAACGCGGTTATCAAACACATAACACTTGCCGTCGAAATCTTCACCGCCTGCCTCAAGCCCGTATTTGATAATGCCGCCGTGGAGCTGATAGACATTATCAAACCCGCGCGACAACAGATAAGCACTGGCTTTTTCGCATTTGATGCCGCCGGTGCAATACGTAATTATTTTTTTATCTTTCAGATGCTCAATTTCATGGACATGGTCCGGCAGTTCGCGCAGGTTTTCCATGTCGAACGTGATGGCACCTTTAAACTTACCAACTGAGTGTTCGTAGTTCGATCGCATATCGACCAGCACCACATCCGGATCGTTTTTCAGTTTCAGGAACTCGTCTGGTTCAAGGTGTTTGCCGGTCTGTTCCAGCGGGTTTACCGGCAGGTCAGAGTTCACGATTTCTTCTTTGAGCCGGACGTGCAGCTTTTTAAAGGCATGGTCTTCGTGTTCTTCCACTTTAAACTCCAGAGCCTCAAACCGCGGATCGGCCTTTACTGTCTGCATGTATATATCACAATCTTCCGGACGCCCCGAAACGGTGCCGTTCAATCCTTCGGGGGCCACGATGATCCGGCCCAGCAGGTTCAGATCGAGGCAAAGCCGGTGATGCTCATCCCGGAACTGTTCCGGATTTTCGATGGGGGTATAGCAGTAATATAGTAAGACGCGATACGGTTTCATAAACTCTAAATCTCAGATGCTGGCACTTCAGCCGCAAAGTTACAAAATTTGCCGGCATAGGGCTTTAATTCACTTAGCAGCTTTTGGTGTTTTGCCAAATGCGTGCTTTCTTGTGTATTCGTTTGCAGAATGTAACGCGTGGCGCCGGAAAAGAATTCGCTTTCGGGCCGGAGGAAAAATAATTTATACGTAACTTATACCGATTTTACGCCGTTGATACAGAGTGATATGCACGTGGCCATTACCGGAAATATTGGCGCAGGAAAGACAACGCTGGCTCAGATGCTGGCCGGTCATTACGGATGGGACGTTTTGTTTGAAGCCGTAGAGGGTAATCCCTATCTGGCCGATTTTTACGGTGATATGGAACGTTGGGCCTTTAACCTGCAGATTTACTTTCTGAACAGCCGCTTCGAGCAGGTAAAAACCATCCGCGATTCGGGCCGGAGCGTGATTCAGGACCGGACAATTTATGAGGATGCCTTTATTTTTGCCAAAAACCTCTACGAAACCGGTCAGATGACCCCGCGTGATTACGAAACCTACCGTGGATTATTCGATAATATGCTCAGTCTGGTCCGGCCGCCTGATCTGATGATCTACCTGCGCGCCGACTTACCTAAGCTGGTTCGTCAGATTCAGAAGCGCGGCCGTTCATACGAAATGTCAATCAGCCGCGACTATCTGGCCAGTCTGAACCATCTATATGAACAGTTTGCGGTTGATTATAAGATCGGTGAGTTGCTGATTATTGATGTAAATGACCTCAACTACGCCGAACGTCCCGGAGATTTCCGGTTTGTGACGCAGCAGATTGATGAACATCTGGCATCGCGGGTGCGGGTTGCCGTTTAAGGTATTCAGAGCCGTTCGCCGGTTAAACTGGTATAGATTTCTGCGGAATAAGTCCTCGTTGCCGAGGGCTTATTTTTTTGTATAGCCTGCCAGTCGTCCCTGATTTTTTTTTCATCATCCGGTCCGGTAAATCCCTTCAGCAGGTAGCAATAGGCCCGACCAATGGCTATGGCTTCATCCAGATCGTTCCCGTTCAGCGCTATCCGGTAGTCTTTCCGGAGCTGATCGAGCCGGCGAAGTTTACTGTTTCGCCGGATTAGTATTACAATGAATCCAATAGCAATAAAAGTCAGAAACGTGTAAACAAGAAACATAAAGCGGCTAAGTTCTCAGGCCGAATATGATAAAAAGTACCCGTAATGTCAAACTGTTGTACATGATACGTTACAAAGCGGCAACAGGCGTTGATTTGCCTGGCACCGAGACACGCAGCTTAAACAGCGTCGGCCAGTTTTTGCCGGTAATGTAAAACAGCCGTTCCTGCGGCAGGTAGGCAATTCCGTTCAGCACGTCTTCGGTCGCGTTGATCGTTGGCGGAATGATTTTAGTAATATCCAGATAGCCAACTACTTTGCCGGTAGTCAGGTCGATTTGGGCAATCCGGTTGGTCTGCCAGATATTGGCAAAAACATAGCCATTGACGTATTCCAGCTCATTCAGGTTCACAACCGGTCCTTTGTCATCATATACGGCGATCTCGGCGGTCTTCTGAAACGTCGGTGTCAGGAAATAAAGTTTGTTGGAGCCGTCGCTCATGATCAGCGTGGTATCCTTGTGGGTGAGGCCCCAGCCCTGAGTATGGTAGTTAAAGGTTGTAATCGGGGTGAAGTCCATCGTATACTGGAAACAAACCCCCGATGTCCAGGTCAGCTGGTAGATTTTATCGTTGACGATCGTAATACCTTCACCGAAATACTGCGCATCAAGCGGCCGGCTCTGAATGGCTTTGCCCGTTTTCAGGTCTACCTTCATCAGCTTTGACTGGCCGTTCTGACCGGTACCTTCGTATAAATCACCCTTATAAAATTCCAATCCCTGCGTGAAGCTGCTTTTTTCGTGCGGAAACGTTTGCAGCACCGTATATGCGACGTCAGCGGGCTTAATGTCTGAGTACAATTCAAACGCTAGGGTATCAGCAAAGGCCGCCTGTTTACTGTCAGTGCCGCTGATAACCAGCTGGTGCCAGCCGGTTTTGGGTGCGATGGCCCGTAACCGCAGGGTGTCTTTCTGTTGCCGGAATGCTTTAGTTGCCTCCCCGTCAATGGCTACACTGATTCCGCTTACGGCCTCTGAAAAATGTACCGAAAGACTGTCCCCGATGTTCCCGGTCGCTTTGACAAGGCTCGAAACGGGCAGTTTTTCCGGCATTTCGGTTTCAGTGGATGTAGTCGTTTCTTTTTTGTCCTGTTTACAGGCCGATAAAAGGGAAAGTATAAGGACCGTCAGCAGTGCGTAGCGCATCATGAAAAAGGATTAGCAAAATATCGGGGACAAAGCTAGAAAGAAACCAGGATTAGCCACACAAAAAAATCAATCCGTGAGTTGGCCGGCCACCGGCGCAATCAGTGAGCCGCGGACTTTCAGGATAGCCAGTTCTTTCATTTTCGACTCGAACATAATATCAACGGCCTTTCCGTAGGTGTTTACGGGGGAGTAGATCCAGTCGGCGTGGGCTTCGCGGCGGGACGACGGATCTTCGCGCTCTTTCCGTGAGTCAGAAAAATGGACGACCGGTTTTACGTCCCAGGTTGCATAGGCCGTCAGAAAGGCTTCTTCCTCGGTTTGGTGGCCGGGGTTCAGCGAGTGGTGAAAATAATCAAAGACAATCGGTACGCCGGCCAGCTCGTAGACCGTCACGAGGTCGGCAACGGTGTAAAGTCCGGGGCGGTCATCGTTTTCAACCGTCAGCCGTGCCCGCAGATTTTCGGACAGGAGGGTCGTATTCTGTGCGAACCGTACGAGCGAGGCTTCTTTATCACCGTAAGTACCACCGACGTGGATGTTTATTTTGTTCCAGTGCGACGGGGTTAATCCCATGAGATCAAAAATTTCGGACTGGTATTCAAGGTCTTTAATCGTATTCTGGAGTACCTGCCCTTCGCCGGCCAGTTTGTTAAACGGGCCGGGGTGCGTTGTGAGCCGGATCGGGCGCGAACCGATTTCTTCGAGCGTAGCCCGTATATCGGCAAAATCAGGCAGCTCGCTGAGGCGGTATTCCGATGCCCACGGGAAAATATCGGAAGAGATCCGGAATATCCGGAACCCGTTGGCCAGATTCCAGTCAACGATGGTCAGCAGATCCTGTACATTTTTCAGCGCCAGTTCGGAGGCATAGCTGATGCCACGCTGCACAAACGTTTTTTTGATCATGCCACGGTTGGTAAAAACCTTGTTGGCCTGCAATGTCATGTTGATGCAGGCATACCCCGCATTGACCGGTGAAATTTCCATAACAGATTACAACCGGCGACCGGCGACAAAGTTTTTGCTGACCGCTAAAAATATTTTTAATTAAACAGTTGTTTAAAATTGGGTTTGTCAATTACCTTTGGGCATTGATTAACAGTATGGCAGAGGCAGAACCGGATACGGAACAAAAAATTAAAGAAGCCGCTAAACGCGTGTTTCTGGAATATGGGTACGAAGGCGCAAAGATCCGGCAGATTGCGGAGGCCGCTGACGTGAACATTGCGCTGGTGAATTATTATTTCCGGAGCAAGGAGCAGCTCTTCAGCAGCATCTACCGTGAAGTTTTTGCGGAGTTTGTGGGTAAAATGGTGGTGATGCTGAATGAGCAGACACCGCTGGAGGTAAAAATCTGGAAAATTGTTGACCGGTATACTGACTTTATTCTTGATAATCAGATGATGCCGGCCTTTATCCTGACACAGCAGCGGAAAGAAGGAGCTGCTTTTTTCAAAGAACTGGATGTCCGGAGTATCATTCAGGGATCGTATTTCTGGAAACAGTTGCAGGAAGCAATCGACAAGGGAGAGATCCGGCGGATTGATCCGCTACAGGTAGTGATTTCGGTAATCGGCAGTATTATTTTTCCGATCATGGCCGGTGGCGTACTTTCTTACATCGGAACATTTGACGAACCGGCGTTCCGGGAGTTTATTGAAGAACGTAAAAAGATCATACCGGAAATGATTATGACCTATTTACGCAACGTGTAATTTTTTTGCCTATTAGTTAAACAAATGTTTAAAACAACTATTTATGTTATCATGAAAGCGCTCTTTACCGGACTTGGGTTATTGATGTGGGTGCACCTACAGGCCCAGACCGTTACGCTGGAAGCCTGTTATGAGGCGGCCCGCATCAATTATCCGTTGCTGAAGCAGAAAGGGATTATTCAGCAGGCAAATGAGCTTGCCATTGCCAATCTGCAGACTAACCGCCGATTGCCGCAACTAGCCGTGAACGGGCAGGCAACCTGGCAGTCGGAAGTGACGAAACTACCCATCGAATTACCTAATATTCACGTACCCGGCATCAGCAAGGACCAGTATAAACTGACACTCGACGCCAGCTATACGCTCTATGACGGTAACCTGACGCAGCGGCAAACGGCCCTCCAACAGGCTACGTCGGCTTCGGCGCAGCAGCAGATCGAAGTAGAGCTCAACCGGCTCCGCGACCAGGTTAACGGTCTGTTTCTGAATGCGCTGCTGATTGACGAGACTATCCGGATCAACCAGACGGTATTGGGTGACCTGCAAAACCGGATCGGCAAGCTGACGGCTAATGTGAAATTCGGGACGGCGGCACAAATGAACGTCGATGCCCTGCAAGCAGAATACCTGCGGGCCGATCAGCGGATGGCCGACCTGACGGTATCGCGGCGGGGTGTGCGCGAAACCCTCGGCCTGCTGACCAGCCTGGCCATTACCGACAGTACCCGCCTTGTGGTCACACCACTTCCGCAGGCCGGCGCTTTACCGGTTAGCCGTCCGGAGCTGCAACTCTTTAAACAGCAGCGGATGGTTTATGATGCGCAGGAAACCTTGCTGGACAACCGGCTGAAACCGCGGCTGAGTTTGTTTGCTCAAAGCGGGGTGGGCCGGCCGGCGCTGAATTTTCTGAACAATGATTTCCGGGGCTTCTTCATCGGCGGTCTGCGGCTGAACTGGAATCTTTCGTCGGCGTATACCCTGCGGAACGACCGGCAGACCCTCAGCCTGAACCGGCAGGCCGTTGATGTGCAGCAGGCTGTGTTTGAGAAAAACCTCTCGGTACAGCTACGGCAACAGCAGACAGAAATCGACCGCCTTGAAGCCCAGATCGGGAAAGATGCCGAATTGGTCGCCTTACGGGCGAGGGTCCGGCAGGCGGCATCCGTCCAGCTGGACAATGGCGTTATTGCCGCCCGCGACTATACTACTGAACTCAATAATGAAGTACAGGCACAACTGAATCAGAAACTGCATGAGCTGCAACTGCTCATGGCGCGTATAACGTACCGGACGCTGACCGGGAATTAACATAAAACAAGCTTTACAATCATGAAATTGGTCTATAAAGGGTTGATTTTTAGTGTACTGGCAGTACAGGTAGCTTGTCAGTCGAAAGAAGAAACGGCCGATGCCTATGGCAACTTTGAAGCGGTCGAAACCATTGTGGCCGCCGAAGCGACTGGCTCGCTGCAACAGTTTACGGTCGATGAAGGCCAGAGCCTGACCGCCGGGCAAGGGGTCGGCCGCATTGATACGGAGCAGTTGCTGTTGCGGAAAGCCCAGGTACAAGCCTCGGAGCAAGCCGTACGCAGCCGTACACCCGATGTCGGAGCGCAGCTATCGGCCTTTGAGCAGCAAATTGCCGTTCAGGAGCAGCAACTTAAAACGCTTCGGCGCGAAAAAGACCGGGTACAGAACCTGCTCGATGCGGGTGCGGCTCCGTCAAAACAACTGGACGATATTGTAGCCCAGATGGATCTGGTACAGCGGCAGATTGCGCTGATCAAACAGCAGCGCGTGGCTCAGGCTTCGGCATTGGGTACACAACGGAGCGGTACCTCTGCCGAACAGGCTCCGCTGGCCGAACAAATCAAACAAATTGATGATCAGATCAGCAAGGCAACCATCATTAACCCGATGGCGGGTGTGGTAACGGTTAAGTATGTGGAGCCGGGCGAAGTGGTCACCTACGGTAAGGCGCTGTATAAGATTGCGGCGCTCGATAACATCATTCTGCGGGCCTATGTTAGCGGCGACCAGCTGGTGAACGTAAAGACCGGCCAACAGGTGAAGGTATTTGTTGATGCCCCTGACAATCAGCTGAAGCCCTACGAAGGAACCGTAACCTGGATTTCCGGCAAGGCAGAGTTCACCCCGAAAATCATCCAGACGAAAGATGAGCGGGTGAATCTGGTGTATGCCCTGAAAATCCGGGTTAAAAATGACGGCGGCCTGAAAATCGGGATGCCGGGTGAAGTGAAGTTCCGCTAACCCAAACCCGTAACAAATATGGACGCCATACAGATTGAACAGGTGTCGAAAGCCTTCGCCGATACGCAGGCTGTCAGTGAGGTATCGCTGACCGTAAAACAAGGCGAGCTGTTCGGGTTGATCGGGCCCGACGGGGCGGGAAAAACAACCTTGTTTAAAATCCTCGTTACCCTGTTACGCCCCGATAAGGGTAATGCAACAGTCAATGGCCTGGATGTGGTGCGGGATTTCCGGAAACTGCGGCCGCTGATCGGCTACATGCCGGGCCGGTTCTCGCTCTATCCGGATCTGAGCGTGGAGGAAAATCTCACCTTTTTTGCCACGGTATTCGGTACGACCATTGCGGCGAACTACGAGCTCATCCGCGACATTTACGTACAGCTGGAACCGTTTAAGCACCGGCGTTCGGGAGCTTTGTCGGGCGGCATGAAGCAAAAGCTGGCTCTGTGCTGTGCCTTGATTCACAAACCGGAAGTGCTGTTTCTGGATGAGCCCACAACGGGAGTTGATGCCGTATCGCGGAAGGAGTTCTGGGAGATGCTGCACCGGCTTAATGAGCGCGGGCTGACCATTCTGGTGTCCACGCCCTATATGGACGAAGCGGGTCAGTGTGACCGGATTGCACTCATGCAGACGGGCCGTATTCTGGCGGTGGATACCCCTGCCGGTGTGGAAAACCTGTTTCAGAAACCGTTGTATGCGGTGAAGGCGCGGGAAACGTTCCGGCTGATTCAGGACCTGCGGAAAGCCCCCTTTACCGAAACCTGCTATGCGTTCGGGGAGTATCTGCACCTGACTACGCACGATACCGCTACACCGGCACAAATTCACCAGTATCTGACCTATAATCACCATGAACAGATCGAGATAAAGCCGGTGAAGGCCGGAATCGAAGATAGTTTCATGGCCCTCATGCAACATCATGGATAAGGCTGTCATCACCGATAAACTGACAAAACGCTTCGGCGATTTTGTGGCCACCAACGAAATTACGTTTGATGTGGCACAAGGCGAAATTTTCGGTTTTCTGGGAGCCAACGGAGCCGGTAAAACCACGGCGATCCGGATGCTGTGCGGACTGCTGAAGCCGTCGTCGGGTTCGGCAACCATTGCGGGGTTTGATGTCTACCGCCAGACCGAGCAGATCAAACAGGTCATTGGCTACATGAGCCAGCGGTTTTCGCTGTACGAAGACCTGACGGTCCGGGAGAACATCCGGTTTTATGGCGGTATTTACGGCTTGCCGAAAGCGGAGCTGCGCCGGAAATCCGATGCGATTATTCAGCAGCTGGATCTGGGCGGGGTTGCCGATAAGCTGGTGGCTTCGCTGCCACTCGGCTGGAAACAACGGCTGGCCTTTTCGGTGGCGCTGGTGCACGATCCCAGAATTGTGTTTCTTGATGAACCCACCGGCGGGGTAGACCCTATTACACGGCGTCAGTTCTGGGATATGATTTATGAAGCAGCCAGCCGGGGCACGACCATTTTCGTGACCACCCACTACATGGACGAAGCCGAATACTGCAACCGTGTCTCGATCATGGTCGACGGGCGCATCAAAGCACTGGATACCCCGAAAGCCATGAAACAGTCGTTCGGGGTTGATTCGATGGACGGCGTGTTTCAGATTCTGGCGCGGGGCACATCAACGAAGTAAGTCCTTGACTACCAATTCTCATGAAACGTTTTTTTGCTTTTGTAAAAAAGGAGTTCTACCATATTCTGCGCGACCGGCGGACCCTGCTGATTTTGTTCGGCCTGCCGTTTGTACAGGTCCTGTTGTTTGGGTTTGCCCTGACCAACGAGATCAAAAATGCACGGATTGCGATCCTTGATCTGGATCACAGCCAGCATAGCCGCCAGATTACCAGTCGCTTACTGTCTTCAGGCTATTTCCGGATGGATCAGGAGTTAACGCATTACCGCGAAATCGAGGCTACGTTCCGGAAGGGTAAAGTAAAGCTGGTCGTTGTTTTTCCGGCCCGTTTTACCGCTGATCTGGCACACGACCAGCAGGCGCAGGTACAGTTGCTCGCCGATGCGTCGGAGCAAAATACGGCCATTAGCCTGACCAATTATGCGACGAATATCATTCAGGGTTACGGCACTGAACTAAACCCCGTCGGAATGAGTCCGCCGATGCAGATTGATGTACAATCGCGGATGGTGTTCAATCCGGAGCTGAAGGGAGCCTTTGTATTTGTGCCGGGAGTGATGGCGATGGTGTTGCTGCTGGTGTCAGCACTGATGACTTCCGTAACAATTGCCCGTGAGAAGGAGACTGGTACCATGGAGGTGCTGATGGTGTCGCCGCTGAGCCAGCTACAGATTCTGTTCGGTAAAGTGCTGCCGTATCTGCTGCTGTCGTTCCTGAACGGCTGTATGATCATTATCCTGGGCGTTAATCTGCTGGGTATTCCGCTCAACGGTAGTCCCGGACTACTGCTGGCCGAAACGCTGCTGTTTATTTTTCTGGCCCTGTCCATCGGCATTCTGATCTCAACCATTGCCGAAACGCAGTTGGTAGCCATGTTTGCCTCCCTGCTGATTATGCTGATGCCGACCATTTTTCTGTCCGGTTTTATATTCCCAATCGAAAGTATGCCAAAGCCGCTACAGATTATATCGAACATCATTCCGGCCAAATATTTCATCAATATCGTCAAAGGAATCATGATCAAAGGCGTCGGGCTGCGGTATCTGTGGAAAGAAACGCTGGTCCTGTTCGGGATGTCGGCCCTGATTACGGGCATCAGCCTCCGGAACCTGAAAACCCGATTAGGGTAGAGCCTGACAATTTAGAACGAGAAAGCCATGTATCGCATACGGTTTATTATAGAAAAAGAGTTCAAGCAGATTTTCCGGAACAAAGTGTTGTTGCGGATGATGCTGGCGGCCCCCATGATGCAGTTGATTCTGTTGTCGCTGGCGGCCAACTTTGAAGTTAAAAACCTGAACATTGCCGTGGTCGATCAGGACCATACGACCTATGCCCGGCGGATGGCCGGTAAGTTCAGCTATATCGACAATTTCCGGTTTGTCGGTTATCTGCCGGCCTACAAACCGGCCTATCAGGAATTATTGGCCGGCACGGTCGATCTGGTGATGGTAGTACCGGCCCACTTCGAACGGGACCTGACCCGCGAGAACAAGGCGCAGGTGCAGCTGATGGTGAATGCCATCGACGGGTCGAAGGCCGGAATTGCCCTTGGCTATGCCCAGACTATCCTCCGTGACTTCAACGAAGCGATCCGGGCCGAGACCATCGGCATCACGCCGGCCGGCCGCGTTCAGATTGACGTTGAAAATCAGTACTGGTATAATCCGCGCCTGGATTACAAGACGTTTATGGTGCCGGGGATTCTGTTTGAGCTCCTGCTGATTGTCGGAGGGATGATTTCGGCCCTGAATATTGTCCGGGAAAAGGAAATCGGCACCCAGGAACAGCTCAACGTAACGCCCATCCGCAAACATGAGTTTATTCTGGGCAAGCTGACGCCGTTTGTTGTGATCGGGCTGGTGCAGTTTACGATGGGGCTTATACTGGGTAAACTAGCCTTTAACATACCGGTTGTCGGGAGTCTGTGGCTGATCTACGGCTTTGCTTTTCTGTTTCTGATTTTATGCGTGGGCATCGGCTTGCTGATTTCGACCGTTTCCGAGACCCAGCAGCAAGCCATGTTTGCCGTCTTTTTCATGATGGTACTCTTTATTCTGCTCAGCGGTCTCTTTTCATCGACCGAAAATATGCCGCAGTGGGCGCAGTATCTCAATGTTATCAATCCGCTCCGCTACATCATCGAAGCCGGCCGGAATGTGATGCTGAAAGGCAGTACGCTCAGCGACATGCATACGCAACTGATGGCCCTCTTGGGCATGGCGGTCGGCGTAATTGCGCTGGCGGCTTTCCGCTACCGGAAAACGGTGTAAGAGAATTACAATTAGTCGGGCATTATGATGGATTGAGGAGCTGATTGCCGCAGTTCAGTAGGATGTTGGTGGTTGTTCCGGTTGCTGGCGCCCAATTTCGGGCTACTAAACAGAAACAACGAACAGCAATGAACCTTACAAAGACATGGAAGCAGTCAGGCATCGTATCGGTTTTTTTACTGATGCTGGCCTGTCAGACAAATCCCGGCCCCGAACCCGGCCAGCCCGCCGGTGACGAACCGGCTGAGGCAACGGCGGTGGGTGCGCCGGTTGGTACGCCTGTGCAGCAGACCATCGGCACAGGGGGGGGCAGCATAACAATACCTGTATCGGCAACCTCAACCGAAACACTAACAGTCAACTTCCCTGCCGGAGCGTTGCCAGCGCCGGTGAATATTAAGATTCAGCTGGTAGAAAATAAGGCGCCGGGTGCCATTGGGCCTGCCATTGAGATTTCGCCGAAAGACGTAACGCTGCAAAAACCGGTAACCATTACCTGGCAATATGGCGAGGCGGGACTGAACGGAACGGGACCGGAAGCAGTAGGTATTGCCTATCAGAAAGAAAACGGTACGTGGGCCGGAACGGGTAAACTGACACCCAATGACGCTGCCAAAACACTGACCGCCACCCGCCCAACATTCGATCTCAAATATCCCGTCGCGTTTTATCAGAACTTTTATCTGAAGTACGATAAGGAAAACCTGGTGCCGAACGAGTCGGTGGAACTGTATGTGGCCTTCCAGCCCAATCATAGCGATGCCCTTGAGTCGGAGTTTCGCGAAGAATTGTTGGCTCCGCTGAAAACCTGGAAGCCGGTTGGCTCTGACAATCTGGATAACTGGCGGTTAAACGGAGAAAAACCAACCTCTGCAAACAGAACATGGGGCACGCTGAATGTGCATAACAACGGTGAAAAAGCACTGTTTGTTGCCCCGAACCGTGTTCCGCAATGGAATCCGGCTGCGATCAGTGTAGACCTGAAAACCGGTGGCCGCAGCCGGGTGATGCTGGTAGCCAACCTGACCATTCATTCGCCGAACAAACTTACAGCAGGGGGTAAAACCTACGAAAATGCGAAGGTGACCGCCTCGGTCAGCGATCCGGATTATTTGTTTATCTCCCTGACAGAAGCTGACCCGAAAGATCCTGACTATCCGGCCACGGTCTTTTGCCAGATCCGCAACTTTACCGGCCCCGGAACATATCCCATTGACCCGACCTGGGTTGGCCCGAAGGTAACTATCGGTGGTAAAGAAACGGGTACCGATGGACTGAATTACTCATATGGTTACCAAACCGGTATTGAAGACAAATTCTCCGACGGATCGGTAACGATCAAAGAATATACCGGTAAAAAAGGGAAGATCACCGGGTCTTTCAGCGCCACATTGTACAACTACAATAAGTCAAAAAAGATACTGAAGACCAGCTCATTCGGCGGAACTTTTCAGGCAAGCGTCAACTAACCACTAACCAGCGGAAACCAATGAAAACGATACTGAATAGCTTAATAGGCTTAGCTGTACTGAGTGCTGTTGCCTGTACCGATCCGGATGCGGTTGATAAGGAAAAGGGCGTGGTACAAGGCCGTGTGACCGATAGTCAGGGAAAGCAGGTCGCTAATGCCGAAATTGTAGCCAGTAATACGGATTATTATAATAAGACATCAACTGGCTATACGGACGCCAACGGCAATTATCGCTTTAAACTGCCGACCGGTATAGCAGAGGGATCATATACCGTCAGCGGGACTGTGACCATGAAATTTCAGGGCCGGAATTACAAGATGGCGTTGTATGAAGAAAACTCACATGTTTTTTCTGCTTACGAAGGAGCCGTCCGGAATTTTCAGTTCCGGCTGACGGGCAAACGTGCGGCTGATGCTGACGAAGATCCGCAGCATGATACACCGTTGGGAGGAACCGTTGAAGTACACCATGACGTGAATAATCTGGAACGGGAAAATATTGAACTAACCTTCGAACCGGTCGGGACACTAATCGATGGCAGTACCGGTAAAAAACTGGTGAAAACGATGCCGGCTGATAATTACCGTCTGTACGATATTCCGCTTGGCCAGTATAAAATTACGGCACGTGACAAAGCATCCGGCAAACCGCTGGGAGTATTGATCAAGGATAAAACAAGTACCTATAATGCGTCGGTAACGGCCCTTTTTGATGACAGCGACTTTGTTGGATCAACCTTGTTTGACATGGTTCTGGTAGTGGCACCACTCAACTAAGAAGTCTGAGAAACAGGAGGAAAGCCAACGAGGCGCACCCGGTCCGGGTGTGCCTCGTTTTATATAAGCCGGACAAGAAAGTAAATAATTGCCCAGAAGACAGCCGTGCCAATGACCAGCGTCAGCAAGCCGATCAGTGGGCCGTAATTACGTTTCATTTGTGACTCATTGACTACCATGATGTAAATATAAATCAAAAAAAAAGAACAATAATACAACCATGAGTAGTTCCTGAAAATAAAATTTGATTTCCAATGATCCGGCTATATTTTTTTTGTTCGGCGCAGTTGCCTGATTATCAGTGGTTGTGTTTATTGATTTTTATATATGGTTTAAATTTGGTTAAATAATTCAATTAAATGGTCTAATGAATTTGATTGGTGTAACTGATAGGTTTGTTTGAGTGTCATTTGAGTGATGACCTCGGCGCGGATTAGCATTCCCTTTTCGTAGGCTGCAATAGCAGAATGCACATCCGGAAAATCACCGGTCAGACAATGTGTCAGTTCTAGTGCGTCCTGCATGGCCATGTTAACGCCTTCACCGGCATAGGGGGGCATCCGGTGGGCGGCATCACCCAGCAGGGTCAGATTAGGGAGCGAGGGCCACTGTTGATCCACAGGAAAGTGGTATTGGGGTCTCGGCACAAACCATGTATCATCCGCTTGAAAGAGTTCCTGCCACATCGGGGACCAGTCCCCGAAAGCAACCTTAAACCAGCCAAGGACCTGTTGCCTGTCGGTAAAGTCAATACCCGATTGGGTGATCCATCCTTCCGGTACCATACAGCCGGTATAAAACGACAGGCTGCCATCGCCTTTTGCGCTCAGAATCAGGGATTGGGCGTGGGCCTAAGGCAAATACTTTTACCACCCTTAACCAAATCGTAAAGCTGCGGGGCATTCCTTGCCGCCTCGTACAGATTTCCCTCCACGATTGTAATACCTGAATAGACAGGTTGAATCGGTGTCAGGTAAGGCCTTATTTTTGAGTTTGCCCCGTCGGCGCCGATGACCATGTCGGCATAGGCTGCGGTGCCGTTTTTAAAATGGATAAGCCAGCCATGGTCTTTGGCTTCAAGCCGGGCAAAGTGACTGTCCCAGATGACTGTTCCGGGCTGTAAGGCGTTCAGCAGCATGCTTTGTAGCGGCCCCCTGTCTATTTCCGGACGGTCTTCGGCGACTTTCCGGCCCTGCGTGATCATCGAGAAATAGCTGCCCGTTATGGTCAACAATCCTGAGCTTGCCGGCGCCGGGGCGGTAGTGCCGGTAAAACTCATCCAGTAATCCGGCCTGTTTCAGGGCTTCTAAACCCGATTCTTCGTGTAAGTCAAGCGTAGCGCCCTGCGAACGGGCATCCGGTGACGCGTCACGCTCAAAAACCTGTACGCGGAACCTTTTTTGTTGTAAAAGGCGGGCCAGGGTTAGTCCGCCGGGACCTCCGCCAATAATGGCTATTTGTTTGTCTGTAGATAGCATGTCCTGTTTTTTCAGACAAAACTAGGAGGGGGGCAATACCGAAAATTGTATAAAATGGTCATTTTGATTCCGGGCCAGTTCCTTCGGCGGTACCCCGGCATATTTTCTCACTTCGCGGATAAAGTGGGATTGGTCCCGTAAAGTTTTTGTTCGGGAAAAAGACGGCCTTCTTTCAGGTGCGAAAAAGACGCCCGGAACCGCAGAATGTCGCAGTAAGTTTTAAGCGATAAGCCGAAACGGTCGTTAAAATAGCGGTTGATCTGCCGCTGACTCCAGCCCGTCTGATCGGCCAGATCCGTTACTTTCATAGACCCGCCCGAGGCAAATAACAGGTCAAACAAGCGCTTTTTGCGGCTGTCGGGAGCTGCCGGGAGACGGGCTTTCAGTAAGGCCGAAACATGGTCCGTGAACTGCCCGAAAGCGGGCACGGTATCGGCCGGAAAATTAAATGCTGTCAGGGGAATCGCATAAAATGTGTTGGCGAGCACAGCAGTCTGATGGCTGAAGAGGTAATCAAACAGCCAGCGGCCGGAAGCTGACGGCCATCATGGTCTCATGCGCCCGTAATACGCCATGGCCTGGCTGTGTTTCCAGCCCCAGTAAGGAAAAGTGGCCCGGCTGGCAGGTCGAAAATGAAAGATCGATCCGGCCGTCGGGTAGGATAACAACCGGTTTGTCGTCGCCGGACGGATTGGTCAGTGTCCAGAAGCTTTCGACATAGTCTTGCCAGCTGAGGCGCCGGCCTGCTGGTTAGAAAATCGGGGGGGTGAGTCATAATGTGGTGGCAGAATGCTTTCAGAAGAAACCGGTTCTGACCCTTTTTTTGTTCATTTAAGGCAACTTTACCACGTTCAAATTTATGTATGATACCGCCTATAACCATTTACCAAACTACCGAAGCCGATCTGGCAGACTGGACACGGCTGGCACTGGAACTCTGGCCGGACGATGATGAACAAAATGAGATGGCCGCTATTCTGCGGGAAATCCTGGCCTCGCCGACGCAGGACGGCTTTATTGTGCGGGATGCAGAGGGGGAAGCCATCGGGTTTATGGACCTGTCGCTGCGGACAGATTATGTGCCCGGTGCGTCGGCCAGTCCGGTTGCGTTTGTGGAGGGAATTTATGTCCGTCCTGCCTGTCAGCATCAGGGAATCGGGTATGCGCTCATCCGGCAAGCTGAGGCATGGGCCCGTGCGCATGGCTGTTCTGAACTGGCTTCCGACGTGACATTCGGCAACGCCGCCGGCGAGATCTTTCACCAAAAAGCGGGCTTTGAGGAGGTCGAACGGGTAATTCAGTATATTAAACCGATCTGAACTTTCAGCACTAAAAACGCCGTACCAGGTTTCCGGTACGGCGTTCGAATAGTTCCTCTGTGCGTAACTGTATTACCAGCCCGGATTCTGCTCCAGCTTTGGATTCAGCTGGATCTGCTGGGTCGGGATCGGTAACAGGTAATTTTTTTCGCTGAATGACCGGTTGGCATCGACAATGACCGCCCCGTTAGCGTCTTTGGCCACATTAGCCTGCGCAGGCCACAGCTTCTCAAATTCCGTGCCTTTCCATCGGATACCGATAACCGGCTTTTTCAGAACCTCATGGGCATTGTGCCAGCGTTTCAGATCATCGACACGAAAACCTTCCAGATAGAGCTCAATGGTCCGTTCGCGGCGGATTTCTTCCCGCATATCCAGTCCGTTGGTCTGTACAAACGCATTGCTTAGCTTCGGCATTGATTTGTTAATCCGCTGGCGGACCAGATTCAGAGACTTATCCAGGTCGGCATCGCTGATGCTTCCGCTGCGTTCATACACGGCTTCGGCGTAATTCAGGAGTACTTCAGCATAGCGGATAACCGGATAATCGTAACCTTCCTCGTTGTCAAGTACCTGCCGTTCCGCTCCCCATTTCTGATTATGGTAACCCGACACCCCGTTAGAGTAGGGTTTAAACGGCGAAGTAAAGGCATTGGCACGGTCGGCCGCACCGCCAGTCCAGTCGATCCGCCAGTTGGCATTCCCTTTCCAGTAGTAGCCGTCGGCAATCATCATGTTGTAGCGCATCCGGTTATCACGGTTTTCAAACTCCGATTTCATGGTGGCATAACCTTTGAACAGGGGTGACTTTTCGATGGGAAGCCCGTCTTTGGCCAGATACAGATTCACGAAATTACCCGATAGATCGGCGCCGAGCTGGCTGTGTGTCACATTGAGCCGGATCTGACGCAGGGTCTGGTCGTAGCGGTTGGCCAGAATGTATTCATTGTTGGCGCCTTTCTGGATGTTAGCCGGGTTTGACTTCTGATTTTCCAGAATGAACAGGTATTTCTGCGCCGAATCGCCGAGGGCTGCGGGCGCAAACAAACTGTATTTACCACCGCTGATGACCGCGCCGCTTGAAGCGATGGCAATATCAAGCAGACTATTGGCACGGGCCGAATTGTCGCGGAATTTCTGCCAGGTACCTTCATAAAGGGCCACACGGCTCAGAAACGACTGGGCTGCCTCCTTGTTGACCCGGCCCAGCTCTGATGCTGCCTGTTCGCTTTTGCCCGGCAGATCCACGATAGCTTCGTTCAGGTTTTTCAGGATAAAATCCGCTACTTCATCCCGTGTATTGCGTGGTGCCTGCAATTCCGGGGAGTCCGGTGCGAGCAGTTTATCAATAATCGGTACGCCGCCGTACAACTGTAACAAATCAAAGTAAATATAAGCGCGGAAGTATTTGGCTTCGGCCACGTATTTTTTGATGTCGGCCGGATTGCTGTAGCTGCCTGCCTTGTTTAGCAGATAATTGATCGTTCGGATACGGCTGTAGGCGGTGTTGTAGCTGCCATCAGTAGCCGGTACCGTATTCAGTCCCCGGCTGAAAGCATTCTGGCCGGCCATGATGTCGCCCCGCAGATCCGCATGCGGCTGATCACTGACCACATCGTTAAACGTACGCTGATAGGTGTAGAAGGCATTGGCCGCCAGCATAAAGTCGTTGGCGCTTTTCCAGTACGACGCATCAGACAGCTGGTCCAGGGGCGTCAGATCAAGCATTTTGTTACAGCTGGTCTGAGAAACGCTCAGTGCGCCGATAACCAGTAATTTGACAAGTGTATGATTAAATTTCATGAGTTCACTGCAAGGATTAGAAGGTTACGTTTACACCAACGGTATGAAGCCGGAAGAATGGGTAGCGGGTAATGCCTGATTCGCTGTTGGCACGGCCTATGCTCCGGGTAGCTTCAGGATCCCAGCCGTCACGGATGTGCGACGTTTCCCAGATGTCGTTGCCTGAGTAGTAAATCCGCAGCCGGTCAATACCGGCTTTCTGGCTGATAACTGCCGGAATCGTGTAGCCAACTACCAGATTTTTCAGCCGGATGTAGGCCCCGTTTTCAACTGACCAATCCGAAATCTGGTAGTTATAGTTGTTATAGGTGGTCGCATTCTGACCCGCCGATAACACAGGGTAATAGGCATCCGGGTTGGCAGGTGTCCAGGTATTACCCCACCAGAAGTCGGTCTGGGCCTGGAAAATCGAACCGAACGGCACTTTCCAGTTGCCTTCGCGGAAAATTGTTCGTTTGCCGACGCCCTGGAAAATGGCTGTCAGGTCAAAGCCTTTCCAGGTCAGGCCCGCGTTGACGGCAAAGGTATAGCGCGGGTCGTCGCGGCCCAGAAATTTTAGATCGCCGGGAGTGGTGAGTTTGCCATCGCCGTTCAGGTCGCGGTACATGTTGTCACCGGGACGAACGCCCGGCAGGGTTCCGGTCGTAATCGGCATGCTGATGTTGTTACCGGTAGCCAGCGGGCGGTAGGCTGCCAGTTGTTCCTGGGTCTGGATACGTCCGGCATACTCAAGCCCGAAATAGGAGCCAAGCGGATACCCTTCAACAGCTCCGTTGAAGCCTTGGGAAATAATGTTGGTACCGCCGTAGCTGACCAGTATGTTTTTGTTGTCGGTCAGGCTACCCCCGATGCGGTAACCCAATGCGCCGATTTTGTCCTGCCAGTTCAGGGTCAGCTCCCAGCCCCAGGTTTTCAGGTGACCGATGTTGGCGTTGGGGGCTGTTGCGCCCAGAACGGCCGGATTGGCCTGAGCAATCAGCATGTTTCGGTTATGCTTGATGAAGTAATCGACACTCCCCGACAGCCGCCGGTCCAGTACCGAAAAATCAAGGCCACCGTTTGCGGTTTCGATACGCTCCCACGTCCGGTTCAGACTCACCAGCGTACCGGTAGGGGTTACATACACTACCGGACTGCTGCCGATAATCGGAAATCCCGAGCTGGTTGCGCCACCGGTGGCACTTACGTTGAGGAGCTGAATGTAATCGTACAGGCCGATTCCGCTCTGGTTACCGACGGTACCGTAAGAGCCACGCAGTTTCAGTTCGTTCAGGAAAGAAACATTTTGCAAAAACGATTCCTGTGAGAGCCGCCAGCCGCCCGAGAAACCGTAAAACAGTTTCCAGCGGTTAGCCTGACTGAATTTTGACGAGCCATCGTAGCGGGCGTTGGCTTCGAGCAGGTATTTTTGTTTGTAGGCATAGTTCAGGCGCCCGAAATACGATCCGATGGCGTAGTGACTCTGGCTTTCTGTTACGGTCTTGGTGGTGTTGTCGCCGATGCCGAGGTTAAGTGAGGGTACATTGTCATTGGCAATATAGGTCGTGCGGCCCTGATAGGCGTTCAGTTCGTCCCGCTCATAGTTGACACCGGCGGTTGCCTGAAAATCGTGGTCAAGGCCGAAGGTCTTAGCATATTCCAGATACGCGTTCAGGTTAAAGTAGGAATCTTTGATCAGCCGGCGCTGGTAGTAGGTATTCGGGCGGGTCGGGTTGTCGGCAGCCTGAATAGTACCGGTATAGTTGTACCACGAGATGGCTTTCTGCTGCTCTTTGATATCGGTTGCAGCCCAGTTATACCCTGCTGTGCCGATTAGGCGGAGATTCTTGGTAAGCTCGTACGTGCCTTTGAAATTGGTAAACACGCGGTTGTTGTACTCCTTGTTTTCGCCGCCAAGTTCGGCCTGCCAGTTCGGGCTGTACTGCGTTCCCCAGGCATAGGGTTTCCCGTCGATGGTCGATACCGGAAAGCCGGGTTGCTGATACTGGCCCATAACCGCACCGATGAGCGTGGGCTGGATAATGTCGTTTTTCTCCAGTGAAATATTGGTTTCGAGCTTAAACCGGTTTGTGAACTGGTAATCGTGGGTGAGCCGGATGTTGTAGCGGGAGTTTGAATTCTGGCCCCACTGCAACAGACTGCCGTCGTTCAGGTAACCGAGCGAAACGCGGTAGCCCGATTTTTCACTGCGGCCCGATACACTCAGGTTATGCTGCGTTGAGGTGGCTTTGTTCCACAACAAATCGACCCAGTTGGTGTTGAAAAACGTCAGGTCTTTCACGTCGCCGAAGCCCGGGTTAAGCGGGTTGGCCGAAGGCGTGGCGGGCTGTCCGTTGTAAACAGTCAGGTCTATATAGCCAGACGCCGGTGCGTTTACCTGTAACTGGCCCAGGCGATACCAGAGGTTGGTGCCTGGCGGGGTGCCATAAAAATCATTGGTCAGCGCGTCAATCAGGCCCTGACCGAACTGCTGAACGTTCAGCAGGTGTGGTTGCAGACCAATGTTTTTCTGCGATACCGATCCGTCGTACTGAATCTGGACCTTACCGGCCTTGGCCCGTTTGGTGGTAACCAGCACCACACCGCCTGCCGCGCGGGCACCATAAATAGCCGCCGAGGCATCTTTCAGAAACGACATGTTATCAATATCGTTCGGGTTGATCGAGTTCAGTGCGTTCAGGCTGTTCAACGGAACACCGTCAACCAGTACGAGCGGTTCGGTTCCGTTGGTTGAGGTAGCTCCCCGGATCTGAAAGTTCCAGCTTGCCCGGCCCGGCGCTGCCGATGAGCGGGTCACCACAACACCCGGAACCATACCCTGCAATGCCGATAACGGATTATCGACCACACCGCGGTCATTAAACGTTTTCGCGTCAATGGTGGCTACAGACCCGGTCAGGGTTGCTTTTTTCTGCGTACCATACCCGACGACCACAACCTCATTAAGGTTTTTGGTATCAGCCGAGAGGGTAACATTCAATTGGGTCTGGCTGCCGACTGTCACTTCTTTAGTCACGTACCCGACGAAGGAAAAAATAAGAACAGCGCCCTGGTCGGGTAGGGTCAGATTATATTTTCCGGATGCATCAGTGGTGGTGCCACGGGTAGTGCCTTTGATGCTGACCGAAACGCCGGGCAGCGCAACGTTCTGATCATCATAGACTGTACCGGTCAGTGTGCGGTCTGCCGGAGCAGGCGCGGCCATAGCTTCCTTATGGTCACCGGCGCGCGGGGCGGGCTGGGGGGGAGCGTTGCGGAGAATGATCTGGGAACCAACGACTTCGTAGGTCAGGTCAAGCGGAGCTAACAGCGTATTCAACACAGAAGACAGCGGTTGGCCCTGTACCGAAATGTTAACTTTCCGGTCGGCGCGGATCAGCTGCGGGCTGTAAATAAACCGCACGGAAGCCAGCCGGCCGATTTGTTTAATCGCTTGTTCGACGCGCTGGTTTTCGATGGTAATCGAAACCGGCCGGTTCAGTACTTCCTGCCCGTTGCCGTCGTAGGCAAGGACAAACGTTGAGCACCAGGCAAACAGCAGAAACTGGTAGAAAGTAGTGCGCATGATTTTCCGGAAAATCACCCTTGGTTCAGTATACGTACTCATAAAAGTATAGAACAGATCAAAAGTTTTAGCAAAAAAAATCCCTTACCCGGCAAGGCGGGTCCTGAAATCGTCAGAAAAAATAGAAAGGTTAATCAATGAAAGGGCTTATACCGCATGGGGCTGCCTGCCTGAAGACACAAAACGCCTGTTTTAACGGGTTTAACACATATTGGCAACGGGGTTAGAAGAATGCATACCTACCTGGCCTGTCGACAGCCTTTACTATAAATAACCACCTGGGCATCAATGATCTCGAACCGGGAATCGGTCGCCCGGCAGATCAGATCCAGCCGGTCAAAGAAACTCTCATTCCCAAAATCGGCCGTAAGCTCGCAGCCGGTCAGCAGATCGGCGTCGTAGTTGATCGTAATACCGTAGGTCGATTCCAGCTTTTTAAACACACTGACTACCGGCGTCCGGTCAAAGACCATTGTTTTCACGGCATTCTCCCTGGCAACTTCCGCGGGTTTCAGGACGGGTTCCGGATTGGTGACCAGTGTCCGTTTAAGTTGCTTATCCTCAAGGGTAACCTGCTGGTTCGGGGTCAGAATAACCGCCGGGCTTTTTGTGTCCAGTGCTGCCGGGTTACCGTCGGGCGGTGTCGTAAAAACCGATACCTTCCCCGTACGGACGATTACTTTGGCTTCTTTATCTCCTTCATAGGCCCGCACGGTGAAGCTGGTACCCAGTACTTTCGTTGTCAGCTGATTTGTATACACCAGAAACGGATGTTTAGGGCGGCGGACGATGTCAAAAAAGGCTTCTCCCACCAGAAAAACACTGCGCTCGTGCAGGCCGAAAGTAGCCGGAAAGCTGATGCGGCTGCCTTTTTTCAGCGTTACCTGGCTACCGTCGGGCAGTTGAACAAGCCGTAGCGCATCGTCGTCGTTCGTTACCTCTTTCACCCCGCCAGCCTGCTGCGCGGCCATTTGTTTAAATCCGGCAACCGGTGAATGGCTGCCTGTCTCGTACCGGTACAACCAGCCTCCCAGACACGCAATCAGGGTAACGGTAGCGGCTACACGTAACCACAAACGGGAGCGCTTCGGCCGGACCGGCATCTCTTCAACCGGCGATTGCTCTCTGGCAATCCGCAACCGGCTTAGTTCCGTATCAAGTTCGTCATTCGTTAACTCATCGTGTGCGTGGTGCATGTTGATAACAAACTGCCTTGCTGCCAGCACGAGGTCCAGCTTGTCAGGATTAGCCTGTAACCAGCTGCTCCAGAATTCACGGTCGGTCGGCGGGTCTGTCCAGGGCCCAGCTCCGGAACCGTTCGTCCTGAACGAAGTCGTCAAACGTATAATGGATATAATCAGGCATCTTTTGGTTTGCAACGGCCGACTTTATATGGAAATAGATCACGGGCTGGTGTTAATACTCTCCAACCCGAAATTTTTTGTGATTTTTTTAGCTGCATCGCCGTTCAGGCTGATTGGCAAGGCGAAAATGCGTCAGAAAGCGCCGGAATCAAAGCCCGGTAAGGTTTGACTCTGTATGGCGGTGAAGGCAAAAAGAAACCCCGGCCTGATGCCAGGCCGGGGTTTTATATGAATTGCCGGAATCAGAAAGCGTCCGTTTAATTGAAAATCCGGGCGGGCAGGCAGGTCCGGAGCTGCATCATGGCCCGGTACAGAAAATTGGCTACAGTCTGCTTCTCTACATTCATTACCTGCGCAATGTCCTCGTTTGACAGGCCCTGGTAAAATTTAAGAAAAACAACTTCCTGCTGCCGTTTAGGCAGCTGATCAACGGCTTTCCGCAGGCTGTGCTCGGTTTCGGCCGTTTCTTCACTCATGATCCAGTCCAGTTCGGCCGTATATTCGTCCGTAACCGGCGTTTCCGGTTCGATGCCGTTTTCAAGAGACGACCGCCAGTCCTGTTCTTTTTTCAGCTTGCGAAACAGATTATTCCGCAAGGCTTTGATCAGGTAAATGGTCACATATGGTGTCTCAACCACCGCTTTGCGTCGGTTCCAGAGTTCAAGAAAAAGATCCTGTAAGCAGTCTTTGATCAGGTCACGGTCTTTTGTGAACCGGCAGGCATAGTTAAACAGCAGCCGGTATCGGGCCTGTGCAAGCTGATCAAATGCTTTTTCGTCTCCTTGCTTGAAGCGCGACCATAACTGAGCCATCAGCACTTCATCCGCGGGAATGGACGTTGAGGATTCCATACTCGATAAAGTAAATAGTTAGTTCTTACAGGAACCGGTAAAACAAGGAGGAGTTGACCTCCTTGTCTGTGTGTGTTATATAGGTATAATGCAATTTCAGGAAGTGGTTGCTCTGGCAGGTATACCTGGTAGATAAACCTGTCTGACGCTGAATCCTGAATATGTCATACTAAGATACAAGTCAAGTGCAATTTGTCAACAGGTATGTATCCAGAATGTCGCGTCTTCGGGTGTATTATTTTTTGCAAACGTTTGCGGTAACGTTTGCAAAGAGTTAAATTTAAAAAAAATCATTAAATTTTTTCCAGTACAATTTTCACTTCAGGGTGAAAGACGCATTGTCTGATAACTGACAATCAGGTGCCTTTTCTTAGATAAATACTACTTAAACGATTGCAGCGCCTATGAAAAACTCACCGGTTACCATCAAAGATATTGCACGGGCACTGAACATCTCAATCTCAACGGTTTCCAGAGCATTGCGGGGATTGCCGGAGATTCATCCGGATACGCGGAACGCGGTGATGAAACTGGCCGAAGAACTCGATTATCAGCCTAATCAACTGGCAAAGAACCTGGTGAAAAGCCGGACAAAGACCATTGGTGTGGTTTTTCCGAACCTGAGCTATCATTATTTTTCGGCCATGCTGAACAGTATCGAAGAAACGGCTATGCAGGCGGGCTATAGTGTGCTGGTAACCCAGACCAACGAATCCTACGTGCGGGAAACGGTCTGCATCGAAAACCTGCTGCGCAGCCGTGTTGAAGGACTGATCATTTCGCTGTCGCGGGATACGGTATATCTGGATCATGTCGAAAAACTGATAAAACGCGAAATCCCGGTGGTGCTGGTTGACCGTACGGCTGAGAGCTTGCCGACAACCCGCGTGATCGTCGACAATCAGGCGGCGGCATTTAAAGCGACGGAACACCTGATTAAACAGGGCTGCCGCCGGATCGGATTTCTGGCGGGACCGGCCCAGCTATCACTCAGCCAGCAACGGATAGACGGCTATCTGAAAGCCACTGCGCAGTATGGGGTCATGGCCGGGGAGCAGTACATCCGCTACTGTGATTATACCAGCGAAAATACCATCGTACAGACGCTGTCACTGATGAGTTTGCCCCAACCGCCTGACGGGGTGGTTGCCATCAGCGACCGGATCGCTTATCCGGCCCTGTACGCGATGCAGCAGAAAGGACTGTCGGTACCGGCCGATGTGGCCGTGGTAAGTTTCAATAACGAACCGGTATCGGCTTTTTTTTCACCGGCGCTGAGTAGCGTAAGCCAGCCGATTGCCGAAATGGCGCAGGAGACCGTCCGGTTGCTACTGCACCAAATAGAAAACCCGGATGACGCCGTCCGGGCCGAAACAATTGTCTTCGACACGCAGCTGATCATCCGGGAGTCTTCCTTGCGGAGTGGTGGAATATAGACTTAAAGTTTTGGCAAAAGCGGCTTGCCGGCCCGCAGTTTTTTCAGCCGGAGTAAGGCTTCGATGTAGTAATAGTCGGCGTAGTTGATCGAGGCATCCACTTCGCTGTTGTTGGGTTTATGGCCGGTGCTGTGCAGCAGAAAAGCATCATTTACCGACCGGCTCTGGTAGCGGGCCGACGACAGTGCTTCCAGCATCTGTTCGGCTTTGGTCCGGTACAAACGGCCTTTCGCTTTATCCTTAACCAGCGTCGACAATTCGAGGAGGGCAGAGGCCGTGACGGCAGCCGCAGAGGCATCCCGCGGCGCATCCGGAATATCGGGTGCCTGAAAATCCCAGTACGGAATCAGGTCAGCGGGCAGCCGGTTGAGGTACACATCCGTTACCTTTTGGGCAAAGTCCAGAAAAACAGGGTCTTGGGTTTCGCGGTAGGTCATGGTATATCCGTAAATGGCCCAGCTTTGCCCTCGCGCCCACATCGTATGGTCGGCATAGCCCTGATGAGTAACCCCCTTTATTTTTTTGCCGGTCTCGCGGTCATACACTACAACGTGGTAAGACGTAAAATCGGGGCGGAAGTGATTTTTCATCGTGGTCGTTGCGTGCGAAACGGCCATGTCGTACAACCGTTTACCGCCTCCGTTTTTACTCGCCCAGAACAGTAGTTCGAGGTTAATCATGTTATCCATGATGGTGTTGTGCTGAGGCCATTCCATGTTTGGTACCGAACGCGGCCACGACAGTATGGTGCCGACTTCCGGGTTAAATAACGTCGCCAGCGTATCGGCTGACGCCAGCAGTACTTGCTTATAGGCCGGGTTGCCGGTGAGCCGCAGCCCGTTGCCGAAGCTGCAATACATCTGAAAACCAATGTCGTGATCAATGGCTTTCCGGCGGGCCAGCGGGGCCAGCTCCTGCGAAAATTCATCGGCCTTCGCTTTCCAGGCGGGGTCTTTGGTAAACTCGTAGAGGTACCACAAGGTGCCCGGCCAGAAGCCGCTTGTCCAGTCCGTATAGTTGATGTAATTCCATGTGGTTTTGCCGGCCGGAATGTTGCGGGGCAGGTTTGGCGGGGATTTGGGCAGGGTTGCCGCCGTTTTCGTAGCCTGCCCGACGCAGTAGGTCAACTGTGCGTCAACGTTCAGCGAAGATGGCGGAATCAGGGCCATCAGCGCGAGGCTGCCTGCCAGAATGGTTCGTTTCATGGGTTAGTTGGTTACAGGGGTCAGCCAGATGGCCTGGCCGCCTTTGGGTAAAAGCCTAAGATCAAGGGTTTGACCGGCCTTCACCGGCCGGGTGGTAACGCGGACCTGTGTTTTGGTCGGTACGGTCGTGTCGTCTGTATAGAGATGAGCCATAAAAGTTTGTCCTGCGGGCAGAAAATCCAGCGGCAGTTTCAGGGAGCGCCCCTCGTTATTGGTGATGGTGCCCACGAACCAGTCTTTACCGCTTCGGCGGGCAATGGTCACGTATTCTCCGATGGCATCGTGAATGACTTTGGTGTCGTCCCAGACGGTTGGAACTTTAGCAAAAAACTCAATTTCGGGTTCACCGTTGTAGAGCGAGGGCTTATCATACCAGAATACGGACTGCAACGGGCTGTATGAAATCACGTTCATCGCCAGCTGATGCGCGTGGGTATTTTTCAGGCGCTTGTCATAGTAGCAGATCGTATAATCACCGGCTCCGGCAATGTAGCGGGTAAACGGGAGTATGGTGTTGTGGGTCGCATCCGGAAACTCTTCGTTGCCGCGGATACCTTCCTGGGTCATCACATTCGGGTAGGTACGGCTGGTGCCGGTTGGCCGGTATTCGTCATGGATGTTGACCATCAGATTGTTTTCGAGTGCCTTGCGTTTGGCTTCGGTCAGCCAGGTCATCCAGCGGTGCGAACCGACTTCCACGAAACCGAACTTGACACCCTTGACGCCCCACTTTTTATAGAGCGGAAAAATCTCATCCATCTGTTTGTACAGCGCCTGTAGGTTGACGTACAGAATCACGCCCACGTTTTTACCTTTACCATACTCAATCACCCGTGGCATGTCAATCGGCGCGACCACCTGACGGGCATCCGAGTTGAAGGTGAACGCGGGGCCGTACCATTTCCAGTCGAACATGATGTATTGCAGGTTGTGGACGGCGGCAAAATCGATGCAGGCCAGCGCGCCTTCGGTCGTCAGCGTCACCTCGCGCATAAGTTTGCCGGGCTTGATCCAGTCGGTGTTTGTAACAGTTGCGGGCGGGTTCAGATTCAGCAGAATATCATTGTTTTCGAGCAGCTGACCGGGGCGTTCGGCTACCATAATCACCCGCCACGGCGTGCCGACATCCGACATGAGGTCAACACTTTCGTAAAGCGACGTAACAATGGTGTTCGGCTTTTGCTTCGAGAGGCTGAATTTGGTCAGCGCATAGTCCGTCAGTCCTGCTTCGGCCAGACAGGCAAACAGCCCGTTGGGCAGGGTTAAGGTCAGCGGGCGCTCGGCGGTCTCGGGCCAGTTGGCCAGCGGTAAGGCCTGATATGGTCCCTGTGCCCAGGCGGTATACCAGGCATTGGTGTTCGCAGGGAGGGTGAACTCACTGTTCTCGGCCATTACACGGTAATAAAGTCCTTTTGTCTGTTCCGGAAAAAAGTAGCGGAAAGCCACACCGGCGTTATAGGCACGGAAAACAAGGGTCAGTTCGTAGTCCGGACTGTCTTCCTTCGTAAACTGAACCGCAACCTGATTGTACTGATCGCGGATCAGACTGCGCTCGCCATAGACCGGTTTCCAGGTCGTGTCCTGCGAGGTGCGGACTATATTTTTCAGGATCAGATTGTCGCACCAGCCCGCTCCCGAAGAGCCTGGCTCAGCGGTTACTTTATGGGCCATTGCGTGTTCGAACACGTGATTATCGACCTGAACTCCGAGACCGGATTCCAGAATTACCGGTTTCCGCTGATAGGTTACCTGATAGGAGAGGCTGCGCTTGCCGGGGCTGGTTTCTTTCTGGGTAAACGTCAGTTCGAGTTTCCCGTCCGGCGACAGGAGCCGGACTACCGGCAGCGAATTTTGCTGCCCGAGGGCGGTAGTGGCGGCCAATAACCAGCCGGCAAAAACAGATAGCAGGAGAAAAGATGAATGTTGTCGCATGGCGTTAGGGTTGGTCGTCAGATTCAATCAGTAACAGGTGGTCGGTATCGTAGCGGGGCGTAAGCGGTTTCTTGTTAACGGTTAAGGTGCTAACCTTTTCAAAACCAAGGGATGCCTGTAGGTAAGGCTGTCCCTGAATCTGGACATCCAGCCGGTTACCCGTCCGGGAGGCATACAGGAACGTTTTGGGTAAACTGCTCAGCATCGGTTTGCCGTTATGCCGCAGATAACTCCCGTTGCTGACAAAAAACGACGTTAGTTTCGACGGGTCGTTGCGGTCAGCGCCCGCAGGGTAGGTCAGGGCACACAGGTAAGCGTCGGTCTCCCAGCCGGCCGGACTGCCGTTCAGCATCAGGTGCGAATTACGGTGCATTAACCGGCCGTCGGCCAGCAGATTGATGTAGAGTTCGGTTACCTGCCCGTTCTGCGTAATCCGGACGCCCTGATAATTTGTTCCTTCAAATTTTTCGATGACCGGCAGATTTGTCCGGCCCGCAGCTCCGCTGGCTCCCGACGAGCCGGTGAAGGTCTGTACCGCTTTGTTTTGGTCATCGAGCAGAATAATGGCGTTAACCAGTTTCGTACGGTCGGTTTTTTCCGGTGGGGAAAGCGCCAGATACGGAATCTGCACATTCGTCGTACGGTCTTTGAGGCCGTATTCCGTCCGGTACTTCAGCTTTTCCGGGAAATCGTGCGGGTATCCCAGCGGCAGGGTTTCCGGATATAACGGCCGGAACAGAATGGCGGCACTATCTTTCGTGATCTCGAAATCCGGACCTTTTTTGACCGCTTTATCGGCATAGTGCAGCAGAAAATCGAGTTTCCCGCTTTCGTAGCTTTTGATGTCATCAATAATCA
>CBDFHU010000146.1:0-40639 GCA_965247375.1 Arsenicibacter sp.
CGCCATGGCGGCGGTGCCCGTCAGTAATCAGACAAAACACAAGGGCCGGATTGCGGTCAGTATGTTCGGCAATACTACCCCCTGCGTCAACCTGTGTACCAAAGCCCTGGAGCAACACGGCTATGAAGTCTTTGCCTTTCACGCCAACGGGACCGGCGGCCGGACCATGGAAAGCCTGATTGCTGACGGCTTTTTTGATGCCGTTCTCGACATTACCACCACCGAACTGGCCGATGAACTCTGCGGGGGCATATGCAGTGCGGGGCCCGACCGGCTTCAGGCCGCCACGCGGCCCGGTATTCCGCAGGTAGTTGTGCCGGGTTGTCTGGATATGGTTAATTTTGGGGCCGCCGACACCGTTCCGGCCCGATTCCGGGACCGGTTGCTCTACAGCTGGTCGCCGGTGGTTACGCTCATGCGGACCAACGAGGCCGAAAACATCACACTCGGCAAACAACTGACCGATGTGCTCAATCAGTCAGCGGGGCCGGTAACAATTCTTTTACCGGCCGGCGGGCTTTCACAGCTGGATGCGCAGGGCGGCCTTTTTTTCCGGCCCGATGTCAATCAGGTACTGTTTGACACCATTGAGGCCCATGCAGCGGAAACGGTGCAGGTCATAAAAACGGAGGCAAACATTAATGATCCGGCTTTTGCGGACCTTGTTGTAGCGTCTTTGCTGAACATGGTGCCAAACCGGCCGGAATAACCCGATTATCACAAAAAATCAATTACCACTATGCCAAATCCCTGGACAGGAAAAGGAAATCCGTATACGAAACAAGAAGTCAGAGACCGGTTGCAGGCCACGCTCGACCAGCATAAAGCCATTATTGCGGCGGGTGCAGGCACGGGTATCAGTGCTAAATTCATCGAAAAAGGCGGAGCCGATTTACTGATTATCTATAACTCCGGCCGCTTCAGAATGTCGGGGCACGGGTCTACGGCCGGTCTGATGGCCTACGGCGATGCCAATGCCATTGCCATGGAAATCGGTGAATTTGAAGTACTGCCGGTAGTCGAAGAAATTCCGGTCATCTGCGGTGTGCACGGTTCGGACCCGCGCCGCCGCATGTGGCATCACCTGCTGAAAGTAAAGGAAATGGGCTTTTCCGGAGTCAATAACTTCCCGACACATTCGATTGTCGACGGCCATTTCCGCAACGTACTGGAGGAAACCGGAATGAGTTTTGCCAAAGAAGTGGAGATGATCCGGATTGCCAATAAAATGGATCTCTTTACGATTGTATACGTGGCCACCCCGGACGATGCCCGGAATATGGCCGATGCCGGGGCCGATGCCATCATTGCCCACGTCGGCACCACCGTCGGCGGCTCTATCGGCGTGGTAGATGCAAGCTGCTCAATGGACGAAGCCGTCAGCCGCACACAGGCTATCATTGATGCGGCCAAAGCGGTAAAACCGGACTGCTTCTTTCTGGCCCACGGCGGGCCGATCAACACACCGGACGACGTAAAGATCATTCTGGAACAGACAACGGCACACGGTTTTGTCGGGGCGTCGTCCCTCGAACGGATGGGTGTCGAAAAATCACTGACCGATCTGACCAGGTCGTTTAAGTCGCTGTCTTTCGGCGAAAGCCGGTAAGCAGCAGCTATATACCACAAAACGGGGAACGCCGGCTATGTGCTTACGTTCCCCGTTTGTTTTTGCGCCGCCGGCCAACCGCTTGCCTAGTTGCCGCCGGAAGCGGCCGGATTCAGGATCAGTTTACCGGCAGGGGCCGTTACGACCACCTGGATGGTCTGCCGGCTGCCATTTTCGCCGGTAACCTGTAGCTGGTACGCACCCGGCTGTGTAATGTTTTCGGCCACCACCTCATACTGGCCTTCTCTTCTGTGCACACTGCTGAATACATAACCGCCCGGTCCGGTCACGACAAAGGAAACACCCTGCGCCACCACCGAAAAACGGGTCGATGCACCGGATAATGTAACTGTAGCCGGGTAGCTGATGATCATAGGTGGCGCCCCTGCGCGTTCGGTCACTGACAGTATCCGGCTAACGGGTGCTGCGGCTTCATACGTGTCGTCACCCGCCTGACCGGCCGTAATGGTTGTTGTTCCTGCTCCCGTAATTCTGATTTTTCCGCCGGCGATTTCCGCCACGTTTGTATTTGAGCTGGTATAACTAACTGTTAAACCGGAACTGGCTGTTGCCGCCGGATCAACGTCCGGATCGGCCGTATAGCTGACCGGCAGCGGATTGAACGCAATGGTCTGGGTTCGCTTCGCCGCGATCAGGGCAATGTCATTGCCATCGCCACCCTGATAGGTAATCCGGAAACGCACGGCTCCTACCTCAAGCAGACTACCTTCCGCGAATCCGTCGAACGTCCCCGATACCGGTGTGCCGGCCGTATTTTCTACAAGAATAAAACCCGTGCCCACCGGTACTGCCGACGGTGTGCCCACGTGACTGACTGTCAGAGACGCCCCGCCTGCGGTCACGCCGTTGGCAATTACCTTACCGGCTTTCCCCTCAGCGGTACTTAATTCCGGCTGATAACCGGACCCGGTTGTCATACTCAGCATACCGGCCACCGTAAACGAACCCACACCGGGCAAAAACGTACCGCTGCTGCCAATGGTGAGGGATGAAGCCGTCCGGCCGGTTCCGGTCAACACCCCGCCCGTAACCGAAACCGGTCCGGCGAGGGCGCTGTTTACCACCAGCGTTCCGTTGTTCACGCTGGTCAGGCCGAGATATTCATTGGTCCCGCTCAGGATCAGCTTTCCGGCATTGACCGCTACTGACGAGTAATAAGGCGTTCCGCTAATCACTGTAGTCCCGTTTTTCAGGTTTCCCGACAGGGTCTGCGTACCGGTACCGTTTTTTTTCGATGGCAACCCGCCCCTTGTCTACGGTGTCAGACGTTGGTCCTGAGCTGATTGTCCCTTCAAATGCCCCATCCCCATTATCAGCACCGACTACCAGCGTACTGATGCCGTTAGAAAGGTTATTGCGCGAAAAAATAAAAGCATCTGATGTACCATCAAGTGCGCCGACGGTCTGCCTGCTGGTATACAGGCTGGCTCCGTTGAAAATCAGCGCCGCCGTGGCATCCGTCCCCATCGTAAAGCGGACCGGTGGCAGCAGTACATCATTGGCGTCGGTCAGGCTGTTGGTCGTATTGTGTAGTTCAATGGCTCCCTGCGTCAGTTTAAGCCCTCCCTGCATAGCGCTCCAGTCCATGGCTGCCTGAATGCGCAGACCGGCGTAAGACGAGCTGCCGCCATAAATCGGGGTGGTAATGTTGAGTCCTTGTGTACCGGCAATTTTCAGCGGAATCCGCGTGTTATTGGTCGAATTGCCGAGGAACAGCTTCCGTGATCCGGTATTGATCATGTTGATCGACGGGGTTCCCGACAGCGTTTGAAACGTCAGTGTACCTCCGTTCTGCCCGCCAGACAGCGTCAGTTCCGATGTGCCGTTGGCGGCATAGGTCAGCGTTCCGACGGTAACAGGGCCGTCTAAGGTTACACCGCCGATGTTACCGAACGACGTAGCCCCAAAGGTAGCATTGGCCTGTGCGCCGCCCGGAATCACCGATCCGCTCCAGTTCGCGGCCGTTGACCATTTCAGAAACCGGTTGCCCGTACCGTTGCTAATCGAACTGGTAGCCGTAATGGCCGTACCGCCCGGCCGTAAGGAAAGCTGTATGGTTGACCCGTTGGCAACCACTACATTATAATTGGTATTGGCCGTAAACCCGCCCGGAACGGTACCCGTAAGCCGTACCTGATCTCCGGCGACAAACGTTTGTCCGGGCCAGTTCAGGTTTGCATTGCCTGACGTCGATGACAAGGTACTCGTTACAATGCCGGCGGTGTTGGTCCATGTACCATCGGTAACCCCCGGAATCTGGTTAACCGTCAGTATCTGTGTGACAATAGCAGCCGGGTTATACTGGCTGTTCCCCATTTGCTGGGCAATGATTGTCGTTGACCCGGGTTTCAGGACGTGAATGGTACCGTCATCATTCACCGACGCAATTTGCGGATTGGTGCTGGAATAAACTACTGAAAGGTTAGAGGTAGCCGTCGCGCCCGGCGAAAAATCAACCGCGTTATAGTCTTTATTCGGGATGGCCGGAAAGGTAATGGTCTGGCTGTTGGGGCGTACCGGCTCATCCAGCGTAAAAGCCAGCGTGCCAAACCCTAACTGATCATAGCCACCGCTGTTCGGTCCGAAATTGCCTCCACCACCTTCAGGCCGGACAATCTGCGCAAACCGGGCGATATGTGGTGCCGGCAATCCTTTCCGGTTTACGTAGTGATTATAGACCAGCTCCCAGACCGGCCGGACATTGCCTCGCCCATCGGCCGAGACAATGGTCTGTACGACTCCAATGCAGTTGCGATACGTAGTGAATGGCACGTCATAGCCGAGATTATATTTTGCAATGTACTCGAAGCCTTTCAGCAGGCGGTTGTCGTCATAGCCATACAAGTCATCGCCCTGATTCCAGGCCATCTCACAGAAAGTCCCGGCGAGCGCTACGCCTAAAACGGTATGCCCCTGGTCACGGCCGCTTTCCTGCCACTGCCCGAGGTCACCATATAGGTTCGGCACCACATTTTTGATTGAGCCCATGCCGCCACCGTTTTTAAAGTAATCGACGGCTTCATTGTATATATCACGCCTGTCGCACAACACGCCGATTGCCAGCATGGATGCCATGTTGCACAAGTCCCAGTTTGCCCAGTAATTGCTGATACAAGCCCCGTTATGATTGACCAGAAAGTTATGGTTCACCGGATACCATACGTTCAGCATCCAGTTTTGAAATTTCGTAAAGTCGGCGGAGGCCCAGCCGCTGTATGACCGCATGATTTCTGCCGCGTTGGCCAACTGATACCCCTGAATCCCGGCCAGCAGAAACCTGTCCGACGCTCCGCTGATGGTGGTCATGCCGGCGGCCCAGGCATTCAGAATCGCAATCGATTTATCGGCGTACGCATTATCCCCCGAAATTTTCCACCGGAGTGCGGTCTGGTAGGCCGCCGCCGCATCCCTAAACAGCGACGCGTAATTTTCCGCGTTAGTTCCGTCAAAACCACGGTAGACCGTAGCAGGAACCGGGTTGGTAAAATTCCGTGTCAGTGATGAGTTGGTGTTGGCAATCAGCACATCCCAGCCTGCTTTCCAGGGCTGCGCACCGGCATCCGCTTTAGCTTTCATACGGTCGAAATCACTTTGCTTGTGCAATAAGCCGGGGTGCACAAACGGCTGCGCCCGAAGCACCGGCGCGACTGTACTAAACAATACTACCAGGCTCGTAAGGTATCGTAAGGCAATACCTACCCTTACCCGCCCAATGGGTGAGAAACGTCGGATCATAAAGTTTGTATAGAAAATAATTGAGATTTTAACCGGATAATGAGGTCATTCCCCCGTCATCAGGCAGCAGGCCATTTCTAACGGTATAGCTTACACGTCGATCAGAATCTGTATTAAACGGAATGGCGTTCCGTTTAACTGACGGTGTTTGTTTCAGAACAACTGATCGTTCATGTTCCGGGCCTGAAGCACGGAATATCATTCCGCATTACATAAGGGAAGTAGACGGCTTCAGGACCTGTATACCCTCTTTTTCTGTACTTTTTTATTTTTTAATTGAACAGCTCCGTCAATAACGAACAGGCTAACGCAGCATATAACCTGTTCCGGAAACAAACTATCGGCCGAAGCCGTTATATTTGACCGAAAATAGCGCCTGATGATACAACTAAACCTGAACCGGATTAAGCCGGTTGTTTTTGCCTTACTCCTGTTGACGGCCACGGGCCTGCGGCCGGGTATGGCGCAGGAACTGAAAATTGCCGTTGCCGCCAATGCGCAGTTTGTGATGCAATCACTCAGTAAAGCGTTTCAGCAACAGTCCGGCATAAGGGTCACCCCCATTGTCAGCTCTTCGGGCAAACTAACGACGCAGATTCAGCAGGGAGCTCCGTATGATATTTTTCTCTCAGCTGATACCGATTATCCGGAAACTCTGTTTAAAGCCGGACTAACCGTTGAAAAACCCTACATCTATGGCTATGGATCACTGGTGCTCTGGGCACCGGATTTACCCCGGCTCAAACGCCTGAGCCAGCTCACCGGCGAATCGGTCCGTCACATTGCCATTGCCAATCCGGCCACGGCACCCTACGGCGAGGCCGCTGTTTCGCTGTTGAAATACCATAAACTCTGGGACGCCCTGCAACCCAAAGTGGTGCATGGGGAAAGTATCGCGCAGGTCAATCAGTACGTTACATCCGGAGCGGCCGAAGCCGGTTTTACGGCCAAGTCGGTGGTACTGGCGCCCGATACGAAGGGATACTGGTTGGATGTGCCGCCGCCGGGCTATGCGCCCATTGCCCAGGGTGTCGTGATTCTGAAACGTACGCAGCAAATGAAAGAAGCGCGCCAGTTTATTCAGTTTTTGCGTAGCTCAACCGGCCGCCGTATTTTGCAGCAGTATGGCTACCGCTTTTCAGCCTCTTAACCTACATTTGCATGCATACCCCCATTGACTGGGAACCTATCTGGGTAACATTCTGGCTTACACTCCGGCTGGCGGGCATTACCACCCTGCTCCTGCTGCTGACCGGCATCCCGCTGGCCGGCTGGCTCGCCATCAGCCGCTTCCGGCTCAAACCGGCCATTGAAGCGTTAATCAGCCTGCCGATTGTCCTGCCACCTTCGGTTGTCGGGTTTTACCTGTTGCTGGCCTTTAGTCCGGCCAGTCCATTCGGCAGCTGGTTATTGCAGACATTTGATATGCAGCTCGTTTTTTCCTTCAAAGGGCTGGTTATTGCTTCATTGATCTACAGCCTGCCGTTTATGGTGCATCCAATCCAGGCCGGTCTCGAAAATCTGCCGGTCTCGTGGCGGGAAGCAGCCTACACACTTGGTCAGTCGCCGGTTAAAACGGTCTGGAAGGTATTACTGCCGAACTGCAAACCAGCCATCCTGACGGGTATTGTCCTGTCGTTTGCGCATACCATCGGCGAATTCGGGCTGGTGCTGATGATTGGCGGCAACCTGCCCGGACAAACCCGCGTAGCCTCCATTGCCATCTACGACGAGGTAGAGCAACTGCATTTTGAGACCGCCCATGCCTACGCCGGATTACTGCTCGGCCTTTCCTTTGCCATTCTGGTGCTGGTCTACAGCATCAACAAACGGGTTACGATATGATTGAGATGCAGCTCTCGTTTCCCCGGCTGTTTGCAGCGGGCGCCGGCAGGCTGGAGGTCAGCCTGGAGATACCGGAGAAACAGCTCGTTGCCATTGCCGGAGCGTCCGGATCGGGCAAGACCACCCTGCTCCGGCTGCTGGCGGGGCTGGAAAAGCCGGAATCGGGTATCATCCGTGTGCACGGCACTACGTGGCTGGATACGGCCGGCGGCGTTAATTTCCCTCCGCAGCAACGTTCCATCGGTTTTGTATTTCAGGATTCGGCCCTGTTTCCGAACATGACCGTGCTGGAAAACATCCGCTTTGCTCCGGCCTCCCCGCTGCTGGCAGATGCGCTTATCGAGTCGGCCGGGCTGGGGCCGTTTATCCACCAGAAGCCCGGCAAACTCTCGGGCGGTCAACGGCAACGGGTGGCCCTGGTACGGGCCCTGGTACGCCGCCCGCAGGTGCTGCTGCTCGATGAACCCTTTGCCGCCCTTGACGATACTTCTGGTGCGGAACTCCGGCAAACCCTGCTGACCCTGCATCAGGCATGGGGCACGACTACGTTGCTGGTCAGCCACCACGCCGATGATGTCCGGACACTGGCTGACCGGGTGATCCGGCTGGAGTACGGGAAGATCATCAGCGATACCCCCGTACCCGCAGAAGCAACCGGTCAGGAAGTCATCCGGAGTCTCCGCTTCGAAACCGGTACAAATACGTGGCTTATCGAGACAGAGACTACCCGACTGCGGTCAACGAATCCGGCCTGGGCACAGTTTAAACCTGGCGACATCCTGCCATTCCCCGCCTGACCCCGATTTACCCGAACACCTGTTCGTACTGTTCCGGCTTAAAGCCAAGGGCAATAATCTGACCGTCCTGCTCAATCAGCGGTCGGCGGATCACCGACGGCTTGTCGATCATCAGTTGAATGGCGGCTTCCTGTGTGGCGGGCTTTTCAGCATCCGGCAGCTTTTTCCACGTTGTTCCGGCGCGGTTTACGAGCTCTTCCCACGGTTTCTGCGTGAGCCAGTGCTCAATCGTAGCGCGGTCAATCCCCTGTTTTTTGTAGTCGTGGAACTGATAATCAACCCCCTGTGCCGCAAGCCAGGTCCGTGCTTTCTTCACTGTATCACAATTCGGTATCGCAAATAACGTTTTCATAAGTTTTCTTTTTTGACAGGATTTCAGGCTGAACAGACACGCAAAAATACATGCCACACGGTTAAATTTCCGCCGGTGCAGCCTTATCTCTCCGTTAACCCCGATCAATCATGAAAAAGTTGCTTTGCTGCATCCCCGTCATTGCGCTGTTATTTGCCTTTACCCACCCCGATATGACCTGGCTTGCCCTCGGCGATTCCATCACTTACCTCAACGACCACGCCAACGAAACCGGCAACCGGGTGCAGAAAGGCTACCTGACACGGGTAACTGAAAAGCTGCCCTACGTGCATTATGTCAACAAGGGCTACAATGGCTGGACCGTCATCCGCATTGCCGAATCCATTGACAAACTAGGCCTCACCAAAGCCGATATCTACTCCGTTTTTCTCGGAACAAACGACTGGTGGGGTGGTAAACCACTGGGCCGGTTTACCGATTATACACAGAAAACCGGCAACGGAACCGTCTACGGCGCTTACCGGACCATTATCGACAAGCTTAAATCGCTGAATCCGGACGCGCCGATCCTGCTGATTACGCCCATGCAACGGGTTGATTTTGTGTACATAAACAATCCCAAAAACAACGCCTACGGTTCCTACAAGGCTAAAAACGGGCAAACGCTGGAACAGGTCGCGGCCGCAGTCGATTCTATCGGCAATCACGAGCACCTGCCGGTCATTGACCTGTACCACCTGAAAGCCCTCAGTCACAAAAAGCTGGTCGGCTTTAAGCGGGTAAAGGACCCGAAAACCGGCCAATATAAAAACGTCCGCTACCCGGATTTTATCGACATTCCTTTCGACCCTGCTACCGACGAATACCCTTATCCGGTTGAATCCATCGGCGCGACCTACGACGGGCTGCATCCGTCTGACCAGGGCAATGAGGTGATCAGTAAGGCGATAGTCAAGGTGATGAAGCGGTTCTGACACTACCACCTTTTCCCGCTAAACGGCATCGGTCAGATCGGAATCTGCGCGGGCAATCACCTGCAAAGCCCTGATCCCCGGCAAAAAAAAGTAAGCCCCGCCCTGCACATAGACAAATTGCGGGATGTCGCTGATGTGCCGGCGTACCGGCCGGTCCTGGATTGTAAATTGTGCCGGAACGTACTTGTCATCGTTGTATTTCAGGAACGAAAAGCCGGTCAACGGGTCAACGTCGTCGTACAAACCGTCAAATTTCGAATTGTTTGACCAGGCATGCTGTATAAATTCAAACTGACGGCCGATATTGGTATTCAGGCAGATAAAATAAAGTCCGCAATCATGGTCTTTTTGCGAGGCCAGGATATCGGCCGGCTGCATACTCATGGCCAGCGGCTCGCCAAAGGAGCGGCCACGGCGTAAAATCCGGTGTCGTTTGGCAACCGCCACTGACGTCGCCGGATCGCTGTCGATGCCATCGCGCGGGTTTGTTTTGCGTATGTGGGCCCCGATAGGGCATTTCAGGCCACCGGCATCGTCTTTCTTATAGAGAAACGTATTCAGTTGCTCATCCGGAATGGATGGCGCATGCGGATCATCCGTAACAACCAGCGGATTACCATTGGGCCAGCGCCCCACCATTTTCGACGCAATATAGGTACTGTTTTTATCCGCAAACTGCGGGTTCGTACGGGCCGTATTTTCCATAAACTGCCAGAATGCCTTTACATCCTGTTTCAGTTGCCGGAAGACCATGTATGACCCGTTCCGGCCGATATCAAACAGTTCGCCGTTTCCCGACACGGGTTTTACTTTCGGCGAGAACGGTATTTTGCCGTATTCGTTTGTGTAGCCCAGAATAAACTCTCCCGGCTGAATGACATTGGCCTGAAATTCCGGCGACGGTTCTGCCGCCGTACCGGTGCGGCGGCTTTCCGGTTTTTCAAGGCCAGCCATCAGTGGCTGTGAAACGCCGTCGCGGAAGCCAAAATGTTCTTTATCATCCGGCAAACGCTCGGTGCTGAGACGGACCGTCCCGGAAATGCCAAAGCCGGAAAACTGCGCACTCAGCTCATTATACAGCGCGTCAAGCCGTGGTTTATCACTGGCAAACAGCATCAGCATGGCATCCACCGGTTTATCGGGCCCGCCCCATTGCCAGTTTACAGATGCGTTGGTATCCATGTCGCCCAGAATCCGGCTCCGTTCGGGTGTGACCATCCCCTCAGTGAATTCGCGGCTGAACTGTTCGGCCAGCTTTTCAGGCGGCAGCAGCTTGAAGAGTCCGGTATTCGTAAATCCCAGCTGAACGGCCTCCTGTTCCGCCTTAGGGAATGCCGGGGTGATCCGGTCATGAATGGCATTTAACCAGTTCCGGGCTTGCGGAATGGCAGAAAAGGTCAACAACACATAGGTTGCTTCGGGCAAATAACCGTATGCGCGGATAAGCAAGCCCTGCATATCCTGTTGTTCAAGTGGTTGCGAATGGTCCGGCATCGTATTCGGGTTAAGTTAAGGTCAGTAAAAATCCGGTTTTAAAGCAGTTGAAGCCATTCGTTGACCTGATCATCAGTCATTGGCCGGTAGACTCCGGTGGCAATCGAGCGGTTTCGTAAGATGTTCTTTACCGTCAGATCGCGGTAACCGCTGTACCAGACTGCCGTTTGTATCTGGTATTTACGGGTCCAGGTTTTAAATCGTTCTTCGTCGGTTGCGCCTTCCGTAACCAGCCACTTTGTGCGCGGGAACTCGTAGGTATTGCTCCAGGCGAGGGTCAGGCCAAGGGCGGCACGGTCAACAAAATCGCCCAGGTAATTTTCCCAGCTTCCGTCAAAGTTACTGAAGAACAACAGCCGTTTTCCGCCGTCGATCATCGACCAGCGGGCAAAATGGATGGTCGCAATGTCGCCCAGCCGGCCTTTGTTAAACGTATACAAGGCCAGCTTATTAAGGGCAAACAAGGCAATGCATTGCAGCGAACGCCGGAATACCCCGGGTTGCAGAGAGACCAGGTGTGTCAGCTGGTTCTGGACAATTTTATCTTCGTTTGCCGCGAGATCCTTGATACGGTCAAAATTTTCATCATCATCCCCGATCTGAACCGCTGTTTTTTCCAGATGCCGCAGGTAAAACGCTGCTCCGGCAAAAAACAGCAGCAGCAGTAAAAGGGCATATTTACTGATACAGCCGGCAACGATCAGGAACAGAATTAACGGCAATCCGACAAACAGACCAACCGTCCGGCCGAATGATAGCCAGGGCAGCGTTACCGGTTCCGGTGGTTGCCAGTCCGGCATGCGTTGCTTTATTTCGCCCGCTATCGCCTGCTTCAGGGTCTGTACCGGCAGATTAAGCGATGGCTGTGCATTCAGATATTCCTGTATCAGTTTCCGGATGGTGTTCTCCTGCCTGATCTGCGCGACGGACAATCCCCGGTGTCCCCGATAAAATGTATGTACCGGATGCCGGTACTGCAACACAAAAGACCGGACAGCCTCAGGTGCCGGTACTTGCCGGTCGAACCCCTGACAACAGCCGAATACCTGCGCGAAACCGCCGCAAAGTTCAGGCTTTGTCATCTGGCTTATATGATCCTCGAGCGACACGTCAAAATTTCCGGAATAGACCAGCTCAGCCGGGTACCGGTTTCCCAACGCATCCTGCCCTTCCTCAATCAGGACAAAACGGGCAAAATGAAGCCCCTCGAATTCCCCGAACGGGATAACCGGATTCGTTTCAATTTTGAATTGAATCGTATCAAGAAGCTGTTTTAACTGCGCTACTCCGGCACTGTCAACCGGAGCAATTACGGTTAAGGCAAACTGGTCGGTGAAGGGCTTCATGGTAACGGCTGTTAGCAGATACGGTCTGTACGTATTTATGTGCATATTAGTCAACATCAGCACAATACGCTAACAATGTGTAACCATCATTGAGGAAACGGTAGTTGTTTTACAAAACCGTTACCGGTATAAATCAAAAAAGCCCCTGCCGGTATAAGCAAGGGCTTTATCGTTTTATCCGGTAACTGCCTGCCGGATGGCTGCAGCAACCGGTGGCAGTTCACCGTCAGCCGCTAACAGATCAAAGCCGGCCGGTACCAGTAACGGAGGTTGCGCCAGAAACCGCGGAACAGTACCGTGGTGTGGCTGGGCAGCGTGTACCATAAACGGATGACACAGATAGACAGTCCCGGCCTGTCCCGTTGCTGTCACGACCGTACGCTCCGGCAGCTGATCCAGTTTCCCGGCCAGCTCCGTAAAGGACAACCCCATTTCTCCGGCTCCTGCCAGTAACCGGGCCACATCCTGATGTGAACCGGCACGCAGTCGGGTCGGCGCATCCGCCACGGAAATATCCGAAAACAGAAACAACAGCAGCAGGCCACGGCCTTTAGAGCGGATATTGATCCGCCATTTGAAGTAATCAGCCGGATCATCGTCCGGAAAGCCCGCATCCACGTGCCAACCCGTATCGCCGGGGTCGTCAGCCGACGGAAACCGAACCGGAAACGTGCCCATGCTCCGGCATGGTAACCATGTACCTGCCCCTGCCAGCTGATCAAATGCCTGATGCAGCACGGGTGTGTTTGCAGCCTGGATAAACGGCGGCTGATTATACATCCCCAACCGCACAACCGGATATGTCCAGGTCTCCGGTTTGTCGGGATCAGCCGGAATATCATTCCATAAGATGGCCCTTACCGCTGCGGCAAGGCTGGCCGGAAAAGCATTGTCCAGCCGGATATATCCTTCCTTAATAAACTGCTCAAGTTGAGTCTGGTTCAGCATCGGTTTCATATATGAATTGTTTTGGCGATACGCAGAAGCCAGCACGACACAGCGTAATGCCGCCGGTGCGTAATCCGCCGGAAAGATGAAATGATAAGACAACAGGAATCTGCGCCTCAGGTGAGGCGTTACGTCGGAGCGACGTCAGCAGGAAGGATTATAACATGGGTGCCATTCTCATGCTATAAAGTTAGGAAATTTTTAATTCGGCAACCTCATGATGACCTGAAGTTACCATCTCAGGGCGAAAACTTACTGTGACCTTCGCCCTGAGACAGCGTTTTTTTACTAAGTTTCCTTTAACCGGAGGCCCTTATGCTACATCCGGTAGGCCGACTGCCGTTCGACCATCCAGCCCGGATACTGCTTCGGCAGCGGGCTGACTTCATCTATTTTTTTCAGGTCATCGGCTGTCAGCTGCACCTTCACAGACGCCAGGTTATCGGTCAGCTGGGCTGTACTTTTCGCACCGATGATCGTGCTCGTTACACCCGGCTGCTGACGGACCCACGCCAGCGCAACCTGCGCAACGGTTGCCCCGTGTGCGTCGGCAATCCCGTTGAATACCTCAACCAGGTCGTAGGCCTTCTCCTTGTCAATCGGCGGAAAATCAAACGACTCACGCCGGGAGCCGGCCGTTGATCCTTCACGGGTGAATTTGCCCGACAGGAAACCGCCGGCCAGCGGACTCCACGGGAAGATGGCCAGCTTATGGTGTTTAGCCATCGGCACCAGCTCGTGCTCAATATCGCGCGAAACGGCTGAGTAATAATACTGGAGACCGATAAACTGCTGCCAGCCATTCCGTTTGGCAATTTCCTGCGCCGTGGCTACCATCCAGGCCGGCCAGTTGCAGATTGCAATGTAGCGTACCTTGCCGCTGTTGACGATGTCATTCAGGGAATGAACAATCTGTTCAATTGACGTAGCCGGATCGACACCGTGTACGTAAAGCACATCAATGTAATCCATCTGCAGCCGCTTCAGGCTGGCATCGACCGAATTAAAGATGTGATAGCGCGAGAGGCCCGTGCTGTTCGGGCGCGGGTCCATACGGCCCAGCACTTTGGTGGCAATCACCACCTGATCACGCGGAATACCCAGATCAATCAGCGACTGTCCCAGCAGTTGCTCTGACTGGCCAAACGAGTAGACATTGGCGGTATCAATAAAATTAATGCCTGCATCCACCGCTGTTTTAATGATGTCATTGACCTCCTGCTGCTGTAGCTGGCCGATACTTTCCCACATACCGGCATTCTGTCCGCCAAAAGTCATCGTTCCCAGACACAGTTCTGAAACCATCAGTCCGGTTTCGCCCACATAATTATAGTTCATAGCGCTTTGATTAGTTGGCAATCTGTTTTTTTGCAGGAACAGCATTTACGGGCAGGAAGGTGCCCGCAGCGAAGAAAAACTACTTAAAACAAAAAAGCCCCTGAATTGCTTCAGGGGCTTCTGAGGTGACCGATACGGGAATCGAACCCGTGTTACCGCCGTGAAAGGGCGGTGTCCTAACCGCTAGACGAATCGGCCATCTATGGGCAGGGTTTCTGAATCTGGTTTGCACGAACCCCGGCATGCAAACCTGAGTGACCGATACGGGAATCGAACCCGTGTTACCGCCGTGAAAGGGCGATGTCCTAACCGCTAGACGAATCGGCCGTATACAGAAGGAGTTTATGAATCTGGTTTTGCACGAACTCCGGCATGCAGACCTGAGTGACCGATACGGGAATCGAACCCGTGTTACCGCCGTGAAAGGGCGATGTCCTAACCGCTAGACGAATCGGCCATATATGGGTGGGGTTTCTGAACCTGGCTTAGATGAACCCCGGCTTCTAAGCTGACGAGTCAGCGATTGCTTTCTCGTAAATCGGTCCGCAAAAGTACGGCGATATCCTTAAAATGCAAATACAAGGACCAAAATTTTCACAAAAAATAATTTCCACCCGTTTTTACTGCTATTTTTACCGTTCGCTAACTTTCAACGAATAACCATTTCATGAAACACTTCTCATGGCTGGCCGGTTTGCTCTTCCTGAGCCTTACTGCGCTGGCACAAACCACCGTTATTACGCCTGAACAGTTTTTAGGCTACCGCATCGGCCAACGGTATACTCCGCATCACCGCGTACTGGCTTATGCCGAGCAAATTGCCCGTCAGGCCCCCAACCGCATTAAACTGCTTCCGTACGGAACGACCTACGAAGGCCGCCCGCTGATGGCGGTAGCGGTGGCCAGCGAAGCCAACATGGCGAAGCTGGAAGAAATCCGGACGGATAACCTGAAACGCATCGGCATGCTCGACGGCAAACCGGTTAATACATCCGGACCGGCGATTGCCTGGCTGAGCTACAACGTACACGGCAACGAGGCCGTCAGCTCGGAAGCGTTTATGGAAGTATTGTATGGGCTGGTCAGCGGTACACACCCGATTGCCGGTAAAGTAGCAACAAACGCCGTGGTTATTCTCGACGCTGACCTCAACCCCGACGGCCATGACCGGTACGTGAACTGGTTCAACCAGATGCTCGGCGCCAATCCGAATCCGATCCCGTTTGCCCGCGAACATAACGAACCGTGGCCGGGCGGTCGCTATACGCACTACTATTTCGACCCGAACCGCGACTGGGCGTGGCAAACGCAGGAAATCACACAGCAACGCATGGCATTTTATCAGCAATGGATGCCGCAGCTGCACGGCGACTTCCACGAAATGGGTGTCGAAAGCCCATACTACTTCGCCCCTTCGGCAAAACCTTACCACGAAGACATTACCGGTTTCCAGCGGCAGATGCAGCAGGTTATCGGTCAGTATTGCAGCCGCTATTTCGACCGCAACAACTGGCTCTATTATACCCGCGAACGGTTTGATTTGTTCTACCCGAGCTACGGCGATACGTGGCCTACCTACAACGGCGCCATCGGCATGACCTACGAACAGGGCGGTAACAGCCGGTCGGGTCTGGCTATCGAGAAAATGGATGGCGATACCCTGACCCTCCGTCAGCGCATTGACCACCATGTTGCCGCCAGCTTTGCGACCCTGGAAGCCGCAGCGGATAAATCCGCCGATCTGGTGAAAGAATTTACCGGCTTTTTTGAAAAGTCACAGACGAATCCGGTTGGTCCGTACAAAGCCTACGTCATTAAAAGTTCGGGTGATCTGGGCCGTATTCGTGCCCTGCGTAAACTGCTCGACCGCAACGGTATCCGCTACGGCATGGCCGGTAAGGCCTCAGCGGCTCCGGCGTTTAACTACACGACCCAGCAGAATGACAAGTCCGTATCAATCAGCGCCGAAGACCTGGTCATCAGCGCGTATCAGCCGAAATCGACCCTGCTGAAAATCCTGTTTGAGCCGAAATCGATGCTCGAAGACTCGGTTACATACGACATTACGGCCTGGTCGCTGCCGTATGCCTATGGTCTGCAAACCTACGGCATGACCACGCGCCTGAACCCGGTAACCTATCAGGAGCCGCAACCGGCGGCCGCTGCTCCGGCCGGTAAACCGTATGCCTACCTGGCTTCCTGGGAGTCGCTCCAGTCAGTTAAGTTGCTGGCCACATTGCTGAACCAGAAGGTACGCGTCCGGTCGGCCGAAAAAACGTTTGAACTGGATGGCAAAACCTACAACGCCGGCACCCTGCTGATTACCCGCGCCGGTAACGAGCGCCTCGGCGACCGTTTTGATGCTCTGGTACAGGAAGCCGCCAAATCGGCAGGAGTCAGCCTGACACCGGCCGGCACCGGCTTCGTAACGAAAGGGTCCGACTTTGGGTCTGATTTTGTGATGGTTCTGAAGGCTCCGCGTGTAGGTCTGGTCATCGGCGAGGGAACAACGTCTACATCATCCGGTGAAGTCTGGCATTATTTTGATCAGGATCTGGGGTATCCGGTAACGCTGATTAATCCGGGAGACCTCGCCAACATTCAGTGGAACCGCCTTGATGTGCTGGTCTTACCGACCGGTTCAGGGTATGGCCGTATCCTGAATGAGCGAACGCTGACTGCCATGAAAGACTGGATCCGTGCCGGTGGCAAACTGATCGCCATTGAGCGGGCGGCCGATGCACTGGCCGGTAAAGCAGATTTCGACCTGAAAACAAAACCGGAAAAAGAAGAAAACCCGAAAGCAAAGGATAAAAAATCAGGCGCTGACTCGCTGAAAACCTACGCAAACCGCGAGCGTGACGCCATCGTTGATGAATCGCCGGGCAGCATTTACCGCATTACGCTGGACAACACCCATCCGCTGGCATTCGGGCTGTCGGGTGGCTATTACGCGCTTGTGCAGGACACCCATAATTTTGATTTCCTGAAAGACGGCTGGAATGTCGGCTACCTGAAAGAGAACAACTATGTTGCCGGCTTCTCGGGCAAAAATGCGAAGGAGAAACTGAAGAATACCCTGTCGATGGGTGTGCAGCAGATGGGGCGCGGCAGCATCGTTTACCTGGCCGACAACCCGCTGTTCCGTGGCTTCTGGTACAACGGAAAGCTGCTGTTCAGCAACGCCGTGTTTATGGTCGGCAATTAATCATTTTGTTTGATTGGCCGGACCTTCCAGGAAGTTTTAAAACTTCCTGGAAGGTCCGGCCAATCAAACAAAAAAAGCCGGAAGTTCCGGCTTTTTTTAGTAGTTAGTTGGTAATGAAATCTGTGAGGAAGGTACTCACAAATGTATCGGACTACATATATTTCAGGTCGTTGTTTAGCTTTAGTTTGATGACACCGATCCCGTTCAGGAACTTCAGGAACGGATAGGTCGGGTCGAACTCATGCCAGCGGAAGCCGCCGAAATTAGCGCGGCCACCGAATTTATGGTGGTTGTTGTGGTACGATTCGCCCATCATCAGAAAGTCGAACGGCAACAGATTTTTGGCGGTATCATCTACCTTAAAGTTTGTATAGCCGTACCGGTGGGCATACCAGTTAATGATCGCACCGTGAACCGGACCCATCAGAAAGTGGAACGGCAACAGCAGGAACATCCACCACGCCGTAGCGAAGTAAATGTAAAACAGCACATAGGCCGTTCCCCAGGCAATCCGGACAAACCAGCGGTCGCCCAGCCACTCCATAAACTCCCAGTTGGGTACGCCTTTCTTGAATTTCGGGTCGATATGGTCGCGGTTGTGTACGATGTCGTTGTAAAAGTTCTTGGTCTTCCACATCATATCGAACAGGTTATCGGAGTAATCCGGCGAATGCGGGTCTTTTTCGGTATCTGCATAGGCGTGGTGCAGCCGGTGCATAATCCCGTAAGCTCTCGGGCTCAGAAACGACGAACCCTGTGAAATAAACGTCAGTACATAAAAAAACTTCTCCCAACCCTTACTCATGGTAAACATCTGATGCGCCGCATACCGGTGCAGAAAGAAGGTTTGCATAAATACCGACAGGTACCAGTGGAGAAGGAAAAACGTAAGAATAATCATGTTAACTTGGGGTAAACGCTAAAAATCTGCCGCGAAACTACAGCCCGTATCCGGTCTGCGTTATGACTACTGTCATAGCGGGTGAATTAATATTCCGGCCAGAAAACGGCGGATCTGCTGACGGAAGCGCTGGTAGTCGGCGTCGAAATCATCCATCTTTTCCTGCAGGTACCGCTGGTCTTTCCGGGTTTCCTGATCGACCCGTTCCTGATTCCGGATGGCCGCGACCATTTCCAAATCAACGTCGTGCATTTCGTGGAGAATTTCCGGAATCAGTCGTTTATAGTGCCCGATTTCGTCGGCCATACGGACGGTTTCGGGGTCGCTGACCGACGCCAGCATGTCGCCGTAAACGGCGAGTTGTTGTTCAGCGGTCCGGAGTTCGCTTTGCCAGATCCGGTGCAGCAAATGATAATCACTGATCTGCTGATTTACGACAGGTTTCATACGTGTATTGGTTAAACTACGGCCAGCACCGGAATATCCGACTGCCGCGCCATACGTTGGGTATTGCTTTCGGTAAAAAGTTGTTCGAACCAGCTATGCGCCTGAGGCAGCATCACCAGCATATCAGTTTTATTTTCGTCGATAAAACGCTCCAGACCGGCAACCAGCTGATCGCCGTGGACCAGGCTCATAGTATGCGGTACCAGCCGGAACAGCTCGCGGATATGTTCAGCAGCTTTCCGCAAGGCCAGGTCATCGGGGTTTTCGGTGATACAGACCATATCTACGGCAGCGTCAAAGGCCAGCGCAAACCGGGCAACGCTGTCGAGCGCCACAGCGTCCACCGTTTGGGTCAGATCAAGAGCCAGGGTTAGCTGATTGATATGCAGTGTCGAAATCGTTGGCGGTACCAGCAACATCGGCACGGTGGTCCGGGCAATCATGGCTGTAGTCAGGTTACCGAACAGCCGCGATGCCTGTGGCGCATCACCGGCCGTGCTCATAACCAGTACATCGGGATTATATTCGCTTACCACCTCCTGTAGAACGTCAAGTGTCAACCCTTCGCGGGCGATTACTTCCGCCATCACCTTCGTATTCGACGATTTCGCCAGTTTCCGGCGCAGCCGGGCCAGACTGCGCAGGGCCTCCAGCCGCTGCAATTCCGGATTCAGATGGCCCTTTACCGGAAAGTCCGTTTTAAAAATCCAGGGCTGGTACGCGTGAAAAAGCACGAGCCGCGCGTTGAGCTGAACGGCCATCTGCATGGCGATTACCGAGGCATTTTCTGAGGCCTCCGAAAAGTCTGTAGCAAAAAGAATAGTTTTCATGGGGCAAAGGGAATTTGGTTAATCAAAAGTAGATTAACCCGCCTGCGGCTCTCATGACCACCGTCAGCCTGTTGCATGATTTGCGGAGTAGCAGCCAGATTCCGTTATCTTTGTTCCATGAATCCTGCTTCCGGCAAATACATCATTTACATCGGCCTCGCAATTGTGGCCCTGGGTGTGCTTATTTATTTTTTCGGGGATAAACTGAGGTGGTTGGGGCACTTACCCGGCGACATCCGGATTGAAGGCAAAAACGGCGGCTTTTACTTCCCCGTCGTCACCTGCATCGTTGTCAGTATTGTGCTGAATCTGGTCGTCACCCTGATCCGCAAATTCCTGTAGAGACGCAACATCTTGCGTCTTAGTGCTGCAAAAAAAGACGCAACATCTTGCGTCTCTACTCGTAGCGACGTTGGCTGGAAGCGTTGCGGGTCGAGGTCTCCGTAATCTTTTTCAGGTCGCTGAGCTGATAGGTCATCTTGTTGATATAAAAGACCTCCTTGCCCGTTCCGTCGTGGCTCGACGAGAATTTCTGCATGCCGCACGCCAGAAAATACTGCCCGTACCAGGCCATGATGTTTTCATGATCCGACTGTAACAGCTCGCCTTTCTTATACATATCCTTGAGCGAAAAATTTTCCCGCTCTTTCAGGGTATTCGCCCCCTGAATGACTTCCGTATGGATTTTGTCTTTGTTCGGGTACGCCAGCACCAGCTTATCATCACGTTGCGAGACCTGTACTTTCTCAGTCAGTTCACCGCTTTCCAGATCTTCAATCGGCAGGCAGTTGTCCCATAACAGGTTACCCTGCCGGTCAAAACCACACACAAACGCGTGTGTATACCGGTATCCTTCATAATAGCGGTCAGCGCTGCGGGTAACGTTGCCGGTATACGGCAAGGCTGTGCCCCGGTACTGCGGATAATACACTTCGGCCAGCAGCACCAGCCCGTCACTGGTCAGCATCGGATCATGGACCAGCAACCGGTACCGGAACTTAAAGTCTTTACCGGTTTCCTTGCGCTTCAGAATTTTGGCAATCAGCTTCTCCTGCCGGCGGGGTTTCAGATAGTTAAAGAAATTTTTTAACTGCGAAAATTCGATAAACTGAATATTGTCCGGATTGGCCGGTCCATTGTCGGCACTATGTACACGGGTAACATACACGCCCTGTGAGTACGGCGTACAATCCGTTGAATAGTTGCCGATCAGTACCTGCTCCTGTTCGTTGATACGTACCAGTTTCCCCGAAATCAGGCTGCGCTCAGCCCCGTCGAACTCAACAGTCCGGAGCGGTTTGCTTTCGTAATTATAGGAACGCAGCGAAAACTGGCATTTTTTCCGCATTGTATGGACCAGAACATGGACCTCCCGCCGGGCTTCGTCAATTTCAAGACTGCTGATTTCCTGATGGTTTGAATACAGACCCGGCAGCACTTTCATGGTTTTATCAAAAAACGAAAATGAAAGAATAACCGGCCGTTCCCGATGGTATCCGCCGATATAGGCCTGCCCGTTCAGTACTTTAAACTGCTGTACAGTAAGCCCGTACAGCAACTCCCCTTCAAACGTTTCGGTAATGCCGTCCTCCAGATTTATCCGGAAAAACAGGTAGCGTTCCGAGTCTGATTCGTGGAACAGCCAGTACATGTATTCTGCATTGTGAAACGAGGTAACGGCATTGTATTTATAATCCGGTTTGTAGTCAACCGCCCATTGCTCTTTCAGATCGGTGGTATAGCGGATAAACCGTAACTGCATGGAAGAAGCGGCGTAATAGCCGCTCCGGCGGACAGTCAGCAACGCCCCCCGCTCCTGCAACGGTGTCATATCAAAGGTCTCGTCCTGGTTTTCATCCGGGACAATTTCGATCCGTTTGGCCTGCTCAAACTGGGCCCATGCCGGTTGCGTGAGGCTAAAAGCCAGCAAACCAATACCGAAAAGGAGACGTTGAAGCATACAAACCGTTTTTTAACTAAAGGCTAAATGTACGTTTTTTCTACCAGCCTGCTATGCTGTTGTAGCAAGCTGGTGGTGTGTATACGGTAAAAACCGATTACACGGGCAGATGGTTTGTGTATAATCTACCGGCATTTTATCTCTTTCCTCGATTAGATACCCCTTTCCTCCTATCTGCGCCTGCCCCTTAACATTCTGACTCGTAGCCCGGCGAAAACCGGAGAAAGCTTAGTACTTTTGCCCCCATAAAATACAACCGCTGAAGCGGTAGATGATGTAAATGGACATTCAGGACCAGCTTAAACAGGATATTCAACAAGCCATCAGCACCTTGTATGGCACAACCATCGACGAGGTAACGCTGCAACCAACCAAGAAAGAATTTGAAGGACTTTACACCTTTGTAACCTTCCCGCTGACAAAAGCCCTGCGCAAGCCGCCGCACGTGATCGGGCAGGAAATCGGCGCCTGGCTTCAGGAAAACTCGCCGGTTGTCAGCCGTTTTAATGCCGTACAAGGCTTCCTGAACCTCAGCATTGCCGATCAGGTATGGCTGAACGTACTGAACAGCATTCTGGGCAACCCGTCATTCGGCACTTTACCGAAGAAAAACGAATCGGTGATGGTTGAGTTCTCCTCGCCGAATACGAACAAACCGCTCCATCTGGGGCACCTCCGCAATAACTTCCTCGGCGACTCGGTCAGCCGGATTCTGGAAGCCAACGGCTATGATGTGGTGAAAGTATGCCTCGTCAACGACCGGGGTATCCACATCTGTAAGTCGATGCTGGCCTATCAGAAATTCAGTAACGGCGAAACACCCGAATCAGCCGGTATGAAAGGCGATCACTTCATCGGCAAGTATTATGTCCTGTTCGACAAAGCGTACAAAGCCGAAATCGAACAGCTCGTTGCCGGTGGTATGGACAAGGAGGTTGCCGGGAAAAAGGCCCCGCTGATGCTGGAAGCCCAGGAAATGCTCCGGAAATGGGAACAGGGCGATGAAGCCACCGTCGCGCTCTGGAAACAGATGAACGAGTGGGTGTTCGCCGGCTTCGACGAAACCTACCGCAAAATCGGCGTCAGCTTCGACAAAACCTACTACGAATCCAATACCTACGTACTGGGTAAAGATGTGGTGGTGGAAGGACTGGAAAAAGGCGTTTTCTACCGCAAAGACGATAACTCGGTCTGGATTGATCTCACCGATGAAGGACTCGACCAGAAACTGGTACTCCGGTCCGACGGCACATCGGTGTACATGACCCAGGATCTGGGCACAACCGATATTAAGTTTCAGGACTTCGGCACCAACCGCATGGTATGGGTGGTGGGCAACGAGCAGGATTATCACTTCAACGTACTGTTTGCGATCCTGAAGCGTCTGGGCCGTTCCTACGCGCCGGGCTGCTACCACCTGTCGTATGGCATGGTCGATCTGCCGAGCGGGAAAATGAAATCACGCGAAGGTACGGTCGTGGACGCCGATGACCTGATCCGTGAGGTAACCAGCGCCGCCGCTGAAGCAGCCGAACAAGCGGCCAAAAGCCGGTACGACGATATGTCGGAAAGCCAGCGCGATGCCCTGTTCCGGATGATTGGTCTGGGGGCCCTGAAATATTACCTGCTGAAGGTTGATCCGCAGAAACGGATGATGTTTAACCCGGCCGAGTCGGTTGACGTACATGGCCATACCGGCCCGTTCATTCAGTACACCCACACGCGCACCAAATCAGTAGAAGCCAAGGCGATGCAGAACGGCCTGCTGACCGGCGAACTGACGCAGGTTGCTATTCCGGAAGGCGTTCACTTACACGAACTTGAGCAGCAGCTGATCTTCCTGTTGAGCCAGTATCCGCAACGGATTGCGGATGCCGGAACGGCCTATGCTCCCTCGCAGCTGGCGCAGTTTGCCTACGACCTGGCGAAGACCTATAACCAGTTTTATGCCGAGGTATCAATCCTGCAGGAACCCGACGTACAAAAAGCACAGATTCGCCTCGCAATTTCTCAGGCAACCGGTCAAACCATTCGTAAGGTTATGTCGTTATTAGGCATTGAAGTACCTGACAAAATGTAAACCAAACCAATGAAAAAGCCCGTTCTACTAACTATCGCCACCCTGGCGGTTATCGTTACCTTATCCAGCTTTATGTCGGTAAGCCGTATCATCAAACACATTTTCAGCAACAAGAGCGCCGTTTACACGGCTCCTGCAACCATGGACTATGCCGGAACAAAATCTCTGTACGATTTCACGATGAAATCACTGGAGGGCAAATCTGTCAATCTGGACAAATTCAAAGGCAAAAAAGTAGTGTTGCTCAATACAGCATCGGCCTGCGGCTATACACCCCAGTACGCCGACTGGGAAAAGTTCTATAAAGAGCACGGCGACAAAGTGGTTGTGCTGGGTTTCCCGGCCAACAACTTTGGCAACCAGGAATCCGGCTCAAATCAGGAGATCGCTTCGTTCTGCCAGAAAAACTACGGTGTAACGTTCCCTATGTTCGAAAAAATCGACGTGGTTGGCGAAAACCAGCACCCGCTCTATCAGTGGCTGTCGAAAAAAGACCAGAACGGCTGGAACGATCAGGCGCCTAAGTGGAACTTCTGTAAGTATGTTGTAAACGAAAAAGGCCAGGTTACGCACTTCTTTGCATCGGCCGTGAAACCAACAGCACCGGAATTTCTGAAAGCAGTTGGTCTGGAATAATTTTTTTTAAGCTTGTTTGAATGAGTGAATTGCAGAATCAGCAAATGATTGTGTAATTCACTCATTCATTTTTGAGACCTGTATGAAAAGTTGGCTTGCCGCGGCCCGTCCGCGCACTCTCCCGCTGGCACTGGCCAGCATCATCTTAGGCAGTTTTTTAGCCGCTGCCGCCGGACAATTCAGCTGGACAATTACCCTGCTGGCGTCCCTGACGACTATCTTCCTGCAAATTCTGTCCAACTTTGCCAACGACTACGGCGATGCCATCTCAGGCAAGGACACCGCCGAGCGCGTCGGCCCCCGCCGCGCCGTGGCAACCGGGCTGATCACGAAGGAAGCCATGTTTAAAGGCATTGTCGTTACCTCCGCCCTGTCGCTCATTACCGGCATCTGGCTGCTGATTGAGGCAACTACACAACCAGTCCTTACTGCCTCAACAACAGGCGGTTCGTCGTATACATTCTGGATTTTTCTGGTGCTTGGTGTACTCTGCATTGCCGCCGCCATCGCTTACACGAACGGCAAACGTCCGTACGGCTATGCCGGCTTCGGCGACATTGCGGTCCTTATTTTCTTCGGCTGGGTTGGTGTGATGGGCACTTATTATCTGCAAACGCTGGCGTTTTCTCCAATACTGTTATTACCGGCCAGCAGTGTCGGTTTTTTTGCTACCGGTGTACTGAACATTAACAACATCCGTGACATTGAGACCGACGCCAAAACAGGTAAAAACTCGATTCCGGTGCGACTGGGCCGCCCCCGGGCCATTCAGTACCACTGGTTTCTGTTGCTGGGCGGCATGGCGATGGCACTGACGTATTCAGTACTGTCAGGCGCTCCGGCGGTTGGTTATCTGTATGTCTTGTCATTTCCGTTGTTCATTCTCAATGGCCGCGCCATCGCGAACCATAGCCAGGCCGGCAGCCTGAACCCGCGGCTGGGTCAGCTGGCGTTATCAACGCTGCTGTTTGTGATCCTGTTCGGACTGGGGCAGGTGCTATAACTTCCGGGAAGTTACAATGCTTCTTCAACTCCCCGAGGGTTTAAAAGCCTCGGGGAGTTTTTTTACAGCGTTATCAAAACTTCACAACCCGCCGCGTAACCTGCTTACCGTTGACCTCAACCCGGATCAGGTACGTACCGGCAGTTGCAGGCAGTTGCAGCTGGGTATGATGGGCATTGGCAGCCTTGAAGCCTTTGGTCTGTACCACCTGCCCCCGCGTGTCCAGCATAGTCAGCGTGACGGCCTGCGGGGATGGCAGCGTCAGGTCTACCGATACCATACCTGAGGTAGGATTCGGATATACGGCCAGTTTACCGCCTGCCAGCTCTTCAGCCCCCATGATTACCTGTACGGTCACTACGGCCTGACCACTAACCATACCCGCCCCGCAGTTGTTTTCTACCCGCTGAATCTGATAGGTGGTGGTCGCCTGTGGCTGTACGGTCAGGGTTACCGGAGAAGTGGTGGCGGAGAACGCCGTTCCGTCACTCAGAACGCCTTTCCACGGCCCGTCACCGGTGAAGGTAATCGATAGCGGGGTACTGCTGCCCTGCATAATAGTGGCGTTTCCGCTAAGGCTGGCCATCGACAGACCTTTTACGGCAAACGTGGCACTTTCCACCGATTCGGCAAAATCGACCGATCTGGTCACCACACGGTAGCGGTAGCCGCTGCCCGCCGGCAAAGCGGCCGGAATCGTGGCGCGCAGGTTCTGGCGGGTACCGTTGCCGATCACCGTCGGCGAATCAAACCGGCCAACCGCATCGGAAAGCTGAATATCATACGTCCACTGGTCAGCTTTCGTCGAGTTTTCGGCGGTTATCAGCACCGGAAAACTGGTACCGACGCAGACCGAAGTGGCCGGCGGGGTTGCCGGTACAATACGTGGTTTAGGCAGGACGCTGAGCTGAAATTCATCGCGGAGGCAATTCAGCGGATCGGTCACGGCAAAACCGGCCGGCTGGGTTGGCGAAACGGTAATTGACCGGCCCGTCTGGCCCGATTGCCAGCGATACTCACCGGGCCAGGAAGCCTGTAATTCGCGTTGCTCGCCATACTCCAGCGAAAGCCGCTGTGTGCGGTTTGTATTTTTCAGAATTGTAAACTGGTCACCGATCTGGCCTGTACTGGTCAGCCATTTAACGTCCATGCGGTTGTCGTTCATGTCGATCAGCACCGAACCACCTACCGTTGTATTGCTGTAGGCCATGGCCACATGCGGATAGTCGGCAGCAACGGCCTGATCCATCTGCCCGCCTGAACCGGCAACGATATAGACCGTCCCCTCTCCTTTGGCCAGCATGGGGCAGCTGTTCGGTGTTCCGTCGTAGCGGCCGTTGGTCTGTTCTGCCAGATCTGAGGTTTTCGAAAACGAAGTTGACGGACCTTTCAGCCCCCGCAGCCGGTACGAGCGTTCGTAGAGATGACTATGGCCCGACAAAACCAGATCGACACCATAGCGTTCCAGAATGCCCGTCAGCTTTTCGCGTAGCGGAATCAGCTCCGGATCAATGTCGGAATTATGAGAGCCTTTCGAGTACGGCGGGTGATGAAAAAAGACCACCTTCCAGGGCTGTCTGGTAGCGGCCAGATCCCTTTTGAGCCATTGCACCTGCGTACCGGTTGTGTCGGCCAGACGCCACAGACCTGCTTCGTAGCCATACGAGTCGAGGGCTACAAAATGCACATTGCCGTAATCGAAGGAATAATACTGTTTTGAGCCGGATGCCAGTCCTCCTGCTTCGCCCTTTTGCGGGAAGTTAAACAGGTTGAAATACGGCAGGTCACGTACATCGGCATTGTTGCCGTAATCGTGGTTTCCCGGCACCGGCCAGAACGGCAGATTCGGCAAGGTTTTCATGTACGCGTTGAAGACAAACTGCTGAAACTGCTCATCATACCCGGCCGAATAGGCATTATCACCCAGCCAAAGCCACAGGTTTGCCGGATTCTGCGCAGCGACCTTTTTATACTGCTCATAGGTGGCATACTGGTTATCAGTACCGCATCCGAAATCACCCAGCGCCCAAATCCGGAACGGACGGCGGTCACCGGCCGGCAAAGCGGTTTTAAACGTATAATCGGTCCCGTAGGCGATTTTTATTTCCGGCTGCCCGACGGCATAAAAATAGGTAGTTGCCGGTTGCAGGCCCGTAAGTGAGACAATGTGTTCGGTGGTTGGCTGGGATTCCGGGGCAGTTGCCGTCATCTGGTCGGGATTCGTACCGTACCACACCTGACCTGTCACAGCCCTGTCCGTTCGCCAGCGGACTGTGATACCCGTTGGCGTAACCACCTGAAGATACGGAATCCGGGTCAGGTAAGCCGTTGGTTGCTGCGCCATCAAAGGCAAGCTGTTCAGAATGATCAGCAATGTAATGTATACGTTCTTGTGCATAGAAAGATCAGGCCGGAAACCGCTCGATGCAACAAAGCTACAAACGAACCCTATTTTTTTCAGCACCTTTCGGGAAGTTCCTGCCAAGTCGGCAATTCGTAGGGGCAACTCCAAGTGGTTGCCCAACTACCCGAAGGGTGCACAGGGCGACCACCAATCAACTTCGGGCGACCACGTGGGATCACCCCTTCCAATCGGTTGCTACAGTTGAAACAATACAAATTTGGACGTACATTACCATCAAAAACATGAAACAACTTGTCTACGTAGCCCTTGTACTGGTAACGGCAGCTGCCTGTCAGCGGGGAACGGTTCCGAACACGAAACGCGTCGTGATCACCGGTATCGATGCCACAAAAAAGCCGGGCAATGATTTTTTTACCTACGCCAACGGCATCTGGAACGATACCGCTCAGATTCCGGCCAGTCAGGCGGGCGTCGGCTCCTATTCCTTCCTGAATTACCCGCAACGGATCCGGCTTCAGGCAATTCTGGACAGTGTATCAGCCACGCCGCAGCCCAAAGGCAGCCTTGAACAGAAGGTCGGTGATTTTTACGCCTCCGGCATGGATACCAACGCCATCAATAAACGCGGTTACGAGCCGGTTAAACCGTTATTGGCCAGCATCGACGCGCTGAATGACGCCGCATCCATGCTAGCCCTGACCGCCGCCGAACACAAGCAAGGCAACCGGTCAGTTATCGGCTTTTATGTAGGCCCTGACAACCGGCAGAGCAGCATCAACATTGCCCAGTTTCAGCAGACCGGCATCGGGCTTCCCGAGCGCGAGTATTATTTCAAAACAGATTCGACGACGCTCGGCGTCCAGAAAGCATACCGTGCCTACCTGACCCGTTTATTTGAGCTGACCGGCACCGGCCAGGCTGCTGCCGAAAACGCGGCGACCGCAGTATATGGTCTGGAAAAGCAACTGGCCGGTGCCCACCGCACGAACATTGAGCGGCGGGACGTTAAGGCGAACTACAACAAACTGGCCGTGGCCGATCTGGCCCGGAAACACCCGACACTGGACTGGCCCGCGTTGTTACAGCATCTGGGCGTGCAGGCCGATTCGGTAAACGTGGCCCAGCCGGGCTACTATGACAAGCTGAATGAACTGCTGACTGCCGTTCCGCTGGCAGACTGGAAACTTTATTTAAAAGCCCGGGCCCTTACCAATTACGCCAATTACCTGAGTCAGCCGTTTGTCGACGCTTCGTTCGCCTATACCAAAGTACTGACGGGGCAGGCCGTCAAGAAGACACGGGCCGAAGAAATGACCCAGGCGGTTGACGGGTCACTGGGTGAAGCCCTGGCACAACTCTACGTGAAAAAGTATTTTCCGGAAGATGCGCGGAAGCGGATGGCAGTGCTGGTCGATAACCTCAAAAAAGCGTTTGAGACCCGCATCACGAAACTGGACTGGATGAGTGATTCTACAAAAGCCCGGGCGAAGGAAAAACTGTATGCATTTACCGAGAAGATCGGTTATCCGGACAAGTGGCGGGATTACTCTGCCGTTGAGGTCCGGCGGGGGGCTTACTTTGAAAACCGTCTGGCTGCCAATAAGAATGACTACCAGTACAATGTGGCCAAGGCCGGCAAAAAGGTTGACCGCACCGAATGGCATACCACTCCCCCGACCGTAACGGCCTACAATAATCCGCCGCTGAATGAGATTGTGTTTCCGGCCGGTATTCTGCAACCGCCCTACTTCGATGTGAATGCCGACGATGCGCTGAACTACGGCGGTATCGGCATGGTAATCGGCCATGAGATCACTCATTCATTTGACGATCAGGGTGCCCAGTACGACAAATACGGCAACGTAGCCAACTGGTGGACCAAATCGGATTATGCCAAATTTAAAGCCAGAACCCAGCAGGTTATTGACCAGTATAACCAGTTTACTGTACTGGATTCGGTACACGTAAAAGGAGCCCTGACGGTTGGCGAAAACACGGCCGACATTGCAGGCGTGGCCATTGCCTATGACGCCTTTAAGCTAACCGAACAAGGCAAGAGCACAGAAAAACTGGATGGTTTCACGCCCGACCAGCGCTTTTTCATCTCAATTGCCCGGATCTGGCGCGTAAAAACGCGGAATGCCTACATGGGGATGTACGTCAATACCAACCCGCATTCACCGGCCAAATGGCGCGTAAACGGTCCGCTGATGAACTTTACCCCGTTCTACAAAGCCTTTAATGTACAACCGGGCGACAAAATGTATAAGGCAGAAAAAGACCGGATTACGGTTTGGTGATGAAGTAAAGCATCCGGAGACAGCTTACGTTTCCGGATGTTTTTTATTATCTGTCAGTAACTGTATGAGGCTAAATCTCAGCAAGTGTATCTGTTTCCATACAGGTTAAAACCTTTTTTTTGCTCCATGCAAACCGAATTAACGTTTTTGCCCGGGATTGCCCGGATCCGGCAGGATACACCCGGCTGTACCGGTGATACCCTGTTCATGAACAGCGCGGGGGCTTCCCTCATGCCTGAGCCCGTTTTATCAGCCATGACCAACCACCTTCAGCTGGAGAATCAGTTGGGTGGATACGGCGCTGAACGGCAGCAGGCAGGGCAGATTGCCCGCTTTTACGAAGAAACCGCTCAGTTGTTACATACAAAGCCCGATAACATTGCCTACGCCTACAGTGCAACAGATGCGTTTATCCGGGCCATCTCATCCATTCCGTTCCGTGAAGGCGACACGATACTGACCACGAATAATGATTACATTTCCAACCAGCTGGTTTTTCTTTCGCTGCAAAAGCGGCTTGGGATCCGGTTGGTCCGGATTAATGACCTGCCTGACGGAGACCCGGATCTTACCCATCTGGAAGAGTTGTTACGAAAGCACAGTCCCCGTCTGGCTGCTGTTACCCATATACCGACTAATTCCGGAATTGTGTTGCCCGCCGAAGCAATCGGGCAGCTTTGTCAGCAATATGATGTCTGGTATTTGCTCGATGCGGCTCAGTCAGCGGGGCAACTGCCACTGGATGTTACCCGGATCCACGCCGATTTTCTGGTAGCGACAGGGCGTAAATTTCTGCGCGGTCCGCGCAATACCGGTTTTTTGTACGTATCCGACAAGGCGCTACAGGCCGGCCTTACCCCGTTGTTTGTCGAACGAAGGGGAGCCATCTGGACAGCAGCCGATCAGTTTACCATTCAGTCAACAGCCCGTCGTTTTGAGCCACAGGAAATCTCGCTCCTGATCGTGGGTCTGGCCGCGGCCATTCATTACGCCAACCAGACGGGCATCCGGCAGATTGCGAACCATAATCAGCTTCTGATGCAACAACTCCGGAACGGCCTTGCGCCGCTCCCGGGCCTCACGCTGATGGATCGTGGCGCGGTACAAAGCAATATCCTGACGTTTCATGCCGCGAACCAATCACTTCCCATACTTGAAAATGCCTTGCGACAGGCGGGGATTATCTTCACGGCTCAGCAGTCACAGGCAGCGCTGATTGATTTCCAACGCAAAGGTATTGACTGGATTATCCGTCTGTCTCCGCATTACTTCAACACCAGTGACGAAATCGCGGAAGTATGCCGGATCATTTCCCGTTGTCTGGCCCAGACAGACCGTATTACCCCGAAACAACCGTAGGGGCGACCCCACGTGGTCGCCCATCTAACCGGAGGTCGCCCGGCACCAGGACAGATGGCTTGGTATCGGGCGATGGTTTGATATCCAATAGCGGGCAACCACGTAATCGAAACACCTCATAATCGGGCGACCACGTGATTGAAACACCTCATAATCGGGCGACCACGTGGGGTCGCCCCTACAATCGTGATTTGGTCTTGCGAACGGTAACCGGTACACACAATGCCGGCGGACAGTCGCAGCTCACTGACAACGTCACTGTTACGTCGCGGTAACACCCCAGTGCATTAAATACCCGCACCGTGTACGTCTTCGCCTGATTCAGCGTACTGGCAATCACCCCGCCGGCAGGTACCGGAACCGGAGTCGCCTGAAGCGCCGTGGCAGCGTTAAACGAAGTCCCTTCTGAATACTGGTACGTAAACAGGCTGGTGTCGCTACCTAGACCTGACAGCCGGAGCGAACCGTTAGCTTGTGGCTGATTATTAAGACAAGTCGGGCGAATGGCCGCCACCGTGAACAGCGGAATGCTATCCGGCTCGATAATGATAGGGCAGCACGTCAGATCGGGACATTGCACCGTACCTTTATAACCAATGACCCGGTACTCGCCGGTAGCAGTAGCCGTAAAACTTGCCAAAAGACCGTCATATACTTTATCGGTGCCACGGTACCATTCGTAGCGGGTGTAACCGGCGGGCGCCGTTAGCTCAATAAGCACCGGATCGCCGGCACAAACCTTTACCGGTACTGACAAACATACCTGCGACACCTGCCCGCCGGTAGCCGCCGATGCATAAACGACGCCTTCGGTAGTGATACTCACCGAATAAACCAGCGTTGCCGTTGTGCTGGCCGGCAGGGTTCCCACATTCCAGAGGCTGGTCAGTGAGGCCGGCGAGAATGCCCCCTGCGAGACATTGACGGAAGCCGGTACAATCACTCCGCCACTGACAGAGTCACGGACCATAACCCCGTTGGCTGCCACCGGACCCGTATTTGACACGACAACGGTAAACGTCACCAGACTGCCCACCTGTGCTTTCGTAGCTGATACAAATTTCTGTACTGACACCTGCGGACTCAGAACCGTTACATTCGTGGCAGCGGTAGCCGTACAGCCGTCGGGCGTCGTACAGGTGGCTGAATAACCTGTTGTTACGGTGGGCGATATAACCTGACTGACACCGGTAAACGAATTACCCCAAACCACCGTGCCGCTGGTACACCCACCGGCCAGCAACGTGGTGCTGGTGCCTATGGCAAGTGTAGTGCCGGTAGCAGGTGTAAGTGTCAGCGTTGCCGGTACTTCTTCGATCACCAGGGGGCAGCAGGACTGCTGCTGGCAGGTTCCGGTCCCATCGTCAACCAGCACTTTGTATTCACCGGCAGCGGTAGCGGTGTAGCTGTTCAGTGGTCCTTCCTGCACCAGGGTAGTGCCATTATAGAATTTATAGGTACTGTAACCGGCCGGGGCATTTACACGAACCGCATAGCTACTGCCCGGACAAACGCGGATCGGTATCGACGTACAGACCTGCACTGTATCTACGTTCTGAATGGTACTGGTAACATTTACTATCCCTTCTTCGACTACGCTGGCCGAATAAGTTAAGGTGGCTGAGGCGTTGGCCGGCAGTGTTGCAAATGCCCAGGTATTGGTCGGAATACCCGCCGTGAAGGTACCCGTTGATGCCGTTGCCGAATTAGGAATGTAGGTTGCTTTCGCAGAAATATACTCTTCTACTACCACATTGGCGGCGGTGGCATTACCGGTATTGGAAACGATAACCGTATACGTCAGCACTTCCCCGACCGTAGCCCGCCCTTTGCTGACCAGCGTCGACAGCGACAGTCTGGGTACAGGCTGTACCGTAATTGTCCGGGTTGCCGTAGCCACACAGGCTTCTCCGACAGTGCAGGTAGCTGTGTAGGTTGTAGTTTGAACAGGAAGAGCGACAATCTGTGTTCTGCCGTTATCGGCAGATCCGGTAGACCAGCGCATAGTTCCGTACGTACAACCGGCAGCAGTTAGTGTTACAGCATTGCCTTCACTGACGGTCGTTGCCGGTGAGGCGGTAATGGTCAGCGAAGGTGCCGGTACCACCGTAACAGTTGCCGTCGTGGAGGCCGTTGACGTACTTTCGGTACAGGTAATCCTGAACGGAATAACCGTAGGCGACTGAACACCGGATGGCGTCTGAAAACTTATTGAAGCTGTCGGGCCACCGATACTGATGCCGTTACCTTCCCATGAGATCGTGCCGGCGCACCCGGTCGAGACCAGCGTGGCCATCTGACCTGTACAGGCAGTTACGGAAGCAACACTGATGGATGGCGGTGCGGTTAGGTAAACAGTTGCGCTAACTACGTTTACATTCGCAAACAATACCAGCCAGAAACTGAGTAAAGTTGCTTTTGTAATGGTTCTTAAAAGTGCATAAACGTTCTGAGTGTAGTAAATGGGCATATCCTTAGCTACGTGAAAAGAGAGAATATAAACGAATTACATATTCATCATACCCTTATCAAAAGGAATGCCATTTACGAATCACAAATGATACTCAATAGCCTTATCAGTACAATTCAATACCACAAATTCATTATTCAGTAACATAAAAACCAGAACTACTTATACCTACAAAAAAGTAATAAATCTGATAATTAAAGTAGTTGACCCGACATACTATACGCGTGGTGTAACCGTAATTATTTTTTATTTTTTTTCAATACTGTTGTAAAATATTGGGTCGAATCGGCCTGAAGGCGAACGCCGGAGCTGCCGAATGAATAAAAGTAACGGGTTCCCGGTTCGAGGTTACTCAGCGTGACGTAATGATCCGTAATCTGTTGATTATTGAAGATGGCCCCGTTTAGCTGATGCATCCGCAGGCCGTAGAGTACGCGGCTGTTTGAAGGTGTATCGGTATGCCAGCAGATGGTTACACTTGTTTCGGTAAGATTCTGAATATAAGGTCCCTTAACAATCCGGGGCGGACCGGTCAGTACAAGACAAAACGTAACGGCAAGTAGGAGTTGATGCATATACTTCAGTGTTAATCGGTTTCGGATCAGCAAAAGACAGTGTACCGGTTCTTTTTTACATTTTTTTAATCTCAGGCCGCAAGTTACCGGTAACTTTTTGACCTAAGCACGTATAACCCCGACAAGATACCTTGATTTTAGAAGCAGAACTGATACCCCGACTTCAGAAAGGCGATCAAAGAGCCTTCCGTTATCTGGTAGAGACCTACCAGCGTCGGGTCTATAATACGATTCTGGCTCTGGTACAAAACGCCGAAGAGGCGGAAGACATTGCACAAGAGGTGTTTGTCGAAGTTTATGAGACCATTTCAGCCTTTCGGGGCGAAGCAAAGCTATCGACCTGGCTTTACCGGATCGCAACCTCGAATGCTCTGAAGGCCATTCAGAGAAAGAAAGCACAGAAGCGGTTTTCATTTTTGAGCAGTTTGTTCGGAACGCATAACGAAGTGATTTATCATCCGCCTGATTTTCATCATCCGGGGGTAGCCCTGGAAGATAAGGAGCATATGCAACATTTGTTTGCCGCCATTGGCCAGCTGGCCGATAAACAAAAGGTAGCCTTTACGCTCCATCATCTGGACGGATTGAGCTATCAGGAAATTGCGGAGGTCATGCAAACGTCCCTTTCTTCCGTTGAATCCCTGATTCACAGGGCTAAACAAAATTTAAAGAAGCAATTGAAACACATTCTAATCTTTCATTGAATTATGTACTCATCACAAGACGATAACTGGAACGAGCTGTTCGGCAAACTGGGTAAACTCTCCCCTGCCGAACCTAAACCGTTTTTCTATACACGGGTACAGGCAAGGCTCGACAACCGCAAATCGCAGAGAACCAGCTGGCTGCTGAATCCGGCCTATGCCATTGCGGCCTTAAGTCTGCTGGTGCTGATCAATGTTGCCGTAGCTTTCAGCCATGGCGGCAATGAGTTGACCCAAACCGAATCTACTACCTATGACGGCTTTGTGGCCGAATATCATCTTCTTCAATTTAACTGGGATGCCAATGAATGAGAAATCAAAAACCCGCCTGTTGACCGGTATCATTGTCGCGTTGGTTGTGCTGAACGCCGCTTTGCTGGCGTGGATGTACATGGGTCCGAAACACCCGCCGCACTGGCGCGGCGGAAACCGGTGGAAATCATTTTTAGCCGATACCCTTAAATTTTCGCCGGAGCAACGCGTTCAGTTTGACACACTGCGCAAACAATATTTCAGAGAGACTATGCCGATGGCGAAAGACCTGAAAAAAGCGCGGCAGGAATTTTACAAACTCCTCGATGATACGACGCTGACGCAGACACAACTCACGGAAAAAGCCTCAGTGATCAACAACCGGGTGGCTAATATGGATGTCATTACACTGCTTCACTTCCGTAAAGTAGCCGCACTCTGCACGCCGGCCCAACGCGAACAGCTCAAAAAGATCCTGATCGAAATGCCGTTTGTCGACCGGGGCATGGGCCGTGGCGGCGGGCCTCCGTTCGGGGGCTGGCGTAAACACGAAAAACATTAATTTTTTTTCAGTAACCCGCAAGTTTCATCTGCGGAATCGTCCTAAGACAAAAATACTAAACACAATCATGAAAAAAGTAATCTTAGCCGCCAGTCTGTTGGCCGCCCTAACCATTACCCAAAGTTTTGCTCAGGATCAGCCACGCCGCGAAGGCCGTCGTGACAGCACCAACCGGGGTGGTAGCCGCGGGGGTATGATGCGCGATATGACTCAGGTAGAAGAAAAAGATCTGCCACAGGCCATTAAGGATTATATTAAAAAGGAGTTTGCCAGCGCTGAATTCCGCCGTGCCGGTAAAAATACAGAAGGCCAGTACATGGTTATGTTAACCGAAGGCGAAAAGCGCCAGATGCTGACCTTCGACGCAAAAGGCGTATTTGTCAGCAAACGCGAAATGCAGGGTCGCCCGGGTGGTGGCGGAAACGGCGGCGGCCCACGCAACAAATAATTACCGCACTGGTTTATGAATGAGGCAGTAACCGCTGCCTCATTCCATATATTTTTCATCCCGGATAAACTGTCCGGCTAACTTATTGGTACAATCTGAACACACAATTATGAAACCTGGAAGAATTTTCTTTTCACTGTTTCTGCTTCTTTCTGCATGGCAGTTTACATTCGGGCAAACAGCTCCACCGGCAGGCGTCCTCTCCGGTTCCGTCACTGACCAGAAAGGAGAGGCCCTTGTCGGGGTAAACCTCGTTCTGACCCGCACGGACAGTACTGCCGAAAAACATTATGCCGTTACCGATGTTAACGGGGCGTTTCAGTTTCCCCAAACTTCCGCAGCGCACCTATCAGTTGGAGGCCACATATGTTGGCTTCGACCCCCTCAAACAAACTATAAATCTCCTGCAGGAAGCCCAGAATCTGGGGAAACTTCAACTGCTAGAATCAGCTAAACAGCTGAAAGAAGTACAGGTTGTGGGCAAGGCTCCGACCGCCCAACAAAAGGGTGATACCCTCCAGTTTAACGCCAGCGCCTATAAGGTAAACCGTGATGCCCAGACCGAAGACCTCATCAAGAAAATGCCGGGTGTAACGGTGCAGAATGGTACGGTTCAGGTTCAGGGCGAAAACGTACAGCAGATTCTGGTTGACGGAAAGCCATTCTTCGGCGATGACCCGACGATTGCCCTCCGCAACCTGCCGGCCGAGGTCGTTGATAAGATTGAAGTGTTCGACCGGTTAAGCGATCAGTCGCAGTTTACCGGCTTTAACGACGGGAATACCAGTAAAACCATCAATATTGTTACCCGCGGCGATCGCCGGAACGGTCAGTTTGGCCGGGTCTACGCCGGATACGGTACTAATGATACCTATCAGGCGGGGGGAAGTATGAACTTCTTCAAGGGTGACCGGCGGTTAAGCATCATCGGCCTGTCGAATAACATTAACCAGCAGAATTTCTCCGGCCAGGATCTGTTGGGCGTTCAGAGCGCCGGTGGTACCCGCGGTGGCGGAGGCGGTGGTCGCGGAGGCGGGGGCGGTGGTGCCCGCGGCGGCGGCAACTTCGGTGGTGGCGGTGCCGGCAACTTCCTGGTTGGTAATTCAAACGGGATTAATACCACACACTCTGTCGGCCTGAACTACAGCGACCAGTGGGGTAAAAAACTGGCCGTACGGGGCAGTTATTTCTTTAACCAGGGCAACAGCCGCAACGAACAGTCGACCGTCCGCGATTATTTCCTGAATCAGGAAACGACGCAGCGCTACGAAGAGGCTCAGACATCCAGCAGCCGGAACAACAACCACCGCGTGAATTTCCGGTTTGAGTACACCATTGACCGCAACAACTCCCTGCTGATTACCCCGAACCTGAGTTTTCAGGACAACCGGTCCAACAGCGATGTAACCAGCTCAACCCGTCAGGGAGATGCATTGCAGAACACGGGCTCTAACTCGTCATCGGCCCAGACGTTATGGCTACAACATGTCGAACAACATTCTGTACCGGCACCGGTTTGCCAAAATGGGACGCAGCCTCTCGGTTAACCTCGGTATGGGGCTGAACGACCGTGATCAGAAAAGTTTCCTGCTGTCGAACAACACGTTCTACGGTGCAAACCCTGACACGACCCTGATTGATCAGAAGACGCTGAACCGCTCGAAAGGCTATCAGTTGTCGGGTAACGTGTCTTACACCGAACCGCTCAGCAAGAAAACGCAGTTACAGTTCAGCTATAATGTCAGCTACCGCTACAGCGATGCCGATAAGCGTACGTACCAAAACAACCCGTTTACGCACCTTGTGCAGCGGCTGGATACTTTGCTGACCAACAACTTCAACAACGATTATGTGACCCATCAGGTCGGTACGGGTATTAACTACCGTGGTAAGAAACTGGGTCTGTTTGCAACCGTTAACTTACAGGACGCCGAACTATCGGGGCAGAAAACATTCCCGCAGATTACCAACATCGACCGGTCGTTTGTTAACCTGTTGCCGATGGTCATGCTCGATTATACGCTGAACCAGGACAACAAATTCCGGCTGACTTACCGCACGTCGACCAACGCTCCTTCGATCACACAATTGCAGGATGTGGTAGATAACAGCAACCCGCTCCAGGTCTCGACCGGTAACCCGTTGCTGAAACAGGAATACAGCCACAACGTGGGTCTGCGTTATTCACTGACTAAGCCAACGAAAGCCGCCAGTTTCCTGACGTTTATCAACCTTGGATATACGCAGAATCCGATTGGCACGTCGACACTCATTGCCCAGCGCCCGACTACCCTGGCCAACGGCTATGTGCTCCAGCAGGGTGTTCAGTTAACCCAACCGGTTAACTACGACAACAACCTGAACTTCCGGACATTCGTAACGGGTGGTTCTGCCACTGAAAACGATCAAGAGTCAGGTTAACGTGAACGCCAGCTTTACCTACAATCGTACACCAGGTCTGATTAACCGGGTGCTGAATCTGGCCCATCAGTACGCCAGCAGCGGAGGGGTAGTTGTCAGCAGCAACATCAGCGAAAAGCTGGATTTCAACCTTGGCTATAACGTTTCTTACAACCAGCAGCAGAATACGGTACAGACACAGTCGAACTCGAACTACACGGTGCAAACTGCCAATGCCCGTCTGAACTGGATTTTCGGTAAAGGATTTGTGTACCGGACCGACTTCTCATTCTACAGCTATTCGGGTCTGGCCGCCGGTTTTAACCAACAATTCTCGCTCTGGAATATGGAAGTTGGTAAGAAATTCCTGAAGAATCAGGCAGGTGAGTTGAAGATTTCGGTATTCGACTTACTGAATCAGAACACCAGCATCACGCGGACACTGACAGAAACGTACCGCGAAGATGTGCGGTCGCTGGTTTTAAAGCAATACTTCATGCTGACCTTCACGTATACACTCCGGAACTTCAAGTCGGGTTCGATGCCGACACAGGACAACCAGGAGCAACGCCCGTGGCGTGAACGTGGCGGTATGGGACCAGGCATGGGGCCCGGCGGCATGGGCCCTCGCGGCGGATTTTAATTAAAGAGCGACCGTCGCTTTATCTTTTCAAACTCCCCGAAAGTTTAAAACTTTCGGGGAGTTATTATTTTACGCCTTCGCTACGGCAACACGCAGCAGGAATTCGTCCATTTCGATTTCAGACGCCCCGCCATTCAGGCTTTCCACCAGCTCCAGCGAGTTCGCCTGAACCTCCTGACAGATATAGCCTTTATTGGTTTCAACGGCCGCCGCCAGCGTATCGTTATTCCGCTCCAAGACGATGGTGATCTTATCCGTTACGTCAAAATCACTGTCTTTACGCAGGTTCTGAATCCGGTTCACGAAGTCACGCGCGATACCTTCCTGCCGCAGTTCATCGGTGATTGTCACGTCGAGCGCAACGGTCAGACCACCTTCGCTCGCAACCAGCCAGCCCGGCACGTCTTCCGTCAGGATTTCGGTGTCGGCCAATGAGATTGATTGATTCAGCGAGGCCAGTTCGAACGTACCCGCCTGTTCCAGCTGGGCAATGTCATCACTGGTCATAGCCGTGATCGCCGCGGCTACATCTTTCATCTGCTTCCCGAACTTAGGACCCAAGGCCTTAAAGTTTGGCTTGATCTTTTTCTTCAGGATGCCCGACGTAGCTTCCGCCGATGTACCATCGAGGAACTCAACGGCCCGGACGTTTACCTCCGACTGAATGATCGGTGCAACATGTTCGATCAATCCGCGTGTTTCGGCATTCAAGACCGGAATCAGGACTTTCGTCAGCGGCTGACGTACCTTGATTTTGTGTCCTTTCCGCAGTGAGTGAACCAGCGAACACACATTCTGAGCCAGCTCCATCGATTTTTCCAGCTCAGTATCAATCCATTCGGTAACGACCGGATGCCACTCGGTAAAGTGGACCGAATCGTACCTAAACGGCGTGTTTTTCTCGATTGACTCTTCGCGTACTGACTCGGTCAGGTTCCGGTACAGCCAGTCTGAGAAGAACGGCGCAATCGGCGACATCAGTTGGGCAACCGTTGCCAGACAGTGTTGCAGGGTTTCGTAAGCCGCGCGTTTGTCTTCCGTCAGTTCGCCGGTTTCACTCGCTCCGGTCCAGAACC
>CBDFHU010000147.1:0-11152 GCA_965247375.1 Arsenicibacter sp.
CCACGCAAAACTGCCCGGCAACCTCATAGAATATCTCTTTCACAGGCAAAAAAAATCGATACCGTAAAGGCAAAAAATACCTGTTAGCAGGTATTTTTTGCCTTCGTGCAGCCCGTTTAATTTGCCTCCATAAAACATAGCTGCGTAAAGGTACAAGCCCATTCTTATAGTTGATCAACCTTATTCATATTGCTGTCATATACCAACTTGACAGATAGTTTTCTAACCTCGTAGTATAGTAAAGCCGCTATTGAACTGATTCAAAGCGGCTTTCTCCTTTCCAGGCTGCCGACAACCATCCCGTTTTTCAAATAACCGGCCGAAAAGGGTATATTTCACCTTTTTATTACTCTAATCCGATATTAAAACTCTACTCACTTTTCTGTGAACATGACAAAAAAAATTCTTCTGCTCCTTTTCGGACTGTGGTGGGCCGGTGTGCGGGCTCAGCAGCCGGATAAAACCCTTTGGTATAAACAGCCCGCTGAACATTTTGAGGAATCACTGGTAATAGGGAACGGTACCCAGGGCGCCTCTGTTTTCGGGGGCGTTACCTCCGACAAAATCTACCTGAACGACGCTACTCTATGGTCCGGTGAGCCGGTAAACGCAAATATGAACCCTCAGGCCTATACGCATATTGCAGCCATTCGGGAAAGCCCTGAAAAACGAAGATTATAAACTGGCGGACCAGCTCCAGCGCAAATTACAGGGAAAATTTTCCGAATCCTTCGCTCCGCTCGGCACGCTGTTCATCAACGTTGCCCACCAGGGAAAAGCCACCGGATATTACCGCGATCTGAATCTGGGGAATGCCGTATCCACAGTCCGGTATGAGGTAAACGGCGTTACGTTTACCCGTGAGTACTTTATTTCCAAACCGGATGACATCATGGTGGTACGCCTGACATCCAGCCGGAAAGGAGCGCTTGACTTTACGGTTTCGTTTAACAGCCTGCTGAAAAACACCGTCAATACGACCGGTAATGTGCTCTCTGCCAACGGCTATGCCCCGATAAAGGCCGAACCGAATTACCGTGGCAAGATGCCGGATGCCGTTGTATTTGATCCGAACAAAGGCACCCGCTTCACGACCATGGCCCGCATTAAACAAGTAGACGGGACAGTGTCGGCCACTGATTCAACCATTTCGCTCCGCAACGGAACCGAGGCCCTGGTATTGGTGGCAATCGCTACCAGTTTCAATGGCTACGACCGGAATCCGGCTACGGAAGGCCAGCCAAACATCCTGCTGGCTGCCACCAAGATGCAGAATGCAGTAGCGAAATCGTTTGCGGCCCTGAAACAGGCGCACACGGCCGACTATCAGACGTTTTTCAACCGTGTGTCACTGCAACTGGCCAACAGCACCGCCCCGAATCTGCCTACCGATGAACGGCTGAAGCGCTATGCGGAAGGGAAAGAAGACAAGCAGCTCGAAATGCTGTATTTTAACTTTGGCCGCTACCTGCTCATCAGCAGTTCACGGACGCCCAACGTCCCGGCTAACCTCCAGGGCATCTGGAACCCGTACATCCGCCCTCCGTGGAGCAGTAACTACACCACCAACATCAATGCCGAAGAGAACTACTGGCCGGCAGAAAACACCAACCTGCCCGAAATGCACAAGCCACTTCTGGGCTTTATCGGTAATCTGGCCAAAACCGGGGCCATCACCGCAAAAACGTTTTACGGCGTAAATGGCTGGACGGTTGCCCATAATTCCGATATCTGGGCCATGACCAATCCGGTAGGGGACTTCGGTAAAGGTGATCCGGTCTGGGCAAACTGGAACATGGGCGGGGCCTGGCTTAGTACCCACCTGTGGGAACATTACAGCTTTACGCATGACCGTGACTACCTGCAAAAAGAGGCCTATCCCCTCATGAAGGGCGCTGCTCAATTCTGTCTGGAATGGCTGGTGGAAGATAAAAAAGGGAAACTGGTTACCTCACCCGGCACCTCGCCGGAAAACGTATACGTGACCAACGAAGGCTATAAAGGAGCAACCCTATACGGTAGCACGGCTGATCTGGCGATGATCCGGGAGTGCTTCCTCCAGACGATTCAGGCGTCGAAAGTGCTGAACACCGATCAGGCCTTCCGGACAAAACTGGAACAGGCACTGGCCAGACTGCACCCGTATCAGGTCGGGGCAGCCGGAAATCTGCAGGAATGGTATTACGACTGGAAGGACGCCGAGCCGAAGCACCGCCATCAATCACATTTGTTCGGACTCTACCCCGGCAACCACATTCGGCCGGACATTACTCCCGAGCTCGCCAATGCCTGCCGCAAAACACTGGAAATCAAAGGCGACGAAACGACCGGCTGGTCAAAAGGCTGGCGGATTAACCTGTGGGCACGGCTCTGGGACGGCAATCATGCCTACAAAATGTACCGCGAATTGCTGCATTATGTGTTGCCTGACGGCGTGAAAACAGAAATGGCACGGGGTGGCGGCACCTATCCGAACCTGTTCGATGCCCACCCGCCGTTCCAGATCGACGGTAATTTCGGCGGGACGGCGGCCGTAGCCGAAATGCTGGTACAGTCAACCGAAGAGTCGGTCCGGTTATTACCGGCACTGCCGAGACGCCTGGGAAACCGGTTCGGTGAAAGGGCTGAAAACACGCGGCGGCTTTGAGCTGGCCATGAACTGGAAAAACGGCAAACTGGCAACGGTTACTATTCAGTCAAAAACCGGCGGACAAACGGAACTCATTTACGGCGGCAAGACAAAAAAAGTGTCGCTCAAACAAGGACAGGTTCAGTACATGACCTGGTAACCGGCGAGGACAACTGTGGTAAGGGGATAGCGGCAACCGGCGGCTATCCCCTTACTGTTTACTTACGGGTGCTGACCAGCTTGTTTTTGATAAAAACTGCCGCATACCGCTCGCCGAGAATCCGGGCGGCGGGCGTATCAAAGTGGGTCGTATCGCCCTTATGCTCTAACCCGGCGGCCGAAACCACATACATAGCCGGAATCCGCTTTGCTGCTTCTACAAGCTGCTCGTTGACAACCTTCGCCCACGGATTGCGGTTCAGGTGAAAATCGCCGAGGGTACCGGCCACGAACGGAACTGCCGGCACCTTTAGCTCCGTGCGTAGCCGGCTAACCAGTTCTTCCAGCTTTTGGGCATACACAACCGCCCGCTCCGCTTTGCTGTCCGATTCACCCTGATGCCACAAAATACCGGCCAGTTCTCCTTGTTCCAGCGCCTTCTGCATCCGGCGCATGGTATCGTCATACGGGTAACTTTTCGTCTGAGCATAATATGCCCCCGGAACCCAGACATCTATGTTGGAGCCTCCTACGGCACAGGGTACCAGGCCAATCTGCATATCGGGGTACTGTTTCGCCAAAGCCCGCGCAAACGACAGGCCCGGACCGACACCCACAACGGATGGTTTATCAAAATGCAGCGGATCGCGTGCCGGAACCCATTGCTGGTCTTTCGTCAGCATCCAGATAGCCGGGTCAGCCTCCTGTGGTTCTACCTTACCCCTGCCTGCCATATTCGACTGGCCGATCAGGAGAAATAATTTTAGCCGGGGCGGCTGTGCCTGCATAAATGCCAGACAACCAAACAGGACAAGAGCTGTCCAGACAACGCGGAAACCGGTACTGATTTTTCTTTTCTGCATGACCAGTAAAGACAAAGCCCATGCATTTATTTAGTCACAGCGGGTAAAAAAGACTTTTTTTTAACCCGGCAATGCTTTTACAGTTATTTCAGTAGTAACAACGAATACATGCCATGCTCACAGAACGACTCAAAGACCAATCAGAAAACCTCCCCGATACCCTCAAAGCGTTCGGGGTAAATAAGCACATTCCCCCTGTTATTGCCCGGAACGTACTGACTGCCTTGTCGTTCTACCCTGAGCTACTCCCGACGCCCATCCATTTCCGGTTCAAACAGCGCATCAGTTCTTCGGTGATGCAGGCACAACCTGATTTCAGGACGATCCTGGCACCGCGCCGATACCGGCGCTACAACATCAACATCAGCGCCATGTTCAGATTGATTCACACGGCCATTCCGATTCATGAGTTGCCGGACGACATCATGATCGGCTGGATCGGTCATGAACTGGGGCACATCATGGATTATGAACGCCGGTCGAATACCGGTCTGGTGGGCTTTGGTATTTCGTACCTGACCTCACCGGCCTATGTGCAAAAGGTCGAACAGATTGCGGATCAGTTTGCGGTTGAACATGGGTTAGGCCCTTACCTGATCGCGACCAAGCGGTTTATCCTTAACCATGCACACCTGCCGCAGGCCTACAAGGACAAAATCGCGCGGCTTTATGTCAGTCCGGAAGTGATTACGGAGCAGGTACGGAAACTGGAAGACGCCAAAGCGAAGCAATAACCATCCGGAAGACGTTAATTATAAGACGATTATACCACATAGACATATAAGGGCACAAAGAGTATTACGAATCCCTATATGACTTGTATACCTATGTGGTATCAAGCAGTGTTTATGCGAGTGTTTTTATGTAGGCTTCAAATTCCAGAAAATCAGCTTCTTTCATTACGCGCGGGATCTTTGCCTGACCGCCCAGTTTTTTAAACTCTTCGCTCCACGCATAAAAATGCTCCACCGGTACGACTTCGGCCTCAACGTGTTTCAGCGATTTTGACCGGGCAACCTTGTAGTTCTTATTCGAGGCACAGAGTTCAGTATCCAGTTGCTCCATCAGTGCTGCCGCATCTACATCACGATCGGTCCCTATGTACCATTTGTTGATGTATTCCCCTTCCTTCTGCACAGCCGCCACCACGAACTCTTTTATATCGACCGAGAACTTTTCCTGCATCTTCTGCATGGCATCATTCATCTGGAAAACAGACAATTGCTCGCCGACAACGTTCAGAAAATGTTTTGTCCGGCCCGTGATCCGGATTTCGGCGCGGGCCTTATCCGTGATCATAACTGTATCGCCGATCATATAGCGCCACGCCCCCGACACGGTCGAAATCAGTAATACATAGTTTTCGTTTTCCTGCGCCTCAGCCAGTGACAGTACCGTGGCCCCGTCCCGAACGCGGCCGTCGTCATCCATGTTCCGGTCATTGAACGGCACAAACTCGAAGAAAATACCATTATCCACCATCAGCGCCATAGCGTTGGTATCGGGGCGTTTCTGGGTAGCAAGATAGCCTTCAGACGTCAGGTAGGTATCGATGTAGATCAGCGGACGGGCCAGCAGCTTTTCAAAGCTTTGCCGGTAAGGCTCAAACGCCACGCCGCCCGTGGTGTAGACCTGAAGATTCGGCCAGATGTCATGAATGGTTTCGAGGCGGTTATACTGCACAATCTCCTTCAGCATCATCTCGACCCACGACGGAATACCGCTCAGGCTGCCGATATCCCATTTCGGAGCCTCTTCAGCAATACGCCGGACCTTCTCATCCCAGTCCGGAATGGCCGCAATATCAGCACCCGGTTTATAAAACGTCCGGAACCAGGCCGGTATATTGGCCGCACTGATACCGCTGATTTCCCCTTCCTGATGATCTTCTTTCTCAATGAGCGATGTGCTGCTGCCGAGCATCAGAATCTGTTTCTGGAAAAAATCGCCGGTCATATCAAAGTTTTTCAGACTCAGCACTTGCTGCATACCCGCTTTCCGGATGGCTTCGAGCATATCTTCTGTCACCGGAATGGCTTTGCTGTTGCTGGTTGTACCACTGCTCAGCGCAAAATAATCCTGCCCGCCCGGCCAGGTTACGTTCTGATGGCCTTCCAGCAGAAAATGCCACCAGTCGCTGTGCAGTTTATCATAGTCATGCACCGGCACCTGTGCCTGAAAGGCTTTCACCGGATCATCGCTTCCGAGAATGCCGGTAAAGTCGTGTTTTTTACCAAAGGCGGTTAGCCTGGCCTTGGTGAGCATCTGGGTTAAGACGGTCCGCTGGGCTTCCTGCGGGTCAGGGTCTGAACTGACAAACCCATAAAAATCTATTGCTTTCCGGATTAATTCGCCGATAACTGCCATTGTCTGTCAAAAAAAATACTGCCGGTTTAACACGGCAGTATCCTGAATGTTCAGTAAAACCAGCGAATGAACGTAGTTTAATGCAGCCCTGTTCAGATGGCCAATGCCTTAGTTTACAACATTAAACGGATTACCGGCCTTATACGCGGCCAGATTGTCAACGGCAATAGCCATCAGCCGCGCCCGTGCTTCTTTCGTCGCCCAGGCAATATGCGGGGTAATCAGGCAGTTTTTGGCCGTAAACAACGGGTTATCAGCCGACGGCGGCTCTACCGACAGCACATCAATACCGGCGCCGGCGATAACGCCGTTGTTCAGCGCATCGGCCAGGTCCTGATCCACAATGATCGGGCCGCGGGCCGTATTCAGCAGGTATGCCGTAGGCTTCATCAGGGCCAGGGTATCTTTATTGATCAGGCCTTTGGTTTCGGCCGTCAGCGGACTGTGAATGGTAACCACATCCGATTCGGCCAGCAGCTCCGGCACCTCCGCCCAGCGGAAATTTTTCCGGTGCGACTGGTCTGTATGATGGCGTTTCGAGCCAATGATGTTCATGCCGAATGCCGTGGCCACATCCGCAATGCGCTCGCCGATACTGCCGAAGCCGATGATGCCCAAGGTTTTATTGGCCAGTTCGACCAGCGGATAATCCCAGAAACAGAAATCAGCGGAGCGTGCCCATTTGCCGTCCATGACGGCATCGCTGTGGCGCTGCACACGCAGCGTCAGTTCCAGGAGGAGCGCAAACGTAAGCTGCACCACCGAATCGGTGCCGTAGCCCGGCACATTGGTCACGGAAATACCATGCTGCCGGGCAGCGTCGGTATCCACGATATTGAACCCGGTAGCCAGTACGCCGATATATTTCGTTTTTGTCAGCTGGCTGATAATATCCTGCCCCAGCGGCGTTTTATTGGTCAGCAGCATATCGGCATCCTTTGCCCGCTCCGGGACCTCGTTGGGTGCCGACCGGTCATATACCGTCAGATTGCCGAGTTTTTCAAATCCTTCCCAGGTCAGATCACCCGGATTTAATGTATAACCGTCGAGAATGACTATGTTCATGTTTGGGCTCGTTAATTCCTGCAAATGTGGTAGCTGTCTGCTGGTTTTAATAGCCCAAACCGAAAAAAATTATCACTGGCTACCCGTCAGACCAGAAACCGTACTAATCCCGGTTTAACCGAAATGGTCAGTTCGTCAGCCTTATCACGTGGCAGCAACTCATCATCCACATGGACACCGGCCCGGGTCTGACTAAGCGTAACCGTATCAATCAGGTAAGACTGGCCGATAAACGGCACATCAATTCCGGCGAGTCGTTTGGCAACGAAACCGGCCAGATGCTCGCGTTCAGCTTCTGTTACCAACAGCAGATTGAGCTTGCTGTCGCCCGGATCGGCATTGGGGGCCATAAACAGGTTAGGACCAAACATGGGCATATTCATAACCGCTACCATCAGAAAACGGCCGTTCAGTACCTGATCGTTCAGCCGGATGGTGCAGCCAAAGGCGGGGAACGACGGAATCAGTTGTTGCAGGGTTTCAAGCGCATCGTCCAGCCGGTCCTCCCGGTTTTCTTCCTCAATTTTGTGCTTCATGACCTTCATTAATTCCGGAAACAGCCCGATTCCGCAACTTTCAAGAAAGAAGCGGGTGTTTTTCCCCTCCTGAACCAAACCCACATCGACCGGCTTTTCGGTAGCGGTATGCCAGGCTTTTATGATGTCTTCCTGTTCGCCCCGAATGTGCAGGCTGGTGCCGATATTATTGGCGGTTCCGGAAGGTAACAGGGCGACCGGAACCGGTATGCGGTCAAAATGAGGCATAATCAGCTTCTTGACAGCCCCCCTGATCGTACCGTCTCCCCCTGCTATCACTAAGAAGTCACTGGCATCGAGGTGGGTTCGTAATTCATCATTCTGTCCGTCAAGGGTACGGCAATGAAACCCGTTGTTTTCAATCAGGGATTTCAATTCATGTTCTGACTGGCCGTCATCACCGGCATCGGGATTGTGCCATAGGGTAGCAATCTTCATCTTTTTTCGTGTCTGTGGGGTTGCACTATCAGGTAAACCGATTACAACCTCCGTGGTTGAATAATTCTATCCAAACAGACATATGCGAATCCTGATCACAAACGATGACGGCATTTATAGCCCTGGTATAGCCGCCCTGGCCAAGGTTGCCAGCCAGTTCGGCGAAGTGCGGATTGTAGCACCGGATGTAGAACAATCGTCTATGGGACACGCCGTTACACACTCCCGTCCCTTGTCCTACCGCACCTCACCAAAAGCCTTCGATGGCCTCGATGCCTATCGCGTTAACGGCACTCCGGCCGACTGTGTTGCCATCGGTACCCATCTCTGGAGCCAGACCGACGTCGTACTGTCGGGGGATCAATATGGGCCCGAATCTGGGGAATTCAATGGTGGCATTCCGGGTACCCTTGCCGCCGCGAAACAGGCTGTCTTGCTGGGCATTAAAGGCATTGCGCTCAGTACGCCGGTCGGTAAAACTGAACCTGACTTTGACCGGCTGGCCCCCTATGTGGAGGAAGCACTGACGCTGTTACTGGCCGAACCCGGGCTGGCTCTGTATAACGTTAATTTTCCCGAAAACCCGGCCGGTATCCGCTGGACACGGCAGTCCGTCCGGCTTTTACGACGGTACTGTTGTCCCGGGCGTAGACCCGCTGGGCCGTAAACACTACTGGTTTACCGTGACCCCGCTGGAACCCGCCGAAGAAGGCACCGACCGCTGGGCTGTAGAAAACAACCTCGTATCCATCACCCCTTTACGGCTGGACCTGACCGACGAAGAAGCGCTGAAGGGCAGAGAGTAAAGGTTAAAGAGCGAAACGTAAAAGAGCGAAAGAATGAAAGAGCGGACAGGAGTAGTGAAGGAGTGATCTTTTATTTACCACTCTTTCATTCTTTCGCCGCGCAGCGGGCCACTCTCTCACTATCTAAATTTCTCCGGGATCAAGACGGAAGAAGCGGACGGCGTTGTTGAAAAGAATGTCGCGTTTCTGATCGAAGGAGAGGTAACCGGCGTTTTCGATCATGCTGATGGATGTTTCAAAGAGTTTTGGTCAGATCATGAAATCGGTGCCGTACATGATGCGTTTGCCAAATCCGGCCTGTACCAGACGCTTGAGGTACATGTGAATTCCGGCCTGCGGATAACTCCGGATAAAACCCGCCAGGTCGACGACTTGGGGGAGCAGCGTACTACTATCTACCTTTTTGGGGGCGACCACGTGGGGTCGCCCGTACCTATATATGGCGTTTATGGCCGGCTTCTCCTCACTATTGGCCACTTAACTGCCTGCCTCGTACGTTCGTCAGCCGTTAGCCCTGGTTTATCAGGGCTTTTCCGTCGTTTATCCGCTTTTTATTTCAGAGGTCAGGCGAAGGTATGACCTTTGATCTATTCAAGTTCAGGAAAATGAAAACGAACCTCATCCTTATTGCAGCAACTTTACTCACAGTAAGCACACACCTGACGGTAAACGCACAGTTTCCAATGATGGGCGGCGCTTCGCAAACCAAGGCCTTACCGGGCACTGCGGGCGATCAGTCACCGAAAGGAACCGCTAAAATTACCGGTATAGTTGTTGACTCAGCCCAGGCAAAACCGGTTGAGTTTGCCAGCATCGCGTTGTATACTAAAGCTACAAATAAAGCCGTTGACGGTACGCTTGCCGACGAAAAAGGTAAATTTACCCTGCCTAAACTGGCCGCCGGCGACTACCGGATTCTGATCACCTTTGTCGGTTTCCAGACAAAAGTCATTGACAATCTGAAACTAACGAACGGCCAGAGCGTTGATCTCGGGTCAATTAAACTGGCCTCCAACGTCAAAACACTGGCCGAGGTGACCGTAACGGGACAGGCGGCGGTGATTGAAGAAAAAGTGGACCGGCTGGTCTATAATGCCGATAAAGACATTGCGGCCAAAGGCGGTGATGCTACCGATATCCTCCGCAAAGTACCGCTGCTGACCGTTGACCTCGACGGCAATGTCAGCCTGCGCGGCAGTCAGAATATCCGCGTGCTAATCAACAATAAGCCGAGTACCATCATTGCCAGCAGCATATCAGATGCCCTGAAGCAGATTCCGGCCGACCAGATCAAAACGGTTGAAGTAATCACCAGCCCGTCGGCCCAAGTATGACGCCGAAGGATCAGGTGGTATTATCAACATCATCACGAAGAAAAACAGCCTTCAGGGCCTGAATCTGAACGTAGACTCAGGCGTTGGGAACCGTGGTTCGACTCTGTCGCTGAACGGCGGCTACCGCAAAGGCAAGGCCGGGTTTACCCTCGGCGGATTCGGACGCGGGATGTACAACACCATCACGAAAACAAACCTGGACCAGACCAGTGAAAACAATGGCATCACGACTTTGACCCGTCAGACCGGCGATGGCCACATGAAAGGCCTGTTCGGACAATATAACCTCGGCTTTGACTACGATCTGGCTAAAAATCAAAGCATTACGGCCGGTGTCCGTTACGGTGTCCGCAACATGACCAACCAGCAGGACCTGATTACACAGTTGTTTACCAATGGCACCGCCGGTTCGCGGTCCGGCCGCGATGTGTTGAGCAAAAACCTGTCGGGCACCGTAGACGTGAACCTCGATTACCTGCACACGTTCAACAAGGGCGTTGGCCAGCCCCAGGGCGAATGGAGTATTTCGAACACTTCTATAGCCGCAATGACCTGACCAACAACTTTGACGCCAACATCCGGGAACACGTCAGATGCCCTGACGGCCCGTCAGCGCAACATCAACAAAAACGTCAACCAGGAATTTACGATTCAGTCTGACTATCAGACGTCCATCAGCAAAAACCAGCAGCTGGAATTCGGTGCAAAAGGCATTTTTCGTGAGGTAAACAGTGATTTCAGCTACCTGATAGCTGGCCCGACCGGCGATTTTAAAGTACAGAATAATAACACGACCGGCGCCTTACTCTACCACCAGAATATTGCAGCCGCTTACTCGTCATACACGTACACAACGAAGAAACGGTACACGTTCAAAGGTGGTCTGCGCTATGAACACACCTTCCTGGATGCCAGTACAGAAAAGGGCGGCGTGCTAGGTATCGGTGATTACGGC
>CBDFHU010000148.1:0-14114 GCA_965247375.1 Arsenicibacter sp.
GTCTGGATTCAGTCGATGCCGATTTCGAAACTGGTTGAGCGGCTGTCGCCGGGTGGCGGTCAGGCGCGTAAGGAGGGCGGCTCGGTTCTCGGCGGACTGGGCAGTCTGTTTGAAGACTAAACATGCCTAAACTGGCCATCTACGGGCATCTGGTATTTTTTATCTATGCCTATGATTTATCAGAGTGATTGCATGTACATATTTCCAATACAAAAAACCGTACCGGTAACCCGGCAAAAATATGGCTTGACACACTGGACGTTTTTGAGACAGGCAGTCTGACGAAGAAGGAAATTAAAACTGCAATCAACTTGTTATCAATATACAAAGAACAAATTGCGGAGTCTGTTCGTATCTTTGCTGAGAACGGAAAAGTTAAGCCTATACTTATGTCATGAAACCGTTGGGATTTACAGATAGTAAACCATTTATGACCCGGATATCCTTTCGGAAAAGACGGGTATCTGGCTGTATATTTCAAAGATGGCCGATTGATCTACGTACCTCTGGATCGTTTTCCGGGGATTAGTATGCTCACACCTGAACAGCGCCGACACTATCATATTGCCGGTGGCGAGTTTTTACTGTTTCAGGATGACGATGAAGTATACCATGTGCAGAATTTTCTGGGACATAATACATTGAAAAACAATAGCGAAGTTGAACCTGTATTGGTTTGATAGATTGTATGGAAGTTATTTGTGTAAATGATAGTTTTCCGGCACCTGTACTGGCTTTTTATGCCGAATTCGGAGTACAGACACCGAAAAAAGAGAAGATGTACAGCGTGCGGCTGGTTAAACGCCATACGAACGGGGAGACCGGAGTGTTGCTGAATGAAATTCAGAATCCCGATGTACCGGTAAAGCATCCGGTGCTGGGTGAGGTCTGGTTTGAGCCGACCTTCAACATTAACCGGTTCACCACCTTGCTGGGTGAACCCGTCCGGCAGGAAGAACTCGCGCTTACCAATTCATAAGTTGCTGACAAGACGGCGTTGTTGATCAATGGCTGCTGAAAGGCCGCTATGGATCAGCAACGCTTTTTATATAAGAAACGGCCTTAGTCATTCGTTTCTAATCACCGGACCATTAACCGGTGTTAACTACCTACTCTGTTTCCGTGATCAAATACGTTCTGTTTGTGAGTCTGCTGGCCATGGCGGCCTGTGGCGGACAAAAAAGTGTTGATTTTGTACCGAAGCCTAAGGGCTATCCCCGCATCGATTTACCGGCGCATGCCTACCAGACGCTGGCCCCTGTTCACCCGTATCAGTTTGAATACTCGAAATTGGCCCGCATCCTGCCGGATACCTTTGCACGGGCCGAGCCGCACTGGATTTTTGTCAATTACCCGAAATTTAACGCCAGTATCCAGCTAACCTACAAACCCGTTCTGAATGATCCGAACCGGCTGAAGGGGATGCTGGAAGACTCGTATAAGCTGGCCGGAAAGCATAAAATCAAGGCCTATTCGATTCAGGAGAAAGTGACGCGTCTGCCGTCGGGTATATGGGCAAACGTCATCGAACTGCGGGGTGAGGTGCCAAGTCAGATGCAGTTTATTACCACGGATACGACAACAAACTTTCTGCGCGGCGCGCTGTATTTCAACACGGCAACGGATAACGACTCGCTTGCCCCGGTGATTGATTACATCAAAAAAGATATGCTGCACATGCTGCAAACGCTGAAGTGGCGCAAGTAATTCTGTTGGAGATAAATGAATGAAACCTTCCGGGAAGTTTAGACCTTCCTGGAAGGTTTCATTCATTTATTCATTTACTTACGGGTCGTCAGCTTCCCGATTCCTGCCAGTACCAGTCCTGTCAATACACCGATCCCGATGGCGCGGGCAACGTAAAATGAAGTTGGTGAAGGCATAGAAACGATTCCGTTTTCGTCAGCGACGACCGGCTCTTTCACGTAACGGCCGTTTTTCGACGGAATAGAGCGTCTATCAAAATCATTGACCAGGCGGCCGAGTTCAAGCTGTAAATCCAGCCCGCGTACTGATTGCCCGTGACCTGCGCCAACGGCTGCCGGATGCAGTCCGGCCAGCCGCTCAACCGAATGTCGTGCGGCTTCCCAGTCAATGGTAAAATAGGCCGGCGGGCCATGGAGCTCTACTTTCTGGGTTGCTACGGCATAGGCTGAATTCTGGTTGGTAGTCACAAAGGCATCGCCGGCAATCAGTGTCCGGTCGCTGTCGCGGAAAAGCGAAACATGACCAGGCGCGTGACCGGGTGTATGAATAAAGCGCCAGCCGGGCATTTCGCGGATCGTACCACTGTCGGGAACAGGCCGCAGATTGGTGGAAATATCAATCGGTTTGGTCGGGAAAACCCACGACATATAGGCCATTAACCCACCGCCAATGCCCGGATCGGGTGGCGGATAAGCTGCCTGACCGGTCAGATACGGGTATTCGAGCCGGTGAGCATATACCGGTACATGCCAGTCTTCCAGTAACTTTTCGAGAGAGCCTACGTGGTCGCCATGTCCGTGCGTCAGCACAATGGCACGCGGGGGATTATCTTCGCCGAAGAGTGAGGCCGCCTTCTGCCGGATGGCGTCAGCATTTCCGGGAAGTCCGGCATCAACTAATACCCACGGATTCCCTTCGCCCGGATGGCCGACGAAATAGAGGTTTACGAATACGGTTTTCAGCCCGCGTACGTCTTCCGTGACGTCGTAGGCGGTGAGCGGTTGAGTTGTGGTTAATGCTTCCATAACAATCGAGTAATTATGTAGGCTTAACCGGCTTGTATTCGAAAGGTTTAGAAAGTACTACTTTAGGCAAGAGGGTTTATTAAACTATTTACCACATCAGCCACATAGGTACACAGAAAGAGAAGCTTTATATTTTTCTATGTGGCTGATGTGGTAAATTAAAAGAAAGTCAGCGTAGTATATGTTAAGCGCGTTCTTCCCAGACCTGAGCAACGTTGACAATGACCTCAACGGCTTTATACATGTCCTGGACAGAAACCCATTCCTGGCGCGAGTGGAACGCGTGTTCGCCGGCAAAGATGTTCGGGCAGGGGAGACCCATAAACGAAAGCCGCGAGCCGTCGGTGCCACCCCGGATACTGCGCGGTTCGGCCAGCAAACCTGCCCGCCGGATGCCTTCCAGGGCATTGTCGACCACGGCCGGATGCTGGTCAAGCACCTCTTTCATGTTGCGATACTGCTCGAATACCTGAATGGTAGCCGTTGCGTGCGGATAATGCTGTTGCAGCACCCGGTTGGTCAGGTCTTCAAGATAATGTTCTTTATCAAGCAGACCCGCCACGGTAAAATCGCGGATAATGAACTCAAGTACGGCTTTATCCTGATTCCCTTCCATACGGGTCGGGTGCACAAAACCTTCTTTTCCTTCTGTAGTTTCGGGCGAGAGACTGTCTTTGGGTAGTGCTGCCAGAATGTCGGCCGCAATTTTCAGCGCATTTTCAAGTTTGCCCTTTGCAAAGCCCGGATGGGTGCTGACGCCCTGAATCGTGATTTTAACCGCGTCGGCCGAAAAGGTTTCATCTTCCAGCGTCCCCAGCGATTCACCGTCGATAGTATAGCCGAAATCTGCACCAAGCCGTTGCAGATCGACTTTTTCAGTGCCGCGTCCCACTTCTTCATCGGGCGTAAACAAAATCCGGATCTGCCCGTGTTTTACCTCCGGATGAGTCAGCAGGTAATGGGCGGCATCCATGATTTCGGCGACACCAGCCTTGTTGTCGGCACCGAGGAGTGTTGTGCCACTGGCCGTAATGATGTCATTACCCAGCTGATTGCTCAGGTCCGGGTGGTCGGCCAGTCGGATGACCTGCGGCGGGTCAGCGGGGTTTTCACGCTCGGGCAGTACCAGGTCGCTGCCGTCGTAATTGTAATGAATAATGGGTTTCACACCCGCCCCCGTTACGTCCGGCGAGGTGTCCACATGGGAGCAGAAGCAGATAACCGGCACGTTCGGTTTGCCGGTATTGGCCGGGATGGTGGCATACACATACCCGAAGTCATCCAGTACGGCATCGCTGATGCCCATATCCAGCAACTCCTGCACCAGCACGCGGCTCAGGTCTTTCTGCTTTTCGGTCGATGGGTTGGCCGTTGATTGGGGGTCCGACTGGGTATCGATCTGTACGTAGCGTAAAAAGCGGTCAACGACGGTGAACGAATAACTGTTCATAAGCGGGCAGGATTACCGGTTAGCTTAGTATCGAAACGAGATCTGCCGGTGAATAGTTAACATTTTTCAGCGTTTTCTGGTCGGCCGTGCGGTAAATAAGGTACTTACCGTCGGACTCGATGTAGTGGCACTCAACCCCTTTGGCCTGGTAATGAGCGACGGTTGCTTTGGCTTCTTCGACAGTATGGCAGGCTTTGCTGAGGTTCGACCGCTGTACCTCGTCGAACAGCGTTTTGAATTTTTCGCCGAGGCCAAACTCAAGAATGGCGCCGGCCAGTACGTATTGCAGGTCGCAGAGTGCGTCGGCTACTTCAACAATATCGTTTTGGGCAATAGCTGTTTCGAGTTCTTTCAATTCTTCGGCTAACAACGCGACCCGTAACTGGCAACGGTTTTCGGCCGGAATTTGCGGGGTTTCCAGAATCGGATGATGAAATGTACGGTGAAATTCCGCAACGTCGTTTAAGGCGTCTGGTGACTGCATAACAGGACTGTGATTAGTATGATTTAATGATTACCCTGATTCGGACTGTGGTTAATATGATTCAGTGATTTCGCTGATTCGGATTAGGGTAATGGTTTAAATTTATTGTTACTCACCCGTTTAAACTGGAGGCTTCGGCTACCGAAGTTGATCAGTAAGCCGATTTCCAGATTATAGGCTTCGAGATAGTTGATTGCCTGAGCAAGATGCACATCTTCCAGCTGGATGACGGCCTTGAGTTCAACGGCTATCGTGTTTTCAATTAAAAAATCAACGCGTCGCTTACCGATCAACTGTTGTCTGTAATAAACCGGCATAACGAATTCGCGTTTGTGTTCAATACCGGCCTGCTCAAGCTCGATAGATAAGGCTCTCTGATAGATTACTTCCTGAAAGCCATTACCAATCTGCTTATGTACTTCTATGGCGCATCCGATAATCCGGCCTGTTAATCCGGAGTGTTTATACTGCTGGTCAACCATCGTCTGAATTTTTTGTGAACGAATGCGCTGTAACCTGTAGCGCAAATTCACATTGAGACGATAGACCACAAGTCAGGTAGCTAAAAGCTGTTTTAATTTAATGGCCTTACTCACTAAAATAGAACCTGGTGAAATCTATTTTCTCATTCAATCCCACAAGCCATACTGCAAAAAGTTCTGTTGATCATTTAATCACAAAAATCATGATGTCAGGAATCATGTACATCATTCAATCATAAAAATCATCGTCAGAAATTACTCTTAAACAGCTTAATGGCAATAGCAAGGAGTATGATACCGAAAATCTTCCGGAGTACATCCAGACCACCGGGACCGATGCGCGTTTCGAGCCACTCCGATGCCCGTAGCACTAAATAGATCAGGGCCAGATTGATCAGAATGCCGCCGATGATATTGATGGTCTGATATTCAGCTTTAAGCGAGAGCAGGGTTGTCAGCGTACCGGCACCGGCAATGAGCGGAAAGGCAATCGGCACAATGTGAGTCGCTCCCCCTGTCGAAACTTCAGCCTTAAAAATGGTTCTCCCCAGAATCATCTCCAGCCCGATCAGGAAAATGATCAGTGCACCTGCCACGGCAAACGACGATACATCGACACCGAAGAGTTTCAGGATGCTTTCGCCCAGAAACAGAAACAGCAGCATCAGCAGACCCGACGCCAATGTGGCTTTCTCCGACTGAATGCGTCCGACCTTCTGGCGCAGGTCGATGATGACCGGCAGCGAGCCAACAATATCAATTACCGAAAACAGAATGAGCGTTACCGAGATGATTTCTTTAAAGTTGAGTTCCATAGGTTGATGACATGATAAGAAGCGGCAAAGATCGGCACATTACGCGCGGAAACCGTATTCCTGACGGAAAAAGTCTTTTAATTTTCCGGTTTCTTCGTCCGTAATAGCCGGAAAATTGGCAATCCGGAACGTGTTTTCCTTCCAGTCACCGTACCCGCTGCCGAGGATAAGACCGGCTTGTTTGGCGCTGGATTTCACCGCTTTAACGTCTGCCTCTGTGCCGGTTACGGCAATGACTGTATCCGACCGGACCGAACCGCCCGGATCGTTGGCTCCGATTAGCGGCCGGAAGGGCGATCCGGCCATATCCTGCTCAAAAAACGTGTACCAGTCAGCTGCCCGCTGTCGGATCCGCTGATCGGTGACGGTAATGTCCGGTACTTGTTGGAGCACCCGCATGAGCAGGTAAATGCCCAGTCCGTTGGGGGTGTAAGGCGTCTGAAACTTCCGGAAGTTTTCGTGTATGAAAAGCAGGCTGTTGTAATGGGCCTGTTCTCCGATGCGGGCTGCCTTGTCGAGGGCCTGTGGCGAGTATACCAGCACCGCCAGACCTGCCGGTAAGCCAAAGCACTTCTGCACGGAAGAAAACCAGACATCTGCCAGTGTCCAGTCGAACTGAAGCCCTGCCATTGACGAAACAGCGTCGACCGCAATAATACCGCTGAACTCCTGCCGGAACCGGGCCAGCATCGACATGGGTACCTGCGTACCGTTTGAGGTTTCGTTCTGTACGAGGCACAGCACATCAGCTTCGCTGATATCGTACGGCGGTTTAAGCCGGTGAGCGTACTGCCGCCATTTTTCGCCGAAGGCTCCGTTGGTGGCGTGCAGACTGGTTACCGCCGTCAGCGATTGGGCTACAATTTCCCAGCACTCCGTTGCCGAAGAGGTAAAGGCAATGTAATAATCGGCCGGAATGCCCAGTTTACTGCGCAGAAGCCGCATGGTTTCGGCAACAACGCCCATGAACTCGGGACTGCGGTGGTTCTGACTGACGATGCCGTCGCGGATCGCTTCGGCGGCATAGGCGGCCACCTCCGGATAGATTTTCGACGGACCGGGATAAAACGTAATCATAGGCTGAGCAGATAGCGGATGGCCATTTCGTAGCCCATCAGTCCCAGACCTACCACCACACCCTTGCATTTGGCCGACAAATAACTGTGATGACGGAAAGCTTCCCGGGCATGCACATTGGAAATATGCACTTCAACGGCAGGCGCCGTTACTGCGGATAAAGCATCCGCAATCGCAACAGACGTATGGGTGTAGGCACCGGCATTGATCACGATACCGTCGATAGAAAAGCCCAGTTCATGTATTTTATCGATCAGCTCGCCTTCATGATTTGACTGAAAATAGTGAATTTGCACGTCAGGGAATTGCTGTTCCAGCGTTTCAAGGTAGTCGACAAATGTCCGGCTGCCGTAAATATGCGGTTCCCGCTTGCCTAACAGGTTGAGGTTTGGGCCGTTTAATACCAGAATCTTTTTCATGCGTAACTAAAGGAGTATGTGGCAAAGTTATATAAACGCATTCAAGAACTACCTGACCCTCGAACGTTCGCTGTCAGAAAACTCGGTGGAAGCATATCTGCACGATGTGGCCAAGCTGTGGGAGTATCTGGAACTGATGGGGCAGGAGTTGGGCCATGACGTACCGTCGCCGTTTCAGGTGACGGAAAAACACCTGATGAATTTCTTGAAATACCTGGCCGAAATGGGCTTATCGGCCCACAGTCAGGCGCGGATTTTGTCGGGTCTGAAAGCGTTCTACAAATACCTGCTGCTGGAAAACCTGATTCAGCACGATCCGACGCAACTGGTCGAGGCCCCGAAACTGGGCCGTAAACTGCCCGATACCCTTAGTTTTCCGGAGATTGAAGCCATGCTGGCTGCTGTTGACTTATCGACACCGGGCGGTACCCGCGACCGGGCGATGCTCGAAACACTGTATAGCTCGGGACTGCGGGTGTCGGAACTACTGGACCTCCGACTGACAAACTGCCACTTTGATGTCGGGTTTATCCGCGTATTCGGGAAGGGCAGTAAGGTGCGGCTGGTGCCGATCGGGAAAGACGCCATTCACTACACGAGCCTGTACGTTGAGCATGTGCGGCAGGGACTGGATATTCAGAAAGGAGCTGAGGATATGGTGTTTCTGAATCTGCGGGGTGGTAGTCTGTCGCGCGTATCGGTCTTTAAAACCATTCAGCGGCTGGCGCTGGAGGCGGGTATTCAGAAGTCGATCAGCCCGCATACCTTCCGGCATTCCTTTGCCACGCACCTGATCGAAGGCGGTGCCGATTTACGGGCGGTGCAGCAGATGCTGGGCCATGAATCAATCACAACTACCGAGATTTACACGCACCTTGACCGTGATTATCTCAAACAGACGCTGATCGATTACCATCCGAGAAGCCGGCGGTAAGGGCACAAAAAAATCCCCGCCATCACGAAAGCGGGGATTCCACTGTCTCTGTTTTAACCCTAGTCCAATACACTGTTTTATCTGTCTGTACTAAAAGTAAACATAGCGATAATCATGCCAATTTCCTAGTTATCCGCTGAGGATTTATCACCAATAAATCCTTGCGTAGTATTTTTAAACAATAAGTTAAACGAAGTGAGACTTCCGTATATACGAGTAATGTATTGCTGTATATTCACTTTCGACTCATCATCGAGTTCACTGGCATTGATGCGCTGCTCGAGTACACGGAGCCGGTCACGGATCATAACGATTTTGTGAAAGAAGGCATCAATCGGAAATTCTTTAGTAGCCAGATCATTACGTCCCGGTTTCAGGATCAGTTTACCGCCTTTCCATTTGTCGCCAAGCGGAATTATTTCTGTCTGATCGACCCATTTCTGTAGGATCCGCGACAGGGATTGCTCCACATCAAACAGGCTGACCAGATCGGTGTCGGGTTCCAGCTGCTCAATAATCTCAAGCGGGGTATCAAATTTGATGACTTTGACGCCGTGTTCAACGAAGGTAATGGTGTATCCGGTGGATTTAAGATTGATAATCACCCCTACGCCAAACTCACTGTGCCGGATGCGGGAACCAATGCCCAATAATAACTGCATAGTACGGAAATCTGTGTTTTAAGGCCTTAACAGGCAAACTATATGCCAGAACAGGGTGCCTGCAAGGCTGTTTTATGAAAAATGTCAGGGTTGTAAAAGCCGGCAGACGAAGTTACCCTTGGAGGTTGTAACGATTGTTTCGTCAACCAGTTGAAAACCAGTCATGATTTCAGTCCAGTAGGTGTCGCTGTGTTTGTGCTGGTTAATGGTAATCAGTAACAGACCGTCCGGTTTCAGATATTGCGTATACCGTTGCAGGGTTTTCAGGATGTGTTTGCTGTAATAAATAGACTCGCTGAATACGATCATGTCGAATTGTTCTTCGGGCACGTACCGGTCCATGTCGGCAACCAGATAGGTACAGGCAGGATCGGCGGTGGCACTTGCCACCTCAATAGCGCGGTCCGAAACATCGAGGCCAACAAACCGGCCGTAGTTCTGCGCTTGTAGCCGCTGCTGTAAAAGCCCTTCTCCGCAGCCAATTTCCAGAATCTGCGGTTGATCCGGCTTTAAAAACTTTATATACCCGATAACTACGCTGAAGCGTCCCAGTTCATCGAGCGCTTTCAGACCATGCCACAGGCCTTTGTCATATTGGTAGTTCCAGCGATCGCGGTTAATGCGGAGCACTTTTCGTTTGATGAGAGAAAGGAGAGAACTCATGACGCCTTCGTTTATGTGCCAAAGAAACGCGTTTTTCCTTAACTTGCCTATATCATGTAGGGCGACCAGGTTTCTGGTTGGATGATGATCGTTCTGTTGGGCGACCACGTGTCTATTGATTCCTGGGCGACCACGTGGGGTCGCCCCTACCTTTAACAAACAACCTGTATGCCGGTATCGTCTTCTTTTCTCGTCAGTCAGAAGCATCGTTTTGCGCTGCCTGATGATATTCATTACATCAATTGTGCCACCCGCGGGCCTTTCAGTTTATCCGTAGCGCAGGCAGGCCATGATGCCATTGACGTGCAAATGAATCCGTTTGGTTTGCCGCCGGATGCCTTTTTTTCGGGCGCCGTTAAGGTACGGGAGCTGTTTTCTCAACTGATCAATGCCAATGATCCCGAACGGATTGCGGTAATCTCGTCGGTTTCGTATGGCATGGCGGTTGTTGCGCGGAATCTGTACCGGAAGCCTGGGTTACAGGCCGGTCAGCATATCCTCCAGATTGATGCCGAGTTTCCGAGCGATGTTTATGCGTGGGACCGCGTAACAGCTGAACTCGGGCTAAGCATTAAAACGGTACCAATGCCGGAAGTACCGGTGGGGGAGTCGGTTAGTGCCCGCTGGAATGACGCGATGCTGGCGGCGATTGAACCGGATACGGCCATGGTCGTTGTACCGCATGGGCACTGGATGTATGGTAACCGGTTTGATCTGGAAGCAATCGGCGAACGGGCGCGGTCGGTGGGGGCATGGCTGGTTATTGACGGCACGCAGTCAGTCGGTGCCCTGCCGTTTGATGTTACTGCGATCCGGCCCGATGCGCTGGTGTGTGCCGCATATAAATGGATGATGGGGCCTTACTCAACCGGTCTGGCTTATTTCGGCGAAGCGTTTGACGGAGGCGTGCCATTGGAGGAATCGTGGATGAACCGGCTTGACAGCAATCAGTTTCATCGCCTTACTGATTACCAGCCTCTTTACCGTGAGAAGGCGTACCGCTATAACATGGGAGAGCACTCGCACTTTACGCATATGCCAATGCTGGAGGCAGCCCTGATCCAACTACTTGATTGGCAGCCGGAACGCATTCAGGCATACTGTGCCGGTTTGCTGGACAAGTACCTTCCTGAACTCACGGCGCTGGGCTGCCGTATCGAACCTGCCTCCGGACGGGGGAATCACCTGGTTGGCGTTTGGCTTCCCGAATCGGCTGATCCGATGGCGGTGCAGCAGGTGCTGCAACAAAAACTGGTGTGTCGGTCTCCGCACGCGGGTCGTGCCTTGCGTGTGGCGCTCCGAACGTTTATAACGAACCGGGGGACATAGAGGCGCTGGTTGAAGCCCTTTCCGGCTTAGGTTTTTAGTTGGTTTTTCTTAGTTGCTGGTAGTTCTGAATAGTTACTCGTGGTTCTGGATGGTTCTGTTTGTTCTGAAGGATTGCCAGTGATGGGGCAGGGAGCTGGTAGTGGTGGCACGACTATGCCTTGACCGGCCTATTGTCAGTAAACGACCAGTCGTGCCACCACTTAAACGCAGCAACGCAGAACGATCAGTAACCATCCAGAACAAAAAATCAAACCGAATACAGTTCCAGCGGCAGACCGTCGGGGTCGGCGAAGAAGGTGAAGCGTTTGCCGGTCAGTTCGTCGATGCGGATCGGTTCAAGCTCGACACCTTTGGCTTGCAGATCGGCTACCGCTTTGTCAAGATCATTGACCGAAAACGCTAAGTGGCGCAGACCGGTTGCTTCCGGCCGCGACGGGCGTTTGGGCGGGTCAGGAAATGAAAAAAGCTCAATCTGGTAGAGTCCGTTTACCGCCAAATCCAGTTTGTAAGATTGACGTTCGGCCCGGTATACTTCCTGAATGATGGTCAGGCCGAGGATTTCGGTGTAAAACTGTTTTGCCCGCTGATAGTCTGAGCTGATAATGGCAATGTGATGGATGGCATTTAACAGAAGCATGTGTCAGAAAATTAGTGCGTTTTCACGGTATCCAGACCGGTGGTGTCAATGGCTGTACCGTCAATAACGGCATTGGTATCCCGCACGGTCTGACCAGGCAGGGCCCGTTCCAGCTGTTTGCGTTTATTCCACGGTGCCGTCGTCCGGCGGGCCATATCGATGGTAATCAGGATAACAACCAGCAGAAAGGCAAGAAAGACAGTAATAAAAATGCGTTTGTTACGGTTCATTGCGGTAACTGTTTGGGAGCAACGTAATAACTCAGATTGCCGGTCCGGCCCGAGACTTCGGCCCAGTTCAGGTCATCAAAAGTAATAGCTGCAACCGAACCTTTACTCATCGAACCTACATCCTGATGGGTTAAAAACTCCGAAAAGTAAGAAACATCGGGATTGTGGCCTACAAATCATGACCGAGCTATAGGTTTCCGGCTGTTCATTTACTTCAGCCAGATAGGCCTTCGGGCCTCCGTCAAACAGGCGTTCATTGTAGACAATGCGTTCTGTCTCATATCCCAGCTGCTCTGCAATCACCTTTGCCGTGTCGCGTGCACGGTTGGCGGTACTGCTGATGATGACATCAGGGGTTACGCCGTTGTGTTTCAGGTGAGCACCCATCCGTGCGGCAGCCATAATGCCTTCAGGTACCAGGTCGCGGTCATGGTCCTGCTGAAAAATAGCACGGTCTTCGGCTTTAGCGTGGCGGACAATATACAGCGTTCGGCGCATCGGTTAAGTTGGTTAATGAAGATGAATAAAAAGGTTTCCGTTTTCGGTATGTAAAGATGGCAAATATGTACTGTTTAACGTACATGACTCAAAATTTTACTGAGCCATATACGTCACCGGAAGGCCGGAAACTGCGGTTTTGTTTAACGGACTTTTAACAAAAAACCTCTGCCGGCAAACCGGCAGAGGAATCGGGTCACTAACTGTAAGACGGGTTTGTCGATATCAGGCTTATTGAGGTTGCGGTTAGGGTGTTTCATCGGCAGGTCGGCCGCCGGGTTATCCCCATCCATGTACTTGTCTTCCAATTCATCGGGTTCCGGTTCCGGAATGTCATCCATCTGTGCCGCCGGGCCATTTATCCCCTCTGCGACCGGTCACTCATGCCCTTGGGCGAAATCGCTTGTTTGGCGCGGATTTCGTCTTCATTTGGTTTATTCTCCATAACGATAACTGGTTTTTGAAAAAACTACAGCTACCCTGAATTGTTCAGGATAAACGCGGCTTTTCCGCCGCTTTCCTGCTACATGCAGCCGCATCGAGCCAGAATGGTGTGGAGGATTTGAACAATTTTACATCTTACTTTGTAGCACATATAGGCAGCAGTGGCTGTCTGCGGTTGTTATTGTTGCTAAAACTATTGCTACCAGATGCATATCGGATTTATTGGCCTGGGCAAAATGGGGTATAACCTCGTTGTGAACCTGTTACGGCACAAACACACAGTTGTCGGCTACGACATTAACGAAGAGCTGGTTAATGGCATCAAAGCTGAAGGCGCCGGAGGCGTTACTACTCTCGAAGCACTTTATGAGGCATTGCCGGAGCCGCGTGTATTGTGGCTGATGATCCCGGCGGGGCCGCTGGTTGATACGGTTATCAATCAACTGCTTGCCTTTCTGCATCCGGGCGATACGCTTATCGACGGCGGAAATTCACATTACCAGGATTCGGTTCGTCGCCATCAGTTTCTGAAGGAGCGCGGTATCGGCTATGTAGATTGTGGAACGTCGGGCGGTATGTCGGGGGCCCTGAACGGCGCCTGTACGATGTACGGCGGAGATCCGGAAGTCGTTGAGCCGCTGCATCAGGTGTTTAAGGATATTTCGGTTGAAAACGGCTCGCTCTATACCGGTCCTGCCGGTAGCGGCCACTTCACGAAAATGGTGCACAACGGAATCGAATATGGCATGATGCAGTCGATTGCCGAAGGCTTTGAGGTACTGGAAAAAAGCCAGTTTCCGTTTGATTACGAAGCTGTTGCCCGTTTGTGGAACAATGGTTCTGTCATCCGCAGTTGGTTGATGGAACTGACTGAAAATGCGTTCCGCAAAGATGCGAAGCTGGACGAAATCAAAGGGCGGATGCATTCGTCGGGTGAAGGGAAATGGACGCTTGAAACAGCCCCTTGACCTGGGTGTACCGACACCGGTCATTGCCCTGTCACTCCTGATGCGCTACCGGTCATTACAGGATGATACCTTTACCGGCAAAGTGGTAGCTGCCCTGCGCAATGAGTTCGGCGGCCACGCGGTGGAGAAAAAATAAAGATACAGATTATTTGATAAGGCCCCGGAACAAAGAAGCTGGCGAAGCTGCTCTGTTCCGGGGGCCTTGACTTATTTACACCACATCCGTATTTCGTCTAACAGGGCATCCAGAGCGCCGGTAGTCGTTAGCGGGTTCATGATCGAAATCCGCA
>CBDFHU010000149.1:0-69684 GCA_965247375.1 Arsenicibacter sp.
CTTATCGAGGGTAGCGAAGCTGGTACCGGCGTAGTTGGCTTCATAACCCAGTACGCGGTCCAGCTCAGTCGGGTGACCAACGGATTCATGGATTGTCAGACCAAGGTGATTCGGGTCAAGTACCAGATCGTACTTACCAGCCTGTACACTTTTGGCGGTCATTTTTCTTTTGCCTGTTTGGCGGCCAGAATCGCATCTTCCACCATGTCGTAGGAGTTGCGGTAGCCAACCAATCCGTTCGGTGCCGGAATTTTTTCCGAGCTCAGGCCATCCAGATACTCGTAGCCCATGCCCATCGGTGAACTCAGCGCGTCGCTGGTTTTGAATTTACCGGCCTGCCGGTCAACGGCCGTCACGGTAAATGTCGGCCAGATCCGGTGAATATCCTGATCGATGTACGAACCGTCGGTTGAGGCAAAGTATTTCTGCTCGTTGACAAAGAAGAGGTTCGAGGTTACAAAGCCGGCCCCGTTTTCATCGCCTCGCCGTTGACTTTCATCAACAGGTCAATTTTTTCCTGAATCGGAATTTCGAAGGCGTTCTTTTTAATCGGTGTTTTCCAGCTTACCTCGCCTACGCCCTTTTGCGGGGCCAGCTGAACCGGTTCTTTCTGGATTTTAGCATTCGCCTTGGCGATGGCAACGGCGGTTTCAGCGCTTTGGCGATGCCTTCAGCCGTCACGTCGCTGGTTGCCGCAAAGCCCAGGTTCCGTTGGCAATCACCCGGATACCGACCCCATACGATTCGGCATTTACGATATTCTGCACGCGTGTTTCGCGGGTAAACAGGTATTGCTGCAAATAACGGCCGATCCGGACATCGGTATAGGTAGCGCCTTTGCTTTTTGCGGCGTTCAGGGCGATGTCGGCCATCTTCTTTTTAAAAGCCACATCCGCACCCGGCTCCAGCAGTTTTTCCAGCGAAACAGCATTGCCCAGCACAGGGACAGATGACGCCATTAAGGCCCCAAAACCCATACCCGACAAGTGCATAAAGTCTCTTCTCTTCATTGACTGTTGACGATTTGGTAAACTTAGTTAGTTTATTCAGTAGAAAATTTGGCAAAAAACGTCTTGAAATTGGCTCTTTTTGCACATATTCTCAATGAAATCGTCAAAAATGTTTAGAATAACAACAAATAGCAAAACATTTGTGATGAACGGAGAACTCGCATTAACGTTACTATTGCGCTGATAATGTATCTATAAAGTCTATTTTCCTTTAATTTCAGCTGCTTTCAGCTGGTTGTAATGATCAATAAGCATAAGCTGCGCCAAAGGTTCACGGAGGTTCAGCTGGTGGTGCACGGGGCAAACTGATCAAGAGCAGGCTGGTAGTCGGCCATGAGGGGCTCGACGTCGCGGAAATAGTGAAACAGGTTCCGGAAGGTATTGCGTCGTACACAAAATAGTCAAAGTGATCACGGTCACTGACAAAATCCTGTTGGTTGGCTACGTTTGCCGGACGTTTCGGACGGATGTACAGCAGGCCATGTCGTTTCTGCATTCGCCGGAAGACCGGATAATGGCCGGTCAGGTAGGTCTCCAGAAAAACCAGCCGGTCCGGATGCCGCGATTGTGGCCCAGCACCGCTGCCTGTACCGGAAATGCGCCGAACACGCGTGCGGTTCTGGAAGAGGTGGCCCAGGTAAAGGTATGCACCTGTGCCGGTGAGTAAGCCCGGATACGCCCGTCGTCCAGCCGCACCTGTACTACCATCACGTCCCAGTTAAAGCTGATCAGCCCCGAAAGTGTCTGGTTCGATACCAGCGTAATTTTCCCTTCATACCATCCTTTATCCTGAGCATTTGTGATTGACGAGAGGCTGAGCAGGATTAGTAACATTCCATAAGTAAAGACATTTTTCATACGCTTCAGGTTGTTGACGTTTGTATTTTACCGGTATTTTATTGGTATCAGCCAATTGTGTTACAAGCCGTTAGCCATGATACAACCGATAGTCGACAACCAAGATACTCGAAAGTCAATTACTTGGTTTGCAGCATATTAACAGGCCAAAATTATAGTACAATTTTTGGTTTGTAGTCTTTCGAAGAGTTTGTATGACTTTTGCGTCAGAAGCTTTTATTTTCTGGTACAAAATCTATATCAAACGGGTAAAATGCCAGATCGTGAAGGACGGTTATTTTTTGTCATTTTTGCAGATTCTTTGGATAATACAAAAGGCCACAGCATAAACTGTGGCCTTTTTGATATTAAACAATACAAATTTCCGCATTCCGGCTATAGACGTTTGCCCCCTACGGGGTCTTGTCTGCTTTTTACCGGCTATGGACGTGTGATCCCTATGGGATCTTACCGCGACTTTTACACGGCTGCCGGTTGAGTGGGCGGTAAATTCCGGCGCATAGAAGCACTGTACGGTGGCTACGCCGGTTGAAAAGTCGCCGGTGATCGATACCCGTAGCTCGTACTCAAATACGTGTGTCCCTTTGTCCAGGTACGCAATAAAGAAGTCGGTGCTGGCATCGCGTGGCGCTTCATAATAGCCAAGCCCGTTCTGGATTTATAACCCGACAAGGCCGACACCGGCTCAAAACCAGCGGCACGGCTGTCTTTCAGGTGAACATACTCCAGATCACGGGTCGTCGACAACACTACCCGTACCTTGATCAGGTCGCCGGGCTTGAGGCTGGTAGCAGGGTCAACCGGCGAAATCACCGGACCGGCCGGAGAATCACGCTGGATGTACAACATTTTCTGTACACTTAGACCCGTACTGCCGGCCACGACCTTGTCGAGCGGCTCGAAATGTTGCCAGTACAGCGCGCCGAATGCCGGCCCATTGCCTTTTTTCTGCACATCGATGCGGCCCATCGCCGGCTGGATTTCGCCCGGTCCGAACGTTGCTTTCTGGTAGCCGGTCAGTGCTTGTGCCTTATCAACGCGACTGGCCAGCGCGATATTTCCCACCTTGACATCAACCGAGTTTGCCGGATTGGTCCAGTCATTGGTACGCAGCAACAGGGCGTATATCGCTTCGGTTGTTGCCTTGGTTGATGGCCAGGCCTGCGTCTGTTTCTGACGCAACAACCACTTGCACAGGTTATCGAGTACTTTTTGTCGGCGCCCATGTCGTCGAATGTTCAATCAGCAGCGCCTGAGTTTCGATCGGTGCCTGGTACCAGCGGAGGCCCGAACTGTTTTCTGCCCAGTACATGCCCATTTCCGGATCATTCGTTGCCCGCTCGCGCAGAGACGCAGAAATTGCCGCTGCGTTTTCTCTTGTCGCCCAGCCGGTTAAGGGGTAATCATGGACATCGCCTGACCTTGCAGGCTTTCATTCAGCCATTTTTCCACCACCTTTGGCTTGAAGTATGTCAACAGTTCCGCGGAACCGGGCGCTGCGGGTAGAAGCTGCGGGCATAGAGGTACTGCAACGCCGAATAACCAATCTGTATTTTTTGCCTTCTCTCGGCTGACCCAGTCCTTCATTTGGGTATCAACATATTTGATGGCATTATCCATCATGTTGTCCACGTCCTGTTGCAGATCGCCCGGAAAACGTACGCCCAGTTTGGCCAGATGGCCGAAACCCGCCAAAATGTGCATCGTAATGGTCGGATTGGCGTCCATACCGCAAACCAGCGGAAGCCCCCTCCGGCCGTTTGCAGCGCACCGAGTTTGTCAATGGCCTGCTGCTGTTCGCTGGTTAGCCGGTTGCTGTCAAAGAATTCGGCCAGACGTGCCTGCCGGTCTTTCTGGCTTTTGGCATCCCGCAACCACGGCGTATTTTCCAGCAATAATGCCTTTAGTTCGGCATTGGCTTCGAGCGGATTGTTGACCGGATCGGTCTTCCAGCGTTCGATTGCCCTGCCGGAATACCGGTTTCTGATCCAGAATATAGGCCGCCAGGCTATTGGCATACAACCGGCCGAACAACTGCTCCGAGCACTCATACGGGTACTCCATCAGGTACGGAATGCTTTGCAGCGCCGACCAGACAGGGTTCGCCGATACCTCTACCGTCAGGCGTTCGTGGCGGACGGGCATTTCGGGATTAAGTTTGGCCAGGGCGTCGAGCGTAAAGGTCCGCTTCTCGTTACCGTCAACCCAGAACGGCAGCGCATCGGTCACCAGCATCCGGTTTGGCAGCACCGAATCGTCTGTTCTTCGCCGTCGGTAAACGAGCCCGACTGAGCCGTCAGGCGGTAGGTTACGGCCTCAATACCCGAAGGCACCACCAGCAACCAGCCCGGTGCCGTGCTTTGCTGCGGCGCTGTAGTGAAGGTTTGTGTGGTTTGTTTCACCAACTTGTCGGTGATGATGTCGCCGGTCAGTGCATTGATCAGATCCAGACGTGCCGTACCCGACAGGCTTTTTCGGTCAGGTTATTAATCCGCGCGGCCAGTCTGAGTGTATCACCTTCGGCGCAGGAAACGCGGCGCGTTGGCGGTGATCATCAGCTCTTTCTGCGTGACCACTTCTTTTTCCATCGTCCCGACCAGCATGTCTTTTGTATGGGCAAAGGCCAGCAACCGCCAGCGGGTCAGGGCTTCCGGCATCGTAAACTTCAGCAGAATCCGGCCTTCCTTATCGGTCTGAAGCTGCGGGAAGAAAAAGGCCGTTTCGGAGAAGTTGCGGCGGATCGACGGTGTAGCTGGTTTGGTAGCACCTGTTTCGGCTTTCGCGTCGTCAAGGGAGGATTTCCCCCGGATCGTAATCGTCTCGTACAACATCTCAGAAGCCGGGGCAGCCGCCATTCGTGCATTTACCGTTGATACTGATGCCGTAACATCACTTTTCCGCTTTGCACCGTAACCAACGACTACGACTTCGTTGAGCGCCTGTGCATCTGGCCGCATCGTCACTTTTTGGCGCGCTTTATTTATGGTAACCGTTACCGGGATAAAGCCAACCATGCTGATCGATAGTTCAGGGTTTTTTCTCTGTTGTTTCAAGCTGAATGCACCATTCTGATCAGTAACAGCACCTTTTTTAGTACTCTTCAGCACAATCGAAATACCTGGTACAGGCTGCCCGTCACTGTCAAGCGCCCGGCCGGTGATCATGTCCTTTTTACGATCAATAGTCAACTGTATGTGCCGTCAGCAATGGTCATTCCATTATTGGATGGATGGAATTGGAACGGACGGGAGAAATTACCGGTAAATACAAAATTACCCCACGTCAGGAACGGGTAATAATGCTGTACGGTCGGCGCCAGCTCTGATTTCTCCAGAAAGGTATCCAGGCCATGTGTGTACCGAATGACTGCGAATGCCAGCCCTGGCTAAAGTCATCAGTACTTGTATAAAAAGACGTCGGCCAGTTCAGCCGCGCAAAGGCATCCAGTGAGGCATCATACAAGGTTGCTACCATCTCGGGCCGCAATCCGGTCTTTCTGCATACCGCTCACCCGCAGCGTCCACTCTTCCGGCTGTCCTGGTTTCAGCTTATCGCGGAAGGTCAGGGTTTCAATTTTCAGCTCTTTATTGTCTACGGGTACACGGATAGCCTGCGTATGGGTGTACAACCGGCCGAAACGGACCATGGCAAAATTACCACAAATCCACGACGGAATTTTGGCAGTCTGATGGCTGGCCAGTACCGGAATCTCAATCCGCTTCGGGCTATCGCCAATCTCCAGCCACTCTTCCCGCACGGTTTTGCCCTGTTCCTCTACCGTCATCAGCACCCGGCCGTTTGCCGGCTGACTGCCCACCCAGAACACGGCGTTCTGCCCGACCGGACTTCGCCTTTTCCACGCGGACAAAATTGTCGGTCCGGACCGGCAAATCCGGTTTTTCCGGATTCAGTACCGAGAAATAAGTCGTTTTCGTTGGCTTTTGCACCGGTTTTGGCATCGGTAGCCAGTAGTTCGGCCATATACTCACCCGAAGTATACTCTTTGGCCAGCGTAATTGCCCCAGGGTTGCTGATGCGGGCCACTTCCTGCTTCGGCCAGTTTACGATGTCGTCTTCCTCATCGTAGATGTCATGCGGGAACTGCTGTTCGTATTCAGACCGGCTCAGGAGCTGGTAATCCGGTTTTTCCCAAAACCGCTTACGCAGAGAACGGGCCGGCGGGGTTAGCCGGTAAATGACCAGCTCGCTTTGTACCTGCACCGGCTTGTTTGCCGTGTTGGTAATCTTTACCTCAACCGGCTGACCTGACCGGTTATCAATCTGCGCCGGTATCGGCAGCGTCAGTTCAAGGCCCGAATAGCTAACCCGTACCGTTTGCGAGGTGCTGCGGGTTTCGCCGTTCCGGTCGGTTACGTCGAAGGTCACGTCAAATTCAAATACCGGATTGCTTTTCACGTCGACCGACAAGTCGGGGGCGGCGGTGAAAGTAATGCTGGTTTCGCCTTTGGCATTCGTATTCGCAACGCCGCTGGCAATCTCGGCCGCATTGGCTGCTACCGGCCGTGGCCGCCACCAGCCCCATTCCCACCACGGCTGGTAGAGCTTCCGGGTTACCCGGTACCGCACCGATGCCCCGTCGAGCACGGCTCCGGCATAGGTTTTTGCATTAGCACTGACCGATACGGGCTGTCCCAGCCGGAACGTGCCTTCGACCGGCGGCGAGGTCACCTCAAACGTCGGGACGCTTGTATTCCTCGACCCGAATCTGCGTTGAGCCGATTTCGGCATCAATGGTCATTATGCCCGTCAACCTGCCGGCTTCAGCTATAAAGCTTCCGTGGAAGGTGCCGAATTCATTCGTTTTCAGGGTCATTTTAGACACCTGTTCACTGTTTGCATCCAGCAGCACAACGTCCACCTCCTGATTCGGTACTACTTTGTACGCGTTATTGCCGCCATTGAAATACAGGCCTTTAAAATAGATGGTTTGTCCGGGCCTGTAAATGGCCCGGTCAGTAAACAACCGGATTTCTTTGAGCTCAAGGTCCCCCGGATTTTCTGTTGACCGGTAGTTATTACTGTAAAACTGCTCGGTATTGAGCGTATCATTTCCCTGAATCAGCCGGAAGTAGTATTGACCCACCGGCAGCGTTTTGCTGATGACGATCCGGCCATTGGCTTGATTCAGACCGGCCGTATTGGCCTTATCGACTGTCCATACGCCTTGCTGTAACTGATGATACAAGACCGCTGTCACATCCTTTTGCGGTGCACCCGTTTGCCGGTGCACCACATACAGCTGGTATTCCTGACGGTCGTATTCGTTATCGGTCAGGTAACTCAGATTGGAGACAACAATGTCAGCAAACCGGATTTCATCGGTTTTAGCAGAAAAGTTTTCCGTAGAACCCGCTACCATCATGTAATGTCCTGCCGGTAACGCCGCCAGCGGAATTTCGATAGTATGCCGTTGCAAATCACCGTCATTGGTCAGATCAGCATGACCTTCCGCAACCACTTTGGTTTTGGCCATCGTGGCAATACGCTTTGCCAGCTCGGCTTCTGTCGAAACCTGCTGATTATACGTCGGCGACTGAACCGGTACCCGGTAAATCCGGTAATACAGCTTATTGATATTCTGATAGCCAATCAGGGCACGGAACGGCTTCAGAGGCTCAACAACGGCCTCAAACGTTACATCGAGCTGCGTAGCCGTGAGGCGCGCCAGCAGGTTGCGGGCATTCTGGCCCGGCACCGTTTCCGGATATTGCCGGATCAGTTCCCGGCAAATGTCAGCGGCCTGCTTCTTATCCCCATTTACCGTCTTGCTTATCAGCACCATTACCGGTATCGGCACCCTTCCGGAGCGGTCGTAACGGCGGATTGGCATCGGCCAATAACTCAGCAAGCGCAAAAAGATAATCTGCCTCGGCCGGTTTACCGGCATAACGCTTTCCTTCGGCCTGCAATACCTGCTTATACCGTTCTTCTTTATCCGGCAGCACGCTGTACTGATGCACAAATTTCAGCCGTAATACATCGACATCCGACAGGGCCGACGGATCAGTGTCTTTCAGGTGAAAGCGGATTAATTTCTGATAGGTTTCCAGCGCCAGAAAACGCCCTGACAACGAATCCTGACTTTGCAGATTCAGCCGTGCAAATGTCTGCGGATCGCTCAGGTAGTTTACCTGGTCCAGTTCAAACCGGAACACCGGCCGCTGAATATCGGCCTCGGTGTTCTGAAAAAAGGAGATCGCCCGGTGTGCCAGTACATCAAACAGCGTCGGCCGGAGCGGGACAGGAGCCTTGTAAGGCTCCACGTTTTCGTACGATAAAATAACGGCACTATATGAGGTCACCGGCGTTTGCTGCAACACACTTTCGTTCCGGATCGACGCCAGATAGGCCTGTGTGGTAGCCGCCACGAGCTGTTTGGCATCCCAGGATTCCACCGCCAGATTAGCAGACTTACCGGGAGCCACGGCCGTGCGGTTCATCAGTTTCCAGCGGTTTTGCTGATAATACTGCCAGTATACCTCGCCGAGTACCGACGAAAGCACCGACCGCGCCGGCTCCGGCACCTCTTTTACATCGGTCTGCAACGAACTGATAAGGGATAGATACGCCTTATTGTTGTCCAGAAATGAGTTATAGACACCCCGCTGCATAGCGGCTTTGATCAGCTCCGGATAGTTGGCTACCGCTTTTGCCTGCGTATAAATCCGGTCGGTAATATCGAGAGCCGACCGGTACAAGCCTTTGGCAGCGAGCGAATCGGCCTTTTTCCAGTCTGCACTGTATGGCGATGTCATTTTTTTCGTTTGTCCCTGTACTGACATACCCGTCAGCAGCAGCAAAAAGATGGTGAGTAATTTGTACATAAGCCTAAGACGCATTTGGCGTGACAATGGTTGTAATATTCCTGGTCCGGAAAGACATAATTTACCTTCAGGCTGGCTGTTTTACCCTGTGATGCTGTTGCCGGTAAAATTCCTCAGGCAAGCGCACCAACCGGATGCGATTTAACTAAATTGGCTACCAAACAGACAATTTCCCACCGGAAACGTTTAATAGGTTCGTACAAAGCAAGCGTTAATTTTTATGAAATACGTCCTGATAACCGCTGCCTTACTGACCGGCTGGTTTACGGCAAATGCCCAAACCGGTCGGGACGATGTCCTGTCTGTCAGTGGTCAGAACCCTCACTACTTTGCCTACAAGGGCAAACCAACCCTGATCATCGGCTCCGGCGAACATTACGGGGCGGTCATCAACGGCGAATTCGACTACAAAACGTATCTGCAAACGCTGGCGAAAGACGGGCTTAATAGCACGCGGCTATTTCCGGGAGCCTATTTCGAGGTGCCCGGCGCGTTTGGCATCCAGAAAAATACGCTGGCTCCGAAACCCGAAAAACTCATCCTGCCCTGGGCCCGTTCAGATCAACCTGGCTATGTACTCGGGGGGATGAACGGGGCCGACCGTAAGTTTGATCTCAGTAAATGGAACGACACCTATTTTGAACGCCTGACCGATTTTATGCGAGAGGCCGAAAAAAATAATGTCATCGTAGAAGTTACTCTTTTTTCGTCGTATTACGGTGCGGGGTGGCCACATGCGCCGTTCAACCGGCAGAATAACGTCAACAATACCGAAAGCATTGAGGCCATAAATGCCAATACGCCCTTCAACGGCAACATTCTGACGTTTCAGGAGCAATATGTCCGGAAACTGGTCCGTGAACTGAACCGCTTTCCGAATCTGTATTTCGAAATTCAGAACGAGCCCTGGGCCGATCTGAAAGATACGGTACTGGTCATGAACGAATATTTCCCGAAAAGCGAAGTGAAGGACAACGCCTGGAAAGCCACCCTCGAAGTAGTAGCCGAGCGGTCGAACGACTGGCAGCGCCGGGTAGCGGCATGGATTAAAGACGAAGAATCGGCCTTGCCTAATCAGCACCTTATTTCGCAGAATATCAGCAACTTCCACTATCCTGTTGCTGACCCTGACCCGAATGTATCGCTGTTTACGTTTCACTATGCCTTTCCGCAGGCCGTAACGGAAAACTACCACCTGGGCAAGCCCATCGGCTTTAATGAAACCGGATTCGCCGGCAGCCGCGACATTACGTACCGGCGGCAGGCATGGCGGTTTATTCTATCGGGCGGAGCCCTTTTTAATCACCTTGACTATTCATTTTCAGTCGGCGCAGAAACCGGTACTGATACCACCTATAAAGCACCTGGCGGCGGCAGTCCGGCCTTGCGCAAACAACTTGGCCTGCTGAAGCAATACCTGGAACAGCTCGATTTGGTCCGGTTACGTCCGACGCCGGCCTGTGTGGTGGCCTCGCCGGGCGCACAGGCATGGGGTATGCACAACGGCCGTTCACAGTGGGTGATTTATACCGAACCCCTTGCTGTCCGGAAATCCGAGCTGATCCTTGAATTGCCGCGCGGCAGCTACCGCGCCGACTGGACCGATGTAGAAACCGGTGAGCTGGTGAAAAGTGAAACGTTTTCTGTGGCGGGCCGGCAAAAGAAACTACAGAATGACGCCATGCGCGATCTGGTTATCAAGATCATCCGGCAATAACGAAAAAAGCCACTCCTCATACCGGAAGTGGCTTTGAAAATCATTTTCTTAACCTAAACTAAAACCCTACTAAGAGCTCTATTGTCTTACCTGCACCCGCAGGCCTATTCCTTAGAGCATCGAAATCTTGCGCGATGGCTGCTGGCTGGCTGTTTTCAACTCAACCTGCTTTTTGATGCTGCCGTCTTTCGAGGCTACTTCCAGTTCGTATTTACCGTCGGTCAGTTCGCTCATGTCGAACTGTACGGCCACTTTCATATCTTTTTTGCTGATCTGCTTTGAGTACACGATCTGCTGCGTGTTGTCACGCACGGTCATGGTCAGCACTTCGGGCGTTGTTTTCTCTACCGCCATCCGTACTTTGTTCTGGGTGGTTACATACACACTGGCATCAAACGAGAGGGTTTTGGCTGGGATGGTAGTGGTTCCCCCTTCGCCCATCAGACCGGCGGCGCTTAACATGATACCGGTTACGATTCCTTTTGATTTTGCGGCTAAGCCGAGTTGTGAGATGAAAGTTAACATGATCGTTCGTCGTTTATGTTGTTGTTTACTTGTTGCTTAATGTTGTTCAGTAGTTGCTGTTGTTCACTGTTGCTAATAGATATGCCAACAACGTGCCAGAATCCAACCACACCATATCAATCACTGACAATCAACTACTTAACAAAAATTAACAAAAGAAATCTGTACGATGCCGGACAACTTTCTGTTCGGAAACGAACAAACCGTACACCATTCCGCACTAGCGCCGGACAGTCAGCCGCAGGCCCGTTGCCAGGAAAACCGCATTGGGCAGGACGGGCAGAGAAGCTCCGAAATAATGCGCTGCGCGTTCAAGCATTCAGTATTATCCGGCAACAATGAAAAAAGCCACTCCTCATACCGGAAGTGGCTTTGAAAATCATTTTCTTAACCTAAACTAAAACCCTACTACTAAGAGCTCTATTGTCTTACCCGCACCCGCAGGCCTATTCTTTAGAGCATCGAAATCTTGCGCGATGGCTGCTGGCTGGCTGTTTTCAACTCAACCTGCTTTTTGATGCTGCCGTCTTTCGAGGCTACTTCCAGTTCGTATTTACCGTCGGTCAGTTCGCTCATGTCGAACTGTACGGCCACTTTCATATCTTTTTTGCTGATCTGCTTTGAGTACACGATCTGCTGCGTGTTGTCACGCACGGTCATGGTCAGCACTTCGGGCGTTTGTCTTCTCTACCGCCATCCGTACTTTGTTCTGGGTGGTTACATACACACTGGCATCAAACGAGAGGGTTTTGGCTGGGATGGTAGTGGTTCCCCCTTCGCCCATCAGACCGGCGGCGCTTAACATGATACCGGTTACGATTCCTTTTGATTTTGCGGCTAAGCCGAGTTGTGAGATGAAAGTTAACATGATCGTTCGTCGTTTATGTTGTTGTTTACTTGTTGCTTAATGTTGTTCAGTAGTTGCTGTTGTTCACTGTTGCTAATAGATATGCCAACAACGTGCCAGAATCCAACCACACCATATCAATCACTGACAATCAACTACTTAACAAAAATTAACAAAAGAAATCTGTACGATGCCGGACAGCTTTCTGTTCGGAAACGAACAAACCGTACACCATTCCGCACTAGCGCCGGACAGTCAGCCGCAGGCCCGTTGCCAGGAAAACCGCATTCGGGATCGCAGGAAATAACGCAGGGAGGATCGCCGCCAGCCAGTCGGGTTCGGCGGGAAGGTGTATCATTACGGTTTTCCGGCGAATACCGGCAAAGGGCAGCAACAGCATCGCCACCGGTGTGAACCGCTGAATTGTACGACGTATTTGCTCGCCAAAGCCCGGCATCGGTTTCGGACAAAGGCGTTCCATAACCAACGGCCACTCCGCCACTCCGCCAACGAGTACCTCGCCAACGCTTATAATCAGCGGACAGTGCTCCTCATCTGCCAGTCTTAGCAGCAGTTGTTGATATGCACCGGATTCATTGGCTGGTAGCGCATAAGTTTGTATCCGGCAACCTTCAACAAGCTTCGGAATCAGCCATCCGGTCAGGATAGTAACCGCCTCTCCCGGCGCGGCAGCGTCTCCTGTATGAATAACCGCAATCTGTAACTGATCAGTCATCGTCTCTTTTGTCTGTAAAGTGGCCGCAATCAGCACTTTTAACAGCAGATTCTAAAACCTTCCGCATTGGTAAGAGTTATTACTATATTAACCCAGTTGATCTATCGTTATGAAGAACATACTTATTCTTGCCGGTCTCGTACTGGCATTTACGGCTTGTGCACCGAAGGTGGCAGTCGATAAGGCAAACGTTAATTTCAACAAGTACAGAACGTTTGCCTGGATGGACATCAGATGTAAAAGCCGGTCAGAACCCGCTTTACTACAACGATCTCGCCTCCCAAAAACGTTGAAAATGCTGTTAATAAGGTATTAAGCGACAAAGGGCTAAAACAGGCAAACCGCCGTCCGGACCTGTTAATCGGCTATCACTTTTTTTGTAGAGGAGAAAACCCGCACGGTAGCCAATAACACCGGTCCGCTCTACGGCCCCTATTACGGCTGGGGTCGCTGGGGCTGGTCTGGCTGGGGCCCGTCATGGTGGGGCTGGGGTGGCCCCGCAGTATACGCAGGAACAGTATCAGGCCGGTACGCTGGTCGTCGATATGGTTGATGCCCGGACTAAACGACTGGTTTGGCGGGGGTCCATTCAGAATGCTGTCGGTAATCCGGCACGAATCGGTGAGCAGCTGACCCGTCAGGTAAAAGATATTGTCGAGAAGTTTCCGGACCGGAGCAATAGTTAATAAAAAAGGGAGCGAACGCTCCCTTTTTTATGCTAGTTAGCCGTTACAAAGCTGTACATCAGATCAGCGACAAACTGGTTGCCGGTATCATTCAGGTGAACGCGGTCCGTTGTCAGTATACCCTGCTCTTTATTGCCGGGGTTATTCTTCAGGTTATACTCCAGAGAAGGCTTTCCGCAGATCGCAAAGCGGCAAATTCCGGCGCTTTGCCAGATCACGGATCAGCTGGCTGTATTGGTTCAGGTCGCCGTCCTGCTCGTTTGAGAAGTCTGTTTTTTCACCGATCACGGCCGGGGTACACAAAATGACTTTGGCATTGGCCGCCTGAAGTTTCGTAATCAGCGCTTCGTAGAAGCCGACGAACTTATTGGCATCGGTACCGGGTGCCGGATGTCCGCTTATGCCAGACATCGTTTACGCCGATATAGACAAAAACTACGTCCGGCTGCTTCGCCAGCACATCGTTTTCCATCCGCAGGTACAAATCATATATTTTGTTGCCGCCGATACCGGCACCGATCAGCTCATAATCTGCCCCCTTGCCTTTCTGTGCCAGCATATCGGTCAGGCGGGTAATGTATCCGCCAGGCTTAACCGCGGCCTGGGTAATTGAATCTCCGAAGAAAACAACCCGTTTCGGGCGGTTAATAAACGCAGCTGACAGCATAACCAGCGCGACAAACAAAGCGGCCAAACGCATTGGGCCGGTAAAGCGATTCGTCGTCATTCGTGAAAAATAGGTATACGAGTTAGTTTTATCCACAAAAGTAGCCGGATCAGTAAATACTACCGATTACGGAAAGGTATTTGGCTCTTTCAGGGTTTGGGCGTAAATTAGGAACGTATTGAGTAACAACCTTTTTAGACCTGAAATCCAATCATCAACTACCTGACGGCATGAACACAAATTCTCCTATTTCCCGTCGTGACTGGCTCCGTGCGAGCGGTCTGCTGGCAGCCGGTCTGCCTGCGCTTGCCAACCTGACGCCTGCCATGGCCAATACCATCCCTTCGACCGAAGCCGCTACCATGCCGATGGTCGACGAATTCGCAGCCTTACAGGCGGGAGCGATGCCAAAACTGAAGGCGCGGCTGTTTGCCAACGAAAATCCGCTCGGCATTTCTCAGAAAGCGCGGGAAGCCCTCATTAAGGCCATTGATATCGGCAACCGGTATGCCTGGGAAGAGTTTGACGAAATGAAAAAACTGATCGCCGACAAAGAAGGAGTCAAGCCGGAAAATATCATGCTGACACCAGGTTCGTCGGAAGTACTTCTGATTACGGCCATGCACTTTGCAGCTAACAGCGGTACTGTGGTAACCAGCCGCCCGACCTACGATGACCTGCTTGATAAAACGGAGACGTTTAAAGGTAAAATCGTCAGTGTACCGCTGACCAAAACGTATCAGTATGATTTGGCGGCGATGAAAGCCAAAATCAATGCCGACACCAAACTGGCCTACATCTGTAACCCGAATAACCCGACGGGCACGATCGTTCCGCCGGCCGATCTGGCAGCATTCGCGCAGGAAGTTTCGCCAACTGTTCCGGTATTTATCGACGAAGCCTACATTGATTTCCTCGAACCCGGCGACCGGCCACAGCTCGGCAAACTGGTGGCCGAAGGAAAAAATGTGATTCTGGCCCGTACATTCTCAAAAATTCACGGGTTTGCCGGTATTCGTCTGGGCTATGTTATTGCGCAGCCGGACATGCTGAAAACACTGGAAAAATATACTACCGGCGAAATTCGGGATCAGTATTGCGACCCTGATGGCAGGGATTGCCAGCTTCAAGGACCTCGACTGGCAGAATCACTGCCGGACCGAAAACGCCAAAGCCCGCGAGTATACGACCAAAGCGTTGACCGACATGGGCTATGAAGTCGTTCCGTCGTATACTAACTTTATGTTGTTCCCGATCCGGATGAAGCCCAAAACCTTTGAAAATCAAAATGTTTGCCAATGGCGTTGGTATCCAGACCAGAACATTCGGCGGCCAGTCATGGTGCCGGGTCAGTGTCGGTACGATGGACGAAATGAAGACCTTTATTGATGCCTTCTTGATGCCTTCAAGAAAGTGACCTCATAGCCTTATGTATTTCCGGCTGGTATCCTACCGGACACCTGCCGGAATCTGTTACCTAAGGTCTCTTGATAATTCTGCCCCTTTATCATTCTGGCGCTCAAGGCTCCAACGCCGCGTATAGGCGGTTTCAAGCCAGGTATAGCCGGACCGGCGTAAGACACGGCATGGCAACCCCATTTCATACTGAAACGCCATCTCCAGCTCATCAACCGTCATATCCGGAACGATGTCAAAACTATTGGGCACGTTTAACCGGCTGAGCGCTGCCAGCGGCCTGTCAATGAATGATTTATTTCCGGATTCTACTTCAAGCCGCAGATAGGGAAATATATCGTTAAACACCTGTTGCAGGTCGCGCCATTTCATGTCTGGATATACTCGTATTGGCTGCATACACTCCTCATTTTTCCCTCCCGTTGGACTCCTCAGGGATACGCCTGATCGTTGATTCAAACTTCGTTTTTTTTCCGGACCCCGAAATATGAGTTTTATCAGTCCTTTGGCTGATTTTATGAGTCCGGCGTCGTAATTTTGGCTGTCTCTGAACGTATTTCTGCTGTTTATGACGCCTGTCATACCGTCTGAACCACAAACCCTGTAAGTTGCCATGCTCCAGAACGAATCAAATTCATCCGGCTTTTCCAGCGAAATGGACATACTAAATCAGGCCGAAGCGGTGTTTCAATTTGCCACTGAGGGAATGTTGATTACTGACAACACAGGTCAAATTGTAAAAATAAATCCGAGCGCGGAGCAGTTATTCGGGTACGAACCCGGTGAGTTACTAGGTCAGGAAGTTGAAATTCTGATACCGAATACGCATCAGGCACTTCACAGGAATCACCGCACGGAGTTTTTTTGCCCACGCCTCGCCCCGCCGGATGGGTAAAGGGCGTGACCTGTTTGGTCAGCGGAAAGACGGCTCAGCCTTCCCCATCGAAATCAGCCTGAGTTCCTTTTCAGAATTCACAGGGTAGCTTCGTCATTGCCTTTATCATTGACATTACAGTCCGGAAACAAGCAGAAACCCACCTGCGCGAATACAATAACCGGCTCGAACAGGAAGTCGAAGACCGTACGCTGATTCTGAAGGAAGCCATTCAGAAACTGGAACATACGAAGGAGGAACTGCATCATACGCTTCAGCGGGAAATGGATCTCAACCGCATGAAATCCAATTTTATTTCGCTGGCATCACATGAGTTCAGGACGCCGCTGGCCACGGTGCTTTCGTCGCTGTCGCTGGTAGAGAAATACGCGGATATGCAGGAAACCACCAAGCGCGATAAACACATCAACCGCATCCAGTCGTCGGTCAAACACCTGAATGATATTCTGAATGATTTTCTGTCGGTCAGCAAGCTGGAAGAAGGCAAAGTAGTTTGCCAACCCGTCTGGACCAGCCTGTCGGCGGTAGTACAGCAGGTGATTCCGCAAATGCAGGAAATAGCCAGGCAGGGGCAGACGTTTGATGTAACGTACAGTATCCGCCGGCCGGTCAATACCGATCAGGTTTACATTGATCCGGCTCTGGTGCGGAATATTCTGTTCAACCTGCTCTCGAACGCCATTAAATATTCGCCGCCACAGTCTACCATAAGCTTACGGGCCGAAATCAGCACAAATGTATTGCGGATTGCCATTCAGGATCAGGGCATCGGGATTCCTCCCGAAGATCAGGGCCATTTGTTCGAGCGGTTTTTTCCGCGCCAGCAACGCGGGTAATATTGCCGGTACCGGCCTTGGGCTGCACATTGTCGGCAGTTATATCCGGCTGATGAACGGAGGGGTTTCGTTTAATAGCCAGGTCAATGAAGGCACTGAGTTTATTGTGGATATTCCCCAACCCGTTTCCGTACCGAATGCATCTGCTGAGCAGATCGCCTGAGCAGATAAAAAAGGGCAGGAGCCAACCGCTGCCTACCCTTTTTGCTTCCTGTTTATCTATATTTTCTATACTGTCTGACTAAACAAAGTCGTTTCCGGCAGGTTTTCCCACAGCCGTGCATCGAATGCCATACATACGTTCCGGACAAACGACCGGCCTTTCGGCGTTACCCGCAGGCGATATGGTTCAGTTTCAATCAGCCCGTCGGCCTCAAGTTCTTCAACACGGTGCAGCCCTTCGTAGAGCCCTTCCGACTGCATATCCTTATCCATCCAGCTGGTTTCAAAACGGCACATCAGGTTCAGAATATGCCGGCGGATGACCAGATCGTCGCGGGTCAGCAAATGGCCTTTGAAAAACGGGAACTGCCCGTCGCGCAGACGTTCGTAATAAGCTTCGACCGATTTGGCATTCTGCACGTAAGCCCCCCAGCTATCGCTGATTGATGAAGCACCGAGTCCGATCAGCAGTTTTGTGGGCGTATCGGTGTATCCCATGAAGTTCCGGTGCAGCTTGCCGCTCTTTTCTGCCTCCGAAAGGCTATCAGTTGCGAGGGCAAAATGATCCATACCGATTTCCTGATAGCCGGATAATTCCAGCCAGTTGCGGCAGGTCTCATAAATCGCCAGCTTTTTCGACGCATCGGGCAGATCCTGCTCCGAAAACCGGCGCTGTCCGGGCTTCACCCACGGGACGTGCGCGTAGCTGTAGAGTGCCAGCCGGTCCGGCTTCAGGTTGGTAATGTTCATGATGGTCTGGGTCATGGAGCAGACACGCTGTTGCGGCAACCCATACACCATGTCGACATTAACGGATGTATAGCCGATTTCCCGCGCCTTCAGCATCAGGTGTTCGACCTGCTCATATGTCTGATGACGGTTAATCAATTCAAGAACAAGCGGATTAGTATCCTGTACCCCCACACTGACTCTACGAAAGCCAAGGTCATACAGGGTTTGCAGGTGTTCGTCGGTAGTATTGCCGGGATGCGCTTCAAAACTGAAACAGGCCTTTTCATGGATTTCGGAACCTGCCAGCAACCCTTCGATCAGCCGGCGCAGATTATCGGCACTAAAGAAAGTCGGAGTACCACCACCCAGATGCAGTTCACGGATTTTTGGCGTTTCGCTGAAATGCGACCGGTACATGGCCCATTCGGTCAGTACGGCATAAATGTATGGTTCCTCAACGCGGTGGTTTACTGTAATCCGCGTATTGCAACCGCAGTATGTACAGAGACTTTCGCAAAAAGGAAGGTGAACATACAGACTAATCCCATCCGTGCTGTTCGTGGCCGCAAACGTGTCCGATACAGTTTGTAGCCACTCCGATGCAGCAGGGGCTGTTTTATTCCAGTAGGGGACCGTCGGGTAGCTGGTATAGCGTGGTCCGCGGAACGTTGTATTTTTGCAGTAGGGCAGTATCCATAACTATTGATGCTCAATGAAGATTATCAAAAGTAGCGGACCCCGCAGGGGAGAACTATGACCACAATCAGGCAGCAGGCTGGCAAATGTCAGCGACAGGATCACATCAACACCCGCCAGCCAGCCGTTCTCTATTCTTTTTTGAGCCGTTCCCGGAAGCTGGAATAGCTCGTCGCGAAGACGGGCAGCCTCCATAAAGTCGAGTTCTTTGGCGGCTTTCTCCATTTTTGTCTGCGTTTCCTTGATCAGCTGCTCCAGATCATTTTTACCCATGTACTGTACGACCGGATCGGCCGCAATCCGGATTTCCTCCGGCTCAACGTAATAGTGTTTATTCAGCGGTTTCACATCGGCTACTTTCGTCTGACCCATGATCGCTTCCCGCGATTTAAGTACAGTTAGTCGGTGTAATGCCGTGTTTCTTCGTTATACTCCATCTGAATCGCGCGGCGGCGATTGGTTTCGTCAATCGCTTTCTGCATAGATTTAGTAATCGTATCGGCATACATCAGCACCCGGCCATTGGCATTCCGGGCAGCACGGCCAATGGTCTGAATCAACGACCGGATGTCGCGGAGGAAACCTTCCTTATCGGCATCCATAATCGCGACCAGCGAGACTTCCGGCAAGTCGAGGCCCTCGCGCAGGAGATTGACCCCGACCAGTACATCAAAATTGCCCAGCCGCAAATCACGGAGGATTTCGACCCGTTCAAGTGTTTTGATTTCTGAGTGAATATACCGCGTTTTAATCCCGACCCGATCCAGGTATTTACTGAGTTCTTCGGCCATCCGCTTGGTGAGGGTTGTTACCAGCACCCGCTCCGACCGTTTTATCCGCGCATCAATTTCTTCAAGCAGGTCGTCAATCTGGTTCAGGCTTGGCCGCACCTGAATTTCGGGGTCCAGCAGACCGGTCGGCCGGATCAGCTGTTCAACCACCACACCCTCGCTACGTCGCAGCTCATAGTCGGCCGGTGTCGCCGACACAAAAATGGTTTGCCCGGCCAGCTCCTCAAACTCCTGAAACGTCAGCGGCCGGTTATCCAGCGCCGACGGTAACCGGAAGCCGTAATCGACCAGTGACTCTTTGCGGGAGCGGTCACCACCCCACATGGCCCGGATCTGGGGCATGGTTACGTGGCTTTCGTCAACCACCAGCAGGTAGTCGTCCGGGAAATAATCCAGCAGGCAGAACGGGCGTTGTCCGGGTTTGCGCTGATCGAAGTACCGTGAGTAGTTCTCGATACCCGAACAATAGCCCAGTTCCCGCATCATTTCGAGGTCAAATTCGGTCCGCTCCTTGATGCGTCCGGCTTCCATTTCGCGGAAGTCTTTTTCGAAATAGCGGATTTGCGCCACCAGATCATCCTGAATCTCGTAGATAGCGCGGTTCAGGGTCTCGCGGCCGGTCACGAACAGGTTAGCGGGGAAAATAGCAACCATTCGTTCTTCGGAAATTTTCTTTCCTGTAGATGGGTCAATCCGCTGAATGGTCTCGATCTCATCGCCGAAGAAAATAATGCGGTAGGCAAAGTCGGCATAAGCCACGTACACATCGACCGTATCGCCTTTGACCCGGAAATTGCCGCGCTGGAATTCACCTTCGGTCCGGCTATAGAGAATCTCAACCAGGCGGTGCAGGAAGTGGTTACGGCTCATGATTTCGCCGACACCGATGCGCACCACGTTGCTTTTAAACTCCTCCGGATTGCCCATGCCATAAATGCAGGACACCGACGCAATGACAATCACATCGCGGCGACCGCTCATGAGCGCCGACGTCGCCGCGAGCCGCAGCTTGTCAATCTCTTCATTGATGGCTAAGTCTTTTTCAATGTAGGTATTCGTGGTGGCGATGTAGGCCTCCGGCTGGTAATAGTCGTAATAGCTGATGAAGTATTCGACTGCGTTTTCAGGGAAAAACTGCTTAAACTCCCCGTAAAGCTGAGCGGCCAGTGTTTTGTTATGACTAAGAATAAGCGTGGGCCGATTGGTCTGAGCGATAACATTGGCCACAGAAAACGTTTTACCGGACCCCGTAACGCCCAGTAAGACCTGTGCCGGTTCCCGTTCATTTATGCCTTTTACCAACTCCGCAATCGCCTTTGGCTGATCGCCGGTTGGCTGAAATTCAGATGTGAGTTTAAAGTTCATTAGTCGCGTTCGTAATCTGGCTAATTTACAAAAAACGACCTGAACGGCAAACGTGTTTCCGTTTTCTGCTAGCCGGTACCGGCGGGATGCATCTCTTTTTCGGCCCGGTATTTTCTGGCGTATTCGGACGGCGACAGGCCATGTACCTGCTGAAAAGCCTTACGGAAATATTTCAGGTCTTCAAGCCCTACCAGCGTACACACTTCAAAAACCCTGAGCTGACTGGAGATCAGCAGTTTGGCAGCACGCCTCATCCGGATATCATTAATAAACTCAACTACCGACTGTCCGGTAATGCTCTTGATTTTCCGGTAAAAAACCGACCGGCTCATGGCCATTGCCTTTACCAGCTCCTGTACGGAAAAATCAGGCTCCATCAGATTCTTTTCAACAATAGCCATGGCCGTTTCCAGAAATACCCTGTCAGCATCCGGAATGCTGATATCGGTGGGTTCCAGCAATATTTTCTGCTGATAATACTGCCGGATTTTTAAGCGGTTATATACCAGTGTATTGACCTTAGCGGTCAGCACATCCGGGTTAAACGGCTTACTTATGTATTCGTCAGCTCCCAGCTCCAGCCCTTCAATCTCATGGATAACAGCCGCCCGCGCCGTCAGCAGCAACACCGGAATATGCATGATTTTAGGATCCTGCTTTACTTTCTTACACAAGTCAAGGCCGTCGCTTTGCGGCATCATGATGTCGCTGATGATGAGGTCAGGCACAAGCTGTATGGCCTTCTCCCAGCCTTCCAGTCCATCCGCAGCGGTATGCACCTCAAACTTCGCCGCAAACAGCTGCGTAATATAGTCCCTGACATCACTGTTGTCTTCGACAATCAGTAAGCGCAGACTGGCCGGCATCATCACCGACGGGTCAACAATAAACGTGTGATCGGCCGGCGAAAGCGACGCGGGTGACAGATCCGCTTCCTGCGTCAGCAAATCAGCCGGTGACAGGTGCTGCTTCCCGAACGGCAGGCGTATGGTAAACGTAGTGCCGGTATTGATCCGGCTTGTAAGCTGCACCTCGCCGCCGTGCCGCTCAATAAACTGCTTTACGAGGGAAAGCCCGATACCGGTACCGACCACCCGCATCGACGCCGAGTGCGAAGCCTGATAATACACGTCAAAGACTTTTTCCAGCTCTTCCGGCTTGATCCCAACGCCTTCGTCGACAATCACGATTTCCAGAAAGTTGGTCTGCAGTTTATGCTGCTCATCATAACGGGCATCCTGCGCCGGATGCCCGACGGCAACCACCCGCAGATGTACGCCCCGTTCTGCCGGTGTGTATTTCAGCGCATTGGACAGCACATTGATAATGGCCACCTCAAGTTTGTTCCGGTCGAAATAGACAGGCACCGTATCAGACGGAACATCAATCGTATAGTGCAGCCGCTGTTCTTCTGCTTTCAGCTGAAACATCAGAAACAGCTCTGTCACAAACGGAATAATGTCATGCTGCGACGCCCTGCAGCGCAATCTGCTGCGACTCCATTTTCCGGAAATCGAGCAACTGATTAATGAGCGACAGCAACCGGCGGGTTTGCTGGTGAACGAGCAGTAGACCTTATCCTTCATGCCGTTGAATTTCCAGGCCGATGCCGCCAGTTCTTCCATCGGTCCCAGAATCAGCGTCAGTGGTGTTCGGATCTCGTGTGATACATGGATGAAGAACTCCAGTTTCAGGTGACTTAACTCTTTTTCCTTTTCGTACTGAAAATGCTCGAACGCCACCTTATTCTCCAGCGCCTGCTGCCGCAGCAGAATATGCCGTGCCAGCAGCAAAACGGTGATTAGTACCAGGGTGTAGATTGCGTAGGCCACCCATGTTTTCCACCAGGGCGGCAAAATCGTCAGTTGCAGCGTAGCGGGCTGATGGGTCCAGATGCCTTCACCGTTATCTGCTTTTACCTGAAAGGTATAATTACCGGCCGGCAAGTTGGTAAAACTGACCGTACGCTGGTTGGCCGAAAGCGGAATCCAGTTGTCGTTATAACCAACCAGCTGATAGGCATAGTGGTTTTTCTGAGGATTGGCAAAATTCAGGCCGACAAACGAAATCGAAAAGTCATTTTCATTGTCCTTGATCTCCAGGCCCTGCGTATGATTAAGGGACTCCCTGACCAGTACCCTGCCGTTAATTTCCTGCCCGACATGAACCGGCTGATTCTGGATGGCGAATCCCGTTAGCTGCACAAAAGGCGGGTAGGGGTTCGACTGAATCAGGCAGGGGTTCAGAAAGGTGATGCCGTTTATACCCCCGAAAAACAGCGTTTCGTCGCTGGCCCGGCAGGCTGCCCCGATTTTAAACGAATTACTCTGAATACCGTCGGCTACATTGTAGCGCAGCACCCGGTGTGTGGCCGTATTAACGCGGATCAGACCTTCACTACCTAGCCAGAGATTGCCGTCATTATCTTCCAGAATGCTTTCAACATCGCTGTCGGGCAGCCACGACGTACATCGTCTGACTACTTCCCTGCCATCCCGGCCGGTCACAATCTGGTGGAGGCCGCCGCCAATGGTGCCGACCCAGATGATACCATGCCGGTCTTTGAGCAGCGGCCAGGTATAGTTCACCCTGAAGCTACCCGGATCATGCGTATCGTGCTTAAACTGGCGGAGCAATTCGATTTTATCCGGCCGCACTTTCAGCTTCAGAACGCCGGCATTCTGCGTACTGGCCCAAAGGGTGTTTGTCGGTTTGTCATAGAGTAAAAACGTAAAGCGGTCTGTTGGTAACCCGCTGTTCTGCATGTTATACGTAGCCAGCACTTTGCCTTCATGATCCAGACGGGTCAGGCCATGGTCAAATGTAGCGACCCAGATGGTACCGAACTTATCTTCGACTATACTCTCGACCTCCCCTGAACAGATTACCCTGCGGATTGTAGGTGGTGAACCGGACCTGCCCATGCCGGCGGCGAAGGGCAAGTAACCCGTCATTCTGTGTGCCAAACCACAGCGTACTGTCAGTATCCTGAAAAATGCAGGCGACATCCATACCGGTCACGTTTCCCGGCAACGGGCGGCTGAAATAATTCCGGTACACCTTATGAGTAAGGTCATAGCTGGAAATGCCGTTGCGGGTAGCAATCCAAAGCAGGTTTCTGGCATCCTTCCTTATACAAGGCATTAATGTAATTATTGGCTAGCGTAGGTTGCTGATTGGGCTGGCGGGACAGGTGTCCGAACGGTTTTTGGCGCAGATCAATTTTGTTGAGCCCGCCTGCTGACGCAGCCAGCCAGAGCACCTGAAACCGGTCTTCAAAAATGCAGTGAATCCGGCCGGAGTTAATGCTGAACGGATCGGTATCCAATGGCAGGTATGTGGTAACTTTGTCGGTCACAACAGGCGGTTTGCCCTCCTGCACCTGTATCGGCAGCATCAATAAACCGAAATTGGTCCCGACCCATAACCGGCCGAACGAATCCCGGTGCAGACAGTCAATACTGCGGAACGTTTGCGGCAACACAAAAGGATTAATAACCTGTTTGGCACGCGTACCATCCGGAATCCACATGACCTGGCTATCGGTAGCTACCCACAGACCATTCCGCCGGTCGGGCGCCAGTGCCCTTATATATTGTCTGGTAAACGCAGTAACTATACCGGCTACTGCATCGGGCCGATTGGCCGGTATGGTAAAAAGTCCGTCCCCTGCCGCGGCAATCCAGACCACGCCCGCTTTATCAATGATGAGATCCGTTGTTTCACAAAAGCGGCTTCGGGGTGTGGCCAGTTTAATCTGCTTAATCCACTGCACCTCGCCGTCCATGCCCGCCTGAACAATAAACACCCCATGCTGCCTGGTTCCGGCCCATACGCGCCCCTGGCTATCCACAGCCAGCGCCGCAATTTCAGACTGGTTTACCAGTTGCAGAAGATCGCTGCCAGCTGTACCGTGTTTCATGTGTAAACACATAAACCGGTCCTGATTCAGGTTGTAAACATTCAGTCCGCCGCCTTCCGTCCCGGCCCATAACGTCCCTTCCTGACTTACATGCAGCGCCCGCACACGGTTATTGGAAAGCCCGTTTTCATTATCAATCGGTAGCAGGTAGGGTTTTATTTCATATCCGTCATAACGGTCAATGCCCTTATTGGTGGCTACCCAGATAAACCCCTGCTGATCCTGAACAACGGCCATAGCATCGCTGTGAGACAATCCTTCATTAACCGTTAGATGTTCAAACCGGAACTGTACCGGTTCTGTCTGGGCAAATCCACCGGCACACAGCACTGAAAAGAGAAGAATAGCGACCAGCCTATAAGTAAACATTTTTTTCATATATGGTGAGTAATCGTCAAGTGGATAAATGTAACTGACTATGAACCTACTAAACGTTGGCGCGCTATGCATTTATTTCTTTAAAAAGCCACCGGAGTGGTCATTTTACCCCCCTATATTGATCATTTTACCCCCTCCCTTAATTGTGTTATACCAACATAAATTTGCAATAACCCCCGCGAAACAATAAATGATATCCGATTAAGCTAAATCTATCTATCCTCCTTCTTCAACTCATCCCTTCTCTGACATTACCCGACAGCAAGTGCAGCATCCGGCACACCACATTTGAAGACATCTATACCAGCCTGTTAAAACAGTTTCTTATACCCAGTACCAATTAATTAATACCAAAACAAAGCTTATGCAAAAAACATGTACATGCCAGAGGGTCTTGCCGACCCGCAGAAATGGCGCCTCTTCACATGCCCCGGCCTCATTACGGCTCATGGCACGCGCTCTGTTTCTGTTTTTGCTGCTTACGTCAGTGGGGGCATTTGCTCAGACGAAGATTTCCGGTAAGGTCGTTGATGCACAAGGAATCGCACTGCCGGGCGTGAGTATTGTCATTAAAGGCACATCAGTCGGCACCATTTCATCAGCACAAGGTACTTACTCGCTGAATGTGCCTAACCGGAATGGTACGCTGGTATATTCCTTCATCGGTTTCACCTCGCAGGAGATTCCGATGAATGGTCAGACCGAAATCAACGTTACGCTGGCGTCTGACGACCGGATGCTGAATGAAGTGGTGGTGGTAGGTTACGGCGAGCAGAAAAAGGAAACTGTTACGGGGTCGGTAGCTACCGTAAAAGGCGGTGATCTCGTAAAATCACCGGCCGTGAACCTGTCGAACTCCATTGCGGGCCGGATGCCGGGCGTGATTGCCACCAACTCAAGCGGTGAGCCGGGGTATGACGGTTCGTCGATCCGGATCCGTGGTTCAAACACACTGGGTAACAACGACGCCCTGATCGTTATTGACGGGGTTCCTGCCCGTGCCGGTGGTATTGACCGCCTGAACCCGAACGATATCGAAAGTATTTCAGTCCTGAAAGATGCCTCCGCAGCCATCTATGGTTCACGGGCGGCCAACGGGGTTATCCTCGTAACAACCAAACGCGGAAAGACCGGAAAACCGGAAATTTCGTATAGCTTTAACCAGGGCTTTTCGCAGCCGACAGTCATTCCTAAAATGGCTTCAGCAGCGCAGTATGCCGAACTGAACAACGAGATTAACCTCTATAACCTGCCGTCTCAATACTGGAAAGATGCCTCGGCAGCCTTCAAAGCGACCGGCAGCTATACGCGCCCTGACAACGGTGCCATTGCCAAAGCCGCTTTTACGCCGGATGATATCAAGAAGTTTCAGGATGGTTCTGATCCGTGGGGGCACCCGAATACGGACTGGTTCGGGGCAGCGCTGAAAACGTGGTCTCCGCAAACACGCCACACCCTGCAACTGGTCGGTGGCGGCGAAAATATCAAATACCTCGCTTCGGCTAACTACCAGAATCAGGATGGTTATTACAAAAACTCGGCAACCGGCTACAAACAGTATGACTTCCGCCTCAATCTGGATGCTAAAGTCAACAAATACATCAACACGGTTGTCGGCGTAGTCGGTCGTCAGGAAAACCGCTTCTTCCCGACGGTTGATGCCGGGTCTATTTTCCGGATGCTGATGCGCGGTTATCCGAATAAGCCTGCGTTCTGGCCGAATGGGCTGCCGGCTCCGGACATTGAAAACGGCCAGCAGCCTGTACTGGTAACCACCAGCGCAACCGGCTACAATAAAGGACACCCGGTATTATGTACAGAGCAACGCCAGTGTCAATATTACCAATCCCTGGGTGCCGGGCCTGAAGTTTACCGGCAGCGTTGCCCTCGATAAATACATCCAGCAAGGTAAAACCTGGCAGACTCCATGGTATGTCTACAGCTGGGATTACACATCGTATGATGCCAATAAGCAGCCGATTTTGCAGAAAGTAGCGAAAGGTCCGGCGCAGGCTACCCTGAATCAATACACAAATGATCAGTTCAACTCGCTGTTATCGGGTATCCTGTCATACGATCACACCTTTGCCGGTAATCATGCCATCACGTTGTTAGCCGGTATTACGCAGGAACGGGCCAATTCAAACGGCTTCTCTGCGTTCCGTAAATACTTTGCCTCAACCGCCATCGATCAGCTGTTTGCAGGCGGCAACGCGGAGAAAAACAGCAACACCACTGCGGCCTGGGAGCGCGCCCGGATGAGCTACTTCGGCCGTGCCGGTTATAACTACAAAGAAAAGTACCTGGCCGAATTCCTGTGGCGGTACGATGGTTCATACATGTTCCCTGCGGGCCAGCCGCTGGGGTTTCTTCCCGGGTGTAACAGCCGGCTGGCGTATTTCGGAAGAAAGCTTCTTCAAGAAGAGCGTACCGGCGATCAGCTCGCTGAAACTACGGGCTTCATGGGGTCAGCTGGGTAATGATCAGGTATACTTCAACGGCTCCCTGCGTGAATACGATTACCTGCCAACCTACGCTTACGGCGACGTAGTAAACTCAAGCTGGGGCTACGTAATGGGTGGTCAGGTGGCTCAGACACTGTATGAAAACGGTGTACCTAATACAACCCTGACCTGGGAAGTGGCCAACAACTCAGACATTGGTCTGGAAGGCTCGGCGCTGAACGGCAAGATTTTCTTTGAATTTGACGTATTCCAGAACAAACGGTCGAACATCCTGTGGCGGAAAAGTGCGTCCATCCCGCAAACGACAGGTATGACGTTGCCCGCAACCAACATCGGTAAGGTAACCAACAAAGGCTATGAATTCCGGGTAGGTTACAACGGCCAGGCCGGCCAGCTGAAATATAGTGTCAGCGTGAATGGTGGCTATGCGAAGAACCAGATTACGTTCTGGGACGAAACACCGGGCGCACCGGAATGGCAGCGGTCTACCGGTAAGCCGATTCCGACTAACGTAAACGATCCGAATCAGGCCAACGGTACGCTGATGTACCAGTACGACGGTATCTTCTCAACACAGGCCGACATCGACGCCAATAAAGTGGATTACAGCGGTGTTGGGGCCAGCGTACTGCGTCCCGGCGACATGCGTCTGAAAGACATCAACGGCGACGGTAAAATCAACGGTGATGACCGCGTACGGGCCGACCGCAACAACCAGCCTCGTTTCCAGGGTGGTCTGAACGCCAACCTGCGCTGGAAAAACTTTGACCTGAGCTTACTTTTCCAGGCCTCAACCGGCGGGCAGATCTTCCTGCAGACTGAATCTGGTACCATCGGTAACTTCCTGCAATGGAGCTACGACCACCGCTGGACTGTAGACAATCCAAGCACAAAGGATCCGCGCATTGTTGACCGGAGCAACCAGTACTACTCAAACGGCAATACCTACTGGTTGAAAAAGACGGACTACATTCGTCTGAAAAACCTTGAATTTGGCTACACGCTGCCAGGTGCTCTGTCAAGCCGGATTGGCCTGAATAACCTGCGGGTGTACGTAAACGGCCTGAACCTGCTCACCTATTCACCGACAATGAAAGGCCTTTTCGATCCGGAATCGACCAGCGGCAGTGCACAGTACTATCCGCAGTCGCGGTTAATCAACACCGGTCTGTCAGTCAGTTTCTAAACGATCCATCTGAATCTCATGAAGAATATTATTATAAATTATTGTTTGTTGCTTCTGGTCGTAGCCGTAACCCTCAACGCCTGTAACTCCGACTTTCTGAACACTAAGCCGCTTGACAAAGTATCCGGCGATGCGGTCTGGGGAGATCAGGCCTTGTCAGAGGCGTTCATAAATGACGTGTATAACGGAATCCGGGACGGGGATTCTGGATCAGATGAGTCTGGACTGTCAGACCGATAACGCCCTGTACAGCTTTGGTAAACAGGATGTGAACGAGGCCAACGTAAGCCCGTCGAACTTAGGCACAATCAAGAACACGATGGAGTGGAGTGCCATGTACCAGCGCATCCGCGCGGCCAACATTGCCCTCGCCAATCTGGCAAAGCCTAAGTTTGATAACAAGACCGTTTCTGACCGCATGAAAGGCGAAATGTATTTCCTGCGCGGTTATTATTACAACCAGCTGCTGCGGTACTACGGTGGTATTCCGATCATCAAATCCGCGTATACGCTTGATAACCCGGACTTCGGCGTTGCCCGTAATACCTACGAAGAATGTGTGAATGCTATTGTCAGTGATCTGGACTCGGCGGCGTTACTGCTTCAGGGCAAAACGCTGGATGCCGGCCGTGCCACGCAGGGAGCGGCTATGGCGCTCAAAGCCCGTGTGTTACTCTACGCTGCCAGCGACCTGCACGACATTCCGACGGCAAAAGCTAAATCAAGCGTTATCGCCGGTTTCAGCAAACCTGAACTGCTGGGCTATACCAGCGGCGACCGCAAAACACGCTGGCAGAAAGCAAAAGATGCTGCCAAAGCGGTTATGGATCTGAATAAATACGGGTATAAACTGAACCTGAGCAGCCCGACGACAGCTGCCGATGGCCAGCAGAACTACATCAACCTGTACCTCTCACGCAACGGTGGTGAAACCGATGGTATCTTCCTGAAATATTACATCCGGGCTTCTCCTGATGACTGGGGTTCGTGGTTCCCGCGCAATAACATGCCAAACGGTTATCATGGCTGGACATCCAGCGAACCAACCCAGCAGCTGGTTGACAGCTACGAAATGATGGACGGTACTAAGTTTGACTGGAACAACCCGACCCATGCAAGCGCGCCTTACGAAAACCGCGATCCGCGTTTCTACGCATCTATCCTGTACGATGGTGCGCAGTGGAAACCACGGACACCGGACGGTGCCGGTATCGACCCGGCCGGACAGATTCAGATGGGCTTCTACGAAGTCGGAACCGGTGGCGGTGCGACCACGCCTTACGCCGGTCTGGATACGCGGAACAGTACCATCGAAAACTGGAACGGTACCTGGACCGGGTACGGCATCCGGAAATTCATGGATCCGGATCCGGCCCTGGTCGACATGAATATCCGTCAGGAAGTACCGTCAATTCAGATCCGGTTTACCGAAGTGGTACTGAACTATGCCGAGGCCTGTCTGGCACTGGGTGAAGAAGCCGAAGCCAAAACATGGATCAACCGCGTACGCTACCGCGTTGGTATGCCGGCCATTACTGAATCAGGCTCCGCCCTGGTTACCCGTTATCAGAATGAACGGAACGTCGAAATGTTGTTTGAAGATCAGCGTTTTTATGATGTCCGCCGCTGGATGACCGCTCCGACAGCATTGGGTAAACAAGCGAAGATTGTTGTAATCACCGGTAAGCTCAAGGCGGGAAAAACAGTAACTACCTATAAGTATAGCAAAGACAACTATACCTATAGCTACAGCGTACAGGATCTGGGAACGGGTAAGGAAAACCGGAAGTGGGATGATAAAATCTACTTCCTGCCGATCAGCCGTGACGAAGTGAACCGGAATAATAAGTTAGTTCAGAACCCGGGATACAACTAATAGTAGTATATTATGGGGTGGTTGGAGCGGGCATGCTTTTTTGCCTGCTCCAACCACCCTATTTTTGTTGAATAGTAGTATACCCTAAGCTCATTACCCGTGAAACTCCGTATTTGTTCAGGCCTGTTGCTCATTGCGCTGGGCCTGGTTGGTTGTCAGTCTGCCGATAAGTCATCCGATAATACAGCGCCTCTGTTTACCTCTTTATCGCCCGACCAAACCGGTATTACCTTCGCCAATACCCTGACCGAAGGCGTGAATACCAATGTGTTGATATACGAATATTTCTACAATGGGGGCGGGGTTGCCGTTGGTGATCTGAATAACGACGGGTTAGACGATATTTACTTCAGCGGCAACATGGTTCCGAATCAGTTATATCTGAATAAGGGGCAGATGAAGTTCGCAGATATAACCGGTGCAGCCGGTGTTGCCGGACGCGAGGGGCCGTGGCGTACCGGCGTGTCTATGGCCGACGTCAATGCCGACGGCCGGCTTGATTTATTTGTCTGTTATTCGGGCAGTATGCCGCCCTACAAACGCACCCCTCAGCTCTTTATCAACGATGGAAATGATGCGCAGGGCGTACCGCATTTTTCGGATCAGACCATGGCATGGGGACTGGCATTACCGGGCCAGACGACGCAGGCGACATTCTTCGACTACGACCGCGACGGTGACCTGGACCTCTTTATGCTTAACCATAATCCGAGGCTGCTGCCGGTCTTAGACCCAGCCCCGACGGCGGCCCTGATGCAGCGCAGCAATCCGGAAATCGGCGTGCGCTTGTTGCGGAATATGGGAAATCATTTTGAGGATGTGACCGAAAAAGCCGGTATCAGCAGCTCGGTTCTGAGCTACGGTCTGGGCCTCGGCGTGTCTGATTTCAACGGTGACGGCTGGCCGGATTTCTACATTTCAAACGACTACACCATTCCTGACTACTTGTACATCAATAACCACGATGACCGTGGAGACGGCCCCCGTGGAAACGGCCCGACGTTTACCAATCAGTTAAAATCAAGCATCCGGCATACCTCGCATTTTTCGATGGGTAACGACGTGGCTGACGTAAACAACGACGCCCGCCCCGATATTTTCACCCTCGACATGCTTCCCGAAGACAACCGGCGGCAGAAACTGTTGATGGCACCGGACAACTACGACAAGTTTAACCTTGCCGTTTCGTCGGGATTCCACTACCAGCACATGCGTAATATGCTACAGCTCAATGTCGGGGCAGAACCGGTGGCCGGAAAACCCGGCAATACGCCGTTGTTTGCCGAAGTCGGACAAATGGCAGGCATTTCAAATACCGACTGGAGCTGGTCGCCCTTGCTGGCCGACTACGACAACGATGGCTGGAAAGACCTGTTTATCACCAACGGCTACGTGCGTGACTACACCAATCAGGACTTCCTGAAGTACATGACCGACTACATGCAGAACCGCCCGGCCAACTTTAGCCGTGAAGACGTTCTGGAACTGGTCCATAAAATTCCCTCTTCGAACGTACTCAACTACATGTTCCGTAACCGGGGCGCCGACTCATCGGCCCAGGTTAGCTTTGAAAATGTCGGGCAAGCCTGGGGTCTGAATCAGGCCTCCAACAGTACAGGCGCGGCCTACGCCGACCTCGACAACGACGGTGATCTGGACCTGATTGTGAACAACACCAATCAACCTGCCTTTATTTTTCAGAACGAAACCAACCGCGAACGTAACCATCATTATCTGTCCATCAAGCTGGCCGGCATGGGCGGCAACACTCAGGGCATCGGAGCAAAAGTAACGGTTTATCAGGCAGGACGGCAGCAATACATTGAGCAGATGCCCATCCGCGGCTATCAGTCCAGCGTTTCGCCGCGGATGCACCTCGGGCTGGGGAGTAACCCAACGATTGATTCGCTGCGGATTGTCTGGCCGGGCAGCGGTAAACAGCAACTGCTCAAGAACGTAAAAGCCGACCAACTGCTGACTCTACAGGAAAAGGACGCACAGGCGGTCTATCAGACGCCGGCGGCAACACAGCCAATATTCGGCGAAATTAAATCATCGCTGGCCCATACCGATCCGGTTGATCCGGCCAACGACTTCAAGCAGCAGATTCTGCTGGTTAACGCCCAATCCTTCAATGGCCCCGCCATGACAAAAGCCGACGTAAACGGCGATGGTCTGGACGATATTTTCGTGGGTGGCAATGCCGGACAGGCGGGTAGTTTATATATTCAGCAGCCGGATCATCAGTTCCGGAAAGTACCGCAACCGGCGTTCGAAGCCAATAAAGGCGGACAGGATACCGACGCACTTTTCTTCGACGCCAACGCCGACGGCTTCCCCGATTTGTATGTATGCAGCGGCGGTTACGGCACCCTTCAGCCGAATGACCCAAGGCTACAGGACCACCTGTACCTGAATAACGGGAAAGGGCAGTTTACGCTAAGTACGAACGCCCTGCCGGCGATGCTGACCAGTAAAAGCTGTGTCCGCGCAGCCGACGTAAACGGCGACGGCAAACCCGATTTGTTCGTTGGCGGCCGCGTGGTGCCGGGACGTTATCCGGAAACACCGCGCAGCTACCTGTTGATTAACAACGGCAAGGGACAGTTTTCCGACCAGACGACAAAACTGGCGCCTATGCTTGCCAGCATTGGTATGGTTACCGACGCTGCCTGGGTTGATCTGAACAATGACCGTAAAACAGAGCTGGTTCTGGTAGGCGAGTGGATGCCGGTGACTGTCCTTGGCCTGACTGGTAATCAGCTTACCGACCAGACAAACACCTATTTCGACAAGCCATACCGGGGCTGGTGGAATACGCTCTCGACCGATGACCTCAACGGCGACGGCCGGCCCGATCTGATCGTGGGTAACCACGGTATGAATGCCCAATGCCGGGCCAGTGACAAAGAACCGGCCGAACTGATTTACAAAGACTTTGACAAAAACGGTAAGGTTGATCCTATTCTGTGTTTTTATATTCAGGGCAAAAGTTACCCGCATCCGACCCGCGATGAGCTGCTTGAACAGGTTGGTATGCTGCGTCACCGGTTTACGAACTACGACAGCTACTCAACCGCTACGCTGACCGATATTTTCACCGGTGACGAGCTGAAAGACGCCTCGAAATTAACCGCCAATGAGCTCCGGACAGTTTGTTTCCTGAGTAGTGCAGCCGATAAGTTGACCGAAAAGCCATTACCGATGGCCGCACAGGTATCGCCGGTATTTACCATTACGTCGCTGGATTACGACCAGGACGGCCACAAAGACTTGCTGCTGTGCGGTAATACCAACCAGGTACGGCTGCGTTTCGGCCGCTCCGACGCGAACTATGGGGTACTGTTGAAAGGTGACGGAAGAGGTGGCTTCGCGGCCATTCCACAAGCACAGTCGGGTTTCCGGATTACGGGCGACGTGCGGCGGGTATTAACGATCGGGAATACCTTACTGTTCGGCATCAACCAGCAGCCGGTACGAGCCTGGCAGCTTCAGTCACCGGTACAGCGGCCACTTTTGTCGCAGGCGAAACGATAGACTACGAAACTCATATAAAAAATGCCCGGTACGGAAGCTGGTACCGGGCATTTTTTATGGTTCAGACTTATCGCCACTACATGTCCAGAAATGCCTTCCGGCGTTTAGGTTCGAATCGTTCAATGGCATAACGCAGGGCGGTGCGGGGCATCTGATGAACATGATCGGTCAGAAACTCTTCCAGTGCCAGTTCGTCTTTTTTACCCACCTCACGCAACATCCAGCCAATCGCTTTATGAATCAGGTCATGCCGGTGAGTCAGCAATTGTTCTGCCAGAGCGAAGGTATCAGCAAACTGCCCTTTGCGAATGAATGCTATTGTTGATACCATCGCAATCCGCTGGCTCCAGAGGTGGTTTTCAGCCGCTAACTCATATAGCACCGAGCGGTCATTATTGAGTAGATACCCGCCGACAATGGCCGGGCAGGTAACGTCAACCAGATCCCAGTTATTGATAAATTGCCGGTGTTCGAGATAGCCCATATAAATCCCTTCTTTACCGTACGAACTTGTTGCCCGGCTGCGGAACTGATTCACCCAGATAATCAGACCTACCATCCGGCATTCGTGATATTCGTCCTGTACAAGCTTCTCCACTTCAGCAAAGGCTAAATCCGCAAACTGATGGGCAATCTGGCGTTGCTGAGGCATTGTCAGGCCCAGAAACTGGTCACCTTCACCATACTGACCAAAGCCAGTTTTAAAAAACCGGGCAAGTAGTACAGCCCGTTCCGGCTGCATCAGATCAAAAATTGTTTCTTTAACGTGTTCTGCCGTCATGAATTTCCCGAACTTATTCGACAATGGCTTGTTATCAGAGCAAAAGTAACAAGTCAGGTACAGATTAATTCATAGATTGGGGTCTTTACTGAAACATGGATAATTTTGACAGTCATCCGATAACGGATCAGACCATTCTGATCATCGTCGGAACAAACCGCCGTAATTCACTTTCCCGACAAATTGCCGATTACTACCAGAGCCAGCTGACTGCTTATCACACCGATAGTGTGATTATGGATCTGAGCGGCCTGCCAGCTGATTTTACGTCATCAGCCTTATACGAAAACACGGGTAAAAACCCTGCCTTTAACCGCTTTAAAGATGTTGTTGAGAAGGCGCACAAAATGGTATTTATCGTTCCTGAATACAACAACTCCATTCCGGGCGTATTAAAATCATTTATCGACGGTATGAGTTATCCGAGCGGGCTGGCCAATAAAAAAATGGCTCTTGTAGGGCTTTCTGCGGGCCATCAGGGAGGCGCTCTGGCGCTTAGCCACCTGAATGACATTTTCAGCTATCTGGGCTCCAATACACTGGCATTGCGGATAAAACTAGCCCAGATCCGGTCATACTGGAAGGATAACCGGCTGGAGCATGACCTGTACAACGAATTACTGCATTCGCAGATAAAGCAGTTTATTGCCTTTTGAACAGGCTAAAAAAGAACAGGAGCCAGTGCTTACCGCCCGGCTCCTGTTACCCGCTACTCTCTGTTTTACCCGCTACGTTAATCTTATTAATCATTGAGCCGGATCCGGATCAACTCATGATCCGGAACAAGCATCATATCGTGCAACACGGCTTTATGTCGTAAATAAGCCGGTGTATCCATATCAAAATCCTGATAACGGCCTTTCGCCTGAATAAATAAACCCAGCATACGCTGAATCTGTTCATTTACTTCCTGTTTATCTTCAGGCACAAATACATCACTTAGAACAGGTTCCGGCGGAGCAACGTTCACTTTTGACGACGGCTGCGGTACATAAATACTTGTACCACCGTTAGTATCTGTCGCTGGTTGCTTTGTACCGGCTAATTCAATAACCGGATGCCCGTTAACCGGCTTCGGCTGCGGTTGAGTCAGTGGTGCCGGCTCATGCCTGACAACCGGAGCGACAACAGGCTCAGCCACGACCAGTTCTTCTTCCGCAACAGGTTCCGGCTCCGGCTCTGGTTCCGGCTCAACAACTACCGGTGTGACCGGAATGGTTATTTCACCGTTTGTATCAAAACCAGCCGCAATTACCGTTACCCGCAGTTTAGGCCCCAGATTTTTATCAAAAATGGCCCCCAGCTTGAACATACGGGCTTCAGAGCCGATTTTCTCGATGATATAATTGGCAATAACCTCTTGTTCATCGACAGTTGCTTCATATTCTTCGATTTCGCTTGACGCAATCGTCAACAGAATCCGTTTTGCCCCGCGAATATCACGGTCGTTCAGCAACGGCGAATTCAGTGCATTCTGGATCGCCAGTAATGCACGGTCTTCTCCTTCGGCTTCAGCCGCACCCATTACCGATTGTCCCGCTCTTTCAAGGACTTTTTTCACGTCCATGAAATCCGCGTTGATATCGCCACGGGTGGTTATGATCTCGGCAATACTTTTTACGGCTGTTGCCAATACGTTATCAGCATGAGCAAATGCCTTACGCATGGGCAACTTACCATAAAGTTCGGCAAGTTTATCGTTAAGTACAACTAAAACAGTATCGCAGCTTTTCTTTAATGCTTCGATACCCTTCATTGCCTGCTCTTTTTTATCAAGGCCTTCATAGCGGTTTGGTGCCGTTACGACTGCCACGGTCAGCAAACCCATTTCACGGGCCAGTTCGGCAATCACAGGAGCGGCGCCGGTACCGGTACCACCGCCCATACCGGCTGTGATAAATACCATTTTAATCGGCTCCCGCAACAGATTCCGTAACTCCTCGATGCTGCTCAGCGCCGATTCCCGGCCAACTTCGGCATCAGTACCGGCTCCAAGGCCCTGGCCCAGCTGAATCCGTGTCTTTACAGGGCTGCTTAAAAGCGCCTGCCGGTCTGTATTACAGATGGCAAATTCAACGTCAGCTACGCCCATTTCGACCATGTGCTTGACCGCGTTGCTACCAGCGCCCCCAACTCCGATTACCTTAATAATCGGGAGATTATCATTTGGGATGTCAAATGTATATCCGTGATCCAGCATATATCAGTAATGGCGTAAACCCTTTATTTTAAGTGTTAATGTTCTGTCAAACATTTGACATTGTATTTCTTCTACTTGTTATTCGTAGCGATCTGAGTCCGGATTATAGTTATCTCCAGTCAAAAAATCACGTATTGCCCCTAAAAATCCCCGTTTTGGCGGTTCTTTCTGTTTCGGGGTTTGCGCCGGTTTCGGGGTTTGCGTAACAACCCGCGGCGGCTCTTCTACAACCACACGGCCCGGATCACTGAAAAACGAAATCCGTTCGTCAACCTGCTTAAAGCCGGCCCATACCAGTCCTAACGCCGTAGCATAGGCCGGATCACTGACTAGATCAGCGCGGGAATTTCGTTCCAGCTGGTCCGGATAGCCGATCCGGATATCCATACCTGTAAACACGGTTAAACACCCGCTCAATGCCGGGTGTTGCAGCAGTACCGCCTGTCAGGACAATTCCTCCCAATAATTTATGTTCGTAACCTGCCCGGATAATTTCAGCCTGAACAAGAGCCGCTAATTCTTTCAGCCGCTCTTCAATAATAATTGATACGTTTTTCAGCAATACATCCTTTGGCGGCCGGTTTACCAAACCCGGTACCGAAACAACCTCATTGAGTTTATAGTCGGTCGGATCGGCTGTTCCGAATTTAGTTTTCAGTATTTCAGCCTGATTTGGCAGTACTTTGCAACCCATCTCAATATCATCGGTCAGACTCCGGCCTGCCCATGGCAGAACTGATACAAAACGGAGCACATTCCGGTGATATATAGCAATATCGGTGGTTCCTCCGCCAATATCGACCAATGCGACACCGGCCCGTTTTTCATCCTCTGTCAGTACGGCCATCCCGGAAGCCAGCGGTGAAAGCAGAATCTGATCACGCTGCAAGCCGCCCGAAGCCCTTTCCAGGCATTTACGGATATTGATAGCGGCGGCAACAGGTGCCGTAATTATCTGAAATTCAGCACCAAGCTTAACACCATTCCGGCCAACAGGATCTTCAACGCCCGGTTCGTTATCGACCGTAAAATCCATCGGCAGTACATGCACGATTTCTTTGCCGGGCGAAACCGGATTCCGGTACATATCCCCCAGCAGATGATCGATGTCCAGCGAGGTCACCTCGTCACCGGGTGAACTCCGCGTGATATTGCCGTTTTGTTTCCTTGCCTCAATATCCTTACCGCTAAAGCCGACGTTGACGGCACCAATGTCAATATCTGACTGGTTACCGGCTTCTTCAATCGCACGGTTAATTGCTTCAACAGTTCTGTTAATATTAACGACAGCCCCCTTTGCAACTCCTTCCGACTCCACTCTACCAACACCTAAAACCTCAAGAGTTGCGTGATCTTTATGACGAACCATCCGCCCGGCAACGGCACAGATTTTTGTGCTGCCGATGTCGAGCCCTACCACGATCTTATCATCCATCAACGTTGTCATTCGCACACAATTTGGTTACGGTATTGAACATTTACCCGCTTATATCCTTCAGCATTCTTTAATGAAAGAACGTGTTTGTAAAATAATTTCAGCTTTTCCAGCTTCATCGGGACGTTCGTTGGCGGTCCCAGTTCGAACTGCTGGTTGCCATACTGAGGCCACAGAATGATGTTACGTGCCTCATCGACCGATATTTCAGCTATTAAAGCACGCCAAAAAGGATCCTTTTTGAGTGTAATCAGCAAATCTAATACTGGTCGACTCAATGAATCCTTTAACGCACTTCTGCGGCTAAAGTACGCTCCTTTTAAGAGAGGTACTCTGGCTGTATAATTCATCGAAACCGGAAACAGACTACCGGCTTCGCTTACATAGTTACCTTCAATATACCCGTTACTGCCGTTAAAAGTTAAAACTCTCGCAACCGGTACAGGTTCAGTTATAGTGACTATTAAATTTCCGAAAAGGTCACGTGAAACCTGACATTTTTCTATAAACCCGTGCTGCAGCAGCCGTTTTTCCAGTTTTCTGAAATCTATGCTACTGTAAGGCTCCTCAACAATCTGGTCTGTTCCCTGATTGGTTAAGTAGCCCATTACGTCACGTTTAGTGATAAAACGTGTTGCACTTTCGCCGGCAAATTCAATAACAATCGATTTGCAGACTTTCTGATCCTGTCTGATCTCCGTAAAAGCGATCAGAAAAAAAAGTGCAATTATTCCTGCTAAAGTGAACAAATAGCCTGGTTTTAGCTTAAATGTAGAAAACATCTGTAAATAAGCTAAGTAAGGAGTCCAATATTTTTATTTATTGGCTCGTTAATATATCCTTTAGATCCGGTAACATTTGATCTATATCCCCCGCGCCTATTGTCACTAAAAGGGATGGCTTTTCACCTTTTATGATCGTTAACAGCTCATTTTTACCACATAGTTGTTTCTTCTCTGCAGTAATTTCAGCAAAGATAACAGCAGACGTAATGCCTTCAATTGGTAATTCCCGCGCAGGATAAATATCCAGTAAAAATACGCTGTCGGCAATTGACAGGCTTCGGGCAAATTCACCGGCAAAATCCCGTGTTCTCGAAAATAAGTGGGGCTGAAAAACAGCCGTCAGTTGCTTGTCGGGATACAGGGCCTTCACCGATGATAAAAAGGCTTCGACCTCTGCCGGATGATGCGCATAATCATCGATAAGTATGTGCTGACCAGCCTGAATAATGTATTCAAACCGCCTTTTTACACCACGATAGGTGCTTAATGCTTCACAGACAGTATCAGGTGCTATTCCCAGAGTAAGGGCAACAGCACCGGCTGCAATTGCATTTTCGACATTGTGAAAGCCCGGCACAATCATGTTGATGTTTGGTATAACACCACCGGGATACACTAAATCGAATACAAACCGCGCATTTTCGATACGCAGATTCCGGCTCGTATAGTCCCCTTCGTGCAGGGAATACTCATAAACGGTTGCCTTTGTTTTATCTCTTAATGATAATCCTTTTTTCTGAAACAGAATACCTTCCGGCTCAATCTGACTTACGTAGGCACTGAACGATTCCAAAACTGCATTTTTATCACCGTAGATATCCAGGTGATCAGCATCAGTCGATGTCACAACCGCAATATTCGGGTATAATGTCAGAAAGGAGCGGTCAAACTCATCAGCCTCCACTACACAAACGACAGATTTCAGCTCATCAGTCGGTTCATTCAATAAGAAATTGGTGCCGTAGTTCTGGGTAATACCGCCCAGAAAAGCTGCGCTGTTAACCTGTGCTACCTGAAGAATATGGGCGACCATCGATGATGTTGTGGTCTTTCCGTGCGTACCGGCAATACCTACTGTCCGCATCTGACCAGCCAGCAAACCCAGAACCTGCGACCGCTTTTGCAGGATAAATCCGTTTGCGGTTAAATAGATCAGTTCCTGATGATTTTTAGGAATGGCAGGGGTATAAATCACCAGCGTCTCATCAGAATTAGCCAGAAAATGAGCAGGAATTAATGCAATGTCATCATCGAAGTGAATCGACATTCCTTCTTCCTGCAAGGTTTTTGTTAAGGCTGTCGGCGTTCGGTCATAACCGGCCACTTCGAACCCGTTAATGCCAAACCAACGGGCCAGGGCACTCATTCCGATCCCGCCAATTCCAAGGAAATAAACGTATTTAATTGTATCCAGACTCATTTGGCTAATTTGATTACCTCCTCTGCAATTTCGCGTGCAGCGTTTGGTTTACCTAATTGCTTGATATTATTCTTTAATTCAGCACATTTGGCCTTATTACCCAGCAACTGAATTGTTTCGGTTACTAATTCTGTACGCGCAACCTGATCTTTGACAAGTAAAGCCGCATTTAGTTCAACCAGACTCATGGCATTTTTTGTCTGATGATCTTCTGCCGCCGTTGGCAAAGGAACCAGGATAGCCGGCCGTCCTACAATACAAAGCTCAGAAACTGACAAGGCACCTGCCCTGGAAACTACCACATCGGCTACGGCATAGGCTTTATCCATTTCATAGATAAAGTCATAAGGTTTTACCAGATCCGTATGCGCATCGGCCACAGCTTTCCGCGCACGATCAATAAACCCTGTTCCTGTTTGCCAGAGTACCTGAATGCCGGCATTGACAAAGGCAGAAATACCTTGTTCTATACTTTCGTTCAAGGTTCTTGCCCCCTGACTACCGCCGATTACCAGTACGGTTGGTTTATCTGCCCGAAGCCCGAAAAACTGCCGGCCAGCCTCGATTTGCTCACCCGCAAGCTGAATATCTTTCCGTACCGGATTACCGGTTACTTTTATTTTACCTGCCGCGAAAAACGCATCCATTCCGGGGTAGGCGACACAAATCCGTTTGGCCCAGCGTGCCAACGCTTTGTTGGTTAACCCGGCATATGAATTCTGTTCCTGAATCAGTGTCGGAATCCCGGCTAATGATGCCGACAACAATACCGGTCCGCTGGCATATCCACCGACTCCGACCACCACATCGGGCTTAAAGTCACTGACAATCGACTTTGCTTTCAGTAAACTCCTTCCTAATTTGACGGGGAAAACTAAATTAGTAACAGTAAGTTCCCGCTTTATGCCTACAACAGGCAATCCTATAATCGAATATCCGGCTTTAGGTACTTTCTCCATCTCCATTTTTCCTTCGGCGCCGACGAACAGGATTTCCGTTGACGGATCAATGTATTTCAGCTCGTTGGCAATGGCAATGGCAGGATAAATATGACCCCCGGTACCGCCTCCGCTTATGATTACTCTCATGCGCTTGCTATGGTTTTTCTCTCTGAATCAGCTGTTTAAATTTTACTTTCATCCACTTCATCACGGCTCACGCTGATCACAATACCGATGGCGATGCCGGTGAAAATCAATGACGTCCCTCCCATACTTAATAAGGGAAGTGGCTGTCCTGTGACCGGAACCAAGCCAACTGCCACAGCCATATTCACCATAGCCTGCAAAACTAAACTAAATGTTAGTCCTGCGGATAATAATCCGCCAAAAGGACGTGTACTTATTCGCATAGCCCTCATGCCGCGGGCCAGCAGCCAGACATAGGCGGCTACCGTAAGTAAGCCACCCCAAAGGCCATACTCCTCAACGATAATGGCAAAAATAAAATCGGAGTAGGGGTGGGGCAGTGTATTACGCTGGTGGCTGCGTCCGGGGCCCTGACCCTTAATGCCGCCGTTTGCCAGCGCGATGAAGGATTGGTGGCTCTGAAAACGCTGCCGTTTAGCTTCGGCGGTTTCTTCTTTGCTCATCCGCTTGTTGGTCTCGCCGAAAAACGTTTTTACGCGGTTGATGGCCGTCGGTAGACGCTGACCAACTGCTAGTGCAATACCACCGACCACAATACAAAAGGCAACCATGCCCATCAGGTAGGTGAACGGAACACGGCCAATAAACATCAGCAAAAAACAGGTCGCTCCGAGGAGTAAGGCCGTTGACGTATTGGTCAGGATAATGAGCGCACAGATAATTCCGATCCAGCCAATCATATTGACCAGTACTTTAGGCTCATATTTTACCCGTTGCCGTTTCGCCAGCATCGCTGCCAGGTTGGCAATCAGCGCCAGTTTGGCTAAATCAGAGGGCTGAAATGTCTGATTAATGATCGGAATAGTAATCCAGCGCGATGCATCATTGGCATTTACACCTTTAAAATATGCCCATAAAAGCAGCGGAACCGACAACCACATGCCGAACTTTGACAGCCTTGCATAATAGACATAGTTGATTTTATGAGCAAAATACATACACACCAGTCCTAGTACTACCAGTGAAGAATGCTTCAGCAGATAAGACTCTGTATTACCCTGCATTTTCTGAAAAGCAATCGTCCCCGTTGCACTATATACGACCAGCACACTCATAATAGACAAGAACAGTACAATCCACCAAATCTGGCGATCACCTTTCAGGTTAAATTTCAACCAATCTCCGATTGAGAACGTCATAAGTTTATTGTCTTATGCTCTTTTACTGTTTTAAACCTTCTTTTGCAACCTTATTAACCGCGTTCTTAAACTGATTCCCACGATCTTCGTAGTTTTTAAACAAATCAAAGCTTGCACAAGCCGGTGAAAGCAGGACAACGTCTCCCGGCACCGCCCAAATCAATGATTTCCTGATGAGCTCATGAATATCCTGTGTTTCTGTAATCAACGGAATTTTACCGGTATAATAATCGATGAGTTTCCGGTTGTCTTTTCCCAGGCAAATCAGGGCTTTTACCTTTTGTTTTACCGGCTCATCAAGCTGGCTGTAATCATTGCCTTTATCCTGACCGCCTGCAATCCAGATTGTTGGTGTCGTCATGCTTTCAAGGGCATAGTACACAGAATCAACATTTGTCGCTTTGGAGTCATTAATGAACTGAACTCCGTCAATTGTTGCTACCGGTTCCAGACGATGCGCGGCATTTTTAAAGCTAAGCAGCCCTTCTGCAATCGCTTCCGGTGCTACGCCCACCGTTAATGCTGCCAGAGAAGCTGCCAGCATGTTGATCACATTGTGTTTTCCCTTTAGTGACAATGTGTTTATATCAACAGTTAACGAGCCGCTGCCTGCCGACACAAATAACTGCTCTCCGGTCATGTATCCGCCGGTAGTAACCACCTTTTTCAGTGAAACGGGTAACATTTTCACATCAACAGAACGCTCATCCAGCCCTTCAGTAATCACCGTACTATCATCAAAGTAGATAAAGTGATCTTTCGGGGACATATTTTGCAGAATACGGAATTTTGAATTCACGTAATTCCGGAAATTATACCCATACCGATCCAGGTGATCAGGCGTAATATTCAATAAAACCGCAGTGTGCAGGTGAGTATCAAACATCCCGTCCAGCTGAAAGCTACTAAGCTCAAGAACGTAATATTCAAACTGATTATCGATCACCTGTTTTGCAAAACTGTCACCGATATTACCGGCTAAACCTACATTCAGCCCTGCTTCCTTCAAAAGATGATAGGTCAGCAGGGTAGTTGTCGTTTTGCCGTTGCTACCTGTGATTCCAATCAGACGAGCGTTGGTGTAGCGGGCGGCAAATTCAATTTCTGAGATAACCGGAATGCCTGCCTGCAACAGGTCAACCACCAGTGGTACGGTATCCGGTATACCCGGGCTTTTCACTACAACATCAGCTTCCAGGATACGGTCTTTGGTATGAGCGCCTTCTTCAAAATCGATAGAGGCTTGCTGTAATGTGAGCTTGTACGAATCTTTCAGCAGGCCCTGATCAGATAAAAAAACGCTGTAGCCTTTTTCTTTTCCCAGCAATGCTGAACCAACTCCGCTTTCTCCGCCACCCAGAATAACTAATTTCTGCTTTTCCATACCTGACTGTGCTGTGCACCGATGAATTTATAATTAACAAATAGCCGTTTACGCTAAATGCGCACCAAAATTAATGTAAATAAAAAAGCCCCGTCGCAAAGACGGGGCTTTTATCATTAAGTAATTAATACAATTATTTCGGATCCATCGAGTTTGAGAGCCTCATTCGGTTAGCGGCCTTCACAATCAGGAAAATTACCCAGGCAAGAATGACAAACTGGATCACCTGGTTCAGAAAATTACCGTACCGTATAGCAACCTCGGCCTGGCCATCTGCGGCTTCTTTCAGAACAACCTTTAACTCACTGAAATCAACCTTACCTAAAATAAGCCCCAGAATAGGGTTAATAACATCTTCGACCAATGAATTTACAATTTTTCCGAAAGCCGCACCAATGATAACACCGACGGCCAGATCAAGCACATTACCCTGTGCCATGAATGTACGAAACTCTTTTAGCATAGTTCCCTGGTTTTAAAGGTTTAACGGATATGATGGTAAGTTATGTACTTATTTGGTAAGTCCGCAGATCAGCCGTTATTTTTTGCGGAACGTACTGATATTATAGGAGAGACCGATAGCCAGTGTCTGCTGTACCTGAAGTTTAGCGACAAAGTCTTTGTCGTACAATAAAATCAAACCAAATGTTGTACTTAAATACTTGCTCACTTTTGCGGTCAGAACAGCATCAAGCCGATGATCAATCGCATTCAGTTGCTTATAGTTGGCATACATTTGATAACGGGCATTAATACTCACATTTTCGCCCAGTTTTTTACTTAGTGCGGCCTGTAACTGTAGAGCCAGCCACTCGATCCGGGTTGTTCTGCCGGGATTTACGCCGTATGCAACCACGTTAGGATCTTTTATATAAACGCCGTTCACTTCTTTAATCCGGACATCCGGATCATTAACGATGGTAAACCGGGGTGAGAACGGGCTCAGACGAAGCGAAAACCAGTCATTTGGCCGGAAAGCTACCCCCCACGCAAAGGTAATCTGGGCAGGCGCCAGAAAATTAGATACTAACAGGCGCTTCTGATCGCCGGGAAGTTTGTCATAACGATAGCCTGGTGCAAAAAAGGTATTGAATGTACCTGAGCCGAAAATATCCATTTTCTTAGACACTTTATGGCCTAAAACAGAGTTTATAAAAATCTGATCGGCGGCCTTCCGGGTTTCGCCGCGCTGCGTCACATAGCCAAGCTGTAGATCAGCGGTATTGTCCCATGATATACGCCGTTTCTCATATAAGGCACGTGCATTCATAACCATGCCCAAAGCAACGGAATTAACACCTCCTCCAACCCAGTTACTAAACGATGCCTGGTTAAAGTTGACGCCACCGGTAAAGGACTTCTGCCAGTAGGTAGTATCCTTTTTGACGCTCACTGTATCAGCAAAATTAGTCGTCACTACGGGTGAAGTCTGAGCGTGGGCAAATGATGTAAAAATAAGTGTAGGTAGTGTAATGGACAGGTAGAAAAATTTCATTTTAAGCAGTCTGGTCAGTTACATTCTTTGATGTATCAGAAAAGATATCAACCCGTTTCGACTGAAGTGCCTGAAGCGGAAAAACGGACGTTGCCACATCAGTCCGGAGGGTAATTGATGTATTGTCCATTTTAACAATTACTCCTTTTACATCATCAATCTGGATGGTTTGGCCTTCCTGAAATTTATTTTTAGAGTAGAATGAGGATAAAATATTTGCCATAACATCTTTGGATGCGTAGCCATATCCGGCAGCGAAAGCAAATATGATTCCGCCAATCAGTAAATTAAAACTGGATTCGAGTAATTCTGTATTGATTCCGGCCTGACCAAGTGCACTGATAATAGTAATGATCAGGAAAAAGAAAAAAACGATCATGCCTAGCAATTTACCGGACGCAATCTTAAAAGTCTGGCAAAGGGATACAACTGCCTTTTTCATGGCATCGGCAACCAGAACACCGATCTGGAGCATAATGGCCGCGGCAATAACTTTAGGGATGAAATTTACCAGCGACAGGACCATATCCGAAATGGCTTTAACCCCCAATGTTTCAGTCGCCGCTGTAATAAACACCAGCAGAATGAAATAATACAGTACTTTAGCAACCAGCTCACTGAGCTTAATTTCGGTCTGCAGCTGCTTTATGAAATCAATTTCGTTTAGCTTATCACCTATTTTGTCAAAACCAACACGTCCTAGTACATTTTTGATAACAACCGACGTCACTCTGGCCACCAAAACACCAATTAACAGCACAACACCAGCTCCAATCAGCTTCGGGACAAAGTCGATAAACTGATTAATCAGTGTGCGAAAGGTATTAATTAAAATTTCTGTCAGGTCAGGGAGTTTATCCATTAAGCAGGCATTTTAGTCATTTATCTTCCTGAGCATTCGTTAAAGCAGATAAAACACCAAAGAGATCACCGGCATACAGCTCAACTACCTGTAAAGCATTCCGGATTAAATCTATCTCAGAAATGATTTCTGTTTTCAGATGGGCAGGACAGCTTTCTTCCGGTTCGAGCTGTTTAAAAACGTTTTCTATCATTTTAGAACCACCGTACCGGAAATTTGGCCGAAATCCATCTCAGTGCTACTAAAATTCCAAACACAACACTTTCCAGGTACCGTTTTTTAAGTTTGTCCTTTGCCCGCTTCAGGCGCATTTTGACAGCACTATCGGTAAGATTCAGGATTTCGGCCATATCACGGATGGTGACATCATCCTGATACTTGAGCATCAACAGGCTCCGTTCTTCAGTTGTCATCTTCTCCATAGCTTTCCGTAATCCCTGAATGGACATTTCTGAAAAGTCGAGTTCCTCGTCGTCGTCACTGAAATTCAACAGATGTTCGTGGTCATCGTCTACCAGAACCTCTACGTTTTTCTTGCTCCTGACATGGTCCATGCAGTGGTTATACGTCACCGAATAGAGCCACGTAGAAAACCTCGACTGTTCCTTAAAGCCGCCTAACTTGACGATCAGCTTCAGAAAAATATCGTGCGTGAAATCTTCTGCCCGCGCAGGGTCTTTTGTAAACGATAAGCACTTGCGATAAACCTTATCACAATAGCGGCTGTACAGGACTTCGAAATATTGATTTCGCTGTGTCTCTACGTACAATTTTACGAGTTCTTCGTCAGTGTATGCTTTCATAGGACAAGTTCTCCTATAAGACAAGAATTTATATAAAAAGTAACGCCGTGCTTATATATTCTTTTCAGAAATATAGAAAAATATTTGTCTCATATATTCATACGGTAAAAAGAAAGCCCGGACTGCTGTGGAGTCCGGGCTTTCAGTAATATAAGGGATTCGTTCCGGCTTAACCGATAGCAACACGCTTAAACACAGAAACGGTCAATCCTTTGCTTGTTTTGTCAAGTAACTGAGCAATTGTCAGTGAGTTATCTTTCACAAATTCCTGGTTCAGCAAGGTATTTTCCTTGTAGAATTTGTTCAGTTTACCCATAGCAATTTTTTCCAGCATAGCTTCTGGCTTGCCTTCTGCACGAGCCTGCTCTTTACCGATCTCGATCTCGCGGCTGATGATGCTGGCATCAACACCGTCTTTATCGATAGCAACCGGCTTCATGGCAGCAACCTGCATGGCTACGTCACGGCCTACTTCAGCAACATCTGTACCGTTTGTATTTACCAGACCTACCAGTACACCTAATTTACCGTTTGAGTGGATGTACGCCACAACCTGATCAGCTGAAACGACTTCGAAAGAAACGATATCGATTTTCTCGCCGATTTTGCCCATCAGGTCAGTGATGTGCTCCTGCAGCGTACGGCCATCTGACTGAGCAACAGCCAGTAACGCGTCTTTTGTAGTAGCACCTGATGTAGCTGCAGATTCCAGCGTAGCTTTTGCCAGTGACTGGAAGTCAGCAACTTTTGAAACCGGTTCCGTTTCGCAAGCCAGAGCAACTACGATACCGGTTTTACCGTCTTCACTAACTTGTGCCAGCACAGCACCTTCTGCGGTTGCATTGTCAGCACGCTTATCAGCGATTTTCTGACCCTGCTTACGCAGAATTTCTTTTGCTTTTTCGAAATCGCCGTCTGCTTCGGTCAGAGCCTTTTTACAGTCCATCATACCGGCTCCGGTTTCCTGCCGAAGTTTGTTAACGTCTGCTGCGGTGATTGCCATATTAAGTTTTATAGAATAGTAAATTGTCGAAATTAACAATAAGCCAATAATAGGCTTTAAATTATAATGGAATAGCCCATAGCGGCTGGCTACGGGCTATTCTCAAAAGCTTACGGTATAATATCCGTTTATGGGAAACGAATTACTTTACCAATAAACTCAGATTATTCTCCCTGCTCAGTAGCTACAGGTTCTGAACCTTCAGAAGCTGTAGCTACTGAGCAGCTTGACGAACATCTTCAGCACGCTTTGCTTCTTCTTCTTCCTGCAAACGCTGATCGTCTTTATCCTGCTTACGTTCCATAAGGCCTTCTTCGATAGCCTTACCCATAGCAAGCGTGATCAGAGCGATTGACTTATAAGCATCGTCGTTAGCCGGGATCGGGAAATCAACCATATCCGGATTCGAGTTCGTATCACACATTGCAAATACCGGGATGCCCAGGCGCTTAGCTTCTGCAACAGCAATATGTTCCCGCTTCACATCAACAATAAACAGTGCCGCCGGTAAACGAGTCAGGTCAGTAATACCGCCCAATACACGCTCCAGCTTATCTTTTTCGCGAGTCAGCGTTAAAAGTTCGCGCTTGGCAATGTTGCCGGCAGTCGATTCATCTTTCAACATTTTCTCAATAGTCTGCAACTTCTTCAACGACTTGCGGATCGTCGCGAAGTTAGTCAGCATACCACCTAACCAGCGATCCGTAACGAATGGCATTTTCAGACGACGTGCTTCTTCAGCAACAATCTCCTGAGCTTGCTTTTTCGTAGCCACAAACATCACTTTACGGCCCGAACGAACAATACCACGGATAGCATTCTGAGCTTCCTGCAGGCTCGCGAGAGTTTTATTCAAGTCAATGATATGGATACCGTTCTTCTCCATGAAGATGTACGGAGCCATACGAGGATCCCACTTACGCGTAAGGTGACCGAAGTGCACACCAGCGTCGAGTAGGTCTTTATATTCCACTTGTGCCATTTTCTGTTAGTGAAATTGAATTTTTGAAATTTGGTTACGCAGCACCGCCCGTCGGCAACATCTAAGGGCAGTCTGGACGACTTTGAAATAATTAATTCAGAATGAGCAGAATAACCAGCCTCTGTAACAAGACCGTTTGCCCATTCCGGTGATTAACGTTTAGAGAACTGGAACCGCCGGCGGGCTTTAGCACGACCGTATTTTTTCCGTTCAACCATACGTGAATCCCGTGTCAGGAAGCCTTCTTTCTTCAGGGCAGGACGGAACTCAGCGTTTACTTCGCACAGAGCCCGTGAGATTGCCATACGAGTGGCTTCGGCTTGACCGGTTACACCACCGCCACGAACGTTTACTTTCACGTCGTAAGCACCCAGACCATTGACTGTAGCAAACGGCTGGTTAGTGATGATCTGAAGAACTTCTGATGGAAAGTACTGCTTGTAGTCTTTCCCGTTTACCGTGATGGCTCCGTTACCAGCTGTCATGTATACACGTGACACGGCTGTTTTCCGGCGGCCAATGGCATTAATTCTTTCCATGTGTTTTGCGCCTGTTAGAATTTAATTTCTTTAGGTTGCTGAGCTGCATGCGGGTGTTCGCCACCAGCATAAACATACAGGTTTGTGAACAACCGGCGGCCTAAACGGTTTTTAGGCAACATGCCACGGATAGCGTGCTCAAGAACGCGCTCCGGATGTTTTTCCAACAGCAGGCGCGGCGTCGCAAAACGCTGACCACCAGGGTAGCCAGTGTGACGTACGTACACTTTGTCTGTCAGTTTCTTGCCGGTCAGACGAATCTTGTCAGCATTGATAATGATCACGTTGTCTCCGCAGTCAACGTGTGGTGTAAAATTCGGCTTGTGTTTGCCGCGAATCATGAAGGCAACCTGGCTGGCCAGCCGACCCAGCACTTGTCCTTCTGCGTCAATCACAACCCAGTCTTTTTGCACCGTCTCTTTGTTAGCGGAGATGGTTTTATAACTGAGTGTATTCACTGTTTGTATTGATAATTGGTTGATTTCGAATTAATTGCTAAGAGCAATCCGTTCCCGCCCAAAAACGGGAGTGCAAATATAGAGGTTATCGTGCTGAAAAACAACTATTTTCAACTTTTTCAGCCATGGATTGTTGTTATACGAAAGAACCAGTAACTTCTTCGCTGCTATGGAATTTGGAAAAACCACCAATCTGGATGCTGTAAGCCCCATACTACCGCCCGGTCCGGCCTTTAATGCCCAGATCTGGACGGCTGTCGAACGGACCGGTCATCCTGAGGTTTTCATCGGAGGTCCGGTCTGGGCAAACAAGCAATACGTTGGTAAAATTTATCCTTCCACAGCTAAAGAGAAGGATTTTTTACATCATTATGTGCAGCAGTTCAATACCATTGAACTGAATCTCACCCATTACCAGATTCCGACGGAAGGCATGATTGAGAAGTGGAAAACGGAAGCCGGTACATCACAATTCCGGTCCGGATTTACGTTTTGCCCTAAATTTCCGCAATCAATCAGCCACGAACGTATGCTGCTAGCAGCAGAATTTATCACTGAAGAATTTGTTAACGCTATTCTTTCACTCGAAGAGTTTCTGGGCATGTCTTTTCTGCAGTTACCGCCGAATTTTTCGCCGGAAAAATGGCCTGTACTGGCAAATTACCTGAAACACCTGCCCGATGAACTGAATGTCGCGGTCGAATTCAGGCATCCCGACTGGTTTAAACGTACGAATGTCTGGCAGTCAACCCTCGAAAAACTGCATGGATTACACCGGCATGTCGTGATCACGGATGTTGCCGGCCGGCGGGACGTTCTGCATATGGGCCTGAGCAGCCCGGTACTCACGCTGCGTTTTATTGGCAATGAAGGCCATGAATCTGATTATTCGCGAACTGATGCGTGGATTCAGCGGTTAAAGACATGGTTTGACAAAGGATTACAAACGGCCTATATCTTTGTTCATGGGGGGGGTGATGATAACGATACAGCCCCTGAACTGATCCGGTACTGGATACGCGGGCTGAACAAACATTGCGGCCTATCTCTAAAAGAACCAACTTTACAACCTCAGATAATTCAGGGGAATCTGTTCTGAACAACATTTCTCTGTAATATAGGTTAACTTTTTGCCGCGTAGATTGCGTCTCCGCGGCTTTTGGTGCGTTCGTTATCACATTAATCAAAGGTATTTTGAAACCGGAAGAATTAATCGGGCTTTATTCTGACGACAGCTTTATTAAGCTTCTTGCCGAACCGATCCTGCATCCTGCCGGAGAGCCTGTGCGGTTACAGATAAAAGGTTTAGCGGGTAGTATTGATGCTGTTCTGGCCTCGGCAATTGGCAACCTGACAACTGGTAGTCAGCTATTTATTCTGAACGACCGCGACGAAGCTTCTTATTTTTATAACGACTTACAGAACCTGGCGGGAAAAGATGTACTGCTTTTTCCGATGTCCTATAAAAAGCCCTATCAATACGAAGAAGTTGAAAATGCAAATGTGTTGATGCGGGCCGAAGTGCTGAACAAACTGAACTCAACGGCCATTCAAAACCTGTTTATTGTTACATATCCGGAAGCTTTGTCGGAGAAAGTGATTAATAAGCGCTCACTTCAGGCCAATACGTTAACAATCCGTGTTGGCGACCGGCTCGATACCAACTTTGTATCTGAGTTATTACAGGACTATGAATTCGAGAAAACAGATTTTGTCTATGAAGCTGGCCAGTTTTCATTGCGGGGTGGCATCATCGACGTTTTTTCCTTTGCCTCAGAATTTCCGGTTCGCATTGATTTATTTGACGATGAAGTGGAAAGTATCCGGTTTTTCAGTCCTGAAACTCAGTTATCCACAACCAATGTCGACTTTATCAACATTATTCCCAATATTCAGACTAAACTGATTCAGGAAAGCCGCGAGCCATTTCTCGACTTTTTACCGGAAAAAACGGTTGTTTGGGTGAGAGATGTGGATTTTACCCTCGACATTGTGGATAAGTGCTTTGCAAAAGCCGAGCAAAGCTTTGAAGCGGTGGTGGCGGGTAGCGGTGGCGTAAAGATTGTTTCTGATCCTAATCAGCTTTTTGAGACCCGCCGCTCGGTCCTGAATCAGCTTAAACAGTTTACAACGGTTGAATTCGGGCGTAAGTTTTACTTTAAAACTGAAGCTAGGCAGCTCTATCAGGCCAAAGCACAGCCTTCGTTTAATAAGGATTTCAAACGGCTTGTCGAAAACCTGGCCGAAAATCAATCGAAAGGCTTTACCAACATTATTGCTGCCGAATCATTCAAACAGCTGGAACGATTACGGATGATTTTTGAAGAACTGGATCCGTTTGTCAGATTCCAGCCACTGAACATAGGTCTTCGCGAGGGTTTTATAGATGAGTCGCTGAAAATAGCCTGTTTTACTGATCACCAGATTTTTGACCGCTATTTCAAATACCGCGTTCAGGATAAATTTTCAAAATCAAAGGCACTTACCCTCAGAGAGTTAAAAACGCTTCAGGCAGGTGATTATGTGACGCATATTGATCACGGAATCGGGCGGTTTGCCGGTCTGGAGAAAGTGGATGTCGGTGGTAAAATGCAGGAAGCGATCCGGCTTATTTATCGTGATAATGATGTGTTGCTGGTCAGTATCCACAGCCTCCACAAAATTGCTAAATATAGCGGAAAGGAAGGCGGACCACCAACCATGAGCAAGCTGGGTTCTCAGGAATGGGAGCTCAAAAAGTCACGCGTAAAAAAGCAGGTCAAGGATATTGCCAAGGAGCTTATTTCACTCTATGCCAAACGCCGGCAGGCTCCCGGCTATGCCTTTAGCCATGACAGCTTTTTGCAGGCTGAGCTTGAATCCTCGTTTATTTATGAGGACACGCCTGATCAGGCTAAGGCAACAGCTGATGTCAAGGTTGATATGGAACAGCCCCACCCGATGGACCGGCTTGTGTGCGGTGACGTTGGCTTCGGTAAGACTGAAGTGGCAATACGGGCGGCTTTCAAGGCAGTTTCGGATAATAAGCAGGTTGCCGTGCTGGTACCAACCACCATTCTGGCCATGCAGCACTACCGGACGTTCTCTGAGCGTCTGTCTGATTTTCCGGTTAAGATCGAATATATTAACCGGTTCCGGACGACCGCTCAGATTAAAGATATTCTGAAAGAGACTGCCTCGGGTGAAATAGGCATTCTGATCGGTACACACCGTATTGTCAATAAAGACATTAAATTCAAAGATTTAGGCTTGCTGGTTATCGACGAGGAACAAAAATTCGGCGTCAAAACCAAGGATCGGCTGAAAGAAATGCGGGTCGAAGTCGATGTGCTGACGCTGACCGCCACGCCGATTCCGAGAACGCTGCATTTCTCACTCATGGGTGCGCGTGACTTGTCCGTTATTGCAACCCCGCCACCAAACCGCCAGCCGGTAACGACGGAGGTCCATACATTCAGTGAAACCACGGTCCGCGATGCGATCAGTTATGAATTACGGCGCGGCGGTCAGGTATTTTTTGTCCATAACCGCGTAGGTGACATCGAATCAATCGGGAATCTGATTTTACGCCTGGTACCTGATGCACGTGTCTGCGTGGCGCATGGCCAGATGGAAGGCGAAAAGCTGGAGAAAGTAATGACCCGCTTTATCGAAGGGGATTATGATGTGCTGGTTTCAACCAACATCATTGAATCGGGGCTGGATATTCCGAACGCCAATACCATTCTAATTAACTCTGCCCACATGTTCGGTATGTCGGATCTGCACCAGATGCGTGGTAGGGTTGGGCGCTCCAACCGGAAGGCATTCTGTTATCTGCTGACGCCGCCGCAATCATCGCTTACTTCCGATGCCCGTAAGCGGCTGCAGACACTGGAAGATTTTTCTGATTTGGGCGAAGGCTTTAAAATTGCCATGCGCGATCTAGATATCAGGGGAGCCGGCAACCTGCTGGGTGCCGAACAAAGCGGCTTTATTAACGACCTGGGGTACGAAATGTATCATAAGATACTCGATGAGGCCGTACAGGAACTGCGCGAAAACGAGTTTAAAGACCTATTTTTACCGGATTCAAACCCCTTTAAGGCGGCTGTTCCGGATACCGTTATCGAAACCGATTTACAGGTTGTTATACCGGAGAAATATGTATCGAATATATCAGAGCGTTTGTCGTTATATACTCGGTTAGATAACATCAGAAATCAGGAAGAACTGGCAGCATTCCGCAAGGAAGTTGAAGATCGCTTCGGCCCGCTGCCGGAAGAAGTAGAAAACCTGATTAAAATGGTGAACGTTAGGTGTAAAGCCGAAAGCCTTTACCTCGAAAAACTAACCCTGAAGAATAATATACTGAAGGGGTACTTCGTTTCTTCCGAGAATGGTTCCGGAACGGCGGAACGTTTCTTTCAGTCAGAGCAGTTTGGCAAAGTTATTGATTACATCAAACTGAATCCACTCAAGTGCTCGCTGAAAGACGTGAAAAACCGGCTGATTTTTACGCATAGCAATGTTTCTTCCGTTGGACAAATGGATGAAGTGCTGACAGCATTAACGGATTAGTTATCAATATTACATACTTTTGCAATTCCGACTTACACAGATACAGCGATGATTAAAACGTATCACTTGCAACGAGCGGCTTATGTCCTGCTGGCTACCTTGGCACTAGCAGCTTGTAGTAAATCAAAACACCCGACCAGCGTGAAGCCAGGGAAGAAGAGTACGGCTACGGGTATAGCATACAACCAGAAAGAAGGTTTTCAGGTAAAATCGTTCAAAGCGCCGAATGGCGGGCCGAACCTGGTTTTCATCGAAGGTGGCCGTTTTACAATGGGTGCTTTAGAAGAGGATGTAATGAACACCCGCGACAACCGCGAGCGGACAGTCAGTGTTCAGTCGTTCTACATGGATGAAACAGAAATGGCGAATGTACACTACTTAGAGTACCTTGACGCACTCAAGCGCGACTCATCTGAGGAAGTTGTCCGTGCGGCATTACCGGACACGACAGTCTGGGCTAACCCGCTCTCGTTTAATGACTCTTATGTAACGCAATATTTACGCTACCCTGCTTTCCGGTATTACCCTGTTGTTGGTGTTTCATGGGTTCAGGCTAATGACTATGCCGCCTGGCGGACAAATGCCGTTAACGCAGAGTTAGCCAAAGGTGGTACCAGCACCAAGAAAAAAGGCGGTGGATTCTCGCTGAAACGTAAGTCTAAGAAGGACGATGCAGCAGCGGCAGCTGTTGCCGAAGCCTCTACGTCATCTGCGCGTCCGGGTATTGAAAGCGGTCTGATCCTGCCGGAATATCGCCTGCCGACAGAAGCAGAATGGGAATATGCAGCAAAGGCCATGATTGGCACACAGTATGTTGATGAAAATCAGGCAAACCAGCGTATTTACCCGTGGGATGGATCATCCATCCGTAATCCGAAAAAAGGACGTAAGCAAGGCCAGATGTTAGCCAACTTTAAGCGTGGCCGCGGTGACTACGCCGGTATTGCCGGTCGTTCGAATGACGGTGCTATTATCACACAGGAAATCTGGGAGTACCCTGCCAACGACTTTGGTCTTTATAACATGGCTGGTAACGTAAACGAGTGGGTATATGACGTTTATCGTCCTCTGTCATTCAGTGATGTGAGTGATCTGAACCCAATCCGCCGGAACGGCTATCTGGACGAAGCCAAAAACTATAACACGAAAGAGTCACTGATTAATGACAAACTTCGTGTTTATAAGGGTGGTTCATGGAATGACGTTGCTTACTGGTTATCACCAGGTACACGTCGTTTCCTTGACCAGGACTCAGCAACTGCCTCAATTGGCTTCCGTTGTGCTATGATTGGTCTGGGACGTAACAAATAATTAAACTCATTCTTACAGGAAGCGGCCGTTCTGTACCAGAGCGGCCGCTTTTATTTTGTCATCGCCAGTGTAATGACAGCCACAGATCCACATCCTGCATTCAACAGAGTTTGAGCACAGGCTTCCATCGTTGCCCCTGTCGTCAGTACATCATCCACAAGAATAATCCGCTTACCGGAAAGACTGCTGTTAGCCGCTACAGAGAATACAGTCTTCACGTTTTCCCAGCGTTCGACCTTACTCTTTTTGGTCTGGGATCCCTGAAAAGCATGCCGCTGAAGCAGACTGGTGGAAAAGGGTACATTCAATGCCTCAGAAAGGCCTTGGGCAATCCAGTCAGCCTGATTATACCCGCGTTGCTTAAAACGACTTTTATGCAAAGGTACCCCAATCAGTAAATCGGTTTCCTGTATCAGATCCGATTCATTTTTCAACACATTTCCATACCAGAAACCTAATTGTCTGGCAGCTTCTTTTTTTCCACGGTATTTAATCTGATGAATCAGTTTCTGTGCAATACCTCCTTTTGTAAAATGAAGGTAGGAAACTGAAAAATCTACGGGCACTTTTCCGGTAAATTTGGTTATAGCAGAAGGCGCAACATGCAGATTTGTTTCGGGTAATTTTAGCCGGCATGCAATACAAAGCAACGCTTCGCTCGTTTCCAGCGTCTTTTGACAAGCAAGGCATGAACGTGGCAGGAGCAGATCAATAAAATCAATTAGTGCCCTGCGTAGTAATCGAATCATACAAAATATTCGTTATTAATTGACTTATATGTTGTAACTTAGAGAGTCTATGGATACATCTGAAGAACTGACGGCTAACTCATTAGACGGAAACTGGGAAGATTTGATAGGGCATCTGGAAAATTTTGTCGGCAAGCGTCCGGCTGATCTTAATGGTGTCTTATTTTTAATCGGTATGCAGGAGCTTGGTCGGGGGCCTAAGCGCTTTTCCAAAGAGCAAAAACAGGATCTGCTTCATATTGCGATCTGTAGTGTTCTGAGCCTCCAGGGTTATTATCACTTTGATGGATTTGATCTGGATGGATGGCCGCAATATTCATTACAAAAGCCGCTTCCTCTGAATGATTTGCTAGCGCAGGAGGCTTTTTTAAAAGAGCATGTTATTAATTATTTCCAGTATCATCAGCTAATCTAAGCCTATTTACCTTTACACCTTTGACAACCGTTCTTTTATATGGAGTCTTACAATATTCTGCTACAACGGATCGAAGAATATAAAAAACGCTTTTACTTAAATCAGCTGGTAAAAGGAAGTTTATTCTTTTTTGCTATTTTAGGTACGTTATATCTGCTCATTAACACGGCCGAATTTGTCGGGCGGTTTAGTTCAACAGGGCGTGGCGTCTTATTCTTTTCCTTTGTACTGACAACACTTGTCAGCCTTTTCCTTTTTATCATTAAGCCGTTACTCAGTCTGTACGGACTCCGGAAATCGCTTACAGATGATGAAGCCGCAGCACAGATCGGCCGTTTCTTTCCCGAAGTAGGGGATAAGCTACTGAATACGCTTCAGCTGCGTCGGATTAGCCTGTCAGAAAGTGATCTTCTCCAGGCAAGCTTACAACAGAGATCTCAGCAACTGCTGATAAATCGTTTTGCCAACGCAATACAGATTGACAAAAACCGGCAGTTTTTAAAATACGCTGTTCCGCCTCTTGCATTGATTCTGTTTATTTTTCTGGTAAATCCGGCTTTTTTTTCAAAGCCGTCAGCCCGGATTGTAAACTATAATAAGGAATTTGCGGAAGAAGCACCGTTTAAGTTTGTCATTCAGAACAAATCGATGAAAGCCTTCCGCAATGAAGATTTTCCGCTGACGGTGAAACTAACCGGTGATGCCCTGCCTCAATCAGTTTATCTCGTTGCGAATGGGACCCGGTTCAAACTCGAACAAACGAACGGACTTTATCACTATACTTTTGATAATGTACAGCGTGATCTGGATTTTCATCTGGAAGCGTCCGGCTTTAATTCAGACCAATATACCTTATCTCTGATTGACCGGCCGGCCGTGCTCAATTTTGATGTTAAGCTTACCTATCCGGCTTATCTTAACAAACCGGCAGAACAATTATCAAACGTTGGCAATCTCTTAGTACCGCAAGGCACCGTGGTTGACTGGAATTTTACGGCAGATCATACTGATTCATTAGGCTTACGATTTAATTCAGAATCTAAGATTGCCTGGACAAAACCGGCCGAAACCAATGAGTTTGCCATCTCCCGCCGCGTTATGCAAAATGCGGTTTATACAGTTTCACTGAAGAATAAAGAAGTAGCTACTCCTTCTAACATACAATACAATATCCAGGTTATTCCTGACCGTATTCCGACAATTTCAATCGAGCGGGTTCAGGATACAGTCACGTATAATTACATAGCGCTCTCAGGTTTAATCTCGGATGACTACGGTTTCACAAAGCTTAAGCTCAATTACCGGATTCAGAAAGGAGGCAAATTTTCGCCTTTGTATTCAAAAGACATTCCTGTCAACAGAAATACAACATCGCAGAATTATTCTTACAACTGGTATCTTGATAGTTTACAGCTAGGACAGGAAGACCGGATTGAATACTTCGTTCAGGTTTGGGATAACGATGGTGTTAATGGCCCGAAGTCAGCGCGTTCAAATCCGCTGAACTTTGCGATCCCGTCTAACAGCGAGGTACAGAAGCAAATTGATGAGTCTGCGAAGAAGACTGAACAGCAGATTGATGAAGCGCTGAGTAAAACGCAAAATATTAAAAAGGAGCTGAATCAGATGGAAGACCGGTTGAGGACGAAAAAAACCTCCGATTTCCAGGATAAAAAGCAACTCAATGAAGTACTTCAAAAGCGGGAAGAGCTGTTAAAGGAAATTCAGCAATTACAGGAACAGTTTCAGAAAACGAATGATACCCAGCAGCGCTTCAATCAAAAAGATCAGCAGCTACAGGAAAAAATGCAGCAGTTGCAGAAGCTTTTTAATGAATTGCTGGATCCTGAATCCAAAAAACTATATGATGAACTGAAGCAGCTTCTTGAACGTAAACAGGATGATAAAGCATCGGAGATGCTGGATCGCCTGAGCCGGAAAGAACGGAATATGGAGCGCGATTTAGAGCGCGCGCTTAAGTTATTTAAGCAAATGCAGCTGGAGCAAAAAATCTCAAACACAATGGAAGAGCTTGAAAAACAAGCTCAGCAGCAGGAGAAGGAAGCTCAGGAGAACAATAAAGCCGACGAAAAGAATAATAAAGACGGCAAACAAGACAAGCAGGAAGGCAAACAGGACAATAAAGACGGCAAACAGGACAACAAAGACGGCAAGCAGGACAACAAAGACGGCAAGCAGGATAGTAACGAAAAGACTGATCTTGAACAGCAAAAGAAAGATCAGGAAAAAGCAATGGAAGACTTTAAGAAGCTTCAGGAGCAACTTAAAGATATTCAAAAACAAGCCGAGAAAGATAACCTTAAAATGCCGGATCAACAGCAGGATGAGCAGCAAAACATCGAACAACAGATGCAGGATGCCAAGCAGCAGTTGAATCAGAAGAAAAGTAAAAACGCATCATCTTCGCAGAATAAGACCGCAAAGGCGATGCGTAAGATGAAACAACAAATGCAGGAAGCCATGGAGTCTGCGGAAATGGATGAAGCGCAGGAGAACATTGATGACTTACGTAGTATTCTGGAAAACCTGATTACACTGTCTTTTTCACAGGAGCGGATAATGAAGGACTTCAAAGGTATGACGTTACAGGATCCGCGCGTGGTTAAATTATCTCAGGAGCAGCTTAAACTACAGGATGATGCTAAAGTAATTGAAGATAGCTTAAATGCATTGGCAAGCCGTGTGGTCCAGATTCAGTCTTTTGTAACCAGGGAGGTTAATAACATGAAAGGCTATATGGATGAAAGTGTACTTCAGATTCGTGAGCGTCGGCTTAATCAGGCAGCATCTAAACAACAGTATGCCATGACATCCATGAATAATCTATCCCTGATGCTGAGCGATGCACTGAAAAATATGCAGCAGCAGATGAATGCCATGGCAATGCCGGGAGCGAGCGGTAAAGGAAAGAAAGGTCAGAAGCCGGACGGGGACATGGGTGAGATGCAGAAGAAACTGAATGGCAGAATGCAGAAACTTCAGCAAGGCGGTCAATCGGGTCGTGCTTTATCAGAAGAACTTTCGCGTTTGGCTGCTGAGCAGGCGATGATCCGTAATATGTTGAAACAGCTTCAGGAAAAGAATAAAGGCACTGAAGCCGGCAAGCAGACGGACAAGCAGGTAAATGAGTTGATGGAAAAGATGGATGAAACAGAAACCGATCTCGTTAATAAGCGTGTTAATCAGAATACAATCAATCGCCAGAATGAAATTATGGTTCGGTTGCTTGAGTCTGAGAAAGCCTTGAAGCAGCAGGAAGAAGATCCGAAACGACAGGCTGAGACGGCAAAATCACCAAAGCGCAGTACACCTCCGTTTTTTGACTCCCTGACCAATAAACAGCAGGTTAAACAGGTCGAAGTCTTACGTTCTGTAACGCCTAATTACAATTCTTTTTATAAAAAAGAAGCAAATCAATACTTGCAGAAAGTATCTAAGTAATTGATCATTAGCTTTTTTCATAAGGTGTCACATTCAGAGTGGCACCTTTTTTTTATGCCTGTTGTTCCTCAATAGTTCTTTTATTTTCCACGAATTCACCAACTTTGTAAAAGTTTCCACGTGAAACATTTTACAAAAATCGCAAAAATGTTTGCTTCATACGATATAATAGTAGTAGGTGCAGGGCATGCAGGGTGTGAGGCAGCACATGCAGCAGGTATGATGGGCTCAAAGGTATTGCTGATCACAATGAATATGCAGACCATAGCTCAGATGTCTTGTAATCCTGCAATGGGGGGAGTCGCTAAAGGGCAGATTGTTCGGGAAGTTGATGCACTTGGCGGTATGTCAGGCATCATAAGTGATAAAAGCATGATTCAGTTCAGAATGCTGAATCGCTCCAAAGGCCCTGCCATGTGGAGTCCGCGCTGCCAGAGCGACCGGATGGTATTTGCGAACGAGTGGCGACTGGCACTGGAACAAAATAAAAACGTCGATTTCTGGCAGGACACCGTTAATGAGATACTCGTTGAAAAAGGGCAGGTCACAGGTGTAAAAACGAGTATGGGCATAACATTCCATGCAAAAGCCGTTGTCCTGACAAACGGTACATTCCTGAACGGACGGATTTTTATCGGTGAAAAAGTATTCGGTGGTGGCCGGACTGCCGAGAAATCAGCAACTGGTTTAACGGAACAACTGACTACGCTCGGCTTCGAATCAGGACGTATGAAAACCGGTACACCTCCGCGGGTTGACGGCCGTAGCCTCAACTATGAGGCGATGGAGGAACAAAAAGGAGATGAAAATCCTGACAAGTTTTCGTATACGGATACGCCGGCGCTAACAAAACAACGGAGTTGCTGGATTACCTATACCGATCAACAGGTTCATGACGTTCTAAAAACAGGTTTTGAAAAATCGCCGATGTTTACAGGCCGGATCAAAGGACTTGGCCCAAGATACTGCCCGTCAATAGAAGATAAAATCAATCGTTTTGCAGATAAAGACAGACATCAGATTTTCGTAGAACCTGAGGGTTGGGATACGGTGGAAGTTTATGTAAACGGTTTTTCCACATCCCTGCCGGAAGATGTTCAATATGAAGCATTACGTAAAATCGCCGGATTTGAACAGGTAAAAATGTTTCGTCCAGGGTATGCTGTCGAGTATGATTTCTTTCCGCCGACCCAATTAACGAATACACTTGAAACGAAACTAGTCCATAATCTTTTCTTTGCCGGACAAATAAACGGAACAACCGGATACGAAGAGGCCGCCTGCCAGGGACTTATTGCCGGAATAAACGCGCATCAGAACGTAACAGAAAAAGATCCGTTTATCATTTCGCGGTCAGAAGGCTATATTGGTGTGCTGATTGATGACCTCATTACGAAAGGGACCGAAGAGCCCTATCGTATGTTTACGTCAAGAGCAGAATACAGAACACTTTTGAGGCAGGATAATGCAGATCTCCGGCTAACAGAAAAAGGATATACTATTGGCTTAGCCAGCGAAGAGCGCTATCAGAAATTGCAGGAAAAACGTGCATTAGTAGCAAACCTGATTGATGATATCAAAGCCACTAAGGTTAAGCCCGACGAGATCAATAACTGGTTGTCGACAAAAAGCAGCACAGCTATCCGGGAAAAAAGTCCGTTATACACTCTGATTAAGCGACCTGAGATTGGGTTCGACGATGTAGCAGAGTTATTGCAATGGTTACCGGAAAATGAAAGTTATGCTGAAATCCCACAAAAGACCGTTGAACAGGTAGCGATTGAGATCAAATATGAAGATTATCTAAACCGCGAAAGATTAAATGCGGAAAAAATCACGAAGTGGGAAGGGCTGGAAATTAATCCTGCTTTTGATTATGACCGTATACACGCGTTGTCGTTTGAAGGAAGAGATAAATTGAAACGGTTACGGCCCGCTACAATCGGGCAGGCCATGCGGATAAGCGGAGTCAGCCCATCTGATATTTCCATTCTTCTGGTGTACATGGGCCGGTAATTTAAAAACTGACAATCCCCTGGTAACAGGACCAACACCTGTTACCAGGGGATTGTTGTAACATATCGATTTAACCTTTTATGAGTACAGAAACCTTATCGGCATGTCCGGTTTGCGGATCAGGTCAACTCCGCAACTTTATCACTTGCAAAGATTATCTGGTCAGTCACACAGATTTTATCATTCAGGAATGTACAGAATGCAGTTTCCGCTTCACGAACCCAAGACCGGATCAACAATCAATCGGCCGCTTTTACAAATCGGAACAGTATGTTTCTCACAACGACGAAAGTAAAGGGCTGATTAATTTTTTATATCGTACAGTCCGGCAGTATACCCTGAAAGGAAAAGTAAATCTGATTCACGAATTAAATAAAGGGACAGGCAGCATCCTCGACATCGGATGTGGAACAGGTAGTTTTTTAGACGCGTGTAGAAACAGCGGATGGTCAATTCAGGGAGTGGAACCTGATGCAGATGCCCGCCGCGTTGCTGCGGACCGGTTAAATAGCAGGGTAGGGGAGAGCCTGCAGGAGTTAGATCCAGCTCAAAAATTTGATGTCATTACAATGTGGCATGTACTTGAGCACGTTGCCGGGCTTGATCAGCTAGCAGTTCAGTTAAAGCAATTGTTGAAGCCGGAAGGTACCTTAATCATCGCTGTTCCGAATAATGCCTCTGCTGATGCTCTTTACTATAAAGAATATTGGGCAGCATACGATGTCCCGAGGCACCTGCATCATTTCACTCCAACCACGATTAAACGGCTGATGGCTAAACACGCCTTAATCCTGAAAGAGCAACGGCCGATGTATTTTGATTCTTTCTATATCGCCATGCTCAGTACTAAGTACCGGGATGGCCGCACCAATCTGGCTGAAAGTTTCTGGCAGGGATTAAAGTCTAACCAGGCCGCACGAAAGTCCGGTAATTATTCCAGCGTCATTTACATCTTCCGTCATTAGTCCCTCGTTTTATAGGAGGCTACCTATACTTATCCACGCCAGGGAGGTCGCTTGGTAGTTCTGGATAAAAGGTCAATGTAAAATAAAAAAAGTGAAAATTTTCTGTGGATAAGACTGTGCATAACTCAGGACTTCCCGTGGATAACTATAATCTTAGCCGTGGCCTGAATGTGAATAACTTTATAGATATTCACTTTTTGACTTATCCACATTGGGTAGCATGGAAAAACTACAATTCATAAACATACAAGACACACGTTATTCTCATAGCCGAATTGTGGATTTGTGAACTTGGTGGATTTGTGAATAAAATGTCCGGCAAAATGTGGACAACATGTTAATTTACTTTAAAACAAGCTATTACAAGTGGATAGTTGCTGTGTAAAAAGGGGATAACTATGTTGATTACTATTTGTTAAATGTGTATAATGTGTGCATAGTAAAGTAATTCACATTTCCACACAGCTAAATCTTATAATAATGTTTTTTAAAAAAGATATTTATAAAATGAAAAATAGGGTTGTTAATAATCTGTTAGGATTCCTGATGCTTGTTGGTGGAGCAGCAACAGGGCAATCTGTTTCGGATGAGCTGGCGAATGAGTATTACAAGAAAGAGGAATACACCAAGGCCGCTGTTGAGTATGCAAAGGTCCTGAAAGAAAAAACGAGCTGGCCGGTGGGGTTCCGCTATGTGAACAGTTTGTTGAAAACGAAGCGGGAAGATGAGGCATTGAAATTTTTAAAAAAACAGACCCGCTCTGATGAAGCGAATGCACCGATCTTTGAAGTGCTGACCGGAATGGTATACAACCAGCAAGGGGATACCACCGAAACGCAGAAACATTTTCAGGCAGGGTTAGATCTGGCAAAAAAATCACAGGTAAAGCTGGAGCAGGTAACGATTGCGTTTAACGACATCGGAGAAAGCCGCTGGGCGATTAAATCGCTGGAGATGGCACGGACACAAAGCGGTAACCCGAATGCCTACAATGAAGAGTTATCTAAGCTTTATCGGGGAACGGGTCAAACAGAAAAATGGATCAATGAATTAATCTCCCTAAACCGGCAGATTGATAAAAAGGAAGTAGTCTTAGCCGGATTACAGGGGCTCATTAATTCAAAAGAAGAAGAGTTACTGGAAAAAGTACTGTACAGCCGGATACAGCAGGAGCCTATGGAGCTTGGACATAGCGAACTGTTGACATGGTACTTCGTTCAGAAACAAAAATTCAGCAGAGCACTATTGCAGGAAAAAGCAACTGATAAGCGGCTCAAGCTGAACGGAAGCCGTGTCTACGATCTGGGCGTGATTGCACTTAACAACAAAGAATACAAGACAGCCGCAGACGCATTTGATTATGTTGCAACAACCTACCCACAAGGACAACTATATGCATTTGCGCGGCGGATGGTTATTAATGCCCGGGAAGAGCAGGTTAAAAACACATATCCTGTGGACAGGTCAGAAATACGTAAGCTGATAACAGATTACCAGAAAATGCTTCAGGAGGTCGGTACAAGCGCTAAAACACTGGAAGCATTACGCAGCACAGCTAATCTGTACGCCAACTATCTTGATGAAAAAGACACGGCGTTAACTGTCCTTGATCTGGCAATCAACTTAAGCAAAGGGGATAAAAACTTTATAGACCGCTGTAAAATCGATAAGGGTGATGTGTATCTGCTGAAAGCGGAGCCTTGGGAAGCAACGCTGCTGTATGCACAGGTTGAAAAATCACAGAAGGAAGAGCCATTAGGACACGAAGCCAAACTGAAAAATGCTAAGTTGCATTATTACAGCGGTAATTTCGCGGTAGCCAAGGATATTCTGGACATTCTTAAACTGGCAACCTCTCGGGAAATCGCCAATGATGCTGAATCGCTAAGTCTGCTGATTCTGGATAATACAGGGCTCGACAGCAATGAAACTGCCTTACGGGAATATGCCGCAATCGAACTGATGCTATTTCAGAACAAAACTGACGAAGCTGTGGATAACTTGTCAGAAATGTTGAAAAAGTATCAGAGTCACATGCTGGCTGATGAAATCCTGTGGTTACGTGCCAATACGTATTTCAAACAAGGTAAAACGGATGAAGGACTGGAAGATCTAAAGCAATTGCTTAGTCAGTATTCGCAGGACATACTTGGCGATGATGCTCTGTTTCTTGAAGCGAAAATCATCGAAGAACGCAAAAAAGACAAAGCCGCCGCTATGGCTTTATACCAAAAGCTGCTGACCGACTATCCGGCGAGTATTCATGGTGCTGAAGCCAGAAAGCGTTTCAGGGCATTGCGGGGAGATGTGTTAAACTAACAAAAAGGGCCGGAAATTTAACTTCCGGCCCTTTTTATTAAACAGTTGCTAATAACACTTCTTTGAAACTATCATAATCAGGATCAATAAGACAGGCCTGTTTCTGAAGGTCAGACAGGATCGCCAGCCGTTCCGGTACATCAACCTCAATGTTCAGCACCTCTTCAACCAGTGGTTTGAATTTAGATGGATGGGCCGTTGCTAAAGCAATGTGATAGAAATCCTGATTGGATTGTTTTTTGTCCTGCTGAGCCCCCATAATACCGATAGCCGTATGTGGACAGGCTACATAGTCATACTGCGCATAGATTTGCTGCATGCCTGCTTCTGTCGCAGAATCATCAAAATAATACCCTTTAACCTGACGGGAGACATTGTCAAACTGATCGCCATATAAATGTGTCAGGCGCACAAAATTACTTGGGCTACCGACATCCATTGCATTGGAAATAGTGGCAACAGACTCTTTAGGCAGGTATTCACCGGTATGTAGATAATCAGGGACTACATGGTTAAGGTTCGTGGCCGCAATAAAGTGATGCACAGGCAGACCCATCCGCTGTGCTAATACTCCGGCACTTAAATTTCCGAAATTTCCGCTTGGTGTCGAAAATACAACCGGCTTACCAACCTGTTTGGACTGGCCGTAAGCGCTCACGTAGTAAAAACTTTGTGGGATTAACCGGAATATATTAATTGAATTGGCTGATGAAAGCGCAATGCGGTCAGTCAGGGTAGTATCGAGGAATGCCTGCTTAACAATTGCCTGACAATCATCAAATGAGCCTTTTACTTCAAATGCCTGAACATTACCGCCTAAAGTGGTCAGCTGTTTTTCCTGTAGATCACTAACGCGTCCACTTGGATATAAAATAGATACCCGTACACCGGGAACGTTATGAAAACCCATGGCAACCGCTCCACCGGTATCACCGGAGGTAGCCACCAGAATATGTACTTCCTGGTCTGATTTACCGGAAAAGTAGGACATCAGACTTGCCATAAAACGGGCGCCAACATCCTTGAAAGCCAGAGAAGGGCCATGAAACAATTCAAGAACCCCTAGTTGTCCGTCTTCAAGATGAACAACCGGTGTCTCAAACGGAAAAGCCTGATGAGTTATTTGCTGAAGATCGGCATCGGCTATTTCACCCGCGAAAAGAGACTTACAAATTTCGTAACCTATATCGGCAAGTGAACCACCTGCAATCTTATCAAAGAATGAAATATCCTGATAAGGAATCGAAACAGGCATATAAAGGCCTTTATCCACAGGCATGCTGTGGAAAAGTGCTTGTTTTGTGGAAACCCTTGAAGAGTTATTATTCGTACTGTAAAACTGCATGATGATTGACTAAAACGCTGGCAAGTTACAGGAAATCACCCAAAAGCTCCTCTTATAAAAGTAATTAGCTGACTATAGCACGATGGCATAGTAATGAAAAAGTTAGAGGATGTACTAAATTTGAGAAAAAAAGCACTTCAGTTATGTCTTACGGAATCAGCAAAGTTCCAGTGCCAGCAAACGAGCCAGTAAAAGAATACCGCCCCGGTTCACCGGAACGGGAAGCATTGAAGAGCGCAATCAACGAGTTGCGAGCAACAGAAGTTGACATCCCGATGTACATTGGCAGTGAGCAGGTATTTACCGGTAATAAAATCCGTTTATCGCCACCACACGATCACCGGCATACACTCGGATATTTTAACGAAGGAGACGCATCTCATGTCCATCAGGCAATTGATGCAGCACTGTCGGCCAGAGAAAGCTGGGCAAACTTGTCATGGGAAAACCGGGCGGCTATTTTTTTAAAAGCCGCTGAGTTAATCGCGGGACCATACCGGGCTAAGATTAACGCAGCTACAATGCTAGGGCAGTCGAAAAACGCTTACCAGGCCGAAATTGATTCTGCCTGTGAACTGATCGATTTTCTGCGGTTTAATGTGAGTTACATGACGCAGATTTACCAGGAGCAGCCAAATTCATCACCCGGTGTGTGGAACCGGCTTGAATACCGTCCGCTGGAAGGATTTGTGTTTGCATTGACTCCATTCAACTTTACGGCGATTGCCGGAAACCTGCCAACGTCTGCTGCATTGATGGGGAATGTGGCGGTGTGGAAACCTGCTTATACACAGGTGTACTCAGCGCAGGTAATCATGGAAGTATTACAGAAGGCAGGGTTACCAGATGGGGTAATTAATCTCATTTATATTGATGGTCCGGTAGCCGGTGATATCATATTCAGTCATCCTGACTTTGCCGGTATTCACTTTACAGGTAGTACCAAAGTCTTCCAGCAAATCTGGTCGGCTATCGGCGCAAATATTCACAAGTACAAAACCTATCCGCGGATAGTCGGCGAAACAGGAGGGAAAGACTTTGTTTTAGTGCATGATTCAGCCAGTGTCGATGAAGTAGTCACAGGGTTAGTACGCGGTGCTTTCGAGTATCAGGGGCAAAAGTGCTCAGCTGCGTCCAGAGCCTACATTCCGAAGTCACTATGGTCAGCAATTGAAGGTAAATTACAAGCGCAGCTGGCAGCCCTCAAAATGGGGGGGACTGAAGATTTTTCAAATTTCATAAATGCTGTGATTGATGAACGATCGTTCCGGAAAATAGCTGCTTACATAGACGATGCTAAGGCAAGTACAAATGTTTCGGTCGTGGCAGGCGGAAATTATGATGACAGTATTGGTTATTTTATAGAGCCAACGATATTGAAAGTAGAGGATCCGGCCTATCGTACCATGTGCGAAGAAATATTCGGGCCAGTGCTATCGGTATATGTATATGATGACCATGCATTTGACGAAGTCTTAGAAATTATCAATACCACGTCCCCTTATGCATTAACGGGATCAATTTTTGCGAAAGACCGGTATGTGGTCGAAAAGGTCACAAAAGTGCTCGAAAATGCTGCCGGTAACTTCTATATTAATGATAAACCAACGGGTGCAGTCGTGGGTCAGCAACCCTTTGGAGGGGCCAGAGCATCCGGAACGAATGATAAAGCAGGGTCGATGTTAAATTTATTTCGGTGGATTTCTGCAAGAACAATAAAAGAAACTTTCTCTCCACCAGCTAGTTACGGATATCCTTTCCTGCAAGCTGAATAAAATTCAAACTTTTTTTGCCAAAGGTATTGACAAACGTAAAAAATGCCCCTACCTTTGCAGTCCCAATCAACAACAACGGGCTAACAAACGGTTAGCCGCCATCCTGAAAAGGAACCAGTTCTTTGACGTATTGATATCAGTAATAAGCACTAAATTTGGCTAGAAAATTGTAATCTCAGGATTAC
>CBDFHU010000150.1:0-51743 GCA_965247375.1 Arsenicibacter sp.
TTATATTTCCCCGGCCAGGTATCGGCAAAAACCATATCAAATGACGACGGTTCCTGACGGATAAGAACCTCCTCTCCCCGCTCTTCCAGTAACGTCAGCCGTAAATCGTGTCCCAATAGCGCACGGGCAATCCCGATCAGGGCCGCATCTGACTCAACTGATATCAACTGCGCATCGGCACTCATCCCCTGCAACAGCCAGGCCGTTGCCCGGCCAGCTCCCGTACCTAGTTCCAGAAACCGCCCGCCGGGTTTACAGGCTGCCAGCACCTGTAGCAGCGCCCCCGATAAATCGTCTGACTTCTGATTAAAGCCTATGGCCTGCGATTGCGCATCAATCGCGGCAATAATCGCCGGGATATCCCGGATGTCGGTTTCGTTCATTCCTGACATACTGATAAACTGAATACGTTAACAGGTGCGAAATCATCACACCACCGTCAAATGTAGCGTTAAAAACCGCCTGTTAATACCGTTCAGCTTAAAATACCGGCTATTCGGTCAGCGGGGTTATATCGTCCCAATAACAGCGCATGGCCGGACTCACCGTTCCATCGAGGTTTTCGTGCATTACCTGCTCTACTTCCTGCCCGCCCAGATGCCGGTATACCTCCCGTGCCCGCAGGTTATCGGCATACACCCAGAGGTACATATTTTTCGTTCCGTATGTTTCATTAATCCATTGGGCAGCGCGCTGAATCAATGCTCTGCCAAGCCCTGTCCCGCGCGCTTCTTCGCTCACATGCAGGTTATCGATCAGACTGCCGTACTCCGGATCATTCTTGCCATACACACAAATGAACCCCGACAGCTCATTCGTCTCTTCAGCCAGCAGCACCCATTGGTTTGCCTCCGGATTTATCAGCCGGCCGGTCCAGACAGCCAGCCGGTCGGCCAGCACACGGTTATCCAGAAAATCGTCGGAGAAAATACCCCGGTAGGTTTGCTGCCAGCTGCGGCTATGCAGTCGGGCAATGGCATCGATGTCTTTAGGTGAAGCGTTCCGGAAGGTCATGGTTTCGCACAGTGTTTACCGCGAATTAAACAAAAACGGCCCACCATCCGGTGAGCCGTCCTGCATTTATTTATACGGTAACCGGTTTAGGCGACCGTCTTTATTTTCAGTTCATCGAGCTGCTTACCGGCAATTGTCGACGGCGAATCAATCATCACATCACGGCCGGAATTATTTTTCGGGAACGCGATAAAGTCACGGATCGAATCAGCACCGCCAAAGATGGAACACAGGCGGTCGAAACCAAAGGCAATACCACCGTGCGGCGGTGCACCAAATTCAAAGGCATCCATCAGGAAACCAAACTGCGCTTTTGCCTCTTCCGGCGAAAAGCCGAGCAGGTCGAACATCCGCGCCTGCAGATCGCGCTGGAAAATCCGGATTGAGCCGCCACCGACTTCGGTACCGTTGATAACCATATCGTAGGCATTGGCCCGTACCTGACCCGGATCGGTGTCGATCAGGGCGATATCCTCCGGCTTCGGCGAGGTGAACGGATGGTGCATGGCAAACCAGCGACCTTCTTCTTCGCCCCACTCCAGCAGCGGGAAATCAAGTACCCAAAGTGCCTTGAATTCATCTGCCTTGCGCAGGCCAAGGCGGCTACCCATTTCCAGACGCAGCTCGTTCAGCTGTTTTCGGGCCTTGCCGGTTTCTCCGGAAATAATCAGCATCAGGTCACCAGGTTCGAAGTTTTCGCCTTCGCTCTTAAAGCGGGCTACCCAGTGCTTCAGCTCTTCTTCAGAATAGAATTTATCAACTGATGATTTCAGACTACCATCTTCGTTATACCGAACGTAGATCAAGCCTTTGGCACCAATCTGCGGGCGTTTCACCCACTCGGTCAGTTCGTCGACCTGTTTCCGGGTATAACCGGCACAACCTTTGGCGTTAATACCAACTACCAGTTCAGCGCTGTCGAATACGGCAAAGTTCTTACCCGATGTCAGGTCAACCGTATCGAAGGTACCTTTCAGTTCCACAAAGCGCATTCCAAAGCGGGTATCCGGTTTATCGGAGCCATAGAAACGCATCGCGTCGGCATACGTCATCCGGGGGACTTCGGCCATGTCGATGCCTTTTACCGTTTTAAACAGGTGACGTACCAGCCCTTCGAACATGTTCAGGATATCTTCCTGCTCAATGAACGACATCTCGCAGTCAATCTGCGTAAATTCCGGCTGACGATCGGCGCGCAAATCTTCATCGCGGAAGCACTTCACAATCTGGTAATACCGGTCGAAGCCCGACACCATCAGCAATTGCTTGAACGTCTGCGGCGACTGTGGCAGGGCGTAAAACTCGCCCGGGTTCATGCGGCTAGGCACCACAAAGTCACGGGCACCTTCCGGCGTTGATTTAATCAGTACCGGCGTTTCTACTTCAATAAAGCCCTGACCGTCCATATACGTCCGGGTCTGCTGCGCCATTTTGTGGCGAAGTTCCAGATTTTTACGAACGCTGTTCCGGCGCAGGTCGAGGTAACGGTATTTCATCCGCAGGTCGTCGCCGCCGTCGGTTTCATCTTCAATCAGGAAAGGCGGCAGTTTTGCCGGGTTCAGTATCTCCAGGTTACTGAGCCGGATTTCAATATCACCAGTCTGGATATTCGGGTTCTTTGATTTACGCTCAATGACCATTCCGGTAGCTTTTACCACATATTCACGTCCTAGTGAACGGGCTACCGAAAACAAATCTGCCGACGGAATCGCGGTTGTATTGGCCACACCCTCGTCGAGAATAAGTTGCGTAATGCCATAACGGTCGCGGAGGTCAATCCAGAGAACCCCTCCTTTATCACGGATGGTTTGCACCCAACCCGTCAAAATTACATCGGTATTTACGTGTTCAAGGCGTAGTTCGCCACAGGTATGTGTACGGAGCATTGCGAAGTATGATTGGGTGACCGACAAATGAGCAACTGACTTAGACACAGTGCAATGGCTCATTTGCTAATACACTCAGTTAATTAGGGCGCAAAAGTACAAAAAAAGCAAACGCAAGTTGTAGACCCTTCCTGTCAAAATGCTAAATCATTCGTAGTTTTTTACCGTTTTTGCTTGATTTAATTCAAAAATCAGAAAACTAAACAAATACTTAACAGTGCTTTATAGACACCATGACAAAATCCGGCGCAATTACTTGCGGCCGAAATCAGCCGGATTCTCTCCCCAGTAGTCGGTTTCCCACTTCAGAACAGGATTGGCAAAGGCATGGCTCGCCAGCCAGCGTTCAGCCCGTTCGATGAGCTCAAACAGGACAGCATTATGGGGTGTCGGATCAAGTTTGGTATTCGCCTTCTTTTTTTTGACCCAGCTAATGGCCGTTCTTGAGTCAGAATAGACCGGAATATTGCTTTTTTTCTGGTGCAGCAGCGCCAGCGCATGCACAATGGCCAGAAACTCGCCGATGTTGTTGGTGCCATCGGCATACGGCCCCATCCGGAAAATATACTGTTTGGTAGCCAGATAGATGCCCTGGTATTCCATATCGCCCGATGCCGTGTTCCAGGCCGCATCAACCACCATACTGTCTTCGATAGGCTTACCGATGAGGGCTGATGATTTAGGAGCCGTAGCCGTCCCTTTCGGACTACCGATATGCAGGTGCGGCTTTTCAGAAAATGCCTTCTGCGCCACGGCTTTCGAGTCAAAGGATTTATACAGCGCCCCGTCGAATCCTTCTACCTGCTGTTTGCAATCGTCCCAGCTATCATATACACCGTTTTGCCGGCCCCGCCAGACAACGTAAAATTTGGGCTTTTTGGCCATAACATGTCACTTAGTATCCTGCAAAGATACAGCCTCCCGATAATCGATTAAAAAATATTCACAACCAACTGATTTACAAACGAATAAAAACAAAAAAATCCATTGGATTCCCCCTGTTGATGCCGTATTTTTGAGGAACCAAACCCGCCCCGCAAAGGTTATTTATATAGCTTATACGATGAGTTGGGGTTTAAGCGTTAATTGATTGATTTAACCACTAGATACTGTCGCTTTTGCGATCCGATAAAATGAAAGTCAAAGCCATAATTTCCAGTTTATTCATTGCGGGCATGATGGCGGCTTGTTCTCCAGCCATCACCGTACAATACGATTACGATCCGAAGGTAAATGTGCGCCAGTTCGCAACCTATCGTATTGAAGCGGACCGTCAGCGCAATGCCGACCCGATTGTGGGCAGCAACCTGAACCAGCGCCGGATTGCCGACGCACTCGACCAGTCATTGAAGGGACGCGGCTATAAGCCGGTGCAGGATGGTGAAGCGGATCTGGTGGTCCGGTTCTTTACCGATTCGCGGGACCGCCAGCAGGTTCAGTCCAATAACAACTGGAGCCCGTATTGGGGTTGGGGCTGGGGTATGCCAAACAATCAGGTATACACCCGCAACTACGAAGAAAACCGCGTCGTGATTAACGTGTATGATGCACGTACGAATGATATTATCTGGCAGGGCTGGGCCAAAGGCCAGCTGAATACGAAAAAAGAACGCGAACGCGATACGGCCTTCCGGGAAACCGTGGCCAGTATTATGAAAAATTTCCCTGAAAGTGCAGGGCAGGACTACGGAGCTGCTCGCTAACTTTTAAGCCGGAAAATTGATAAAAACCCCGACTCTGGCGAGCCGGGGTTTTTATTTCGTCTGAGGTTTCGTTTTTTTGAAGCTGATTATCAACAACAATTCATGGCAGTACCAACTAAACGCCCCTTCATCTACTCTCTCCTTGCAGCATTGGTTTTGCTGTTACTGGGGCTGGCGGGGTTGCTATGGATTAGTTATTTACGTGAACAACGCTATCAGGATGAAGTGAAAAGCCTGCAGTTTGAACTTTCCCGCAAGCAGGACAGCCTGCAACGTTTACAGGAGCAGTTATTGTTTCCCATACCCGGACAGCCTGCCCGCGACACAACCGACGGCTGGAACAACCCGCCGGAATCTTCCAGACTTTCAGCGGATAAATAAGGCTGTCCATTTGTTTTTCGGCATCCGGTTGTATTTTAGGCCTTATTTCCACCTTCAAGTACCTTTGCTAAACTGACTATGTTCAGCTACCAGTTTGCAGCGCAAACGCATATCGGCGGCCGTCGGGAAAACCAGGACAGTTATGGTTCCGGTATGACCCCCTATGGGTTTGTGGTCACTGTCTGCGATGGTATGGGTGGAGCCGCCGGTGGTAAACGCGCCGCCGAAACCGCCGTGAACCTCATTCTCCGTGAACTGAAAGCCGGTCAGCAACCTACGCCTAAACACGCCATTATCGCCGCTATTGAAGCCGCCAACGAAGCCATTTACCAGATCAGCCGGTTAAAGACCCACCTGCATGGTATGGGAACGACCGTTACCGTGCTGTTGGTCAACAAAGACGTTGTGTTGATGGCACATGTCGGTGACAGCCGGATTTACCATCTCCGCGACAAAACCGTTTTGTACCGGACATTCGACCATTCGGCCGTTTTTGAACGCGTGCTGATGGGTGAGATGACCGAAGAAGAGGCCCGGCTTTCACCCCAATCCAATATCATTCTTCGCGCCGTCGGAGTCGATTCTACAATAGAGATCGACATGCATACCGGCACCTGGAAAGCAGGCGACCGGTTTGTACTCTGCACTGACGGGGTATCCGGGATAATGCCTGAGTTAGAACTGCTGCGACAGCTTTACCAGCCCAAAATTCCGGCCCGTATTGCCGATGAACTGACCGAACACGTAAATCATATTGGTTTTGCACAGGGCGGACGCCACGATAACCTGACGATTGCTGTCGTTGATATGGGGTAATTACATCCGTATCCATCCGGCCGGCCGGTTTCGCTGCCGGATAAGCTGATATCCGCTAAAAACACCCAGTAATTCAACCACCGTCCCCGCCGGCAGCGTTTCCATTACAGCAGCAGCCGGAACAGCTGCCTCTACCAGATCAGTCGGTTTCGTCAGCGTCAGCTGCCGCAGGCTGCGGGATACCGGCTCTACACCGGCATTGGCCAGATAGCCGCTGAGGCCGTCCGGCAATTCAACCCGCAACCAATCGGCTGTGCCGCCGAGAATAGTCAGTGCTGCCGACTTAGACAGGTTACGGACAATCGGGCCGTCGTCGTTGGGCACGCTGCGCAGAAAGGCCTTACCGGTAGCTATTCTGACCGAATCGCCAAGGCGGCTGGCCGCCAGTAACGGTTGCCGCGCCGGACCGGACCCCAGCCGGATAAACGGCAGCGGATCAACGGCACCTTCACCGTTCAGGTAAATGCCGAAGTGCAGGTGCGGTCCCGTAGTACGGGCATTTCCCGTATTGCCAACAAACCCGACGGTATCCCCCGCCGATACACGCTGCCCGTCTGTTACGTTCCAGCGATCCAGATGCGCATAATACAAGCGCTGATTACGGGCATTATCCGACAGAAAGACAATATTACCGCCCAGTTCATTGACGCCAACCCGCGAAATGACGCCGTCGGTGCAGGCCAGGGCCGGTGTCCCGCGGGGCGCAAAAATGTCCACACCTTCGTGGCGACGCTGCCCTCCATCCCGTGCAGCGCCGAAAAAACTACTGATTTGCCGGCTGCTGCGCCCCTGAACCGGAAAACCCAGCATCGGCTCGCGGCTGACGGCGATTGTATACCGGCCACTGCGCAAAAGCTCTGGCTGAATCCGGATCAGGTACGTTCGGGTACGGCGTACATCCCATTCAAGCTGATTGGTATCGGCCTTCGAAGAAGCGATCAGGGTAGGAACCGGGCGGGCAGGCGATGCACGGTTATCCAATTCAAACACATCAATAAACACCTGCCCTTCTTTCTGCCCCTGTACATCCACACGGATAATGAGCTTATCGCCCCGCTGTGCATTCACACGGTACCCGACCGCAAACGGCCGGCCGGCCGTAAAATAACCCGATTCACGGTAAGGGATTGAAATCTGTAAAGAATCCCGGAATACACGCCGCGCCACTTCCAGCCAGTCAGTACCCAGCGCTGTGCGGTCAAGTCTGGCTGCTTTCAGCGATTGTTCATATTGTTCATGCGGGGATGTACTTCGAAATAAACCCGTGGCAGGTCCGGTTCCGTTACAGGCCTGTAGCCAGCAGGTACCGGTAATTAAAAGTAGTATGGTCAGCTTATAGCCGGTAATGCGTCTGTTTCTATGTTTCATAAATTATTGAGTAGCTTCTGAAACCGAAACCAAAACAGATGCACATGGTTAGCAGAAAGCACTTAAATCACCTGTATAGTACCGGATTATGATAAAGTGTGGAAAGAAGTACACAGTAAACATGGTGCATACCGTTCGTCAGCCGCCATTCGGTTATGTATGCATATTTTTAACTTTTATAGACACTATTTTTGCGCCTATTGCCGGTGAGATTCTCTTTATGTTTAATAAATAAAACACGTAATACATTGATTAACAGTAAATTACTGAAAAGTTAATATTTTTTCAAAAAAATAAACTCATTATGTATTATAATTCCTATTAGTTGTGTAGATTTGTACACATTATTCTACAATGTGGGGAATAATTTCCCCGGTAAGTCTTTTTTTATCTGCCGTATTTGATTTTTTATCCATCGTAACCATATATAAAAAGCCGTCCGGAAAGACGGCTTTTTCATTTAGAGAACACATATAAATGACTCATAATCAGTGAGATACGAATAAATCACGACATACGGGCAAAAATAAAGGGCAAAAAAATAAGCTGGTCAATATGCCAGCTCTTTTTTTACCCACCGTAACTTGTACTATTGTATTATGTAGACTTGCAAACCCCGTGCCAGTCACAATACGGGGTCATTTATAGTTTATGCATTGCTGCGCTTTGTCCAGAAGTATACCGGAATGCCCAATCCGGCTATTAAAAGCCCCATACCGGTATTGAATGTTTTTGTCCACAACAGAATACCGCAAATCGTCAAACCGGCCACAATATACAAGGCTGGTACTAAGGGATAGCCAACAGCTTTATACGGACGCTCGGTATCCGGTTCTTTCCGGCGGAGCACGAAAATGCCCGTGATGGTTACGATATAGAACACCAGCGAGGCAAACGTGCAATAATCCAGCAGATCACCATAGGTACCTGACAGACACAACAGTGAGGCCCAGAGGCACTGTAACCACAAGGCGCGGCCCGGTACAGCGTTCCGGTTGAGGTGTGAGGCTTGTTTCAGGAACAGGCCGTCCTGCGCCATGGCGTAATACAGCCGCGCGCCGGCCAGAATCAATCCGTTGTTACAGCCAAAGGTAGAGACCATAATCAGGGCAGCCATGATACCTACCGCCACATTGCCGAAAATGGTCTGGGCGGCGGCTGTTGCCACGCGGTCAAACTCGGCAAACTGAATCCCACGGCCGATAACGTCCGTGGCCGTTGGCGAGCCTTTCAGCGGGAGAATCGACAGATACGACACGTTGGCAAGCGTATAAATAACGGTTACCATCAACGTACCGAAAAACAAGGCCAGCGGGATATTTTTACGCGGGTTCTTAATCTCTCCCGCAATAAAGGTCACGTTGTTCCAGGCATCGGCCGAAAACAGGGAACCAACCATCGATGTACCAAAGGCAAGCACCAGCGCCATACCGGCCAGCGGCATTACGGAACCATCCGCCGAGGTGGTCGTAGCTTCCCAGGCATTCTGCAGGTTGGCACTCAGCGTATCCTTGCCCAGCCCGACGCCGATCCCGAGCAGAATAATCCCGAACAGGGCAACCAGCTTGGCCGAGGTAAAGACGTTCTGAATGATTTTCCCGCTCTGAATCCCCTGACTGTTAATCCAGGTCAGCAAGACCAGACTACTGATGGCAAACAGCTGCCCCAGCGATACCTTAATAGCACCAACGGTAAACAGCACATTCTGCGGGTTAAACGCCGGTATGAAAACCGCCGTATAACGGGCAAACGCCACTGCAACCGCCGCAATTGTTCCGGTCTGAATCACCATAAACACGGTCCAGCCATACACGAAGCCCCACAAAGGCCCGAATGCCCGCTGAATATAGACATATTGCCCCCCGGCTTTCGGCATCATGCCGGCCAGTTCGCCGTAACTGAGGGCCGCCGTTACGGTAATGATTCCGGTTAAGACCCAGAGCAGCAGCAACCACCCGGAAGCACCGAGATTACGGGCCATATCGGCCGATACAATAAAAATTCCGGAACCAATCATGGAACCGGAGACAATGAGGGTTGAGTCGAGGAGACCCAGTGAGCGTTTAAAATCGGTTTTTTCTTCAGTAGAGGCAGGAGTCATAATTTCCCGGGGTAAGAGGCGATGTTTGTTGAACGGAATGATTATGGGTACTAATCAGTGCAAGAAACAACAAAAGTGGTACTTTTGCCAATTCGTTATACATCATCAACACGGATTTTTTACGTGGAATTTGCTTAATTTGATTCATTTGTTTTCATGATTATCCCTCTTGCCCATCGCGCAGGACAAACGCAGGAATACTACTTCTCGGTCAAACTGGCCGAAGTCCGCAAGCTTCTGGCCGCCGGCCACGATGTCATTAATATCGGCATTGGAAATCCTGACATGATGCCGTCAGTGCAAACCCTTCAGACGCTGGCTGACGCAGCCTGTCGTCCGGACGCACATGGCTATCAATCGTATAAAGGAACCCCCGCTTTACGGCAGGCCATCGCCCGATTTTATGCACATACGTATGGCGTCGAACTGGAACCGGAAACGGAAATCCTGCCGCTGATCGGCTCAAAGGAAGGGATTACGCACATTTCCATGACGTTTCTCAACGACGGTGACGAGGTGCTGGTGCCCGAGCTAGGCTATCCGGCCTACCGCGCCGTCAGCCGCATGGTGGGTGCCGTTGTCAACGAGTATCCCCTCGACGAACAACGCGGCTGGCAACCGGACTGGGAAATGCTGGAGGCCCGCGTGTCGGACAAAACAAAAATTATCTGGCTGAACTACCCCCACATGCCGACTGGCGCACCGGCCTCGCGCGAACTGTTCGAGCGATTTGTCCGGTTTGCCCACGACCATAAGGTGCTGTTGTGCCACGATAACCCGTATAGCCTGGTCCTGAATCAGAAAGCCCCCATCAGTCTGTTATCGGTCGACGGTGCGCGGGAAGTGACGATTGAGCTCAACTCGATGAGTAAATCGTTCAACATGGCGGGTTGGCGGGTTGGCTGGCTGGCCGCCGCAAAACCGTATATCGACGCTGTGCTGACCATTAAGAGTAACGTCGATTCGGGCATGTTTAAACCGATGATGGATGCTGCTGCCGTAGCCCTCGGCAACTCCGACGAATGGCATGCCGAACGCAACGCGGTTTATGCCGGCCGTCTGGAAGCGGTTCACGCTTTTCTGGACGCCCTCAACTGTACCTACGCCACGGACCAGGAAGGGATGTTTATCTGGGCAAAACTGCCGGTTTCGGTAGCATCGGCCGAAAAGCTGGTCGACGACCTGCTGTATCAGAAGCATATTTTTATTGCTCCCGGCTTTATCTTCGGGCCGAAGGGTGAGCGGTACATCCGGATCTCGCTCTGTATGCCGAAAGAACGTATTTGGGAGGCTGTTAACCGACTCAACGCATGACCGTTTCGATCATAGGTATTGGCTTACTGGGTGGTTCCTTTGCCCTGGCCATACGCGAAAAATACCCGAAAATGCACTTTATCGGCGTCGATATGTCGCCGGTACACTGCCAGCTGGCCATTGCCAAAGGCATTGTCGATGAGTGCCTGTCACTGGAAGAAGCGATTGCAAAATCAACGCTGGTTCTGCTGGCTACGCCGGTAAATGTCATTACCGATCTGCTGCCGAAGCTGCTGGACCTGCTGCCGGAAGGCGCTACCCTCACCGACCTGGGCTCTACCAAAGAGCTGATTTGCGAGGTGGCCGATCAGCACCCGAAGCGGGCTCAGTACGTGGCGGCTCATCCGATGGCCGGTACCGAGAACTCAGGCCCCGGTGCGGCGTTCCGCGACCTGCTGCCAGGCAAAAACCTGATTATCTGTGACCGTGAAAAGAGCGCTCCTGACAGTGTGAAACTGGTCGAGGCACTCTTCCGCGACATCGGCATGAAGATTTTTTACATGACCCCGCAGGAACACGACCTGCATCTGGCCTATGTATCGCACCTGAGCCACGTAAGTGCGTTTGCGCTGGGTCTGACGGTACTGGAAAAGGAGAAAGACGAAAATACGATCTTCGAGATGGCGAGCACCGGTTTTGGCTCAACGGTTCGTCTGGCCAAGAGTTCCCCGCAGATGTGGGCACCGATTTTTGACCAGAACCGGCAGAATGTGTCGAAAGCCCTCGGCGATTACATTGAGTTTCTGCAACAATACAAAGCCATCATTGACAGTCAGGATCTGGCCGGATCACTGGATTATATGCAGCGGGCCAATGTGATCCGCCGCGTACTGGAAGGAATAGAAAAAAAATAGGTCTCAGCCATTCTGCTACACTGCGAAAGCCTTGCCCGAACCGGCGAGGCTTTCTTTATAGTCGTCAACTGTCTGCCCGGTATATGCTTCAAAAGCGGTTAAAAAGGCTTTCCGGCTGGCAAACCCGCACTCATACGCCAACAGGAAGATGTTCAGACTTGCCATCTTCGGGTTTTTCAGCAATACCTTGATGGCTTCAATCCGGTACTCTGCCAGCAGCCGGTCAAACGATTTATGCAGACCGCGACGCAATACCTCCCTGAGCTGACAAACTGGTATCTGTGCCTGTGCAGCGAGGTCTTCAGGCGTCAGCGCCGGATTCAGATACAATAGTTCGCGATCCAGTACATCCTGAATCTGCCCCGATAACACAATCAGATCAACCTCCGTTAAGCAATTTGTCACAGGTGTTTCCAGCCGGGCCGAAGCAGCATGTGGCATTCCCTGCAATATCCTGACTGCATAATTCCGAACGAAAAACACTGTTTTGAAAAAAGCGGTACCAAAAAGTGACTCTGTCATGACTGGAACTGAAACGTGCATATATCTGGATGCTTAACAGACGGTAATGGTTGTAAGCTATATGACAAATTTCATACCCAAACAACAAAACATTAGTAATCAGAAACATACCAAAAAAGAATACCCTTATAGTGTTCGGTTCCGAACAAAAAGTGTACGAAATCGAACACCTTGTCCCAAAAAACCGTTGGCCTCAGTAACAGGCGGGTGCGTATAGAGCCATGCTAACGACAATCTTACCAACACAATACTCAATTTACTCTACCATGAAAGTCAATATTGGCATTAATGACAGCAACCGGCAGGCGGTTGCCTCGGAGCTATCTAAACTGCTGGCCGACGAGTATGTACTCTACACCAAGACCCGCCATGCGCACTGGAACGTCGAAGGCCCTGATTTCTACGACAAACACAAGTTTTTCGAAAGCCAGTATGAACAGCTGGACACCTTCATTGACGACATCGCGGAACGCATCCGGGCCATCGGCCACTATGCACCGGCCTCACTGAGCAGTTTCCTCAGACTAACCCATCTGACCGAAGAAATCCGCAGCGAAAACAGCAGTAAAGGCTTTATTGCCGAGTTATTGACCGATCATGAAAGCATCATCATGAACCTGCGCGGACTAGCCAACACATTTGCCAACGACTACGGGGATCTCGGCACCAGTGATTTCGTTACCGGCCTGATGGAAGAACACGAAAAAATGGCGTGGTTCCTGCGGGCTCACCTGCGCTAGACTACAAGAATTTTTCATTGATTAGCAACGCATTAGTCCTTATTTTACTACATAGCCACATAAGAGCACAAAGAATAAAAAACTATGTTTTCTGATGTGGTTATGTGGTAAAATAACAGCAATCCATTCACTTTCCACCTTCCTGTGTTTCCGGGCTATAACGATAAAGCGGCGCGTACTGCGTATTTTTGCAGTGCATATCAATTTTTGTTAAGCCAGTGACTCCAACAATCGGCATTTTAGGCGGTGGCCAGCTTGGCCTCATGCTGCTGCAAGCCTCTATCGACTGGAACCTACGCGTTCATATCCTCGACCCTGATCCGGAAGCCCCCTGCCGCCACCTTGCTACCCAATTTGAGGTAGGTTCGTTGCTCGACTATGATACCGTGTACCGCTTCGGTCAGTCGGTCGATGTACTGACGATTGAAATTGAAAAAGTCAACGTCGAAGCCCTCGAAGCCCTCGAGCGCGAAGGCAAACAGGTGTATCCGCAACCGGCTGTCATCCGGACCATTCAGGACAAACGACTCCAGAAACAGTTCTACCGGCAACACGGCCTGCCTACTGCCGATTTTATCCTGACCGATAACCGGGCCGATGTGGCAAACTATACGGACTTTCTGCCGGCATTTCATAAACTGGGCCGCGATGGGTACGATGGCCGCGGTGTACAGCGCATTGCCACTGCCGCCGATCTCGACAAAGCCTTTGATGCACCGGGCGTCCTTGAAAAAGCCGTCGATTTTGAGAAGGAACTGGCCGTAATCGTAGCCCGTAATGCCAATGGGGAGATGCAGACCTTCCCGACGGTTGAAATGGTCTTTCATCCCGAACTCAACCTTGTCGAATACCTCTTTGCCCCGGCCGAAATCACGGCGGGAGTAAACGAACAGGCCCAGCAGATTGCCCGCCGCACCGCCGAAGCATTCGGTATTGTCGGGTTACTGGCGGTTGAACTGTTCCTCGACAAAGACGGTCAGGTGCTCATCAATGAGGTAGCGCCACGCCCCCACAACAGCGGCCATCATACCATCCGGGCCAACGTCACGTCGCAGTTTGAGCAACACTGGCGGGCAATCCTGAATTTACCATTGGGCGATACGGACTTCTACCAGCCTTCGGCCATGCTGAACCTGCTTGGCGAAGACGGCTTTACGGGTCCGGCCAAATACGAAGGACTTGAAACCCTGCTGGGCATGTCGGGCGTCTTTCCGTTCTTCTATGGCAAGGCCATTACAAAACCATTCCGGAAGATGGGCCACGTTACGGTAATGGACGCTGACATGGACCGGCTACGCGAAAAAGTCGCCGTAGTCCGCGACAGTATCCGTGTCATCGCCTGATAATTTTGTAAAAAATTGCGGAGTGGCCGCAAGTTTCGGGTCATAATGCGGCCTAACGATCAGTTACCAGCAGTATTAACCCTGAAATTATCATGAAACCAACCACTCCCGTGCTGGCTGGCTGCGCCGTGTTGTCACTCGGCAGCATGGCGCAGGCGGCAACAATGGGCTTGTACATCTCACACGCAGACCATGTACTGGGCACCTCGCTTGACGTAAAAATTGTGGCCGCCTCGGAAGCCAGCGCCCGGCTTGCCGAACAGAAGGCCCTTCAGGAAATTGCCCGCCTGACGCAGATCCTGAGTGGTTATGACCGCCAGAGCGAATTCAGCCGCTGGGCCGCTACGCAGCACGAAGCCGTTCCCGTATCCGGCGATCTGTTTGCAGTATTAGACCTGTTCGGCCAATGGCAGGGCCAAACCAACGGTGCCCTGAGCGCATCGGCCGAAACCATCAGCCGGCTCTGGCAGCAGGCCGCCGTTGACGAAGAAACCCCTACTGCCGAAGCCAAAGCAGAGGCCGCTGAGCTGGCCGGACAGACGCACTGGTCACTGGATGCCGCTTCCCGTACGGCTACCCGCCTCACTACTGCGCCGTTACGGCTGAATACATTCACCAAAAGTTATATTATCGACAAAGCCTGCGAGGCGGCTATGACCGTTGAGGGTGTTGATGCACTGGTGGTTAATGCCGGCGGTGACATCATTGTCCGCGGCAATCTGTCGGAACCGGTTGCGGTAGTCAATCCGCGGGCCAGTGCCGAAAACGAGGCTCCGATGGCCCGTTTGTCGGTGCAGAATCAGGCCATTGCTACGAGCGGTGATTATCGCCGCGGTGTCCGGATCGGCGACCAGTGGTATTCGCACGTCGTTGATCCGCGCACGGGCGAACCGGCACCGGAGATTATCAGCGCTACGGTGGTCCACCCGGATGCGGTCGTAGCCGGTGCCTTGTCAACAGCGTTCAACGTGGCCGGTGCCGGTGAGCGCGAACAACTCGCCAACGCTTATCCGGAAGCCGCCTATCTGCTGATGACCAAAGACGGAAAGCAGCTGAGCAATGCCCGCTGGAGCGATCTGGCCGTACCGATGCCTGAGTCAACAGCCGTACTGGTTGCCGATGCGTCAGACCGGATCATGTCGGCGAAAGTACTGGGAATTTCAGCGGCAAAGCCCTGGAACCCGGACTATGAACTGGCGATCAACCTCGAACTGGCGAAGTTTGAAGGCCGCTTCCGCCGTCCGTTTGTAGCCGTATGGGTCGAAGACGAAGACCGGAACCCGGTCCGGAATATTGCCCTTTGGTACAACAAGCCCCGCTGGCTGCACGAGCTGAAGACCTGGTATAACAACACCCGCCAGCAGGAAGGCTTTGACCCGGCCTCCATTGCCAGTGCCACCCGGTCGCCGGGGGCTTATACCCTGAAATGGGATGGTAAAGATGATAAGGGCCAGTTTGTGAAAGCGGGCAAATATACCGTCGTGATTGAGGTAGCCCGTGAACACGGCACCTATCAAATCATGCGGAAGGAAATGAATTTTAACGCGAAAGCCAAACAAGAAACGCTGGAGAGTAATGTCGAAATTTCAGCCGCGTCCCTGGACTACCACAAAAAGACAGGCAATCCATAAGGAAGGCATCAAAGCACCGCACCAGCCCGCCTGGAAACGGCAACTGGCCGCGGCAGCCCGCTGGCTGCACATCTATCTGTCGATGATCAGCTTTGCCATTCTGCTGTTCTTTGCCGTTACGGGGCTGACCCTGAACCATACCGACTGGTTCGGGGAACACGTGACAACCGTTGAGCACAAGGGTAAACTGGATCCGAAATGGGTCAGCTCGCCGGATACCAACAAAATCGGCAAGCTCGAAATCGTTGAGTTTTTACGAAATACCCACGGTATTAAAGGATCACTCGGTGATTTCCGGATCGATGACCGGGAGATTTCGCTGTCGTTCCGTGGCCCGGGCTATACGGCGGATTCCTTTATCGACCGCGAATCGGGCGAGTATGAGCTGACGGAATCGCGGATGGGCTTTGTGGCCGTCATCAACGACCTGCATAAGGGACGGGATACGGGCGGTTCCTGGTCGCTGGTAATCGACCTTTCGGCCATCCTGATGACAGTAGTGTCGCTGACGGGCCTTGTCCTGATGGTGTTTCTGAAGAAAAAGCGGCTTGCCGGTCTGCTGATCGCCGCCATCGGCACCGCCGTCAGCTACCTGATCTACGTCTTGCTGGTGCCTTAATGGAATGGATAATGTAGAATGAATAATGGCTACGCGAAGCTCATTATCCATTCTACATTATTCATTTAACTAAGCTACCGTATTTTCCAATGTACCGATGCCTTCGATCGAAATCCGGACCACATCGCCGGAAGCGAGCGTAAAACTGTCGGGCGGTACGATGCCAGTCCCGGTCATCAGGTAACAGCCGTTCGGAAAAAAGCACTCGCGGAAAAGAAATTCAGCCAGTTCTGTATGTTTCCGTTTCATCTGATCAATGGCAATCTGATTCTCAAAGGCAACTTCACCATCGCGACTGATTTCCAGCCGGATAAGGGTCGACGGAGCGATCGGTTCTGCCGGTACGTACAGGCAAGGCCCCAGGGCAGCGCTGCCATCGTAGGTCTTAGCCTGTGGCAGATACAGCGGGTTTTCGCCTTCAATACTCCGTGAACTCATATCATTGCCGCAGGTATAGCCCACAATTTTGCCGGAACTGGTGATAAACAGGGTCAGCTCAGGCTCAGGCACATCCCATACCGAATCTTTCCGGATACGCACCTGCCCTTTCGGCCCCACTACCCGCGCGGCCGTTGATTTAAAAAACAATTCAGGGCGGTCGGCGTCATATACGCGGTCGTAGAAATTGCCGCCCCCGGCTTTTTTGGATTCTTCCATCCGGGCATCGCGGCTCCGCAGATACGTTACGCCCGAGGCCCATACTTCCTGCTGGCCAATCGGCGCTAGTACTTCATCTGCTGCCCATGCAGCATATTCATCGGATGCGGCCGACGACGGAATGGCCTGTAACAAAAACGAATGCAGATCATCCTGGTTAACCAGGTAATCCCAATCATCAGACGGGGCACGGTAAAACTGGCCCTCGTGCTCGACTACCAGTCCCTGGCGGGTTTTGTATAGTTTCATGTTAGTTGTACGCAATTTATCTGGAAAGGACTATTGACTTCTATTTTACTTTTATCGTAATATTGCGATCAATAAGCAATGTATTCCTGATTTAACATGGGCGTTACCAAAACCGAAGTTTTTACCGACGAACAGAACAGGGTCGCTGAGCTGGCCAAAGCCTTTGCTCATCCCGCGCGGGTCGCCATTCTTCAGTTGCTCGCCCAAAAAAAGGCCTGCGTCTGCGGCGATCTGGTCGATGAGCTGCCACTGGCACAGGCAACGGTCTCACAACACCTGAAGGAACTGAAACGCATCGGCATTATCAAGGGCGAAATCAATCCGCCACGGGTTTGTTATTGCATCAACGAAGTTGTCTGGCAGGAAGCCAGCGACCTGTTTGGTTCAGTACTTGATACATTGACCAAAACCAGCTGCTGTTAAATTTTTTACCCATATTCATCGTATTATTACAATAAACCGATTAAACCAATGCAAACCGACGAACAACTCAAAGCCATTGTACGGGAAAAGTACACCGCCATTGCGGGCCAATCAGCGGAACAAAATGCAGCGTCCTGCTGCGGTTCAGGGCCGGTAAGTTGCTGCTCACCGGCAGATATTCCGATCATGGCCGACGATTATACTCAGCTCGACGGCTATGTTGCCGACGCCGACCTGGCCCTGGGCTGCGGCTTACCGACCAAATTTGCGCTGATCAAAGAAGGCGACACGGTGATTGATCTTGGCTCCGGAGCCGGGAACGACTGCTTTGTGGCCCGTCACGAAACCGGCCCCACCGGCAAGGTAATTGGTATTGACTTCACCGAGGCTATGATTCAGCGGGCACGTACTAATGCCGATGTACGCGGCTTCAACAACGTCGAATTCCGGCAGGGCGATATTGAACAAATGCCGGTGAGCGATAATGTGGCCGACGTAATTGTCAGCAACTGTGTGCTCAATCTGGTACCAAACAAGAAAAACGTCTTCGGTGAAATTTTCCGCGTACTGAAACCCGGTGGCCATTTCAGCATCTCGGATATTGTCCTGATCGGCGATCTGCCGGCCAACCTGCAACAGGCGGCGGAAATGTATGCCGGCTGTGTATCGGGCGCGATTCAGAAAACCGACTACCTCCGCCTGATCGACGAGACCGGTTTCACGGCCGTTGCGCTGCAAAAAGAAAAGGCGATTGACTTGCCGGATGACATTCTTCAGCATTATCTTTCGGCCGGTGAAATCGCGGACTTCCGGAATTCAGGCACTGGTATCCAAAGCATTACCGTTTATGCCGAAAAGCCGGCCGCCGGACAAACGGAGAAGCCGAAACGTGAACTGGTATCGCCGGGCAGCGCAACTGCCGAAAGCTGCTGCACACCCGGCAGCGGCTGCTGTTAATGCGTATGAAACGAGTTCTGGTTCTTTGTACAGGAAATTCCTGCCGTAGTCAGCTCATGCACGGCTTTTTGCAGCAAATGGCCGGTGAGCAGGCAAAGATATACAGTGCGGGCGTTGAAACCCACGGGGTTAACCCCAAAGCAATCGCAGTTATGGCGGAGGCCGGAATCGACATCTCCGGTCATACATCAAACCATGTCGATGAGTATCAGCATATTCCGTTTGACTATGTGATTACCGTCTGCGATAACGCCAAAGAACGCTGCCCGTGGTTTCCGACAACGGCTCAGCTGTTTCATCACAATTTTCCGGACCCCGCAAAGGCGACCGGTACCCCCGAAGAGATCATGAATACCTTCCGCGAGGTACGGGAAATGATCCGGGAATATGCGCAGCAATTTGTCAAATCATACCTGATATAACCTTTGCCTGATGTTCACCTTACGACCTGCTCAGCAACCCGACCGGACAGCACTCCGTCAGCTTTTGACGGCCGTTGATCTCCCGACAGAAGACTTACCGGAAGCCCTCGACCACTTTTTTGTGCTGACAAACGGGCAAACGGTGATCGGCTCGGCCGGTATTGAACCGTTTGACACGGTCGGGTTGCTGCGGTCGGTGGCCATCGCACCAAACTCCCGCAAATCGCAGCTTGGCAAACGGCTGGTCGATGCCATTGAGGTACACGCCCGCGTCAGCGGCATCCGCCAGCTTTACCTGATCACGACCACGGCCGACGCGTATTTCAGCAAACTCGGCTATACGCCGGTCGAGCGGCCCGCCGTTCATCCGGCCATTGCCGCTACGCAGCAGTTTAGCGGTATCTGTCCGTCGAGTGCACAGGTGATGATGAAGGAGCTGGGATAAGTAGTATTCACCATTAATTTTCTTCTACACACGATTCTTTTTATTTACAAAAAGATAACTTTCGTTCACTTGCCACTTGCGCTGACAATCTCAACTTTGCAACGTTATGGCCGATCAGCAGATACTTGATTGCGAACTGATTGCCCGGCTTCGTCAGGACGATGACCAGGCTTTCCGGGTGTTGTATGAACGATACTGGTACCATTTCTTTCTTATTGCCAAACGTAAACTCCGCGACGAAGCCCTTGCTGCTGACTTGGCGCAGGAGGTATTTCTGAAACTGTGGCAGAAGCGTAAAACGCTGCTGGTGAGCAATCTGTGCGCTTACCTGACTACCTCGATGAAAAACAGCATCATCGACCACATCCGTAATGAACTTCAGGGTGAGCAGTATGCCAGCCACTATGTTCATGCCGTTTCACTGCATTCGGTCTGTACTCTGGATACCGTTCAGTATGAACAGCTTACTGACTCACTGCATCAGGCGCTCCGGCACCTGCCCGACAAAACCCGCGAAGTGTTTGTGATGAGCCGCTTTGAACAACTGTCGATCCGCGAGATTGCCGAACGGCTTGGTGTGTCAGAAAAAGCCATCGAATATCACCTGACACGCTCGCTCACGTTTCTCCGCACCCACCTGCATGATTACGCGACGGCCCTTGTTGTCGCCACTATTTTCAGTCGTTAACAAAAACTTCACAAACAAGTCTTAGGGTATTTGCTGAGTTGTCCGTCTAGCCAGCAGCATCGGGCGATAAACCGCTGGTTGCTACCTGATAACATGGACCCTCATCTACTCCAGACCCTGCTGGCCAAATACCGGAACGACACCGCTACCGACGAAGAAAAGCAATTTGTGGACGCCTGGTACGACGCCCTTGACGCCACCGACAGCCAGCCGCTGGCTGCGGCGGAGCAAACCGCTTTTGTCGAGCGCCACTGGCAGCAAATGGCCGGCCAGCTGAGCACAGACCAGCCCGTCCGGGGCCTGAGTAGTCGTCCGTACATCCGCGTAGCGGCGGCGGCAGCGGTCGTTTTGTTGCTTGGTCTGGGCTGGTTCGGCTACCGGCAATACCTGCCGCACACCACCGGTACCATAGCCAGTATCACCACTTCCGGACCGGCAACGCTTATTGACCAGACCAACCGCGGTACCCAACCGATGTCCGTTGCCCTCAGCGACGGTAGCCGGATTACCCTTCAGCCGGGCGGGCGGGTGCAGTATCCGGCCCGGTTTGCGGCCGGACAACGTATCGTGCGGCTGGAAGGCGTCGCTTTTTTTGAGGTACAGAAAGATCCGGACCGGCCGTTTATGGTGTTCGCCAACGGCATGGTCACCAAGGTACTGGGAACGAGTTTTACCATCTTCGCTAAAACCGGCAAACCCACCGCCGAAGTGGTTGTCCGGACCGGCCGCGTGGCCGTTTTCCGCCAGACCGACGACCATATGTCTACGTCGAATCTGGTGCTGAAACCCAACGAAAAGGCCACGTTCTACCGCACCGACAACCGGATTGTAAAAGCCCTGGCCGACCAGCCGGTTGTCTTAAAACCGGAAGCGGTCAGGACGCATTTTGTGTACAACGACACACCGGTTACCGACGTTTTCCGCGAACTACAGGAGGTGTATGGCATTACCATCGCTTTCGATCAGGAGGCTTTTGCCAACTGCACGCTCACGGCCAACATTGCCAATCAACCCCTTAACGCACAGCTCAATATGATCTGCCTGTCGATTGGTGCCAGACACCAGACACAGGGCACACAAGTCTATATCGGCGGCCACGGCTGCCCCTGATCACGCTCAATTCAATCCTCTATCTACTTAATTGCTTTACCTTATGAAACACTTTTTGTTACTCATGCTCAGTCTGTTGCTGAGTGCCGGGCTGACCAACGCGCTCCCGGTTACGGCCCAGGAATTACTCAACCGGCCGGTATCGATCTCGGCTGAGGGCGAAACGCTGCGTCAGGTCCTCCAGGAGCTGGAAAAAGCCGCCAGCGTCCAGTTTGTGTACAGTCCGCGAGTCATTGGTGCCGATAAACACATCTCGATTAACGCCCGTAACGAACGCCTGTCCAGTGTACTGCAACGGCTGTTTGCATCGATGGATGTTGCCTGGGAGGTGGTTAACGGTCAGATTGTGCTCCGGAAGGGAAACGCCCACAGCAGTCTGCTGTCTTTCCCGTCGCTGCAACTCAATACCCGCATCATGGCGCCGCAACAGCCGCAGCGCCTTGTGACGGGTGTAGTGCGCGATAACAACACCAATCAGCCCTTGCCGGGCGTCAGCATCGTGATTAAAGGCACAACGCGCGGTACCACTACGGGCGCCGACGGCAGTTTTTCACTCAACATTCCCGAAGGCGGAGCCGTGACCCTCACGTTTTCATTCATCGGTTACGAGCCGATGGAAATGCCGGTGAGCAGCAGCCAGAGTAATATTACCGTCGCGATGAAGGAATCAAGCAGCGCCCTGAGCGAAGTGGTGGTGGTTGGTTACGGTACGCAGAAAAAGGTAAACCTGACCGGAGCCGTATCGCAGGTACAGGCCAAAGACCTTGAAAACCGGCCCGTCAACAACATGTCACAGATTCTGCAAGGCATGGTCCCGAACCTGAACATTACGTTCAGCACCGGACAGCCGGGCCAGGGCGGCAGCCTGAACGTTCGTGGCGAAACCTCGATCAACGGCGGCGGCCCGCTTGTGCTGATCGACGGGGTACCGGGCGACATTAACCGGATTAACCCGGCCGACGTCGAAACGGTATCGGTACTGAAGGATGCCGCCGCCTCGGCTATTTACGGGGCGCGGGGTGCGTTCGGGGTGATTCTGGTTACGACCAAAACGGCGAAAAACGGCAAAACCAGCGTTACCTACACCAACAACTTCGGCTGGTCGACACCGACCGTCAGCACAAAGTTTATGACCAACGGTTATGAGTCGGTCCGGCTGAACGACGAAGCCTTTATCCGCGCGACCGGTAACAGCTACACCCGTTACTCCGAAGAGGATTATAAAGAACTAGAAGCCCGCCGCTACGACAAAACCGAAAATCCGGCACGGCCGTGGGTGGTCGTTAAAAACGTAAACGGCAAAGATATTTACAATTACTACGGCAACTACGACTGGTGGAACACGATTTTTAACATGTCGCAGCCGTCGCAGCAGCACAACCTGAACATGTCGGGCGGTACCGATAAAGTCAACTACTTTTTGTCAGGCTCGTATTTTGGCAAAGACGGCATCATGCGCACCAACACCGATAAATTTCAGTCGTATACGCTGCGCAGTAAGATCAATGCCCAGCTAACGCCGTGGCTGAAGGTCAGCAACAACACCCAGTACTTTGATTCAAAATATGCGTATCCCGGCCTCGAAGGCGGTGCCAATGCCAACTTTGTGGCCATTACGGTGCACGCCTTACCGGCTTATGCCCCACTGAACCCCGACGGAACCGCCACGTATAACACCCTGAAAAACAACTACTCAATCGGTGACGGTCTGTTTGCTAACCTGCTCAAAGGTGTTGCCGGTGGCGAAAAGAAAGTCCATGAGCTGACGACCATCAACTCGGTTACGATTGATTTCATGAAGAACTGGAATCTGGTGGCTAATCACTCTTACTCGTTCTACATCGCCGACGACTGGTACCGGTCGGCCGTGGCACAGTATTCGGTGCAGCCGGGTATTCTGGCGACGGTGCCGAACTACAACGTCGATCAGCTGAAAAAAACCATGTGGTTCGACCCGACAATGTCGACCAACGTCTTTACGTCGTACAACCACACGTTCGGCAAACACTATGTGGGTGCGACGGCCGGTATTAATTACGAAACAAAGAAGCATCAGCGCCTGTTCGGTGCCCGCAAGAACCTGCTGTCGGAAAGCCTGAACGACCTCAATCTGGGCACCGGCGAGCAGCTTTCGGGCGGCGACTCCTACCAGTATTCGCTGTTCGGGGCCTTTTTCCGGGTCAATTATGATTACCTCGGCAAATACCTGCTGGAAGTAAACGGCCGCTACGACGGTACGTCACGCTTCGGCGAAGGCCGCCGCTATGGCTTCTTTCCGTCGGTATCGGCCGGCTGGCGGATCAGCGACGAGGAATTTTTCTCGCCGTTGCGGTCTGTGGTCAACAACCTGAAATTCCGCGCGTCATATGGAACGCTGGGCAACCAGTTGCCGTCGAACACCAATTCATCGAGCTTCTATCCGTACATCGCTACCATGCCAACGGCCCAGTCAGGCTGGATCAACGGCGGTCAGAAACTATTTTATGTCAACAGCCCGAACCCGATTTCGCCGGGTCTGACGTGGGAGAAGGCAACGACAACCAACTTTGGTCTGGATGCGGTTTTCCTGACCAACCGGCTGAACCTGTCCGTAGATGCTTACGTACGGAATACAACCGATATGCTCGTGCCGGGGCAGGTATTGCCGTCGGTCTACGGGGCATCGGTACCAACCCAGAATGCGGGTGACCTGCAAACCAAAGGTTTTGAACTGGCCCTGTCGTGGCGTGATCAGTTTAAACTGGCCAACAAACCGTTTCAGTACAATGCCGCGCTGGTAGTATCAGATTCTAAGTCGGTGATCACCAAATTCGATAACCCGAACAAAATTCTGTCAAACCGCTACGTAGGTCAGGTAATCGGTGAGATCTGGGGCTACACCATCGACGGTTATTTCCAGACCAATGAAGAAGCCCAAAGCTATCCGGTTGACCAGACGCTGGTAAATAAGCAGCGACTGAGCGCTCCCGGCGACTGGAGCAAAATCCAGGCCGGCGACCTGAAATTTGTCGACCTCGACGGCAACGGTAAGATTGATCAGGGCGCCAATACGCTCGATGATCACGGTGACCTGCGGATCATCGGCAACAGCCGCGCCCGCTATCGCTACGGCATCAGCCTCGGCGGCTCATGGAACGGTTTTGACCTGTCGCTGCTGGCGCAGGGCATTCTGAAGAAAAGCTGGTATCCCGGCAACAACGCCGATAAATTCTGGGGGCCTTATTCGCGGCCGTACTACTCATTTATTCCGGAGAAATTCGCCGATGATGTCTGGACACCCGAAAATCCGGACGCGTATTTCCCGATCCTGCGCGGCTACACAGCGCTCAACGGCGGCGGCGACCTGAACGCGGTCAACAACCGGTACATGCAAAACGTGGGTTACCTGCGTCTGAAAAACGTGGTTCTCGGCTATACCCTGCCGGAGCGGATGTCGAAAAAAGTGCGGATTCCGCGCCTGCGGGTCTATGTCAGCGGCGAAAACCTGCTCACTTATACGCCGTTACGAACAAAATACATCGATCCTGAACAAATCGACGGCGACGGCACCAACGGCCGGACCTATCCGTTCTCTAAAACGTTCTCGGCCGGCCTTAACCTGACGTTCTAACTCTCACGATCATGAAAAAAATAATCAGTCTTTTCGTCCTTACCCTTTGCCTGGCATCGTGTAATCTGGACTTGTTGCCGCAGGACGCCATCTCGCCGGAAACGTTTTTCAAGACCGAAAACGACCTGCTGCTCTATACCAATTCGTTCTACAATGCCCTGCCGTCGGCCGAGGATGTGTATAACGAAGATGTAGATAATGTGGTGAAGAACAGCCTCCGCGACGAGCTTCAGGGTACCCGCGTGGTGCCGACAAGCGGCGGCGGCTGGAGCTGGGGGACGCTCCGGAACATCAACTATTTCCTCGAAAACTCAAAGAAATGTCCTGATGCCAAAGCCGTTGCCAAATACAACGGGCTGGCGCGTTTTTTCCGGGCCTATTTTTATTTCGGCATGGTGAAACGGTTCGGCGATGTGCCCTGGTACTCCCGCCCTATCGAAACCAATGACCAGGACCTGCTGACCAAAGCCCGCGATCCGCGCGCGATGGTGATGGATTCAGTGATGGCCGACATCAACTATGCCATTGCCAACCTCGACGCATCCCGGCAACTGAATACCGTCACCAAATGGACGGCGCTGGCTCTGAAATCACGTATCGCGCTGTTTGAAGGTACGTTCCGGAAATACCATCCCGAGTTTAGCCTGCCCAACGCCGATAAGTTTCTGGATGATGCCATCGCCGCTTCCGACGAACTGATCAAAAGCAGCGGTTATACCATCTACAAGGCCACACCGACAACCGCTTACCTGAAACTGTTTTCGTCGGACAATGCCATTCCGGACGAGGTAATTCTGGCCCGCGACTTCAGCGATGAACTCCAGACCTATCACAACCTGAATTATTACACCATGACGGCGTCGTACGGAAAGCCGGGCCTTGAAAAGAAACTGGTGAACAGCTACCTCATGGCCGATGGCTCCCGGTTTACCGACATCAAAGGCTACGAAACGATGCAGTTTTACGACGAAGTGCAGAACCGTGACCCGCGCCTGACCCAGACCATCCGGACGCCGGGCTACACCCGTATCGGCGAAACTACGCCGCTCGTGCCCGAATTTGGCGCGACCGTAACGGGTTACCAACTGATTAAGTTTGTCTCAACCCCGAAGTGGGATACCTTCAACAAGGACATTACTGACATGCCGATCTTCCGGTATGCCGAGGTGCTGCTGAACTTTGCCGAAGCCAAAGCCGAGCGGGGAACACTTACGCAATCCGACCTCGACCGCTCTATCAAACCAATCCGTGACCGGGTGGGCATGCCAACCATCGACCTGGCCAAAGCCAATGCCCAGCCCGATCCGTATCTGGTGGCCCAGTATACGCAGGTTAAAGGCAGCAATCAGGGCGTTATTCTGGAAATCCGCCGCGAACGCCGGATTGAGCTGGTGATGGAAAACTTCTTCCGCTGGGACGACCTGATTCGCTGGAAGGAAGGGCAGCTGCTGACGAAGCAGTTTAAGGGTATGTATTTTCCGGGGCCGGGCAGTTATGACCTCGACAAAAACGGCAAAGTTGACCTGGTGATTTACGAAGGCACCAAACCAACCGCTCCCGGGGCGCAGCTGCTGAAACTCGGCAGTGAAATTCAGCTCGAAAACGGCAATAAGGGTGGTAACATCGTGGTAAATGGCCATATTACGAAGAAGTTCAACGAAGCCCGCGATTACCTGTATCCGATCCCGAAACAGGAACGCCTGCTGAACCCGAACCTGACCCAAAACCCGAATTGGGAATAACTGTAACGGGCAATTATCTAACATCAAAACGGGCGACCACGTGGGGTCGCCCATACAGTTATGCATTCTGACAGACGCGCTTTTTTACAGAAAATGTCGCAGGCGGGGGCGCTGAGCCTGTTGCCGGTTACCGGTACCCTGGCCGGCGCAGCTTCGGCTGCCGCAGCTCCGGCTGCCGACGAAAAAAATCAGTTTATCGCCGGGCCTTATCTGCAACGTATCGGCCCGGACGAAGCAACCGTTATGTGGATTACCAGCAAAAACTGCTTTAGCTGGGTCGAATACGGGGCCGGTACCTATACCTCTAAACGCGAGTTCGGGTATGTGAACGGGTTGATTGAAGCCAATAACCGCATCAATAAAATTACGCTGACCGGCCTGAAGCCCGGCACGGAGCATAAATACAGGATCGTCTCGACCGAGGTGCTGGGATACAAAGGCTCGAAAGTTGAATTCGGCGAGACGATCAGCAGCCCGATGTACGGATTTAAAACCCCGTCGGAGAATCAGGAAGAGGTAAAGCTGGTCATCATGAACGATATTCACGACAGGCCGCAGACGATTCCGCAGTTGCTTTACCGCCACGGCTATACCGGCAACAAACGCGACTTCGATTTTGTGGTCTTCAACGGCGACTGCTTCGACTGGATCTCAAGCGAAGAACAATTGATTGATCACCTGCTGAAACCGGCGGTCGAGGTGTTTGCCAGCGAAATACCGTTTCTGCTCACGCAGGGCAACCACGAGTGTAGGGGCAGTTTTTCACGCCAGTTGCCGGCCTACTTCGGTTATCCCGACAATAAGTATTACTATGCCTTTACGCAGGGACCGGTGCGGTTTGTGGTGATCGATTCGGGCGAAGACAAAGCCGATAACAGCGTTGAATACGGCGGGTTATCGGCTTTTGACCGCTACCGCGAAACCCAGCAGAAATGGCTGGCCAGGGAAATCGACAGTCCGGAATTCAAAAAAGCCCCGTTCCGCGTGGTGCTGATTCACATTCCGCCCTACCATTCGGGCGACTGGCACGGCCCGACCCACTGCCGCGAGGTGTTCGGCCCGCTACTGAATAAGGCCGGCATCGACCTCCAGATTTCGGGGCACACGCATAAATACGGCACGCATGACCCCGACAGTAACCACAATTTTCCGATTGTGATCGGTGGTGGCCCGCTGGAAGGGAACCGGACCTTAATTAAATTGCACGCGACGACCAAAAACCTGACCATGACGATGGTCCGCGACGACGGCGAAGTGGTCGGCAAATACAGCCTGCCCCGTAAATCCCGCAGTTAACTTTTACCGAAACCAATATGCTCAATCGTATTTCTTTTTTTCTTTTCCTGATTGCTCTCCTGCCCTCGCTGGCCATTGCCTGTACGTTTGAGGCACCCGCTAAAACAAAGCGGATTACCGTGATGACCTACAACATTCACCATTGCAACCCACCGTCGGCCGGTGCTAAAATCGACATGGAAGCCATTGCGCGGGTGATTAACAAGGAGAAGCCCGATCTGGTAGCCTTACAGGAGGTTGATGTCAACACCGAACGGTCGGGGAAGGGGTTGCATCAGGCCCGGGAACTGGCGCGGCTGACGGGCATGCACGCCTACTTTTCGAAAGCAATCGACCACCAGGGCGGGGACTACGGGGTTGCGGTCCTGTCGAAATTCCCGATTGTGGATTCGTCGCGCATTATTCTGCCGGTTGACCCGGCCATCGGGGGCGAAATCCGGACGCTGGCTACGATTACGGTGGATGCCGGACGCGGGCAGAAACTCATCTTTGCCTGCACCCACCTCGACTTGAAGGAAGCCAACCGGCTCACGCAGGCTGACCTGATTCTGAAACACCTGGAGGGTTCTACCCTGCCGGTTATCCTCGGCGGCGATTTCAACGCCTTGGCCGACAGTAAGGTAGTCCGGCAACTGGAGCAGCGGTTTACCCGCAGTTGCCAGGACTGTAAACCCACAATTCCGGTCGAAAAGCCGAACCGTGCCATCGACTTTATCATGTTCAGCAACGACGGCCGCGTGAAGCCCCTTTCGACCCGCGTCATCGACGAGCAATACGCCTCCGACCACCTGCCGGTCGTCGCGGAACTGCAAGTAAAGTAAAGAACCTGTAGTGGTGGCACGATTTAGACAGGGCCGCCTGGCGGTCGTGCCACCACTCTTTTCTACTCATTCCAGGCGTGGCCTACCTCTGCCAGCGGCATGCAGGCCGTAAATCCACCCGGCAGCGGATCAAAACTCAGAATCTCCTTGCCCACTTTTTGTGAGGTATAATACCCCAGCAACGTCAACTCTTTGAGCCGGCGGAAAAAAGCCGTTGGACCGGGGGGTGCCAGCCGGATTCCCCATACCGACGGCGGGAGTTTGGCCGCTTCCTTATCCAGTTTCAGCAACAACTCTTCGCGTTGCTGGGTCGTCAGCTCCGTGAACGCCTTTCCGTATACGTCCTTACTGGTATCGTCTACCTTTTCCAGACCGGCCAGAAAATCTTCCTGCTCTTCTTTCGACAGCAGGTCTTTTACCATTTTATCGACAAACTGCGGGACACCCAGCTCTTTGGCCCCCGGCGTTTTGGTTTTCGGCAGAATGGTCTCGGCCATTTCAGCCACCGTATTTGCCTGATTGGCCGACAGAAACTCCGGTTTCCAGTCGAGTTTGGCCTCCCGCGAACAGGCCACAAAAGTTTCGGTCAACGCCGCTGTCGATACGGCATAGCCAAAAAATAACGCGGTATGTTTAAGTGCTTCTCTTCGTTGCATGGCTTTTTAAAGAGTGAATGAGTGATAGAGATGAAGAGCGGTCGCCGCGCGGTGAACTACTGCAATGCATAAAGTGAAAGCTGATTAACCAACGCTCTTTCACTCTTTCTGTCTGTCGCCGCGCGACGGTCGCTCTTTAGATAATTACATATTCCCTTTCTTTCTCTCGTTTATGGCGAAATCGACGGCGCGGGCGGTCAGAGCCATGTACGTGATCGACGGATTCACACACGACGATGAGGTCATGCAGGCGCCGTCGGTGACAAACACATTGGGCACGGCATGAATCTGGTTGTTGCCGTTCAGCACCGATGTTTTCGGATCACGTCCCATACGGGCAGTTCCCATTTCATGGACACCCACCCCGATGCCGCCGGAATAATCAAACGGCGTCACGTTTTTCAGGCCGGCTGCTTCGAGCATCTCAACGGCATCGGCCTTGATCTGCTCCCGCATTTTCATTTCGTTATCCTTAAACTCTGCGTCGATGGTCAGCGTCGGCAACCCCCACTTGTCCTTTTTATCCTGGTTGAGGGTTACGTGGTTTTCATGGTACGGCAGGCACTCGCCGAAACCCACGAGCGACATGCCCCACCCACCCGGATCGAGCAGTGCGTCTTTGAACGCGCCGCCAACGCCTTCGGTATTAACGCCGCGACCCCAGTTACCACGCCCGGCCGCGCCCTGGTAGTCGTAACCGCGCAGGAACTTGTCGGTGCGGGTAGCGTCGTCGAGATTGCGGAAACGCGGGATAAAAATACCGTTTGGCCGGCGGCCTTTGTAATACTGATCCGCAAAGCCCTCGTAGCCGCCCATCGCGCCGAGGCGGTAATGGTGATCCATCAGGTTATGGCCCAATTCGCCGCTGTCGTTGCCCATCCCGTTCGGGAACCGGTTTGAGGTTGAGTTGAGCAGGATGCTGGTTGTGCCGAGCGTTGAGGCGTTACAGAAAATGATTTTTGCATAAAACTCGACCATTTCCTTGCTTTCGGTATCCACAATCCGGACGCCGGTGGCGCGCTGCGTTTTTTCGTCGAAAATAATGGAATGCACCGCCGAGCCCGGCCGTACGGTCAGATTTTTGGTCAGGTTCGCGGCCGGCAGCGTCGCGGCATTACTGCTGAAATAGGCCCCGTACGGGCATCCGCGCGAACAACGGTTGCGGTACTGACACTGCGCGCGGCCCAGTTCGAGGTGCCACGGCTGCGGTTCGGTCAGGTGCGCCACCCGGCCAACCGTCATGTGACGACCATTGAATTTGCGTTCTATTTCTTTGCGGACGTGCTTTTCGAGGCAGTTCATTTCCATCGGCGGCAGGAAATAGCCGTCGGGCAAATGGGACAGCCCCAGCTTTTCGCCGCTGATGCCGACAAACTTCTCGGCGTAGGTGTACCAGGGCTCAATATCCTTGTACCGGATCGGCCAGTCAATGGCGATCCCTTCTTTGGCATTCGCCTCAAAATCAAGGTCGCTCCAGCGGTAACACTGCTTGCCCCACATCAGTGAGCGCCCGCCTACCTGGTTGCCCCGTATCCAGTCGAACCGTTTGGTTTCGGTATAGGGTGCATCGAGGTCGTTATTAAAAAAATGCTTGTTAGTTTCGTTCACAAACCCGCTCCGGGTCTGGATGTGATACGCCTGTTTATCTTCGTCGGTAAGGGCGCCGCGATGCGGAAATTCCCAGTGTTCCAGATTGGCCGTCGGGTAGTCTTCGACGTGGTTTACCATACGGCCCCGTTCGAGCACAAGTGTCTTTAATCCCTTTTCGCAAAGCTCTTTAGCTGCCCATCCGCCACTGATGCCGGAGCCGATCACAATGGCATCATAGGTATGTGTTTTATTGACGGTGGTATTTAAATTAGACATTATAGGAATTGGTTTAGAAACTTATCCCGAATATAGGAGAAATACTCAACCGAATCTTTATAGACGTTAGTAAAGATTCCCGGCTTTCCGCTAATTTTGAACGTTTATTGAAGCCTAACTGACCAATCCGATACACATCCTATTATGGCTGAACTAATCCGGATGCCCAAAATGAGCGACACCATGACCGAGGGTGTCATTGCCGAATGGCATAAAAAAGTGGGCGACAAAGTAAAATCAGGCGATATTCTGGCCGAAGTTGAGACCGACAAAGCCACAATGGACCTTGAGTCGTACGAAGAAGGTACGTTATTATACATCGGCGTTGAAAAAGGGCAGGCCGTGCCTATCGACGCTGTGATTGCGGTAATCGGCGCCGACGGCGAAGATTACAAGGCGCTGCTGAACGGTGAATCAGGCGGAAGCCAGGCACCGGCCGCCGAACCAGCACCCGCTCCGGCTGCTGAAGCGCCGAAAGCAGAAGCCGCTCCGGCTCCCGCAGCGCCTGCTGCTCCGGCCGAAGACGTCAATGCGACGGTTATCCGGATGCCGAAAATGAGTGATACGATGACCGAAGGGACCATCGTAGCGTGGCACAAAAAAGAAGGCGATACCGTAAAATCGGGCGATATTCTGGCCGAAGTTGAAACCGACAAGGCGACAATGGACCTGGAAGCCTACGAAGAAGGTACGCTGTTGTATGTGGGTGTGAAAGAAGGTGAATCAGTAGCCGTTGACGCCGTAATCGCCGTGATCGGTGAAAAAGGTGCCAACTATCAGGCCTTACTGAACGGTAGCAGCGCGCCTGCACCCGCCGCCGCCGAAGCACCGAAAGCAGAAGCAGCTGCTCCGGCCGCCGCTCCGGCTACCGCCTCAGACAATGGGGATGGTCGGGTGAAAGCATCGCCGCTGGCAAAAGCCATTGCCGAGCAAAAAGGCATTGACCTGAAGCAGGTAAAAGGCTCTGGTCCGGAAGGCCGTATCGTAAAAGCTGATATTGAAGGCTTCAAGCCATCGGCTGCTCCGGCTCCGGCCGCTGCCCAGCCTGCCGCTGCTCCTGCACCGGCGGCTCCGGCCTCAGCACCGGCTCCGGTTGCCGCTCCTGCACCGGCCGGCGAGTACGAAGACCTGCCGGTTACGCAGATGCGGAAAACCATTGCCCGTCGTCTGAGCGAAAGTCTGTTTACGGCTCCGCACTTCTACCTGACCATGGAAATCAATATGGACAAGGCAATCGACCTGCGTGGCAAAGTAAACCAGGTTGCTCCGGCCAAAGTATCGTTCAACGACTTTGTGATCAAAGCAGCCGCTCTGGCCCTGAAACAACACCCTGCGATCAACTCGTCATGGCTGGGCGACAAAATCCGCCGCTACAAGTACGTCAACATCGGCGTGGCGGTAGCCGTCGACGAAGGATTGCTCGTACCGGTTGTGCGGAACGCCGACCAGAAAACCCTGTCGACCATTGCCGGTGAGGTGAAAGACCTCGCAGGCAAAGCCAAAGAACGTAAGCTTCAGCCGAAAGACTGGGAAGGCAGCACCTTCTCAATCTCGAACCTGGGCATGTTCGGCATCGACGAGTTCACGGCCATCATCAACCCGCCGGATGCCTGCATCATGGCCATCGGCGGTATCAAACAAACGGTTATTTTCGACGGTGATACCCCGAAACCAACCAACGTCATGAAAGTAACGCTGTCATGCGACCACCGCGTGGTAGACGGTGCTTCGGGCGCGGCCTTCCTGCAAACGTTCAAACAATTGCTCGAAGATCCGATGCGGATGCTGGTGTAAACCGGTAGCCAGTCAGTATATCAGAAGCCAGATTCGTTACGGATCTGGCTTTTTTTGTGGCGGCAATGACCGCACGGACCTAACCGGTTATCCCGTTAAACGCATACACGGCCCGACGCAACTTATTAAGCGCATCTTCCGTTGTCTGTCTACCATGACAACAATTCACGCAACTACCGTAGTCGGTATCCGGCATAACGGACAAATCGCTCTCGGAGCCGATGGGCAAGCCACCATGGGCAATACAATTGCTAAAAGCAACGTTCGTAAAGTAAGAAGTCTGTTAAACGGAAAAGTACTGGCAGGATTTGCCGGCTCTACAGCCGATGCCTTTACCCTGATCGAACGGTTTGAAGAAAAACTCAATGCCTTCGGCGGCAACCTGAAACGCGCCGCCATTGAACTGGCCAAAGACTGGCGGACGGATCGTTACCTGCGCCGCCTCGAAGCGATGATGATCGTTGCCTCGAAAGATGACCTGCTGATTATTTCGGGAACAGGCGATGTACTGGAACCCGATCACGATGTGGCCGCTATCGGTTCCGGCGGTACCTACGCCCAGTCGGCAGCCCTTGCACTCAAAAAACACGCGACGCATTTAACGGCGGAAGACATGGTACGCGAAAGCCTGCACATTGCCGCCGATATTTGTATCTATACAAATCATAACCTCGTACTTGAAACCATTAAGTAAATTCAGCAAATTTGTTAACGGGATATTACATTAATTACCCAAAATTTGTTGTTGGACGCTTCGGTTCCATCAGTAATTGACTCACAAACGCTATGAAGGCTTTAACACGCTACCTGCCGGATCAGGCCAGGCAACGTATTGCGATTGGCTTTATTACGGCCATGCTGCTCATAGCGGTGGGGTTCGGGCTATCGTTTTATAGCTATAACCGTCATAGTGAGGATAATTCGCTGAGCCGCCGGACTGACGTTGTGATTAATGATCTTAACGAACTCATTTCGCAACTGAAAGATGTAGAAACAGGAGCCCGTGGCTTTGTGCTCACACAGGATTCAATTTACCTCGAACCGCGCAATGCGGCTTTGCTCCAGTTACCTAAACGTCTGAAACACCTTAATGAGCTGCTGGTTGATGATCCGACGCAGAAACAGCGGGTTGACTCGTTAGGCAAGCTGGTACAGGCCAACATCTACCGCACCGATCAGCTGATCGGCCTGTCGCCTACGCGTGCGAACTGGACGCAGGTTAAAAGCTATCTTCTGCTGGGAAAAATGCGGATGGACGACGCCCGCCGCCTGGTCGCCATGATGATCAGTGCCGAACGGGCGCTCACCCAAACCCACGACCAGCAGGCTAATGAGTCCTTTAATACGACACTTATTATTATTCTGCTGCTGTCCGTACTGACGTTTATTGTCCTGATCGTCTCTTATAATGTACTGGAAGCCGAACTTACCCAACGGCAGCGTGTCGAAGATCAGTTACGGGGATATGAAGCCGAACTGAAAGCAAAAATCCAGCAGTTGGAGACTTCCAACGAAGAACTGGAACGGTTTGCGTTTGTTGCCTCCCATGACCTGCAGGAGCCGCTCCGGAAAATTCAGTCGTTCGGCAGTATCCTGCAACAGCGCAGCCAGCAGTCAGCGGATGCGGAGACGGGTGAGTACATGAGTAAAATCATGCAGTCGGCCGAACGGATGTCGAAGATGATCAAGGACTTACTGCATTTCTCACGGTTATCGGCCGGCTTAGGCAGTGAACAGAAAATCATCCGCCTCAATGACCTCGTCCGCCGGATTCTGGCCGATAAGGAGCTCCAGATTAAAGGGATGAATGCAAAGGTTGACGTCGGTGACCTGCCGGTGATCAAGGGAATCCCGTTTCAGATTGAGCAGCTTTTTACCAATCTGATCGCCAACGCGCTTAAATTTATCAGACCCGGCGTTGCGCCCCGCGTTCAGATTAAGGCCGAATCCATCGACGGTAATCTGTATCCGGAGCTGGTATCCGGTCAGGCCTATACCCGGATTATGGTCTCAGATAACGGGATCGGTTTCGATGAAAAATACTTAACCCACATCTTTCAGATATTCCAGCGGCTGCACAGCAAGACCACGTATGAGGGTACCGGTATCGGGCTGGCCATCTGCAAACGGGTGATTCAAACCCACAAGGGACACATTACTGCTATCAGCCAGCCCGGTCAGGGGGCTGTTTTTATTATTATTTTACCCGAATATCAACAACCATTACAAGCGTATGATAGCCCCATTCCAAACGAGGTTTATTCATATCCTGTTAGCTGACGACGATGAAGATGACCGGTTTCTGATCAAGGAAGCCTTTCAGCGTCAGTTTACGAATTGCCAGGTATCAACTGTCGACAATGGCGAAGAACTACTGGATTTTTTAAGCGATTTTGACCAGGAAGAAGCCTTTAACCGGCAGTTGCCGGACCTGATTCTGCTGGATTTAAATATGCCGCGGCTCGATGGTCGTAATGCCTTGAAAGTAATCAAGCAGAATCCGGCATGGCGGCACATTCCGATCATTATCATGACCACGTCAGACGCGTCGCCTGATATTGAACTGTCGTACCTCAACGGCGCCAACAGCTTTATCACGAAGCCGGCCACATTCCAGCAGCTGACCCATGTTGCGTCTGTCATCGGCCAATACTGGTTCGACATCGTCACCACCTGCAACCATACGGTGGAAAAGTAAAGAGTGAAAGAGGTAACGAGTGAAAGAGTGTGCTTACGCCTGTCTATAGGCGGCAGCCGCTCTTTCGCTCTTTCTATCTTTCACTCTTTATCTAAACTTGATATTGGCCGCGCGCTGGGCCGGAAACCAGGACGTCAGGATGGTGAACATCGTAACGACGATGCCGGTAACAGCCAGGTCGCCCCATTCGATTTTGACCGGATAGGCGTCGATGACCGTTTGCTGTGTACCAAATTTTACGAAGCCAAACTGTTCCTGCAAATAACAGATCAGCAAACCAAGCAGCAACCCCGTTACGGCACCGGTCATGGCCACGATCACGCCTTCGGCGAGGAAAATGCGTCGTACCAGTTGCCGGGTAGCACCCATGGCAAAAAGAGTTTTGATATTTTCCTGTTTCTCGATGACCAGCATCGACAGTGAGAAAAAGATGTTAACCGAGGCAATCAGGATAATAAAGGCAAGCGTGAGGGTAACAAACAGCTTCTCAATCCGGATGGCGCGGAAGAGGTCTTTGTTCAGGTCATCGCGGGTCTGAACCAGAAAAGTACTACCCAGGACATCCTGAAGCGTAGTTTTTGCCTCTTCTGCATCAACAGTACCGTTGAGCTGAATCTCAACGCGGCTGATTTCGTCGGGGCTATACCCTACCAGTTCGCGGATAACGCCAATCGGCGCAATGACGTAATTGTCATACTGCGCCTCAATGAAGAACACGCCCGACACGTTCAGGTATTGCTGATTAAACGCATTTTCAGACATCATATTCAGCGTCTTTTGTCCGGGCTTTGCATTGGGGTACCACAGCTCCAGCGGTGTCAGAATATCTTCCGGAGAAACCCCCAGATTCCGCCGCACCCCGTCACCGACAATGGCATAATTAACCCCGTTGCGCAACAGATAAAACCGGCCTTCGACCAGCACTGAATCCAGCTGACGGCGCTTCAGATACGAATTATCGACCCCTTTCACCCGCACGACCGTTTGCCGCCCAGAATAACGGGCCAGAGCATTGTCCTGAATGACGGGGGTAATCAGCTCCAGCCCGGGGGTTTTCTGCATCGTGGCCCACAACGCCGGGGACGACGTAAAACGTTTACCGGTTGCCGGCGTAATGGTCAGATCTGCCTCAAATGTCTTAAAAATAGACCGGTTCAGTTCTTCCATGCCGTTAAACACCGATAACACGATGACCAGCGCCATCGTACCGACTCCTACGCCCAGCATCGACAGTACTGACAACCAGCTGATAAAACTCCGTTTTTTCCGCGTGAAGAAATAACGTTTGGCAATCCAGAAAGGAAGACTCATGGTTTGTGTGTGATTGTCACCGGAGTGGCTGCGTACCGTCTCGGAGCAGCCACTCCGGTGCGACAGGCTTATTCTTCGTCATCATCCGGATCAGCCGGCGGGATGTCAAGGCCGGCAAACAGCTTCTCCATCTTTTCGGCATACTCTGCCGTATCGTCGATGAAAAAGGTCAGATCAGGCACAATCCGCAACTGATGACGAACGCGCTCACCCAGATGCTGGCGGACGGTTTTACTTTTCTCCCGGATCGTGTCCAGCAATCCTTCCTTGTCTTTTACGGCCAGAAAACTCAGGTATACCCGCGCAACGCTCAGGTCCGGCGATACACGGACATTCGTCACAGTGATAAAGGCCCCCGTAAACATATGCGACAAATCACGCTGAAAGATCTCACTCAGGTCTTTCTGTAATTGCCGTGCTACTTTTTGTTGTCGTTTCGATTCCATTTTCAATTCATTCACCAGGGTTTGTTGTATAACCCGCTGCCCTGACAATAGTTCCGCCGCGGCCGGCCAACGATTCAGGGCCGGTTGTTTACCTAATGATACTGCAAATATCCGTACCTTTTTTTATTCTGCCGTAAACTAGCGTAAATTCGCATGACAGTCGGGACCAAACCACAGGAAATGTTGCCCCGGCGCTTCACGCATAACTGCTAACTGGCTTTGCTTAGCTTTTTTCGTTCGTACGCTCCTTATCAATACGTTAGCCTGCTGGTGTTATTGTTTGCCATGCGGTTACCGTTTGTATTAAAACCCTTGCCCCTACTGATTCCGGAACTAAACTGGATGCTCGTCGGAGAACAGATGAGTCAGGGGTATTTGTTATACCGTGATATCTGGGACAGTGTCAGCCCGCTTTCGGCCCTGATTTACTGGCTTATTGACGCCGTTTTCGGCCGCTCACAGGGAGCTTATCACGTAGCGGCTACCCTGATCGCTATTTTCCAGATCGGCTATTTTAACTACGTTATGAACAGCCGCGACGTGTTTCCCGACCGTAGTTTCTGGCCGGGGCTCATCTATGCGCTGTTTCTCCACCTCTCTTTCGACTGTCTGACCCTGTCACCCGTACTGCTGTCGACCAGCTTTTTGTTGCTGGCGTTCGGTACGCTGATCAAGCAAATGGACCGGCAAGGGGCTACCGACGAAGTGTTCGAAGTGGGCATTTACATCGGGCTGGCCGCGCTTTGCTATTTACCTTCAACCGTTTTTGTGTTCTGGGCCGCGCTTTCGCTGTTGTTTTTCACCGGTGCCACGTTCCGGCAGCACTCTCTTTTACTGTTCGGTTTTGCCTTTCCGGTCGCTGCTACTGTCTTCTTTTATTACCTTACCGACAGTCTCGACGACTTTAACCGCAACTTGCTTTCGTCGGTATTCCGGGTGCGGCAGTATGATCTATCCGATTTTCAGTCACTGCTGGCTTCCTTATTTTTACCGCTGACGATGGGCGTTTTAGGCTTTTTCAGCTTGTTCAACACCAATAACCGGTATGTAAACTTCCAGCAGCGCTGCCAGCAGATCATGCTATTGTGGTTCTTCGGTGCGGTGCTGACCATTATTCTGATGCCGTATCTGGCCCCGATGATGTTTCTGAGCTTTGTACCGCCGATGGCATTTTTTGCGGTGCTTTACTTTCAGAACATGCGGAAAGCCTGGCTGGCCGAAATACTCTTTACCGCCGTTTTCGGAGCCATGATGTTTGTCTTTTATCAGGGTGGCCTGCAACTTTTGCCGGGTATTGACACCGGTCGGTTAACCAGCCTGCAGGTAAAACCTTCGCCGCTGCCGGGTGGCATCAAAAACCAGAAAATTCTGGTGATCGGCGATGACCTGAGTGCCTATTACGACAACCGGCCGGCTACGCCTTATCTGAACTGGAACCTGGCCCAGTATGACCTGAAGAACCTTGACAATTACGACGCGGTGATAAACGTCTATAACCATTTCCGGCAGGACCCGCCGGCTTACATCATTGACCGCGCTGATGTCGTCGGGAAGCTGTTTCAGCGCGCGCCCGCTCTCGGTGCACGGTATAAAAAAACCGGCATGGCCGGTGTTTATCAGCGGAAATAAAATCAGGGGGGCCTTTACCTGTACCTGGAAGGTACAGGTAAAGGCCCCCCTGTTCTGTTAACAACTCATCTTTGCCACACGGCGCTCATGGCGCCCCCCCTCAAATTCGGTAGCCAGAAACAGCTGCACGCTTTCAATGGCAGTCTCAAGCGATACAAAGCGCTCCGGTAAACAAATCACATTCGCATTGTTATGCTGACGGCTTAACGGAGCCAGCTCCGGACTCCAGACCAGCGCCGCCCGAATGCCCTGATGCTTGTTGGCGGTCATAGCCACTCCCTGACCGCTGCCGCACACCAGAACGCCCCACTGTGCACTACCCGACTCAACCGCGTTTGCTACCGGATGGGCAAAATCAGCGTAATCGGCCGAATCAGCAGAATACGTACCGAAATCCTCTACCTGATAACCCTGTTCCTGTAACCAGCTTTTAATAGACTCTTTGTATACAAACCCTGCATGGTCTGAGCCAATGGCAATCCGTATATCCATATTATCGGTATTTCTATTGTTTGACGAACAAATTTCCGATAAAAATACGTTATTACATTCCCCTCTTTCCTAAAAGTGTCCGTAGGGGGCTTAAACAATCATACGAAAAGCAGAAGGATGACCGGCTTCCGGACAGCTCTTCGCTACACTAAATCCAACAACTATGGAATCCAAAGAAAACGTGTATCGCTCTGAAATTCAGAGCACAACAGAAATTTCGCAACAACTTCCGGAACGTGATGAACTGCTGCTGACCCCCGACGAACAACGGATTAAGGAAGCATTTCAGGACCGCGACTGGAATGAGATAAAAAGTGCCGATTCCTGGGTTATTTTTAAGGTGATGGCCGAATTCGTGGAAGGATTTGACAAACTGGCAAAAATCGGCCCGTGCGTTTCGATTTTCGGTTCAGCCCGTACCAAAGCCGAGAATCCATACTATAAAATGGCGGAAGAAATCGCGGCGAAACTCGTGCGGCATGGCTATGGGGTAATCACAGGCGGTGGTCCCGGCATCATGGAGGCGGGAAATAAAGGCGCTTTTGAGCAGGGCGGTAAATCCGTTGGCCTGAACATCAAACTTCCTTTTGAGCAATTCAGCAACATTTACATTGATCCGGACAAAAGCATCAACTTTGATTTCTTTTTCGTTCGCAAGGTTATGTTTGTGAAATATGCCCAGGGATTTATTGTGATGCCGGGCGGTATGGGAACGCTTGATGAGCTGTTTGAAGCAATTACGCTGATCCAGACCAAGAAGATTGCGCGGTTCCCGATTGTACTGGTGGGCCGTTCATACTGGCAGGGCCTGATTGACTGGATTGAGAACGTCATGCTCGGCCAGGAACATAACATCAATCCGGAGGATATGAAACTGATCAATCTGGTGGATACCCCAACCGAGGCGGTTAAAGTCATCGACGATTTCTACCATAAGTATTTACTGAAACCAAACTTCTGAGCACAGAACGGCGCTTTTGACCTTTGTCAGAGCGCCGTTTTTGTGATCAGAACGCCAGATAGGGTGTTAGCCGCTCAATCGTTCTCGCATCGAGTATACGGATGGGCTTCAGCGACTCCGGCGATGCAAACGCACCGTGCTGCTCCCGGTATTTGACAATAATCTCTGCCTGCCGCCGCGACAGATACACATGCCGGTCCAGTTCTTCGGCCGATGCCGTGTTGATATTGATTTTTTTCGGTGCCGACCGGATATGGCCAAAACTCCTGAGTTCTGCCAGCGCCAGTGAATCCAGCCCGTAGATATCGCCGTACTGCTCCGTTGACACAAATCCGCCCAGTGCATCCCTGAATTTCACAATCCGGTTCGCGAGCTTATTACCGATGCCTTTCAGGCCGGCAAGCTGAAGTGTGTCTGCGGTATTGATGTCGAATGGCGGTACCGGTGCCGGTTTTGCGCGTTCGGGCCGGTTACTGCTTTCAGACCGCTTACCGGCCTCATCGGTAAACGACCGGTTAGTGGCATAGTGCTCAGAAGCCGTACTGCGTTCAGGGAGCGTTATATAAGGCGCCAGTTCCTGATAAAGCGCCGGCGGGAAATCGTATATCTTCTGCACATCTTCCTTTTTCCTGAACTGCCCGCCCCGACTCCGGTATTTCTCAATCCGCTCAGCCAGCCAGCGGGGGGCGCCCAGGGCCTGCCACTCCGCCACACTGACCTGATTCGGATCAAAGGCATGAAGCGGCATCCGGCGAACCGGAGGATCACTATGCATTTGGTTTCCGTTGTCATGATCGCGATACCGTCTGGAAGCAGAAGCCTGTTTATCGTCATGTTCCATCAGCGCCACCAGGCTATCCAGCGTACGCTGATCGGCAGCCGTGGTATCCGGCAGTGGTTCGGGTTCTCTGAAACGATACAGAAACGTAATGAGCAGAAATAAAACAGCCAGCAGAATCAGTACAAATGCACCGCGCGCCTGCCGGTTCGAAAGTCCGAAATAATCCCTGAATCCCGACCACATATTCATTTTTAATGGTAAGACGAGGGAAAAGCGGTTTGGTAATGGTGCAAACAAAACATCCAGGAAGTTCTAAACCGCCAGGCGGCCCTGTTCCTGGATGTTGATACCGGCGTCCTTAAAACTTTCGGGGAGTTAAAATCAATTCAGTATGCCCGACGTGGGATCAGCGTTTTTGCGTTCGTCCCGTTCGCGGCGTTTTCGTTCCCGGCGTTCCTGCCGGAGCTGACGGCGCGTTTTAACCGTATCCGCAGCTGGTGAAAGTGGTACATTTGCTTCTTCCTGCGCCTGCTGAACAGTTTCTTTGGGCTTAGCACTTTCCTCATTGCTTTCCTTATCGCGGTCGCCGTTGAAAAGCCGTTTAAAGAAGCCGTCGAGCCCGCCACCTTCGTCCGTCGGATCGGTCATCAGACTATCGAGACCCGCACTGTCGGCCGGCATAATCTGACGCCGCAGGCCTTCACGCAACCGTACGCTGTAGAACCCGTAAGCACCGCTGTCGGGCTCTGTCAACCCGCGGCGGGCCATAATCTTACCTATAATCCGGAAGTAGCCGCGGACGTTGCGTACCTGTAGCGAACCATCCGGCTGGAACCAGTTCAGCGCCTTTTTCGGGCTCGGAATCACAAAGGCGAGGAAAATACTTTCGCCCAGATCCAGCTCCGACGGGTGCTTGCCGAAGTAGTAGCGGGCCGCTTCGCCGATGCCGTAAATATTCTTACCCCATTCAATAAAGTTCAGGTAGACTTCATACATCCGCTCTTTCGATACCAGCCGCTGGTTTTCGATCAACCACACAATCAGAATTTCTTCTACCTTGCGGGAGAGGGTTTTGTTGCGGTTCAGGAAGGCGTTTTTCACCAGCTGCATCGAAATGGTACTGGCGCCGCGCTTGAATTTTTTCGTCTTAAAATTGGTGGCAATCGAGACACGGAAGGCCTTTTCATTAAAGCCCTTGTGCGTAAAGAAGTTAAAGTCTTCCGACGTCAGTACCGCATTTTTCAGGTTGTCCGATATCCCCGTCAGCGGAACAAAATCAGGGTTTTCGGGCCCGATGATAATGTCACGCACCGGCTTGTCATTCTCGTAGGGCGTATAGATAAATGAGTTGTTGATCCGGCGGAAATCGACCGCGCCCATTTGCAGAATCTTAAAATCAATCGGGGTCAGACCGGCATCGAATTTTACCGAATCCGGTTCTCCGGCATCCAGGTGCAGGGCCAGATCATACTTTAGCTTGCCCGACACCCGCATTCCTTCCAGGGATTCGAAGAGCCCCTGCGGAAACGAATTGAACAGCGATTGTGCATCTACTTCATCGGTATGGAGCTGTAAGTCATACACTTTTGTCGGAAAGATGGTGTATTTTACAAACGGCCGCGCACTGACTTCACCCAGGTAAATTACCGATGAGCTGTCAACGCCGACGTAGTTTTCTCCCACAAAGACATTGGCATCCATAGCTGCACTCGGTACCAGGACATCTGTACGGGCAATGGCCGGGTGGTTAATGCGCAGGTTACGCACCGACCCCTTCCCTTCCATGTGAAATTCGCCCCCCGACCGGTCGACATCGTTCAGCTCTGCCCGCACGGTATCGGCCTGTACTTTCAGTTTAAATTTTTCCTCGAGGTATTTCAGCTCCAGCGGTTTACCATCCGCGTACAAAGCCAGATCATATTCACGGCTGCCGGGGTCAGCGGTACCGGTTATGTGCCATGTCGCTTCATTGCCGTTCAGCCGCAACGTCGAGGTTACATCTTCGTTGTCAATCACGGCCGTTTCGGTCAGGAGCGAAACGCGCTTTTCGTTATCGGTCAGGCGGAACGCCAGATTCCGGACGTTCATATCGCTCGGAATTTTCGACAATACCTGATCGATCAGGTTTTCAGCCACATCCGATAAATCGGCGCGGCGGTCACTGCTTGTTTCGGTGGAATCCCGTTTCCGGCGGTGGAGAATAAAATCAATGTTGGTGAGCGAATCCCGGCGAATGACCTGGACCATGCCGTTTTCGAGGTCGAGGTGTGATAAGGCAACCTTACCGAAGATCAACGGCCACAGGCTGAGGCCGACTTCTACCTTGTTGATGCGGGCAAGGCTGTCCCGTTCTGCCGGTACGACAGAAATGCCCGTAAAGGCAACGGACGATAATCCGGTAAACCGGGCTGAGCCGATTTTAACATCCAGATTATAGTCTCGTTTTGCTTTTTTGACGGCTCTTTCCAAGACCACCTGCAACAGACTTTCCCGCTTAGAATAGGCAATACCGACGCCCACACTTCCTAACAAAAACAGCCCCAACAGGGTCCAGCCGACAATGCGTAGTACTTTTCGTTGACGATCCGTCATTCTATGGCTTACAATTGCGATGGTGCAAAGATAGAGAACAAAGAGCGGCCGCCGCAGCGGCGAAAGAATGAAAGAGCGAAAGAGCGACAAAATTTTATCATCTGAACGCTCCCGCTATACTATTAAAAGCAACCTTTTCCGGAACGGTTACCGTTTGTTTCACCGGTATCAACCAGCCCGGACGGACGGCGACACTCTTTCGCTCTTTCACTCATTCACTCTTTAAAAATCCAGGTGGCAGTTGGTCCAGCCGTCGTCGAAGCGGGTACCGAATTGTTTGTAGAAACCGATGGCGGGCTCGTTCCAGTCGAGTACCTGCCACATCATACCGGTACAGTTCAGCTCACGCGCTTTTTTGATGGTGGCGTCGAGCAGCATTTTGCCGATGCCATACCCGCGGTGGCTCTCGGTAACAATGATATCTTCCAGGTATAACCGCTTGCCTTTCCAGGTCGAGTACCGGAAGTAATACAGGGCAATGCCCACAATCTTATTGGCTTCTGAATCTTCAGCGACCAGTAGCTGAAACAACGGCTGAGGGCCGAAACCGTCTAATACCATCTGCTCCAGCGAGTTCGATACCTGGTCGGCTGCCAGTTCATAAACGGCAAGCTCCATGACCAGATCAAAGACCTGAGGCATATCCTCTATTACTCCGGGACGAATTGAAATCATACGCTAAATGGCTGTTTTTTAGGGTTAGTTACTTTTCATGTAAAGGCTGCAAAAATAGCTGAATCCGGCGAGCAGACCGCACTAATGTTGCGCCGAAGCGTACAGTTTACGCCATTTTTCGAGGGCTGCCGTGAAATCAGCCGGCAAATCAGAATCGAACTGCATCCACTCACGCGTTTGCGGGTGAATGAAGCCCAGTGATTTGGCATGCAGCGCCTGACGCGGTATCAGCGCAAAGGCATTTTCGACAAACACCTTAAACGACCCGTTCACACTGCCACGCAGCACCTTATCGCCGCCATACATCGCGTCGTTGAACAGCGGATGACCGATATGGCGCATATGCGCCCGGATCTGGTGCGTCCGGCCGGTCTCCAGATTACACTGAATCAAGGACACAAACTGGAGCATTTCCAGCAGCTTATAGTGCGTTACCGACCACTTACCCTTGGTTTCGTCATCGTAAATTGTCTGCACTTTCCGGTCTTTTACACTACGGCCGATGTAGCCCGTTATCGTCCCGTCGTGTTCTTTCGGTACGCCCCATACCAATGCCTGATACGTCCGTTCGATGGTGTGCTCGTAAAACTGTTTAGCCAGATAGGTCATGGCAAACTCGGTTTTCGCAATTACCATCAGACCCGAAGTGTCTTTATCGATCCGGTGTACCAGTCCGGGACGGATTACCCCGTTCCGTGTCGTTGGCAGATTCTGAAAGTGATACACGAGGGCATTGACCAGCGTACCGCTCCAGTTGCCGTGGGCAGGATGCACCACCATACCGGCCGGTTTGTTCAGGACCAGCAGATCATCATCCTCAAAGACAATGTTAATCGGGATGTTCTCCGGCAAAACTTCATTATCCCGCGGCGGATGCGGCAACGATATCGAAATTACATCGTCGGGCTTAATCCGGTAGCTGGCTTTGGTCAGCTTTCCGTTGACCCTTACCGACTCGGCATCAATGGCCGCCTGAATTTTAGTACGGGTAGCATTCGGCAACCGGTCCATCAGAAACCGGTCAATCCGGATCAATGCCTGCCCTTTGTCTACGACAACCCGGTGATGTTCGTATAATTCGTCTTCTTCCTCTTCTGAGAAATCGTCAAGATGTTCTGTCATAAAAAATCCGGTAGAACGGAACAATATTCCGTCTTGCAGGTGCAGCCGGAACCACACATTGCTTGTTAATTAGCAGCAAAATTACGGTTTTATGGACGAACTCAGGCAGTTGCCCGACCTTTTTAGCAACTCTCCCCCGCTCGAACGGCTCTATGATCCTTTTCCGGAGTCCGTGCCTATCCGGCTCTATCTCAAGCGCGATGACCTGATTCACCCCCTGATTTCGGGGAATAAGTGGCGGAAGCTAAAGTACAATCTGGCCGAAGCCCGGCAGCTGGGACACCGTACGTTACTGACATTTGGCGGAGCTTTTTCGAACCATCTGGCGGCTACGGCAGCGGCCGGTCAACTGGCCGGCTTCCGGACCATCGGCATTGTCCGCGGCGACGAGCTCCGGCCCGATCAGAACCCGACGCTGCGCTTTTGTCAGTCGTGCGGGATGGTCCTTCAGTTTGTGAGCCGGGAAGACTACCGCCGGAAAGAAGACCCTGCCTTTATTGCCACCCTCCACGCCCGTTACGGGGACTTTTACCTCGTACCTGAAGGCGGCACCAACGAGCTGGCCATCCGCGGTACGGCCGAAATTATTCCGGAAGTGATTACACAGCTCGGCAGCCCGCCGGACGTGATCATGAGTGCAGTCGGCACCGGCGGCACGATTACCGGCATGGCCCTGGCCGCTCCTCCGCAGACGCGGGTATTGGGCGTACTGGCCCTTAAATCGACGGTTCCGTTTGCGTTGCCGGTCCCTTCCCGCACTGAATTAGTGTATGATTATCATTTCGGCGGTTATGCCCGCACCACCCCTGCCCTGCTGGATTTCATCCGGACAATTGAAGCCCGGACCGGTATTCTGTTTGAACAGGTCTATACCGGCAAACTACTGTATGCCATCTATGATCTGGCCAGAAGCGGCTTTTTTCCACCCGACGCAACCGTCGTCGCCGTTCATACCGGCGGGTTGCAGGGAAGGAGTTTTTAGGGTTTAGTTGCGTTAACTTCCAGGAACAGGGCCGCCTGGCGGTTCAAAAACTTCCTGGAAGTTAACGCAACTAAACCCTACCGCGCCGCGGCGCGGCTAAGCCGGTCATTAATCGCCCGGCCCGGCCCATCGTCGGGCAGGACTTCGGCGTAAATCATTTCGATGTTGAGCTGGTCCAGTTCACGCAGGTACGCAAACAGATTTTTGGCCGCTTCGGCCAGATTGCCTGACGGCGACAGGACGCGCTGATTGGCAGCAGGAATACCCGGCAGCGGTTGTTTAAAGGCCAGCGCTCCGACATCCCGGAGGCCTTCCAGCGATAACAGCGAACCGTCACTGGCGTAGTGCGTCGGTAACAGCACCAGCGGTTTCCGCGGCGCATAATGGCTGCTCAGCATGCCGGGCGCTTTCGGATTCGACGAAGAATGACTCCGCACCGTAGCCTTACCGACTACGTTTTCAATCTGCTCCACCGACATACCGCCTAACCGGTAAATTACCGGTCCATCCTCCTCGAAGCCAACAATGGTCGATTCGAGCCCGATACCGCAGGCGCCACCGTCAAGAATGTACGGAATCTGGTCGCCCAGCTGATCGGCCACATGCTGAGCCGTAGTCGGGCTGATATACCCGAACGGGTTAGCACTCGGGGCCGCCAGCGGGAAATCCAGCGCTTTCAGCAGACTCAGGGTCAGCGGATGATCCGGTATCCGCACCGCGACTGTCGGCAGGCCCGACGTGACCAGGTCCGGGATAATTTTCTTTTTGGGTAACAGTATGGTCAGCGGCCCCGGCCAGAATGCCTCTGCCAGACGACGGGCAGGCTCCGGAATCGGTTCAACATAGGCCGACAGCTGCTCCAGCGAAGCAACATGAATAATCAGAGGATCAAACGCAGGTCGTTTTTTTACCTCAAAGATGGATAGAACGGCATCTTCATTCAGTGCATTTCCGGCCAGACCGTATACCGTCTCTGTCGGAATCGCGACAACATTTCCTTTTTCTAAGAGCTCTTTAGCGAGCTCAATATCAGTACCAATTCGGGCCATGGTGCAAAGATACACACATCAGCCATCTCAATGTATGATTCCCGTAATACGCCCGTGCAATTCTGCCTGACATTACCCCTTATTGCGCCAGCCAAACCGCCAGCACTGCGAGGATTGCCGGCATGGCCTGCACGAAAAAGATAGACTTCTGTGCCGTCAGCGCCCCGTATACACCGGCAACAATCACACAGCCGAGAAAAAAATACGCCACGTTTACCGACCAGACCGGATCGCTGATCAGCAGTGACCAGATAAGCCCGGCCGACAGAAAACCGTTGTAGAGTCCCTGATTTGCCGCAAGTGCTTTGGTCGGCTCAAAAAGGTGTTTGGGCAGTGAGCGAAACGTTTTCGGACCGCGTGTGGTCCAGGCAAACATTTCCAGCCACAGAATATAGAGGTGCTCAACGGCAACCAATCCGACAAGAATTTTGGCGAGGTACAGCATACAGATACGTGCGTTAAAGGTTGGCTGCAAGTTACGCCTTTCCTGCAACCAACCAACTTGCTTCAGGCTTTGATTAGTTGCCAGATGGCACGCGCTGCCTTGCGGCCGGTTTCGGCCCCGCCGTTCATGTATCCCTGATAATCGGCACTGCAATGTTCACCGGCAAAAAACAACTGCCCGACCGGCTCGGTTTCGGCCCCGCCAATGCTGGTCCACTGGCCGGTTTTGTAGCAGGCGTAGCTGCCCAGTGTGTAGGGGTGCGTAGGCCAGTGAAAACGTTCGGCATTGCCGTTGTAACGCAGCACTGCACCCGGAAAAATCTGATTCAGCAACGGCAGATACTGGATCGCTTTCGACTGTACGGAGCCCGTTCCCAGTTGTGAGCCGCGTGAACCACCCAGATACACCGTATAACCGCCGTTTGAACCGCCCTGCAACTGACTGTTATCCCAACCGGATTGCAGGCCGTTATCCGAAAACACATAGCCGGAATAGCCCAGACTGCGCCACGGGCGGCTTGAAAAGCCCAGCATCAGCTTAGCGTTGGTACCGTATCCCAGCTTATTGATTGAATTCTTTTTAACGGCGGGTAACGACACATTGATATCGACCTGCCGGAGTTTGGTAAACGGTAAAGTCAGCAATACAAAGTCGGCGCGGACAGCAGGCGCATTTGCAAACCGCAGCTCAATTTTACTGCCTGACTGATTAATGGCCTGCAAAACACAGCCGGTTTCGATGGAATCCTGGTACAGATTGGTCAGGCGGTCGGTGATCTGCTGGTTACCTCCGGCAATTTTATAGCGTTCATCGCTGTCGCCGAAAATATCGAACTTGCCGCCGCGGGTATCGGTCGAAATCAGGAACAACAGGTTAATGCACGACTGCTGATCGGCCGCCAGTCCGTACTCGGTTTCATACGCGACTTCCAGCAACTCTTTAATCAGGCCCGTTGCCCCGATGCGCGACAAGTACGCTGATATTGATAACTGATCGAGCTGCCTGGCAACGCCGGTGGTAGTATAATCAATCGTATCCGGCAAGCTGTTGATGTCCGCCTCCATCCGCGACGCAATCGTCCGGAAAGCGGCCACTACTTCGGCCAGTGCGTATTGGCGGCCATTGAAATAATACGCATCCTTAATCAAGGCCTGTTCAGACGATGCCTGTGTATCGAGCAGGGTCAGGCCGAATTCCTGCGCCAGGTTCAGCATATCCTGATGACCGCTGTCGATAAACTCGCCGCCCAGCTCGGTTGTCAGGCCTGGTGCCATGATATTTTTTGCAGTGTAGATCCGCCCGCCGGTCCGGGCAGACGCTTCGTAAATGGTAAAGTTGGTGAATCCTTTTTTGGTAAAGGTGTGCGCGGCCATCAGACCGGCAATACCTCCGCCCACAATGGCGACACTCGGTGTGTTGGTGCCGATCCGTCCGGCACCGGCCTGAGTTGGTGCAATAGGGTCAATCGTTGTCCGGCAGGCATTCAGAGCACTGATTCCACCGGCCATTAACGCCATCTGGCCCGACGACCGCAGAAAAGCGCGACGGCTCCGGACATCGTTCAACTGGTCAATCAGTTCATCGGCCGGAGTGGAGTCAGATTTATTGGCAGCAGCGGCCAGACGCCAGGCCTGCCGTAAAAAAGTCATCAAGGGGGTTTTAGATGTAGGCATTAGGTTACAGATTTAAGGAATCAAATCTAAAGCATTTGTTTAAATTAACATAGTCGTATTTATGACTGATATTATTTTATTTTTCCGTTATTTTTTATCCTTATTTTTTGTAAAACATCCGTGCAGTTTTTCCACTACAGAATGACTAATTTTGATAGTCTTTTTCATCATTTCTAACGTAACCGTTAAAAAGCGTATAATTTTTGCTTTATAAATAGTATAAGCTATGTTCGCGTCGTTTTTTCGACGATCATACGCTTAATGGATACATCCACGAAGCAGACAATTCGTTTACTCAAACCTTTCGTTAATGAATACGTTCCAGATCAAAGAAGCGCCCACTGTTTACGATGTTGCCATCGTCGGATCGGGTGCAGGTGGCGGTATGGCCGCTTACCAGCTTACCAAAGCGGGCGCTAAAGTAGTTTTGCTGGAAGCAGGCGGCTATTTTGACCCTGCTGACCCTAAGTATATTACCCAGCTGAAGTGGCCGTATGAGTCGCCTCGCCGTGGTGCGGGCACAACCCGTCCTTTCGGTGATTTTGATGCGGCCTGGGGTGGCTGGGATATTGACGGAGAACCTTATACAGCCGCCAAGGGTACTGAATTCTTCTGGTTCCGGTCACGGATGCTTGGGGGACGGACGAACCACTGGGGCCGTATTTCGCTGCGTTTCGGGCCGGACGACTTTAAACGGCGTAGTCTGACGGGTGTTGGTGAAGACTGGCCGATCAGCTACGAAGACATCAGCCCGTACTACGACGCAGTAGATAAACTGGTCGGTATTTTCGGATCAAAAGAGGGTATCCGTAACGAACCGGACGGCTTCTTCCTCCCTCCTCCGAAACCGCGTCTGCACGAGCTGATGCTCAAGAAAGCAGCAACCAGCATTGGCATTCCGGTCATTCCGTCGCGTCTGTCGATCCTGACGAAACCGATCAACAAAGACCGTGGCCAGTGCTTCTACTGCGCCCAGTGTGGTCGCGCTTGCCAGGCCTACGCCGACTTCTCATCATCGTCGGTATTGTGTATCCCTGCGATGAAAACCGGCAACCTGTCGCTGATTAACCACGCGATGGTACGCGAAGTACTGACCGACCCGAACACCGGTCTGGCTACGGGTGTCAGCTACGTGGATACCATCTCAATGCAGGAAAAAACGGTACGGGCGAAAACGGTTATGCTGGCAGCCAGTACGTGCGAAACCGCCCGTCTGCTCCTGAACTCAAAATCGTCGCGCTTCCCGAACGGTCTGGCCAACAGCAGCGGCGTAATCGGTAAATACCTGAATGACTCAACCGGTGCCTCACGCTCGGCGTTTATTCCGGCCCTGATGGACCGTAAGCGCTACAACGAAGACGGCGTCGGTGGTATGCACGTCTTTACACCGTGGTGGCTCGATAACAAGAAACTTGACTTCCCGCGCGGTTACCACATTGAGTACGGCGGCGGTATGGGGATGCCGGGCTACGGTTTCGGTGGCGGTATTGAAAACCTCAACGGCCGTATTCCGGGTCGTAATGGCCAGAAAAAAGCGGCCGGTGGCTATGGTGCCGGTCTGAAAGACGACTACCGCCGTTTCTACGGTGCCTACATCGGAATGGCCGGTCGCGGGGAGCCTGTCCCGCTCGAAAGCAACTACTGCGAAATTGACCCGAACAACGTCGATAAATACGGTATCCCGACGCTGCGTTTCAACTATAAGTGGTCTGACTACGAGGTGAAGCAGGCGAAACACATGCAGGATACGTTCGAAGAGATCATCCATGCACTGGGCGGTATTGCGCTGGGCTCGAAACCGGGTCCGGAAAGTAACCACGGCTATGGCCTCGAAGCGCCAGGTAAAATCATTCACGAAG
>CBDFHU010000151.1:0-12129 GCA_965247375.1 Arsenicibacter sp.
ACAGCTTTCGAAAATTAGTGTTCCTCCAAAACGAATGATTCCATGAAACCTGATTTTTCACACGTCGCGGAGGCGAACACACAACCGGCAACCACTCCGCAACCGGCGACAAAACCGTTTACGACAGCCGAAGGTATTCAACTGAAACCACGTTTTACGGCTGCTGACCTGGACGGTGCCGATCATGTACACTATGCGGCCGGCATTCCGCCGTTTCTGCGGGGACCTTATAGCTCCATGTACGTGCGGCAACCCTGGACCGTGCGGCAGTATGCCGGATTTTCGACCGCCGAAGCCTCAAACGCCTTTTATCGCCGGAATCTTGCGGCCGGGCAGAAAGGCCTTTCCGTAGCCTTCGACCTCGCTACCCACCGTGGGTATGACTCTGACCATCCGCGGGTGGTCGGCGATGTGGGCAAGGCAGGTGTTGCGATTGACTCGGTGGAGGACATGAAAATCCTGTTCGACCAGATTCCGCTCGATCAGATGTCGGTGTCGATGACTATGAACGGAGCCGTCATTCCGGTAATGGCCTTTTACATCGTAGCGGCCGAAGAACAGGGCGTTTCACCCGAAAAGCTGTCGGGCACTATTCAGAACGACATTCTGAAGGAATTCATGGTGCGGAATACCTACATTTATCCGCCGGCCCCGTCGATGCGGATTATCGGCGACATCTTTGCCTTTACCAGCCGGCACATGCCGAAGTTCAACTCCATCAGTATCAGCGGCTACCACATGCACGAGGCGGGCGCACCGGCCCATATCGAGCTGGCGTATACCCTCGCCGACGGACTTGAATACATCCGGACGGGCATTCAGGCAGGGATGTCCATCGACGACTTCGCGCCACGGCTTTCGTTTTTCTGGGGCATCGGTATGAACCACTTCATGGAAATTGCCAAAATGCGGGCGGGTCGTCTGTTATGGGCCAAAATCGTGAAGCAGTTTGACCCGAAAAACACCAAATCACTCGCGCTGCGGACCCATAGTCAAACCTCGGGCTACAGCCTGACCGAGCAGGACCCGTTCAACAACGTTACCCGCACGACGATTGAAGCCATGGCAGCGGCACTGGGTCATACGCAATCGCTGCATACGAACTCCCTCGACGAAGCTATTGCGCTGCCAACCGACTTTTCGGCCCGCATCGCCCGGAATACGCAGTTGTATATCCAGCACGAGACGGACATTACCCGCGCTGTTGATCCGTGGGGCGGTTCCTATTACGTCGAAACGCTGACCAGGGAACTTGCCGAAAAGGCATGGGCGTTAATTGAGGAAGTGGAAGCTCTCGGCGGCATGACCAAAGCTATTGAGACCGGCTTGCCGAAACTGCGTATTGAAGAGGCCGCAGCCCGCAAACAGGCCCGCATCGATTCAGGCAAAGACGTGATTGTGGGCGTAAACCGCTACAAACCCGATTCGGAAAAGGAAATTGACCTGCTCGAAGTAGACAATAATGCCGTTCGGGAAGCGCAGATTCAACGGCTTGCAGCCATCCGGGCAACCCGCGATCCGGAAAAAGTAGCGCAAGCTCTCGCTGCCCTTACCGAAGCTGCGTTTGCCGGTTTGAGTGCTGCTGGTTCGGATTTACCATCCGCTTCCCCCCGCGAGACCAACTTACTGGCCCTGGCCATCGAAGCGGCACGGCAACGGGCAACATTAGGCGAAATCTCTGACGCTATGGAAAAAGCATTCGGCCGCCACAAGGCCACCATCCGCGCCGTTTCCGGCATTTATTCAGCCGAAGTCTCCGACGACGAAAACTTCCGCACCGCCCGCCGGATGACCGACCAGTTTGCGGAGCAGGAAGGCCGCCGGCCACGTATCCTGATCGCCAAAATGGGTCAGGACGGCCACGACCGGGGCGCTAAAGTGATTGCCACCAGCTTTGCTGATCTGGGTTTCGACGTTGATATGGGGCCGCTTTTCCAGACGCCGGAGGAAGTGGCGCGGCAGGCGGCCGAAAACGATGTGCATATTGTCGGTGTATCGAGCCTGGCCGCCGGACACAAAACGCTGGTCCCACAGCTGATTGAGGAGCTCCGCAAAATCGGCCGCGACGACATCATGGTCATTGCCGGTGGTGTCATTCCGGCGCAGGATTATGCGTTCCTGTATGAAGCCGGTGTGAAAGGCGTCTTTGGCCCGGGCACGGTGATATCCGTCGCCGCCCAGAATATTCTGAACGAATTGATGCCCTAGAAAACCGTTATGCTTCGGGTACCGTCATCCATTAATCCGGAAACCTTTCAGTCGCTGCAAATTCAGGATATGACGTTTGTGGCGTACCGGAGCGACGTGTATCCGGAGCGCAATGAGGTGTTTTTCGAAGAGCATGCCGTCATTTTTGTCCTGGAAGGCGAGAAGAAGTTTGTGTCGCCAACCCAGGACCTGCACGTAACCAAAGGCCACATCCTGTTTTTTCAGCGGGGGTGCTATTCGATGAATGAGTCGCTGGACGCTAATTATAAGAGTCTGGTTTTCTTTTTCCCGGAAAAGCTGCTGAAGGAGTTTGTAAGCCAGCACCTGGATATTTTCCGCGATGTCAACCCATCGGCCGATGCGGAAGCGACGTCGGCAGAACCCATCCTGGAGTTGACGACATCGCCCACTTTTTCGACCTTTATTCAGTCGCTGCTCCCCTATTTCGGGGCTCAGTCGGTTTACCTCAATGACCTCTTACGGCTTAAATTTCAGGAACTGCTGCTGCACCTGCTTCAGCTTGACACCTCGGGCAAACTCCGGTCGCTGCTGATGAGCATTTATCAGGGTCAGAAAACCGATCTGGATTACCTGATGAATACCTATCTGCTGAAACCGCTGTCTATGAATGAACTGGCACGGTTGTCCGGGCGTAGCCTGTCGGCCTTCAAACGCGATTTTGAGGCCCATTTCCATACATCGCCGGGGCAATGGATACGCAGCAAGCGGCTCGAACACGCCCATTTTCTGCTGCGGAATACCGAAAAAAATGTCTCGGAAGTCAGCATGGAGATTGGCTACGAAAGCGTTTCGCACTTCATCAAAGCCTACAAACTACAGTACGGCGCTACGCCCGGCGGAAAAGCATAAAAAAATAGGTGGCCTGAAACCAGACCACCTATTGCTACCATTAGCTATCTCACTAAACTAAATCGAAACGATCGAGGTTCATGACCTTAGTCCAGGCCGCCACGAAGTCGTTTACGAATTTCTCTTTCGAACCCGCAAAGCCGTACACTTCGGCAATCGCGCGCAGTTCGGAGTTTGACCCAAAGATCAGGTCGGCACGGGTTGCGGTCCATTTCACTTCGCCTGTTTTCCGGTCACGGCCTTCAAACACCTGCTGTGCATGTGACGTACCCCGCCATGTTGTACCAAAATCAAGCAGATTGACAAAGAAATCGTTGGTCAGTACGCCCGGTGTTGCGGTCAGTACACCGTGCTTCGAGCCATCAGAGTTGGCGTTCAGAACCCGCATACCGCCTACCAATACCGTCATTTCCGGAGCAGTCAGCGTCATCAGCTGTGCTTTATCGACCAGCATTTCTTCGGCCGTAGCATTGGCGCGGCTGCTCATGTAGTTGCGGAAGCCATCGGCCGCCGGTTCCAGCGCCTCGAATGACTCGACATCGGTCTCAGCCTGTGATGCGTCCGTACGACCCGGCGTAAACGGTACGCTCACCTCAACACCGGCATCTTTTGCGGCTTTCTCAACCGCTGCGCAACCAGCCAGTACAATCAGATCTGCCAGCGAAACCTGCTTACCACCGGTCTGGATGCTGTTGAATTCCTGCTGAATGCTTTCCAGCGTACTCAGTACTTTTGACAGCTGTACCGGATTGTTTGCCGCCCAGAAACGCTGTGGAGACAGCCGGACACGGGCACCATTGGCACCACCCCGCTTGTCTGAACCGCGGAATGTCGAGGCCGAAGCCCAGGCAGCAGATACCAGCTCCGATACCGTCAGGCCCGACGCCAGAATATTGGCTTTCAGAGCCTCAACATCTGCGGCGTCAATTTGCGCATACGTAGCCGCCGGGATCGGATCTTGCCAGATCAGTACTTCTTCCGGTACTTCCGGACCCAGATAACGGACACGCGGACCCATATCACGGTGTGTCAGCTTGAACCAGGCACGCGCAAAAGCGTCGGCAAACTGATCAGGGTTTTCGTGGAAGCGGCGCGAAATTTTCTCGTATGCCGGATCGAAACGCATCGACAGGTCAGTTGTCAGCATAAACGGAGCGTGACGCTTTGCCGGATCATGTGCATCCGGAATCAGGCCTTCACCGGCGTTGCCTTTCGGCTTCCACTGATGGGCGCCGGCCGGACTTTGTGTCAGTTCCCATTCGAAGCCGAACAGGTGATCAAAATAATCATTACTCCACTGAGTCGGCGTTTTGGTCCATGCCCCTTCCAGACCACTGGTAATGGTATGCACCCCGCGTCCGCTTTCGTATGAACTTGTCCAGCCCATGCCTTGCTCTTCGATACCGGCAGCGGCAGGCTCTTTTCCGACATACTGACCCGGATCAGCCGCACCGTGGGTTTTACCGAATGAGTGACCACCGGCAATCAGGGCAACCGTTTCTTCGTCGTTCATGGCCATACGACCAAACGTTTCGCGGATGGCTTTTGCCGCCAGCAGCGGGTCCGGATTGCGCTCAGGACCTTCCGGGTTTACGTAGATCAGACCCATTTCGGTCGCACCCAGCGGGCTTTCCAGCGATTCCGGATGACGGTGTGCCAGCCATTCGCCTTCACTGCCCCAATAAATATCTTCTTCCGGCTCCCATACGTCGGCGCGGCCACCGCCGAAACCAAACGTTTTGAAGCCCATAGATTCCAGCGCACAGTTACCGGCCAGAACCATCAGATCGGCCCATGACAGACTGTTACCATATTTTTGTTTTACCGGCCACAACAACAGACGGGCTTTGTCGAGGTTCGTATTGTCCGGCCAGCTGTTGAGCGGCGCAAAACGCTGCGTACCCGAACCGGCACCACCGCGACCGTCCTGAATCCGGTACGTACCGGCACTGTGCCATGCCATCCGGATAAACAACGGACCATAGTGACCATAATCGGCCGGCCACCAGTCCTGCGAAGTCGTCATGATCTCATTGATATCCTGCTTAACCGCATTCAGATCAAGTGATTTAAACGCTTCCGCATAGTTGAACTGCTCGCCCATCGGGTTCGACAAAGACGAATGCTGGCGAAGGATGTTCAGGCGCAGCTGGTTTGGCCACCAGTCACGGTTGCGGGTGCCACCACCGGCCGTTTGCTTCAATTCACCGTGTAAAAACGGGCATTTTGCCTCGGAGCTCATCGTCTCCGCCAGTGGACTTTCGTGTGCAGCGTCGCTCATGATTTTGATTTATTGACTGTTTTTGTACGAAAACAAAAATGAATAATTCTAACATTTATCTGGACTCAAAATAACAAAATCCGCCCAAATAAATCAAATTGATATTTTTTAGAACGGATAGCTTTTATCTATAATTCTTGACTTTTGTAAGGAACCGGGCAGCGTTTTTTAGTTACCATATCGCCTTACCATTTTCAGCAGCTTACATACCGCCGTAAAATGATAACTTTCCGTCAAAATCATACGCCATGATTACAGACAAAGTACTGCCGGCCTACGAACAGATGGCTGAGCGCTACAACCAGTTAATCGACCATAAACCTCATAACGCCTGTTACGACCGCCCCAACAAGCGGAACTGATCCCCTGTTTCCATGCAACGTTTTCTGACCATTATTTTCAGCCTTCTTGCCTTACAACTCCATGCGCAGCAAACACCCGTCAACTGGCCTGATTCAGTATATTCGGGGAAACAGGGGACGTTCCACGTGCAGGGCGTGGCCGTCGATCAGGCCCGCAAGGTGATGTATTTTTCGTTTACTAACCAGCTCATTAAACTGACGCTCGACGGCAAGCTGCTGGGTAGTGTGACGGGGCTGGTGGGCCACCTCGGCGATCTCGACATCAACCCTGACGACGGGAAGCTGTACGGCTCGCTGGAATACAAAAACGACGCCATCGGTAAAGGCATCCGGCAGGCGACGGGCGCTGGCGAAGGCCGGCCCGAATCGGGCTTTTACATTGCCATCATCGACGGCAACCGGATTGTGCGGCCGGGCATGGATGCCGAAAAAGACGATATTGTCCGAACCGTGTACCTCCGCGAAGTAGCCGACGACTACAACGCAACGGTGCAGATCGGTACGCAGCAGGTGCCCCACCGGTTTGGCTGCTCGGGAATCGACGGCGTTGCGTTTGCGCCGAAGCCGGGCAGCCGGCGCTCCTCCCGCCGCTATCTGTATGTGGCCTATGGCATCTACGGCGACCCTAAGCGCTCCGATAATGACAATCAGGTGCTGCTGCGGTACGATACCCGTGACTGGTCGCGGTATGCCCGTACGCTTTCGCAGGACAGTCTGCATCATTCCGGTCCGGTGGCTCCCGCAGGCAAATACATGGTCCGGACCGGTAATACCAGTTACGGCATCCAGAATCTGGCCTACGACCCGGCAACGGGTAACCTGCTGGCCGCTGTTTATCCGGGCAGCAAGAAAACACTGCCCAATTACAGCTTGTTTATGATTGACATCCACCGGAAACCGCAGGCTCAGTCGATTACTCTCGACAACAAGCCGATGCGGGTACAGACGCTTCCGCTGGCCCCTGGCGGCATACCGGATTCAGCAAACGGTACCAGCGGATGGCATGTCAAGTGGGGCGCTACCGGCTTGTGCCCCCTCGGCGACGGCCTGTTTTACCTGTCGCACAACCGGAAGGATACCGACGGTAAACAGGAGAGCACCGTATACCTTTACCGCTGGACCGGGGACGCAAACGCTCCGTTCGTACGGGTCCGGCCGTAATGTCGCAGGCGATAAGCGGCACCACCGGTCAATATAACTAACGCTTATTCCCTTTTCCTGAACCACAGAATTATGACTACAACTGAACAGATTAACGCCTACTTTGACAGTCAGAAACCGGCCAAACGTGCCGATATGCAGGTTCTCGATCAGCTTATCCGCCAGTTGCTACCGGATGGCCGGCTCTGGTTTTCAGACGGCAGAGACGAGACCGGCAAAGTAGTTACTAACCCTACGGTTGGCTACGGGCAACTAACCACACACTATAAAGATGGCTCATCGAAGGCTATTTTTCAGATCGGTATGAGCGGAAACACAAGCGGTATTTCGATCTATATTATGGGACTACCGGACAAAAATTACCTGCCCCTGACTTTTGGCTCTACCATCGGCAAGGCCACCGTGACGGGGTATTGTATCCGGTTCAGATCGCTGGCGGATATTAAGCCTGACATCCTTCAGGAGGCCATCCGGGACGGCATTGCGCAGACCGGCAATAGCTGATTTACGCGGTTGACTGGCAGGTATTCACATCGGTACGGATGGCAATAACCCGCATTAAAAATTTAATTACCAAGCACTTATACAAAAACCCCAAACATATCTATGACTATACTTAACCTGAACAATACCCGTAATAACTCCGGAGATGCTACGTTAAACAGAATTCATTCGCAGTTTGGCCGTTTGCTAAATGAGCTGGAGAAACACGATCTGTCACAGAACATAAACGCCTTAATTAATCAGAGCATTGAGCAGATAAACTTGTCTACGCTTCCGGATAAGCAATTAGTGAAATTTATAAAGCAAAAGCAGTCACTAATTCTGAAGCAAGTAGAAAAAGAGCACAAAATCGTACCCAAAAATTATTACCGGACGATCTGGATGTTGTTCGGCATGAGCGGCATCGGTATACCGATTGGCGTTGCTTTCGGATTAGGTGTCGGTAATATAGGGTTATTGGGTCTGGGGTTACCGATTGGCATGGGGATTGGCCTTGCCATTGGCTCAGGATTGGACCAGAAAGCGTTAAAGGAAGGGCGGCAGCTTGCTATTGAGATTAAAAATTAACCCTTCTTCGGGAAAGATATAACGACAAATATGACACTGAACAATCTACTGTTACTAAGCCTGCTGGCCTTCTGCACGTCCTGCAACGGACAGAGCAAGTCCACTACCAATGCAGGTCAGCAAACGGCTAAACCAACACCCGGGGTTATCCGAAAGGTAAAGGCGGTGGCTTTGGCTCCCGACTTCGACACCACCCTTGTCAGCCAATACATCCGGAGTATTTTTCAGGACGCAAAGGGTAATCTGTGGTTTGGCACCATCAACGACGGTGTGGTGCGGTATGATGTAAAAACGCTGACCTACTTTGCCGGACCGGACGGGTTTTTCAATAACACGGTGTACGCTATCAACGAGGATAAACAAGGGAATATGTGGTTCGGGACCGATCAGGGCGTTTACCGGTTCGATGGTAAAACATTCAGGAATTACGCACAGAAAGACGGTTTGAACCACCTTGATATTACCCGGAAAGGGATTCTTGTCGATAAAGCGGGAACGGTGTGGGTCAGCACGCATCGCGGCGTTTACCGGTACGATCCATCAGCCGATAGCCGGGGCGAACCTTGTTTTTCGTTGTTTCAACTGCTCCCGCCGGTTAATGTCGCCGGCATTCTGGAAGACAAACAGGGAAACATCTGGTTTGCCACGTCGGATAAAGGGGTCTTCCGCTACGATGGGAAAACCGTTACTACTCTGGCCGGTAAAGAAGAGCTTGGTGAGAACTATGCCGGTGGCATCGCCGAGGACAAAGCCGGACATATCTGGTTTACCTTCAAAAACGGCATTTGCCGCTACGACGGCCAATCGCTGACGGAATACACCGCTAAAGATGGCCTGGGCGGCAGCGAGTTCTGGGGCCTCTACATCGAACAGTCAGGTATTATCTGGATCACCGCCCGTGGCAGTACCACGCGCTTTGACCCTTCCGTGCCCTTACCCAATGCCAAAGCATTTACTGTTTACACGCCTGCCGATGGCTTAACCTGCTGTGTACAAAGCATGTATCAGGATAAAGAAGGCCGGATGTGGTGGGGCACCGGGCAAGGCCTTTACCGCTTTGATGGTCAACGGTTTTATCAGGTAAAGAAAAACGGGCCGTGGTAGCCTGTAGGCGACCCTTGACCCGGACCTTCCGGAAACAGACCTTCCAGGAAGTTTTATTAAAACCAATTGCGTAGTCAAATAACTACACGTATATTTGTAGTCAAATGACTACACGATGAATTTACGACGCGACGTATTCCAGGCCATTGCTGATCCGACCCGGCGGGGCATTCTGGTGCTGCTGGCCACTCAGGCAATGACCGCCGGTGCCATTGCCACCCATTTTGATTCGGCCAGGCCGACGGTTTCCAAACACTTACAGATCCTGACCGAATGCGAACTGCTGCGGCCGGTGCCCAACGGCCGTGAAATCTACTATCACCTTAATGCGCCGAAAATGAAAGAGATCGCTGACTTTATTGAGCCCTTCCGGCAGATGTGGGACGACCGCTTCAATAAACTGGAAAGCATCATGAAAACCTGGCAGGCTAATCAATAATCCTTCCAGCAAACTAACCATGCAGATTGTCTATAAATCGTCCGAACTCCGCAACAAGATGCTGCAAATGCCCTTTGCCCACGGCCTCAACCTGGCCCACAACCGCCTGCAAGCCCTTTTACACTAATGATTTCAGCGTTTTCCGATCTTTAGCGCTGCGGCCGCTCTTTCACTCTTTATCTCTTTCACTCTTTACCATGAATCCAGCTGTTGATTTCTTTTTTAATAAAGCCACGAAGTGGCAGGACGAGTACGAAAAACTGCGCCGGATTGCGCTGGACTGCGGCCTCACCGAAGAACTGAAGTGGGGAGTACCCTGCTACACGTTTCAGCAGAGCAATGTGGTGCTGATCCACGGCTTTAAAGACTACTGCGCGCTGCTGTTTACGAAAGGTGTGCTGCTCCACGATGCAGAAAGCCTGCTGGTTCAGCAGACAGAAAATGTACAGGCTGCCCGTCAGCTGCGGTTCACCGGCCTGAAGCAAATACTGGCGCTTGAAGCGACAATTAAGGCCTATTTGTTTGAAGCCATCGAAATCGAACGGGCCGGGTTGAAAGTGACGCTTAAAAAGCCTGAAGAATTTGCCGTAGCGGAAGAATTTCAGCAGAAACTGGACGAAAATGCGGCCCTGAAAGCCGCTTTTGAGGCCCTGACGCCCGGCCGGCAACGGGCCTATCTGCTCCATTTCTCGGCCCCGAAGCAGGCAAAAACACGAACGGCACGGGTCGAAAAAAGTATTCCGGATATTCTGAACGGCAAAGGGCTGAATGATTAATTTTGCGCCATCGTTCAGCAACCTGCACTCAACATGTCAACCCACCCGGCCAAACTCAACGGGCTCGATCACTTACGGGCCACGGCCATTACGTTTGTCTTTTTCTTTCATTATTTCATTATCAGTAAAGGCGAACCGGCCTGGTTGCCGGGCGTGGCTAAATTCGGATGGACGGGCGTTGATCTGTTTTTTGTACTGAGTGGTTTCCTGATTGCGTCTCAGCTGTTTGCGCAGATGAAAACCGGACAGCTACTATCCTACAAGGAGTTTTTTCTTAAACGCGTTTTCCGGATCATACCGGCCTATCTGGTAACAGTGGGGCTGTATTTCGCCTTTCCGGTCTTCCGTGAGCGGGAGGCTCTGCCGCCACTCTGGCGCTTCCTGACCTTTACCCAGAATTTCGGCCTCAACCTGAAAGATTTCGGTACGTTCTCACATGCCTGGTCGCTGTGCGTCGAAGAGCATTTTTACCTGTTTCTGCCCCTCATTCTGATCCTGCTGCAACAGACAAACCGTTTCCGGCGGGCGTCATGGTTGCTGTCCGTTATTTTTCTGGGTGGCTTCCTGATCCGGTATTTAGCTTATACCCGCCTATACGCTCCCCATCAAACCGATGACGCCAGCTGGATGTACTGGTATCAATACATCTATTATCCAACCTACACCCGCCTCGACGGATTGCTGGCGGGAGTTGCCCTGGCTTGTCTGTACGTTTTTGCCCCCGCTGCCTGGCACCGGATAGCCCGTTTGGGCAACTGGTTGCTGATACCGGGCTTACTGATGCTGACAGCAGCTTATTTTCTGTGCGAAGATCAACAGACGTTTTCGGCCTCGGTTTTCGGCTTTCCGGTCATTGCGCTCGGATTTGGTTTCGTGGTCGGGGCAGCCATTAGCCCGGCGTCGGTTTTGTTCCGGTGGTATTCGCCGGTAACGGCCTCGCTGGCTTCGTTATCATACGCTATTTACCTGACCCATAAAGGCATTATTCACCTGACACGGGTGATTTTTGCCGATTATATACAGGAACCTAACCTGATGCTCGTCATCTGCATCATCACCAGTCTGGCCGGTGCGTACAGTCTGCACGTGCTGGTCGAAAAACCATTTATGCGTTTACGCCACACAGTAGAGACGCAACATTTTGCGTCTCATTAACCGCCAGGTCTCATTAACCGGCAGGCTGGTTGCCCGTAATCACCTAAAACAGCTTACGCAAAATGAGCCGCAAGATATTGCGTCTCTACATCAACAGCGATGACAACGTACCCGGCAAGCAGTCTGCCTGAACCGTATCCCGAAATGCGATTTGACAAAATACTGCCCACAGAGGCGCTCAGGCCTTATATCAAACACTTCGTTATCTCTGAAAGCGAAGTGACGTCAACCTATAAGGTTTTTCCCTCTACGGGCATGGTCATCGGTTTTCAGTATCGGGGCAGGCTGGCAACCCTTAACGGAGACGCTGAACACAGCCTGGCGACCGCCGGTATTTCGGGGGTTGCCGACAGCTATACAGTTTTCAGAAATTCACCCCAAATCGGGACCATTCTGGTTTACTTCACCGAAACCGGCTTTGCCCGTTTTTCGGCCCATCCGGCCCATGAGCTCTTTAACCAGAGCCTGTCACTTGACTTCGTTTTCGACAAGCCCAGTGTGGCCGAAACCGAAGACCGACTGTCGCAGGCTACAACTGACCAGCAGCGTATCCGGCTGACTGAACGTTTTTTACTGGCTAACCTCAAGACGATCGAAACCGACCGACTTATTGTCGAAGCGATTAAGCTAATCTATCAAAGCAAAGGAACGATCCGTATCCGCGAACTGAACGACCGGCTATCCATCAGCCAGAGTCCGTTT
>CBDFHU010000152.1:0-50070 GCA_965247375.1 Arsenicibacter sp.
CGGGCTGGTTTTACGCCGGTCGCACCCTGCGCCCGATTACCGATGTGATCCGGCAGGTTGACACCATTACGGCCTCAAAACTGAACAAACGGGTCAAAGCCAGTTACGACGGCGATGAGATCGACCAGCTGGCCCATACCTTTAACCGGATGCTCGACCGGCTTCAGGCTGCCTTCGACCTGCAGCGGAGTTTTGTGGCCAATGCCTCTCACGAACTGCGGACACCCCTCACGGTCATTACCGGCCAGATTGAAACCACGCTCATTAAACCCCGTACCGTCGAAGAGCACGAAGCCAAGTGGCGGGCCGTGCTTGAGACGATTCACCAACTCAACAAACTGGCCAACGGGCTGCTTCAGCTGGCACAGGTCAGCGTCGACAAAGCCGATAAGATCGACCGCGAAATTCCGGTTGACGAAGTAATTTACAGCGCGATGAAGCTGCTGACGACCCGCCACCCCGATTACCAGGTGACGTTTACCATCCAGACCGATACCGACGAACCTGATTTCCGCGTAACGGGCGACGAGTCGCTGCTGACCACGGCCTTTCTGAACCTGATGGAAAACGCCTGTAAGTTTTCTTCCAATCAGAAAGTTGAGGTTATCCTCGGTGCCGACGACCGCTGGGTCCTGATCCGGTTCAAGGACCGCGGGCTGGGTATTGAAAAAACGGATTTACCGCATATTTTTGAGCCGTTCTTCAGAGCTGAAAATATACGCCACATTAAAGGCCACGGCATTGGTCTGCCGCTTACCCTCCGCATTGCCAGATGCATAACGGTCAGCTGGCCGTTTTTTCGGAAATAAACAAGGGTACCGTAATCACCTTCAAGCTCCCGAAACTTCTCTAATCGAATTCTAATCGGATTCTAACCGAACTCTCATGAGCTTCTAACTGACCTTTAACCGGGCCAGTACCAGCGCTGTGTAATTTTGTCAGTGGAAGATCGGACACGATACTCATTATGAACAGCACGATAAGCAATGACTATAAGCCATCCGGCGCGCTGGCAAATTGGGTCTCTGTGTGGGGCCTGATTGCGGCTATCGTCGGCTTTAATCTTTACACCGAATACCGGCAGGATGTGAGCACACGGCGGACGTACCGCGCACAAATCGAGGCGCAGAACCGCGCCATCGACTCGCTGCAGACGGCCAAAGCACAACTGAACCAACAGCTAACGGAGACCAGATCGGCCCTGAACCAATGTCAGACGTCGCGTATGAATCCGGCCACGGGAAATCAGTCAACTATGTTAAATACGGGGTACTAACTAAGCACGACCAGGCAAGAGAGCGCTTTACATCACCCTTAACAAGTTACTAATGAATCGGCTACAGCAAAATAAAGGACTTACGCGGGAATACCTTCAGGGCGACATCAGAGGCGGAGTCATCTCTTTTCTGGTGGCCGTACCGCTCTGTCTGGGTATCGCGCTGGCTTCCGGTGCTCCCCTTTTCTCGGGAATTCTGGCGGGCATCGTGGGAGGGCTGGTTGTCGGGGCCTTCAGCCGTTCATCGCTCAGTATTTCGGGTCCCGAAGCAGGGTTAATCGTGGTGGTGTTGGGGGCGCTCGAAACACTGGGCTCATTTCCGGCTGTGTTGCTGGCGACGAGCCTGGCCGGTGTAATGCAGATCGGTTTCGGATTTGCCCGCGTCGGTATCATCAGCAACTTTTTTCCCTCGACGGTGATCAAGGGCATGCTGGCCGGCATCGGTATTATCCTGATTATAAAGCAAATTCCGCATTTGGTCGGGTATGATGCCGACGCGGCTGAAGAATATATTCTGCTACCTAATCAGGGTATCGACATCATCGATCAGTTTATGCTGGCGTTCGGTCAGTTCAACCTGGCAGCCATGCTCATTGCGGCCGTATCGCTGAGCTTGTTCTGGTTGTTTGACAAACCGGCCGTAAAGCAGCACCGGATTCTGAAAAGCGTGCCGACAGCTTTGGTTGTGGTAGTGACCGGCATTCTGATCAATGAAGTCCTGAAAACGTTTTTTCCGGATCTGGCCCTTCGTGGTAATCACCTGGTGCAGTTGCCGGTGCCTGACAGTTCAGCGGATTACCTGAAGCTGCTGACGTTTCCGGACTTTTCGCAGCTGACAAACCCGATGGTGTACGCCTCAGCCCTGTCGATTGCGCTGGTAGCCAGTCTGGAAGCCTTACTAGCCATCGAAGCAACCGACAATCTGGATCCGCTGAAACGAAAAACGCCGACCGATCATGAGCTGAAAGCCCAGGGAATCGGCAACATACTCAGCGGACTTGTCGGCGGACTGCCCCTGACGTCAGTCATTGTCCGCAGTACCGTCAGCCTGAACGCCGGTGCCCGTACCAAAATAGCCGCACTGATTCATGGTTCACTGCTGCTGGTCTGCGTGCTGGCCATTCCAACAACGCTGAACCTGATTCCGTGGGCATCATTGGCCTCGATCCTGCTGATTACCGGTTACCGGCTGGCAAGTCTGACCATTTTCCGGCAGCTGTTTGATCAGGGACTATCTAAATTTATGCCTTTTGCCACGACGGTCGCCGCAATTCTGCTGACCGACCTGCTGACAGGCATTGCCATTGGGATGGCCGTCGGGATTTTCTACATCCTGCGCGACAATTACCGCAAAGGCCATCAGATTGATACGACACAAACAGACGGGAAACCGCATATCCGCATCCGGTTAGGCGAACATGTTTCCTTTTTGAATAAAGCCGGCATTGCCGATATGCTCCGCAGCGTACCCGACAATGCCATTGTAGAAATTGACAGTTCACGATCGACGTACATCGACAACGATGTGCTGGAGCTGATCCGGAATTTCAAGGCGACGGCGCAGGCGCGCAACATTCACCTGATTTTCTATAAAGCCCCCGCCAGCCGTTCTGCCATGCCGTCGGCTTTCTCGTTTTCGAACGTAACCCATGAGCTGACTCAGAGAGTGTTTTAGGTAACGATTAATAGAGTGGTTAGAATAGCCAGTGGTATAGAGCCGCTGGCTATTTTTGTTTTCCGTTCGCCCCAAATCGGGGGCAAAACACTAACAATCAACTACTTATTCATCAGACAAACCCATAAACAATACCGTTTTTTCTATGATTTCCAGGTGGCTATATGGTAAATCTGTTTCGCGTTTCCACAAACTATTTTCCGGCAATCCCTGTATTATTCCAAAGTCCTTATGCGCACTGCATTATGCCTGCGAATACGTATCGTTACCAGCTGCCCAAAAAAGCGATCAAGACCGACTGCCCGAACTGCGGGCCGAAGCACCGGCGCACGCTCAGCCGCTACGTGGACACAACCACCGGTGAGCCGCTGCCGGACATTTACGGCCGCTGCGACCGGGAAAGTAATTGTGGTTATCACCTCAGTCCGTACCAGAAAGGCCTGTCGGGCAAGTCATATGCCCAGGAAGTATGGGCACGCAACTCAGTGGGCCCCATACCGAAGGAGTGGTTTACCATCGCGGGACGGCAGAAGTACCGGGGTTTCGGCCGGCAAACGATCCTGACCGACCTCATTCAGATGGAGGGGGCCACCCTGGAACAGGCGGAGCGGGTTGTTGCCTACATTTTTGATCAGCCGGCCCGTGCACCGCTATCGGTGGTTCCGGCGGGTAAACTGTGTACCATTCCTGATGAAGTGCTGCACCAATCTTTGGGCCATTACGGCCGGAATCAGTTTGCGATCCTGCTCCGGAATCATTTCGGCACCGACGTTGCCGATGACCTGCTGAAGCGGTTCAACATCGGTACGTCCGGACACTGGCCGGGGGCGTGTGTGTTCTGGTATATCGACGAGCGACAACGTGTACGGGGCGGACAGATCAAGCTGTTCGACGAAACGTTTCATACCGTTAAATACATCTTTAAGGACGGTGAAAAGCGGAGTGCAACGACCTGGGTGCATACGGCCTATGCCCGTCGCTGCGATCAGCAGCAAAAACCCTATCCGGTATGGCTGACCGAGTATCTGGATGAGCAGAATGATGTACAGAAATCGCCCTGCCTCTTCGGGTTGCCGCAGTTGCTCGATGCTCCTGCCGATCAGCCCGTTGCGATTGTCGAAGCACCCAAGACGGCGGTGGTTAGTACGCCCTATTTTCCCGATTTTATCTGGCTGGCGGTAGGTGCCCTCTCCTACCTTAACGCCGACCGCCTGGCGCCTGTCCGCAACCGGCGCATTGAGTTGTTTCCTGACCTGTCGAAAGATGGCAGCGCCTTCGAGCGCTGGAACCGCATTGCCAACGAGCTGATGGGCCTTGGTTTCCACATCACCGTCTCGACCTACCTCGAAGAAAATGCGACTCAGCCCGAAAAAGACGCCGGCCTCGACCTCGCCGACTTCTTGCTGGATCAGGGATTGGGGGCGTATTATGAAGGGGAATTCTGGTAAGTCAGACCGGCGCGTTAAACAGATACCGTTGATCGTAACTAATGCCGGCACGGTCTAAAAAACGCTGATATTCTTCTGTAAATGACCGGTCTCGGTGGTGTTCTTCCTGGCGTTCGATGTACTGAATGACGGCAGGCAACTGGCTTTTGCTGTATGAAAAGGCACCATACCCTTCCTGCCACGCAAACCGTCCGTCCGTTAACTGCTCCGTATTAATCCATTTTGAGGAACTCTGTTTTGTTTTTTGCATCAGTTCAGCAATACTTTGGTCCGGCCGCATGCCAATCAGCAAATGGATATGGTCAGGCATACCATTAATGGCGATCATCGTATGGCCATGATGCTGAATAATGCCGGTTATGTAGGTATAGAGCCGGTATTTCCACGACGGATGAATGACCGCCGCCCGGAATTTCACGGCAAACACAAATTGAATGTGCAGTTGGGTGTATGTATTAGCCATAGCAGGAAAGGTTATGCCTGTGAGACGTTCTAATCCTGTACTTGTAACATAACTCCGGTAGATAATCCTGTGATGTGATGTGTACCTGACGGCACGCATGGCTTCGAAACGATGGCCGGCTCACGCCGTTAATTGCGACCTGCTACCTCCTGCTACCGACGCTGCGCTGTTACGGCCCTACGGGCCTGTTTTGGAGGGCAATATCAATTGCCTGAATATTCAACCACCGATCTATTGTCCCGTCAGGGACACAACAGCGCAGCGTCGGTAGCAGGTGGAATGTCGGCAACAGCACCGCCACCCCACCCATCCATTGTCCCGTCAGGGACACAACAGCGTAGCGTCGGTAGCAGGAGGTAGCATGTCGGCAACATCACCACCACCCATCCATTGTCCCGTCAGGGACATAACAGCGCAGCGTCGGTAGCAATCGGTAGCGTAGGGCTAAAACAGACAAAGACGCCTATGGCGTCTTTGTCATAAAATCAACGAGCGGGAAATGGGTCTCGAACCCAAGGCCTGCAGCTTGGGAAGCTTCAAAGTAGTTATATTTGAATATTATTCGTTATCATAGAATTTATACATAAGTGCCAAATTTACAATAACTTACAATTTAATCAAATACTCGTTGGTGTTGGTTGTTTCTGGATATTATTATATACTTGTGTTAACAGTTTGTGTTAACACACCAACGCTATATGAAACATTCTACCGACCATAAAGAGGGTAATGCCACCGTCAGGATCGTCTACCATAATTACCGTCCCATGAAAGACGGGTCATTCCAATTCTATGTCTGTGTTACCAAGCAAAGGAAGCGCAAGTATATTGCTACCGGCCTAACTCTCCACCCTGACTATTGGGACGCTCAAAAAGAACGTATCCGTAAAAGCTATCCTCATGACAAGCGGAAGCAACTCGAAAAAGACCTACAGCAGTGGCTTGAAAGGTATGAGAATGCAGCGGGAGGAATTAACGCGTGAAGATGTAAAGCATAATGCCAAGGCCATTGCTGAAAAGGCTGTAGAGAAGCGGAAACAATACCGGCAAGTTGAGGTACTGTCCTATATTGATGAGCTGGTAAATAACTTTAACGAGGCCAAACAGTTAGGCAACGCTAAAGTATATAAGGGCATTCGTAACATACCGGCTCAGTTCCTGGCCGAAAGTGGCAATGGTTCTGATATTCCGTTTAACAAGATTACTGTAACGTTCTGTAATAAGCTTGAAACACAGCAGAGGGCCAAGGGGAATGGTGAAACGTATATTTCCTATGTTTTCCGAACGCTTCGAGCGGTGTTAAACCGAGCCATTGCCGACAATATTATGAAGCCATACACATACCCCTTTGCTCGTAACGTGGCCGAAAAACATAAGTTTCAGGTCGGGAAATTTGATACCACTACCAGTAAACGCGCAATCAGCCGTGAGGCTATTCGATTGATCGAAGAATACCAGCCAGAAGCTGAAAGGTTGCAGAGGGCAAAAAATGTGTTCCTGTTTAGTTTTTATGTTGGGGGGATCAACTTCATTGATCTAGCCAACCTACGATGGTCTAGTATTACTACCGATACAAAAGGGAGTAGCCGGTTAAACTACACCCGGCAAAAAACAGGCGGAAAATTTTCTATGAAACTGCTTACTCCTGCAATGGCCATAGTAGATTATTACAAAGCAGAGACCTACAACAGTTCTCAAGACTACATTTTTCCGATCCTGAACGCCAATGTTCATAAAACACCCTCGCAGATAAAGAACAGGATTGATAAGATACGCACTCAGGTAAACGCAGACCTGAAAGAAATAGCTAGTGCTGTTGGTATAGATATAAATCTGACCACTTACGTAGCCCGTCACGCATTTGCTTCTAACCTAAAACGAGCGGGGGTAGCAACGGCTGTAATCAGTGAGGCTATGGGACACCAGAGCGAACAGGTAACGGCAATTTATTTGGCCTCGTTTGAGAACGATACTATTGATGCTGCATTGGAAAATTTACTTTAAAGGCACGTAAAACCGTTTGTGGACTTATGCCGAGTTTACTTTCGGGTTCTTCTGGAAAAAAATACTATCTATTAATCAGTTAGTTACAGATTCTATTTAAGAGGTCGCTTAGTGCAGAGGGTTGCTATTAGTTGCGGTTTACCGCTATACTTACAGAGTAAAAGCGGTTCAACGCCTAACAAACAATCACTATCTAACAATAATGAGCGATCTAGCCACAGTTCAAACATTTTATCGGCCTTACTAAAGCCGATCATTCAAGAGGCAATGAAGGAGTGTGCTGCCTCTATCAACAATCAACTACAATCGGCATTAATAAGGCGCTCCCCATTAGTTGGACAGGATTTCGGCATTTGAGAGCTTACTAGGTGGAGCCCCAAAATTGTACTTTTTCGCCTGCTTCATACCACATTGCCGGAGTCTGATAACCCAATGCCTGATGTTTGCGGCCGTAGTTGTAAAAGTGCATGTACTCACTTAAGCCCTGATGCAGGTGGTGACCGTCTTCGTAAGCTCGCAAGTAAAGATGTTCGTATTTAATGGTTCGCCAAAACCGTTCGATGAAAATATTATCCAGGGCGCGGCCTTTGGAATCCATACTCACAGCTATCTCATTGATTATCAGTGGCTTGAGAAAGTCATGTCCCGTAAATTGGCTACCCTGATCCGTGTTGAAAATCTGAGGCTTACCCCATTTTGAGAGTGCTTCTTCCAGCGCATCCACGCAAAAATCTGCCAGTAGGGTGTTACTTAAACGCCAGCTTAAAATGTAGCGACTAAACCAATCAATGATGGCGCATAGATACAAAAAACCGTTTGCCATAGGCACATAAGTAATATCGGTTGACCAGACGTAGTTAGGCCGGTCGATGACTAGCCCCTTTAGCAGGTACGGGTAGATAGTATGCCCCTGTTGAGGCTTCGACAAGTTGGGTTTTGGCCCAACAGCTTCCAGACCCATCAGTCGCATCAGTCGTCTTACTCGCTTGATATTGACTGGATTATCAGGTGTTGTCAACTCCTGATATAGCCGTCGAACGCCCATCTCAGGACGAGCCGTGAATAGCTTGTCAATGCGTTCCATCAGGGCTAGATTCTCCATAGACTCACCCACTGGCCGGTAGTAATAGCTGGAGCGAGCAAGGCCTAATAGGGCACACTGTTGAGCAACGGAAAACTGCTCATCAGCCGAGTCGATCAGGGTACGACGATCAAGGATCAGTTCGTCCGTAATTTTTTTTTGAGCCAATCGTTTTCGACCGCGCGGCGGCCGCTTTTAGCTGCCCAATCTGCTGGAAAAGAGGGGCTTCGATCTCTTCGCGCTGTTGCTCGGAGAGCGTAGACTTGATCGGTCCGCTCTCGAAAAGAGTAGGAAATTTGACGAGGGCCTGCTTTTTCCAGTCGGTGATTTGCTGGGCGTGGATGCCGAATTCGCTGGCGAGTTGTGGCAACGTCTTGAGTCCTTTGAAGGCTTCCAGGACGACTTTTGTTTTGAAAGCCGCATCGTGGATACGGCGGATTGGCTTGGTCATTTTTGAACATTTTGTAGATAAATAATGTAAGTTGCGTAGTACTCAAAACTGTTTGTCGAGGATAATCATGATCATTGAGCAAAGGATTTTAAGTAAAAATCCAGCCGCTGTGACCGCATGAATCTTTTTGGGAAACTTAGCGGTAATGTCGGCAAAGGTATTTTCAATACGCTTGCGGAAGTAGCGGTATTCCAGTTCCTGAGCCCATGTGTTACGGATCAACGAATTCTTTTTGGTAGCAGCTTTGAGTTTAACGCCTTCAAGATCAGCCAACAGTTCTTTCTGTTGCTGATTCAGATAAGCAGAATCGCCATATAAGTCGCTGCCTGCGGGTAAATCCACTGACATGCTCTGCAGGGCGGTATTGTCATGCACACTCCCCGGCGTAACCAGATACTCAACGGGAATACCATCGGCTGTGGTAATGACCTGTATCTTAAAGCCATAGAAATATTCGCGTTTGGAGGCATTGTAGCCCCGGTAACTTTCAGCGTTAACCAGTTTGGCCTGACGGATGCGAATATTTTTACAGATAGGGACGGGAAAGGAATCAATCAGATAAGCCATTGACAGGTTTAAATGTTTGAACAATAGGCCCAGCTGTTGAAACAGATCACTGATTAAGTCGCTGATTTTATGAAGCGTACGATTAAAATTGCTCTTATGGGGTATTGTGAAGCCATAATGACATTCCAGGTAGCTACAAGCAGTAGTCTGGTTGCCATAGAAATACTTAGCGGCCAGTACAACAGTAGTAATCACCTGAGCATCAGTTAATTTTCTGCGTTTATCCACCTGTCCGGTATTTATTGTAATCAACAAATCGTCTAAAAAGCAATAAATTGCTATGGTAAAGTCTTTCATTTCGAGGTCATTTTGGTTTGGCGACTCAAATTTCCCTGATTTGGAGGACTTTACCATTTTAGAGTACTACGCAACTTACATTAAATACTTGATGGTTCAAGTTATACTACCTGTCCAGTTTTTGGGGAGCACTATACACAACCAGCGATGAAGACCCCGGACGAATCCCGCTTTACCTGGACGGTGTAATTGAGTATATACTTAAGACTGCTCATGAGCGGCATAGCCTACGGCGTTTTATTCGGGAATGGTTCATGGGTTACCTGATTGGCAGTGATGCCATGTGTCATGGTGATCTAAGTGATATGACTGACACTTTCCTAGTTCTTCATGACTGGCTTGACACGATAGACTTCAACGGGCAAGAGACGGAGATAGCGGTAATGCCTACAAAAGGAGCCTACGCGTAACCATAACTGTACAATAAATAATATATATTATCAGCAAAACGCCCGACTGTAATGAAGTCGGGCGTTTTTAGTATGAAGACGCTACAATTGGGGGCTTGGACTAAAGGGGTTAAAAAGCGTGAAATGACCAAACACTAAACAAGAAATTTAATAAGGCGTCACATGAAGAGGTATAGACGCTTGAGAAAGCGTCAAACGGTTGAGGCAACGGGAAATTTCTCTAAGAAAACGGGAAATTTCCCCTACCAATTTTATCCAACAAATCAGAACTTTACATTCGACAAAAATACCATCTTGGATTTTATAAAATCTCTTAATCTTATGCCACTTGTAGAATTTGAAATCACAAAGGTCTCGACTATTGACATAGAGAGTATACGCTTTGCGAATACTTTTGTTGATCCGACAGATGAAGACCTATTAAACATCACCTCAATCTCTCTTTCGACAAAAGAGGCTATTGACGTCCCTACAACAAACCCTATTTTATTAGTCACTATCCGGGCTAGTGGCCCAATGGTAAACTTATTGTGGACCTTTGATATTACAATTAACGGTAGCAATAAGACACCAACACCGGAAAGAATATTCGTGGACACGAATGGGAATGCAGATTTTAGAAAAGGGTATCCATACTAACAATCAAGACCATGAACTACATACTAATAAAAGGGACTTTGATAGTCCTGTTAACCTTCACCCTCTTAAAAACACATGCTCAGGGGCTAACACAGGATGCTTCTGGCAAAAGCTCAATACTATATCCTGGCGCAAACATTGGTTTAAATGTGCAGGAGAGCACGCTTGACTTCAACTATGCCCATTTCTCAAAAAAAACATTCCCCGACACCTCGGGTAAAGGCATTTGGATATATGGGCTTAACCTCAAGGGAAAAAATAATGAAGGAATAGCTAACTTATTTTCTGAGAGCCAATTTACACCCTCTACCACTGGTAGACTGACTGTTGGTTATACATTTAAGGAAGGGGCAAATAAAATAATTCATAAATTCAATAAAGAAGAATACTCGTATAGTGATCTCCTTAAAGAGGAATTTAAACTAAATAAGCAAGCAGAGGGAAGTACAGTAAATCTTCGCGATAACATTCTTACAAAAGAATTTTCTGACTTTATTACTAAATTGGTTAATGATAAGCTAAATGCAGATAAGGCCCAAACTACTCTAGACCCCAAGGAGAGTATAATACCCTCTAGGCTAATAAAGATATTAGTAGGCAAGATAAAGAATGCTATGTCCGCGAACTTATCCGTAACAGGCTTGCGGGTAGAGTTAGACAAAGCCTTCAATGGTAAATCCTATCTAGGAGAAATTCTACAATTTTATGACAAAACAATAGCTCCCATCATTATCGATTTTGATAAAAGCGATGAGGCATTAAACGATAAGATAAAGAATATAGAGGACGCTATTATTGATTATCGAAAAGATCATAAACTTAGACGCGTCACCCTTTTTGCTTCACTTGGAATCAACACCACAAGTTTTAAGTACTTTGAAAAACTTGACACAACTAATCTACGAAAAAGCTTTGCTGACACTACTTATATTGGTCCAGAAATAAAACTGGGCGTTAACTATCAATTGGGAGGAAATTGGTTGCTTGGCCTAACAATAGGCAGGGCTAGAGGAAGTACTTTTGACTATTTGGATAAAGTTGAATATACATCACGTAAAACAACAGCCTTTGGTAACCAACAATTAATAAGTGAGAAAAGCATTGTTGCTTACACGCCCGATAAAGTCACTTATCAATACGTGAGTCAAACCACCCTGGATTTAGATATTGTGCATTTTAGTGGAATTGCTGATAAAGGCATATTGGCACTCAATGGCTATTTTAGAGGGAGTTGGTCGGACAATACTTTACTTGTGCCAAATCTTTCAAAACTAGGTATAGCAGGCTATTTTTTTAAAACAGATGGGATATTACTAGGAGGGCTATATCTAGAAATGAGTGATTTAAATAATAATATGGCTAAGTTTAATGGGAAGCCTTTAACAAAATCGTACGAACGATTGATATTCGGGGTAGTTGGCAAAATAGCATTAGCCTCTGTATTTAGCGACCCTAGAAAATTCTGATCGATTCAGATTGATAAGAAAGCTTGGTCCTATCCATAGCATTCCCAAAGAAGTAATACCTTGGACTTGCTACATTTGACTGGAGACTTTTTTTAGGCAGATTTGGGGACTAACTCCAAGTTGACTATGGTTAAACGACGTATGTATGACGATGCCTTCAAAGAAATGGCCGTCGAATTATCGTATGCAAAAGGCTCCATTCAAGTGTAATAGTCAAGACTTAATCTGACAAATTGTGTAAATTTGTTTAATGAAATATAGTCAAGGTTAAGATGACAACTCAAGAAAAAATTATCAAGAACAAACTGGGAGTTCTGAAGTTAGCCCAAACTCTGGGTAGTGTCTCTCAGGCTTGCAAAGTAATGGGCTATAGCCGTGACAGTTACTACCGCTTTAAAGAACTTTACGAGACAGGGGGCGAAGCAGCTCTACAGGATTTAACCCGTCGTAAGCCGCTGGAGAAGAACCGGGTCGCTACTGAAGTAGAAGATGCGGTCGTTCAAATGGCTGTTGATCAGCCCGCTTATGGGCAGGTCAGGGTCAGTAACGAGCTGAAGAAAAAAGGTCTCTTTGTCTCACCGGGCGGAGTACGTTCTATCTGGTTACGGCACGACTTAGAACTGTTTGCCAAACGACTTAAAGCCTTGGAATCGGAACGCCGAAGCGGCCAAGGTGGCACAGGACGGATTGATCCTGACAGAGGCTCAGATAAAAGCCATGGAAAAAGCGAAGGAAGAAAAGCAGGCCATGGGCGAAATTGAAACCGAATTCCCTGGTTATCTGGGGTCTCAGGACACTTATTTCGTGGGTACAGTCAAAGGCGTGGGCCGCATTTATCAGCAAACATTCGTTGACACCTACTCCAAAGTGGCCTTTGCCAAAGTGTATGACCGTAAAACAGCACTGGTGGCAGCGGATCTGCTCAATGACCGTGTATTACCTTTCTTTGAGGCCCATGCCGTTAACCTCCTGCGGGTGCTTACTGACCGGGGCACGGAATACTGTGGCAAGCCGGAACACCATGAATATCAATTGTATCTGTCTATTGAAGATATTGATCATACTAAGACCAAGGTGAGGTCACCTCAGCAGAATGGCATTTGTGAGCGTTTCCATAAAACCATACAAGACGAGTTTTATGCAATTGCTTTCCGTAAGAAAGTATACACTACGTTGGATGAATTACAAAAAGATCTGGACCAATGGCTGGAAGATTATAATCGGGAGCGAACGCATCAGGGTAAATATTGCTTTGGTAAAACACCGTATCAAACCTTTATCGATTCGGCAAAGTTAGCCTGGCAAAAAGATTTATCGGACAATAAATTGTTTACTCAGCAAAATGTCCGTTAATTGCCGTTTGTCAGATCAAGTCTTAACTTGTACAAAACCACGGCAGCTCAGTTTCAGACATTCGATCACGACTACGGTACTCGATATAATCTATTTACCATTTTTCGGCTTCTGTCCGTGAAATTGCTTTTTTCGTTTGCCCATAGCGCGTCTGGATAAGAATGCACATCACTTCAATCTGAAATACCAAAACTGTTCAAATAAACCTTAACCCAGCCAAAAACGCTGAACGATTAAACTGAACGGGTTTATTGGACGCAAAAAAGGCAATATCGGAACGCTTCTCTCCTACTCTGATACCGTTCAGAAAAACCTCCCTTTCCAATTAGGACAAGACAAAAACGGCTGTTGTAAACCAACTAGGACAGACCTAGTTCAATAATGCCTGGAGTTGAGCCGGGTAGCTTAAGCCTTCAGTAGTGCCCTCACCTGGCACTCTCGCTCCAAAGGTTATACTATCACCTAAGCACATAATCTTAGCAAATCGTAGGCTCTTGCTCTGCATATAGTGATGAATGAGCGAGGCAATCAAGCGATACCCTTCAGCTGTCGGATGTACCCCATCCGTATCTCCGCTATTCATCGGGTTCATTACTAGACTCAGTTCCGTTTCGCCAACCCTACCTACCTTATCAAAGTAATACCCTATATCCACAACTGGGCAGGCCATTTCGGCGGCTAGCTGGTGAATAAGCTGATTGGCAGCCCGTATTCGCGTGTTAGGACTAAGCTCACCATAGCTATCAGGGGAGTGTCTGGTGTATAGATAGGGTTCATAACAGAGTGGTAGCGTTAGCAGTATAACTGCCGAACCAACTTCCTGTATTATGTTGACGAGTCTGCTTAAATTTCCCCCGTACTCCTCAAGGGGAACCAGATCAGTCGATTCAATCGTGTCATTCGCCCCGATCATTAAAATGACGAGATCAGGCTGGTGTGTCTGTAAATCAACCTGGACGCGCCGTAAAAGATGGCGTGTGTTTTCGTTTGGCACACCGGAGTTGATAACTGTATATTCCGGACAAAGTAACCCTATCGTTTCGGCGCAAACTGACCCACCCCGCCTGTGGGTAGCAACCACTCAAAGTTAGTTAAGTTTATGGTTCAACAATAAGACTCTGTTTGCGTCGCATCGACTCACCTTTTAACTCCATTCTGTGGGCTTTGTGAGTAAGTCGGTCCAGGATCGCATCGGCCAGTGTCGGATCGCCAATGTACTCATGCCATTTACTGACCGGAAGCTGCGAGGTGATGATCGTAGCCGCCTTACCGTGCCGGTCTTCCGCGCGGCGGCCGCCATGATCTGTAAAAGAGCCAGCCGAGCGTTTTGGTCCAGCGGTTGCAGACCCCAGTCGTCCAGGATCAGCAGGTGTTGCCGTTCCAGACGACTCATTTCCCGTTGATAGGAACCGTCTGCTTTCGCCAGATGCAGCCGGCTCAACAGCCGGATCAGGTTGTGATAAGCTACGCGGTAACCTAACTGGCATGCCTGATAGCCCAGTGCCGAAGCCACATAACTTTTACCGCAGCCGGTGGCACCGGTCAGCAAGATATTTTCAGCCCGGTCAATGAAGCGGCAGTCGGCTAACCGCAATACCAGCGTCTTGTCCAGGTTACGGCTGCTGCCGTAGTGCAGTTCTTCCAGGGATGCCTGATAACGGAAACGGGCCGCCCGGATCGCCATCTGCGTACGTCGGTGCTGGCGGTACTCGTGTTCGGCCTCCGTAAGTTGAGCCAGCAATTCGTCAGCCGGTGGCTGCTGGTGATGCGGTAACCGCAGCAGAGCATCAAAAGCCTGATACATCCCGATCAGTTTCAGATCGCGTAGTCGTTCCAGTGTCGCTTGATTGTTCATGGACGTTTAGTTTTTCGTCTATTACTTGTTTTGTTACTGATAGGCAGTGGCTCCCCGGATATTCTCATGAGCGGTAACGGGACTGACGACTACTGACTCGGGAAGCGTATCGAGTCCCCGTTCCAGAATGGAGCGAATGACTCTGTAGCTGATGCTGCCGTAGCATAACGCCCGCTCGCAGGCCCGCTCCAGCCGCTCTTTACCCACTTTCTTCTCCAGACTCAGTACACCCTGACACGATTTGTACGCTTGTTCAGGATGGGCCCGGCTGGTGAGGATGGCATCAACAGCCCGTTGCGTCTGGGGCCCAACCCGCCCGGCCCAACCCAGAAAGCTCTCCGGACTCCAGTCACTTACCCATTGATGGGCAGCCGGCAGGTGTTCGCGCAGAGTCGAGTAATGATAGCGGCCCTGTAGTCGCTGGTGAGTGGCAATGCGTTGATGCTGATAATACACTTCAACACTGGTAGCCGTGTAGATCAGCCGTACCCGCTGACCGATATAGCGATAGGGTACACTGTAATAATGTTTGTCTTCAGCCAGCAGTACATGACTGTTTTTCTGCACGCGGCCACCGGCGTAGTGTTTGATCAGGTAAGGTGTGGCAGGCAGCGGCCTGAGCTGCGTCTGCTCACTTTCATCGAACAGATTACGCCGGCTGTGACCCCGTCCCTGCATACACATTTGGTTGTGGGTATCCAGCAAGGGGCGTATAGCGGCATTGAGTTCCTCGAGCCGTTGGAAGGTCTGGTTACGCAGGGGGGCATAGACCCGCCGGTACAGGATGTTGACCGCTCCTTCGACTAATGATTTGTCGCGGGGCTTACGGGAACGGGCGGGCAGAATGGTAGTTCCATAATGGAGGGCGAAATCCGCCAGGGTCTCATTAAGTTGTGGTTCATAGCGGTCAGCTTGTGTGACGGCTGCTTTAAGGTTGTCGGGCACGATAGCGGCTGGTACGCCCCCGAAGTAGAGTAAAGCGTTTTGTAGGGCCATAACAAAATCCTCTGTTCGCTGCGAATTGACTACCTGCGCATAGGTAAGCTGGCTACAGCCCAGTATGGCGACAAAGAACTCAACCGCTTTCTGTTCTCCACTGGCTGGATCAGTCAGGATCAGCCGCTTACCGGCAAAATCGACGAAGAGTTTGTCGCCGGCTTTGTGTTCAAGGTGCATACTGGTCTGCTGACGCTGACACCACAACCGGTAATAATGGCAAAATTGAGTGTACTGATAGCCATCGGGGTGTTGCGCTTTATATTCCAGCCATAAGCCGTAACGGGTTACCCCCGGACGAGTCAGCTCCCGGGCCATGTTGGCGAAGCGCTGTTGAAGCAGCACCAGACCGGCATTAGGCGGGGCAAGCGGCTGGCGGTTCTGAATCAGTGAGTCTAACTGCTGATCAGAAAGCTGGTGGAGCCGGTCGGTTGCCCCCTCTGGTAACAGGCGTAGATAGCCCCGAACGGTGTTGCGTGCCAGGCCCAGGGAGCGGGCAATGTCGCGGATCGATTTTTGTTGCTGCTGCAAAAGCAGAATCTGGCGAAGTAAGTGCATAGGAACACGCTGGTTAGCCATAGCTTCGGATGGGTCAATTTATTCCGGAAACTACGGCAATGCGATGCGGTTCGCTACTTCAGACGGAGGTGGGTCAGTTTGCCCCGAAATACCCGGGTCAATTTCCTGCGTAACAGGTGGGTCAGTTTACTCCGAAATACTCACTATAGTTGCCAAATCAGGTGTGTTTGTAAGCTTAACTGATAGGAATGGTAATAGTCATAGCTAGACCGTGATTGTAGATCGTATTGAAAAGTTGGTAGAATTAGCAAAGATGTCCGATTGGTTAACCGACATATCAAACCCGCACCCACCAAAGGAGTAACCAATACCGGTTTGCCAAACTTTACAGGAACCTCATCTCCTGTGCCGCTTATGTCAACGTAAGCCGTCTCTCTGAAATCCAGCGATACACCTGCCGAAAAATAAGGAGACAGCCCATTGGCTGAAGCTTGGTAATTAATCGAGAGTGGAACTTTGAATCTATGATTGAAAGGGCGATTGTAGGAATAGGTTACCACCGAGGGAACACCGTCAAAGTTAAGATGCTGTTTAGCCGTTATGGTATGAGTAGCCCAGATACCCTGAAGCTGACCATTTTGGGGTTAGGTTATACCACCCCATTAGCCCAATAGAATAGTTGAGGCCATTGGATTTGGAGGTAAAGTCAGTCATGGTTATGGGAAAACTTGACGAGTAAGAAGGAATCTTGGTGCTAAAATCGGAATGGGTATAAACAGGGGCTAGATTGACGGAGAAGGTGAATTTGCTCTGACCGAAAGCGTTTGGTAGTATACCAATCAGCAATGAACCAATCAGAATGGCGTATCGAAAAGTGCTCATGCTCGTGGAGTAGTTTTGTTGTCTGTTACGATGACAAAACAAGGCAAATCGGCTCAGATACTGATTAGAGGAGGATTAAACTTATGAAGAGGATATAGTATTGAATGAGTTACAATGGGCTAATAACGCCCAAAGACAAAGCCCGGCTTGTTGTCACAGGTCGGGTTTTACTGTAGGTAAATATATAGCAATTAAGCCCTATTTTGCAAAAGCTTAAGATAATGCAAAAATCCTGTTACCATCCAATTAGAGATCATTCTTAAGGTCCATGAGGATAGTTAAGTTTACTCAGCTTACTAGCTTCATTAGCTAACTATTGCATAAGAAAACAACCTAGGAGAAATTTCTAGTTGGTTATATCCTACCTCTTCATAGGCCTCAACACTAGGAGAACCCGAAGGCTTAAGCATGAAATTATGTTGATAAAACCTGTCTCGTTTTATCAATTTCCGTCTTATATCAACTATGAAATCTATGTATTTTAGATATAGGTCTTGAAGATCCTTTTCATTTAGATCCTTTAAGGTAGAGGTATTGATTTGTGAATAGAAAGCTTCCTTTAAATTGCTCAAGGCAACAGTCTCAAGCACTGCAACCTGAGAAGTGTTTAGGATTGCTCCTATCGCTTCATTAAGTATGCTAGAGTAGTCTTCTGGCAATGAAAGATTACCTATTAATAGATCGGGGAACATAGAGATAAACTTATTGAAAAGCGTATCTGCATTAGCGGTGCTTGAATTTTTCATAAAATAGCCAATACTTCAATGAAATCGTTTTTACGTGTTCCTTTACTCAGAGTAAGCCTTTGTTACTCTGTTATTTGGCCTTTACCCAAAAGGGGAGGGCAAAGTTAGTGGTTTTCTTATTAAAACGCAAATTTTTTTTAAAAGTTATTAATTATTCAAGAAAAGTATACTACTAAAACCATGCCAACCCACTATCCCCTCAATTACAAAGAAATACCTTATTCTCCTAATTTCCAATATGGTATAACAACATTTATAAAATTTAGTGAACTGATTTTATCAAACGGGAGGCCATTTGGCCTATTAAAAAAGTGATGACGATATCGATCAAAGTGTAAGTCAGCCTCATTGGTAATTTCCCCAAATAGCTGTTCACGTACTTCCTCATGAGATCGTTGAGTACTTACATCTGCCCATTTCGCTAATTGTGTACTTTTGCTAATATCATATTTCTGAGAAGAGACTAACAAATCGAGCGTTAGAAAAACAATGCATACTGATTTTGCAGCAGACTTTTTGAGGAGATCGATAAGTCTTTTATCAAGGTGGTGACTTGAATCAGTGTCAAATGCTACTAATTCTTTTTGATAATAATTAGCCACTTTAGGTCTAATTACAATCCAATAAGTGTCATCACCTTCTTCATCATAGGTATCAATTATTTCTAACTCACTATTTGAGTGATCGCGGGGAGAGGTCTCTCTTAAATTAATCCCTTTATTGGCTTTAAAAAAATCAATAACAAAAGTAGGAGGATATAAAAAGCTTTCTTTCTTTTGAGTAAATAAGTCAATGTTATCAAAAATATATTTATACTTACGATGAAAAGGAAGGATTTTAGGTTCCCTAAGCTTCCATTCATTTATATCAGATTGATATAAATATTTTACTTCTTCTGCCCTATCAGAATATATATTAAGCAAAGAGAAACGATTATGGGGGAAATTCTCAGCATTACTCTTATCTAATTTTATATTATCATCTAAAAACATGCCTGCTGGAATTTGCCAAGAACGATCAAATATTAAACTAGGGACAATATACTCAGGAACATGTTCGTGACCAGTGAGAATAAGATCGCTATTTCTAACAATCGTGCGTAGAAAGGAATTATCGCCACCCTCAAAATTATACATCTCTTCCCAACTAAGCCATGAAAAAGGATGATGCAAAAGAGTAATTTTAGTATATTCATGAAATTTAAGCGATTGTATTTCTTCTAAAAAAAAGTCCGCATCTGCTATTAATTGCGACCCAATTAATTGACCTCCATTTTCATTTGTATATGCATATAATTCAAAAAGCCTTTCTATATTATTTTTTATTTCTTCTGTCTCTTTATCTGACATATTCTCAAGTTTTCCAACATTATTCAAAATTTCATTAATACCTATGGTTTTTATAGAAGCACTCAAGCAAAACCAAGCAGTGTTAAATAGGAAATAAATTATTTTATTAGAAGAATCCGTTATATAGCCAAATAGTCTATCTTTATCACTATTGATATCAGAATTAATATTAGCTCTTTTTAAATAGCTTGTGTAATCATTAAATAAATTCTTGTAATCTTTTGTATAGGTATTGAGTAATTTGGTCTTATTACTATAATCTTTGAATACTTGGTTTAATTCTTTCCTATCAGTTTTTATTTTATCAAATATAACCTCTACACCTCTTCTTTCAACATCATGGTTTCCAGGTATTGCGATAAAATTAACTTGATCACCTAAAATTTCTTTAAGAGGAGCTACAAGTTTCTTATCAAGAGCTCTATAGTCTGATTTGCTACCTTTAAATGCTAAGTCTCCGGTTAGAATTACCGTTTTTATAGTATTATTGTATTTCTCTCGTATTAATTTTAGAAAAGAATGTAAAAAGGGTTCGAGGCTTCCTTCATAATCAGAAGCTTTCTCCAAGTATTCACCCCTAAAGTGAATATCACTAAGCCAAAGAATACTAGTAAAGGTTTCTTCTTTCATAAATTTATATCAGGGTTTCCAAGATCGCACTCACGTATTAAAAAGTCCTTTTTAGATAGTAGTGCAAAATGCCAAAGTGCTTGCAGCATAGCACTCTGAATAATATAATACTCCTTTTCTTTAGCGATACTTGTAAAAAATAATCCTCCAAGCGGATCTACTAAAAAAAGCTGTTGTTGATTAGAGTTTTCAATGAATACCTTCATGGGCGTACCATTTTCCCAGTTTCTTCTTAGAATTGATACCTTTTTATCATTTTTTTCATAAATGTATCTTAAGTAGGCATGCATTAACTTACAAATTAATTCCGCTTTTTCTAAGTCAGTCTTATAATTAATAGATATATTAGTAACATCTAGTTGATAATTTTCATAAAAACTATCAAAGTCTTTCTTTTTAGGGACAAATGGAAGAAATTGAGTTTTTATATTTGCCTGTATATCAGTCTTTAAGTCTTTGTTTTTACTTAAAAGCTTGATAATAGCTCGTTTAGTATCAGGAAGGTAACGATACCAATAAGATGCCACTTCATTAATAGGACACTTTAACTTGTCAAGGTGATCTAAATCTGGAGCAAAAATAGCAACTAAAAATACTAGTCTAAATAATTCTTTCTTAAAATGATTCTCGTCAAAAACCCCTCTTGTGCTATACATTGAGGTGTTCTGGAAGTTATACATCCAGAACCAGTATTCAAATAAAGCAATATTAGAGTTACAAATAAGTTGGAGCTGTACAGAATCTATAGCATAGTAGTGAGGTAAAATTAGGCCCTCTTTGATAAGTTCTTTAATATATGCATCGTCTATACTATCAAAACTTTTTTGTATATCTTGAATAGTACTATAAAGAGGGTTTTCGGCCTTAGCTTCGCTATTTAGAATTTCCTTAATCAATGTAAAAAAAATAAATTCTGGTGCAGCTAGATGATAAATATTATAATTAATACTAATATTTGTTGAGACAGTGTTTTGTAAATTTAATTGCACAATTTGTGGATGCCCATAACCACGCGCACCTCTTGAATCAATAAGTAACTGGTCTGCAATATCTGCAACTAAAGTATTATATGTAGTAAGTAATTGTTGAATTGAACTATTTAAGTCTAAATCAAAATCATATATTTCTTCAAATTGATAACAATTAAGTGTCCTAATATGATACCCCTCTTCAAAAGCTTGAATAAAACCACCTAATATCTTTTCTATATCATAAACTGTTTTCGGTTGCTCTCTATTATCATCTACCCAATTAGTAAATGATTGAATAAAGCGCCTATGCTCTTCTTTAATTACATTTTGCAAATGCCTAAGGAAACAATAAAAATCATTAAAGTATATACATAGAATAGGGTCTTGAATCCCAGTATTATAATTAAAATAAATTTTATTTATCTTTTGCCTTATATGTCTTGAAATTTTGAGAGACTTTAGATTGTTATATATATTTTTTATTTCCTCAGGTTTAAAATATAAATGATCTTTGAAGGGGTTGGCTTTACTTTGAGTCGGATAGACTTCTTTAATATTGTCAAAATTATTGAGGGGAATTAGTGTCCGAGTCTTATAACTCCTTATATATTTTCTTAGTGATGTAAATCTATTTGTTGATAATTCTTGATTTTCTAGTTCTTCTGATTTTAATAGTTGCTGAAATAAATCATGATTAGCGGATCGATTTCCGTGTATCGGAATCCAATAGTCACTCTTACCTGTTATTGAAAAAATACCCTTATCTGTTCTTGATGAATCTAAAATATTGAGATCTTCAAGCTCTTTTATTAGATTAGGCAATTTCCCAGGCTTGACTTGCCATTCTATTTGCGTATCGAAAGATAAACTCTCAAAGTCAGGATTTATAAATTGATCAAACGAGACTCCTAGATATGATTGTGAATCGGCAAAAACATTATGTTTCTTAAGTAATTCATTGTTTTTTTCGTAAGTGATATATAAGGATTTTTTAAGAATTTCTTCATAGTTATTAAGTTCTTCAATAGTTGTGTCTCTTAGTTTACCTACTATATCAGCAATTTTTTCTGCAGCATCAATAAATAGTAATACAGTAACTTCAAACCAAGAAAAAGATTGAAGAAATATAAAATCAACTTTAGTATTATTTTGCGAAAAAGCTTTAATTTTTTGTTCAATTACTTCTCTAACAGCTTTTAAATAATATTGGCCATTTCCTATTAAGAATCCATTAACAAGCTTTAAATTACAGATGCATATATATTTACTTGTTGAGCACCTTTTAAAGGTGTCGCCAATTGATGCTAATGAATTATTAGGCAAAATACCACTTAGAACCTGATAAGAGTTAGTGTCAACACTAGATGAAGAATCAGATCCGTCAGATTCTGGAAAAAAAATTTTTTGAGTAAATTTATAATTATCGATTAAAGAAATGAAAGCAATATCAAAATTACCAAAAATATGAAAAGTCAGAGGCTCATACAGTCCTTTGAGACTGTTTTCGTCAGCGTCTGAATAATTACTTTTTGCCTTTTCTTTAAAAGATTCATAATATTTTTTTATACTCTGTACATATTTTTTACTTTGTCCTTTTGGGTAAGTTGCTAATGCAATATGTAAAGTTAATGGAGTGAAAGGTGTATGCATCAGAATTTGGTTATTGGCTTAATAGATCAATTAATATTTTATACACTTAATCAATAAGGAATTAAAAAATTTGCCATTACTACCTTAGTAAATTGTTGGCACTTTACTATTGATTTCTTATTGAGAGAGTAATCAAATGACTTTACTGCTGGCCGTAGATGATTGTGATACTAGGGAACTTAATGCCACAGCCTAGGCAATCTATGCATCATTCAAATATAAGAACCAATATGCATTTTAATACTCATCTTGAAAATTTTAGTTAAATCATCTCTGGGGCTGCCTGAGTTTGAGAAAACCTTTCAAAAGTTATGCTGATGCTGAAGAAACAAATCTATCAGTTCTTGCTGGGTAACAGATTGTTTACGAGCTAATAAATTTTTGTGTTAGCAAACGTGTTAACAAAATAAAAAAAGCACCTAGATTTTATTTCTAAGTGCTTGATTTTCAAAGAGCGGGAAATGGGTCTCGAACCCACGGCCTGCAGCTTGGGAAGCTGCCGCTCTACCTACTGAGCTACTCCCGCTAATGGAGAGGACAAATGTGCAACTCCTCCTCCAAAAAGTCAAGAAACCGGCTGCACTCCGGTAGAATTTATCTGCTTTACCACGCTAAAAGGCTAATACCGTCTGTTCAATAATGTCGCAGGCTTCGTGCATCTGTGCTTCGGTGATGACCAGCGGCGGCGCAAACCGGATTTTATCGCCGTGCGTTGGCTTACACAACAAGCCGTTCTCCATTAACCGCAGGCAAAGTTCCCAGGCGGTTTCGTCGCCAAGGTCGGGGCGTTCCTTAATCTCAATCGCATTCAGGAGGCCTTTGCCGCGTACAATCGTAATCAGGTCGGTCTTCTCACGAAGGGTATTCATCCGCGAACGAAAAATCTGCCCCATGGCCTCCGCGTTTTCGGCCAGCTGCTCGTCTTTGACCACATCCAGCGCGGCCATCGTCACGGCACAGGCCAACGGATTGCCGCCGTAAGTAGACCCGTGCTCGCCCGGCTTGAGGGTCATCATCACGGCATCGTCGGCCAGCACCGCCGACACCGGCAGTACCCCGCCCGACAACGCTTTACCCAATACCAGCAGATCCGGCTTTACGCCTTCATGATCACACGCCAGCCGGCGGCCCGTACGACCGATACCGGTCTGCACCTCATCGGCAATAAACAGTACGTTGTAGCGCGTACACAGCTCACGAACGCCGCGCAGGTACCCTTCTTCGGGCACAACCACACCGGCCTCGCCCTGAATCGGTTCCACCATGAACCCCGCAATGTTCGGATCAGCACGGAACGTTTCCTCCAGCGCGGCCAGATCGTTGTAGGGTACCAGTTTATAGCCCGGCAGCAGCGGCCCGAAATCGCGGGTGCTGCTTGGGTCAGTCGATGAGGAGATAGCGGCCAGGGTGCGCCCCCAGAAATTACCGGTTGCGTACACCGTTTTCGCCTCGTTATCGGGGACGCCTTTTACCAGATAGGCCCATTTACGGGTCAGCTTCAGGGCCGTTTCACCGGCCTCAGCCCCCGAGTTCATCATCAGCACCTTGTCGTAGCCAAAATAGTCGCAGAGGTATTTTTCGCAAAGCCCCAGCTTATCGTTGTAAAAGGCCCGTGAGGTCAGTGTCAGCTGCTGCGCCTGCTCAATCAGCGCCTGAATAATGCGCGGATGGCAATGCCCCTGACTAACGGCACTGTAGGCCGACAGAAAGTCAAAATACCGTTTTCCGCTTACGTCCCACACAAACGCCCCTTCGCCTTTTGACAGGACCACGGGGATGGGATGGTAATTGTGGGCGCCGTAGGTATGTTCCAGTTCGATGGCCGTTGCGGCGGTCTGTTGTGCCGGCAGGGTAGTTTCCATGATCGGTCAGGTTGTATCAGGTGAGCAAAAAAAATCCGGTCCGGATAACCAAATGGTTAAACGTTCGGTTGCACTCAAAAATACGAGGATTTCCACCGCTCGCCAAAAACTATGAATCCAGGGCAGAAAAAGCGAAAAATACCGGGTTTAACCGACGAAGATTACTACCTCACAAAAGAAGGTTTTGTGGTCTTTACGGCTGTTTATCACCTCAAAAGGGGGTACTGCTGCAAGAACCAGTGCCGCCATTGTCCATATACTACTAAAAAAAACGAAACATAGGTTGCACGTTATCAAGTAATTTCCGAATTTTGCACCCTTAATTCGAAGGAAAGCTATAAGGTCATGGCCAGAGTTTGTCAAATTACAGGAAAACGGACGCAGACAGGGAACAACGTTTCTCACGCCAACAATAAAACGAAACGTAAATTTTACCCTAACCTCCAGAAGAAGAAATTCTTCGTAGAGTCTACAGGTGAGTGGGTAGTTTTGAAAGTTTCGACGAAGGCGATCAAGACCATCAACAAGAACGGTCTGGAAGCAACCCTGCGCGATGCTCACAAAAAAGGCACACTTTCGTTATAAGATGACGAAGTTGCGTCCCCGCGTCAAGAAATCAACATAAAAAAGCCCCTTTCAGCGATGAAAGAGGCTTTTTTAATGGCGGTCAGATCAGTCGCTTCAGGGCAAACTGCGTGATAATCAGCTGCCCGCGCCGCCTCACCACCAGCACCACTTCTTTCCCTTCTCCCTTCTGGAGCATTTTGTAAATATCACTGATGGTCAGATCAGCTGACGCCTGGCTGTTGATAAACATCAGTTCATCGCCCTCTGCCAGCCCCGCCGAATCGGCCGGTGATCCTTCAATGACGCGGTCAACATAATACGTCCGGTACTGCTCACCCTTGGCCCGGAGTTCCATACCACTCATGTCGTGTTCAAAGCTTTCGCGCAGCAACCTTTTGATCGGTTTCAGCACTACATACTGATCCTGATAATTAAAGGTCACGTAGAACCGGCGCAATAATTCGCAGCCAATATTACCCTGCCGCTCGCGGGAATTGATTTTCATCCCGAACGACATGCTGTCGGGGAACGATGCCAGAATATCGTCCATTTCGTAACGGCCGAAGCGGATTTTCTGAATCCGGCCCAGGCTGCCGTTAATCACACCGCTCAGGCCACGGCCAAGCTGTGCCCGCACTACCTTTTCGGGCAGCGCCACACCGGTCTGATTACCATTGCGGGTACGGTCAAGCAGCAGGGCATGGCCCGCGCCCGTATCCAGCACTACCCGCATGGGCATTTCCGCCTTGCCGTCGTACACGGCGACTACATCGGTATATGGTTTTGCATCCTGAATAACAATGGGGTATTTATCACCCTGACTTTTACGATACCGGTATTTTTTAGGGTTCATGAGTATAATTTCACGGTGCAGAAAGTCAATCGACACCACAAAGTTGTTAAACAGCTCATACCCGAAAATCCCGTGAATCGGTGTACCAACGTATTCCGACAGCCTTAGCACATCTTCATCCAGTACGACTACGTTGTGGTGCAGCGCACGGACATGCCCGATGTTCATCTGGTTATCGATAGCGACCGAAGCCGTCAGCGTACCGCCCTCACCGGCACCGGCGAGGTTAACCTTTCGCGTAAGGGCCAGTTTCTGCCGTTTGAGTACCGACGGGTCTGTAATGATAGTAGAGCTCACACCGGTATCCAGAATAAACCGCAGGGTGTCTGAGCCATTGATTTGAACAGGGATGATGATCAGGTTTGAGTGGAGCTGAAACGGTATGCGCGTCCACTGGCGGTTGCCGGACAGAAAGAAGCCGAACCGGTCTTTATCCGGCTTTTCTTTATCCTTTCCGACAGCCGTAAGCCAGATTCCCATGAGGGCGAGTATCCAACCCAGCGTTTTCATCGTATTTATATGTGAGTGAAAGGAAATTTACAAAATAATAACAATATAGTTACGAAAAAGGATTGGCCGGTCCATGCTTTTTTATGAGAACGGCAGTTTTTATCGGTTCAAGCTGAGGTTTTTACGGATAAAATAGCCAATGGGTTGCGTGAAACCGTTAATTTCGCCGCTGTAATCAAATACAAACGTTTACCCTTTGTTTTATTCTCATGCGTAAACTCATAGTTGCCGGCAACTGGAAGATGAATAAAACCCTTGACGAAGCGGTCGCGCTGGTGTCGGAGGTTGTCAATATGATTAACGACGAAGTGACGGGCAACGTCGAGGTAGTGCTCTGCCCGCCTTCAGTGTACCTGTCGGTGCTGAAGCAGTACATTCCTGCCGGTGGCCGGATCTCGTTAGGCGCTCAGAACTGCCACGAAAAGGCCTCAGGTGCCTATACCGGTGAAATTTCAGCGCCAATGCTCCAGTCGCTGTCAATTCCTTACGTGATTCTGGGCCACAGCGAGCGCCGTCAGTATTTCGGCGAAACCAACGAACAACTGGCCGCCAAAGTAAACATCACCCTGGAAAACGGCCTGACGCCGATCTTCTGCTGCGGTGAATCACTGGACCTGCGCGAAAACGGTGATTATATCGGTTTCGTAAAAGAGCAGCTGACCGAAAGCCTGTTCCACCTGAGTGCGGAAGAGTTCGCGAAAGTGGTTATTGCCTACGAACCCATCTGGGCGATTGGTACGGGTCTGACAGCCAGCTCGGCACAGGCACAGGATATGCACCTGGCACTGCGTCAGCACATTGCCGGCCAGTATGGTGAAGACGTAGCCCAGAACACAACCATTCTGTATGGTGGCAGCGCCAACGCCGCCAATGCCGCAGAGCTATTCGCGCAGCCGGACGTTGACGGTGGCCTCATCGGCGGTGCCTCCCTCAAATCCCGCGACTTCACAACGGTCGTTAAAGCGAGACAATAATTGGTAAAGAGTGAAAGAGTGGTCCGCAATAGCGGACAAAGAGCGGCCCGCCGCTGCGGCGAAAGAGCGACAGCTAATCGCTTCGTTAATTCGCTCTTTCACTCTTTATCTCTTTCACTCTTTAAAAACATGACCGCACACGACTGGGTATCGGCGTATGACATGCAGGCGCATCCGGAGGGTGGGTACTATGCAGAAACGTACCGGGCCGGCGAGCAGATTCCACACGCAGTGTTGCCGGATCGGTTTGGCGGAGACCGTAGTTTCAGTACGGCCATTTATTTTCTGCTCGAAACTCATCACGTTTCGGCGTTTCACCGCATTCAGGCCGACGAGGTCTGGCATTTCTATACAGGCCGTCCGCTGAACGTTTATGTCATTGCGGAAGACGGGCAGCTGTCGGTCATCCGGCTGGGCAGTAACCCGGCACGGGGCGAGGTGTTTCAGGCGGTTGTACCGGCGGGAACCTGGTTTGGTTCCCGGCCTGTTCCGGATGAGTCAGCCGACGGGCTTCCCCCCTATTCACTGGTGGGCTGTACCGTTGCGCCCGGGCTTCGACTTCGCCGACTTCGAACTCGCCGACCGTGATACACTCACCCGGCTTTACCCGCAGCATACGGCGTTGATAGAATCAATGAGCGGTATTAACGAGCGAAAGAGCGACAATTAATTGCTTCGTGCCTTTGCTTAAAGGCCTATTCCCCGAAAATCAAAAAAGTGGTGGCACGACTCTTTGCTGTAAAAGAAAGTCGTGCCACCACTATATTTTTGTCTTAAACGAATTCGCCAAGCAATACAGCCACACGCAATCACTCATTATTTAAACCGCACACTACCGTATTTCGACACAACCTTAACTTTGGTGCCGGAACCGGAGCCGACTTTGCCGGAATACTGCTTAATCAGCTTAGAGCCTCTATTGTCGTCGTTGTTGGGTTGCGAGAAGAAGTGGATGTTCTGTCCTGTAGGGTACTGAAACCCGCCATAACTCACTGTTACATCAAAGTTACAGTCGCTGGATTCCGTGATTGGCAGCGTAACCGTTGAATAGTTCGCCTGAATATCCAGATTATCGACCGATTTCGGCAACTGATCGATGCGGAAGCCGCTGGCAAAGCTCAGCCGGATTTTTCCAGACTCGCGCACCGTGCCGACTTTCCCGCCGGAGTACCCGATGTCGGCATCCAGTTTACCAACTTCGCCGATATTCATGCTCCCCGATTTATTCGACAGAATCAGCACATTGGCTTTGTCCAGTTCCAGACTTGAGTAGGCAATATCGAGCTTTCCGGATTCGAGATTCTTGATTTCTGCTTTTCCGTAGGCGACATCAATTGTATTCTGACGGCTTTGCAGGTCATTGGCATAAAAGCTGCCATACCGGCTATGTACCGTCAGCGGGGCACTGAATGCCGGGATATTGGTCGTACCGAACTGGTTGCGGACATTCAGCGGATTCCGGCGCGGCATTGAAATGTCATAATCAATCTTGACGTTGTTTTTTTCATTACTGCTGGCCCACATCCAGGCTGAGGCCGCTGGTTTCCGGATCTGCGTTTTCAGAATAATCTGATCACCCACGCGCCGTTCGTCAATCTCAACCAATGACAGGTTGTCCTGCACTTTGTCATCACTGCCGGCATTCGCCGTTATCGTAATCTGCACCCTGATTTCGTCCTTATCCCAAAGGCTGACATTTATTTTACCGTATTGATTATCAATTACCAGGTTATCCTTCGGGGTTACATCATACATTTTAATGATGGTCTTCCGTTTCTCTACCGCCTCCGGTCCGCTCAGTGTGCCCGCAGCAGGCTCACTCACCCGGGCAGGGGCCGCCATCAGGGCCATCGGAAGCAGGGAGAGGAAAAGTATGTTAAATAAGATGTTCATCTGTGTTCTGGCTTTGTTGTTTAATGCGCTGAATCACGCGTAACTGTTCATTGAGCAGATCAATCTGCAACTGTAGGTTCTGAATCATGGCCTGCACCAGTACTTCCTGGTTCGGATTTTCGGGCAGGTCAGCTTTCAGCGTCTGATAATTCCGCTCCAGCCGGTCAAGGGTCTTTCGCGAACGTTTTGTAAAGCTCCGGATTACTGGCCGTCATTTGTTTCAGCTCCTCCCGTTTCAGGTCGACTAACCGGGTGTACTGCACAAATTCTCTGGCATACGACGGATTGACGGCCACCACTTCCGGCTGTTCGGTTACGCCATACCGTTGGTTGGCATAAAAGAACGCACCGGCCAGCAACAGTATTGCCACCGAAGCAGCTACCCGCCAGTCAAGGCCCCGCCAGATTGTAAACCGGGAACCGAACGGCTTTTCTTTACCGGGGCGCGGCATGGGAACTTCCGGTACATCAGGGCCACTGAAAGGGCCGGCCGTTGTATCAGTAGCCAGGCCCGTCTCGATACGTGCCCACAAATCAAACGACGGCTCAAAGGCGTCGAAATCCTCGCGGTTGTCACGAACAAATCGTTCAAGGTTCTTTTTCATAATTCAATTTGCGAATGAGCGGATTAGTGATTGATTTTTTCTAATTCACTCAATTAGTAATTCACAATTATTTCATTAGTTCCAGCAGCCGCTTCTTGGCCCGCAGGTACTGCGTCCGCGAAGTGGTTTCGCTGATATTCAGAATATGGCCTATCTCCTCGTGGTCGTATCCCCTCAAAGAGATAGAGCGACAAAACAATCCGGTACCCTTCAGAAAGCCTTTCCATGGACTTTCTGATTCGCTCGACTTCGTATTGAACTCCGTCTTCGTCAAATGGTTCGTCATCCGCAATATCCGGCCCTTCGTCATCGCCCAGACGGCTCGAATCCCAGATCGACTAACGTTAACCGGCGACTGCGGAGGTGATTAATCGCACGGTTGACAACGATCTGCTTCAGCCAGGCCCCGAAGGTGCTTTGCCCCCGAAACGACTGAATATGGTTGAAGGCATCAATGAATGCTTCCTGCAACACATCTTCCGCTTCGGCATCATGATTCAGTATCCGGACACAGACGTTGTACATAGCCTTAGCATATTGACGATACAACTCATACTGCGCCTTCCGCTCGCCCAGTTTGCAGCGTTCAACTAACTCTGTATTACGGTCTATGTACACTTTAGTCTCCAAAAGATACGTCTCTGACAAACGCTGCCGGTTTGAGTGAATTACAAACTAAAGACACCGCCGGTTTGCAAACGTTGCAAGGCAAGCTAAAAATTTTCGTCAACATACTGCAATATAGTCAGTAGCGTCCCGTTATATAGCCTTTCTTCATGTATTCATTCTAAGGCCGGGTGCAAATTTTTCCGTAATTTTGATTGTTATCCATTCGGGGAGCGACGTATTAATGATTGACTACATATCTGGTTTGAACGAACCGCAGCGGCAGGCCGTCATGCACGGCAATGGCCCGCTGATGATTATAGCCGGCGCGGGTTCGGGCAAAACCCGCGTCCTGACCTATCGAATTGCCTATCTGATCGAACAAGGCGTAGATCCGTTCCGTATTCTGGCCCTGACTTTTACCAATAAGGCGGCCGGCGAAATGCGGCACCGGATTGAACGGGTTGTCGGTACGGAGGCCCGAAATATCTGGATGGGTACCTTCCACTCGGTATTTGCTAAAATCCTGCGTATCGAAGCCCGCGCGATCGGCTACACCAGTAACTTTTCGATTTACGACACCGACGATTCGAAATCGCTGTTGCGGAGCATCGTTAAAGAAATGGGGCTCGACGATAAAACGTACCGCATCAACAGCGTATTCAGCCGTATTTCAGGAGCCAAAAACCGGCTGATCGGTCCGGAAGATTATCTGGCCAATACCGTTATTCTGGCCGATGACCTGGCCGCCCGCATGCCGGAAGTCGGCCGCATTTACAAAGAATATGCCCGCCGGTGCTTTGCTGCCAACGCAATGGACTTCGACGATCTGCTGTTTAACACGAACGTCTTATTCCGCGATCACCTCGACATTCTCAATAAGTACCAGCATAAGTTTCAGCACGTGCTGGTCGATGAGTTTCAGGATACCAACATTTCGCAGTACCTCATTACCCGTAAGCTCGCGGCTGTCCACCAGAATATTTGTGTGGTCGGCGATGATGCGCAGAGTATTTACGCATTCCGGGGTGCCGACATCGAAAACATCCTGAATTTCCAGCGCGACTACGGCAAGGAGAACGTAAAAATTGTAAAACTGGAGCAAAACTACCGGTCGACCAATAACATTGTTCAGGCTGCAAACTCCATCATTCGCCGGAATAAAAACCAGCTGGAGAAGAACGTCTTTACCGATAACGAAGAAGGCTCACTGATTGATGCTGATCAAAGCCGGATCGGATAACGAAGAAGGCCGCCTGATCGCCACGTCGATTTTCGAGGCCAAGATGCACGACAATCTGGCTAACAATGATTTTGCTATTCTGTACCGGACCAACGCCCAGTCGCGGGCCTTTGAAGAAGCCCTGCGGAAGGTCAGTATCAAGTACCGGATCATCGGTGGTCTCTCCTTCTACCAGCGGAAAGAAATCAAGGACCTGATCGCCTACCTGCGCTTTACAGTTAATCAGCAGGACGAAGAAGCATTCAAGCGGATCATTAACCTGCCCAAACGCGGTATCGGCGATACCACCATTGCCAAACTGTTTGTCGTGGCGGCCGAACACAACGTCGGCATCTGGGAAGTGGTTGCCAATATCAACAAGTACGTCGCCGGCCGTGCAGGACTGGCTATTGAGGGATTTGCGCATCTGATTAAAAGCTTCAAACTGATGCTCGACAAGAAGGATGCCTATGATGTGTCGGCCCACATCGCCAAGTCGTCGGGTATTCTGAAAGAACTGTACGAAGACAAAACCGTGGAGGGGCTGGCCCGCTACGAAAACGTGCAGGAATTGCTGAACGCGATCAAGGAGTTTGTCGACAATCCGGAAAACGAAGACAAGAGCCTGAGTTCTTTCCTGCAAACGGTATCGCTCCTGACCACTGCCGACGAGAAAGAGGAAGACGGCGACAATGACAAGGTCACGCTCATGACCATTCACGCCGCCAAAGGGCTGGAGTTCAAGAACGTGTATATCGTCGGTATGGAAGAAGACCTGTTCCCCAGCCAGATGATGCTCGAAAGCCGGGAAGATCTGGAAGAAGAACGCCGGTTGTTCTACGTGGCCATTACCCGCGCCGAAAAGCGGCTGACCTTATCGTTTGCTGAATCCCGCTATAATTACGGCCGCCTGAAAGTATGTGAGCCAAGCCGTTTTCTGATGGAAATCGATCCGCGTTTCCTGAAAATGGCGCGGATGCGGATGGAAGCAGCCCGGCCGGAGCGGAACAGCGACATCAATAATTTTGAGCGAAACTCCCGCGACCGGAACGACATGCCGTCGGCAGGGTCAATGTCGTTCGTGAAAACACTGGCCCAGCGCACGGCCCAGCGGCAGGGTACACAACCTACCGGCAATCATACCCCGTCGGCTGATTTTGCCCCGAGCGATACGTCGGCTCTGACCGCCGGCATGCGGGTTGAGCACATGAAGTTCGGCTTCGGCGCCGTAAAATCGCTGGACATCAACGGCACCGAACGCAAGGCCGTTATTCAGTTTGACACGGTCGGCGAAAAAACGCTGCTGCTTAGTTTTGCCAAGCTGCGCATTGTTGAGTAAAATGATCAATGGATACTGTAGAATGACCAATGGCGAAGCGGCTTCATGTTTCAAAATCAGTTATTCATTCTACAGTATCCATTTTACATTATTTCCAGTATGATCCGTTTTTTTACTGAAGATATCACCTATACCCTGCCCAAAAAAGCAGGCCACCCGTCAATGGCTGAAACAGCAGGCAAAGCAGGAAGGCTATGACCTGGGTGAACTGAACTATATTTTTTGCTCGGATGAGTACCTGCTCGATGTTAACCGCGAGCACCTCGACCACGATTATTATACCGATATCATTACGTTTGATAATTCGGAGGAAGAGGGCAAAATCGACGGAGATCTGTTTATCAGTATCGACCGCGTTACCGACAATGCCCGACAGCTGAATGTTCCGGCCGACACGGAGCTCCGGCGGGTCCTGGCGCATGGATTGCTTCACTTATGTGGGTACGGCGACAAATCGGAGGAGGAAGCAACGCGCATGCGTCAGAAAGAAGAAGAATGGCTGAGCGCGTTTCCAACAACCTGATCGATATATGCGTGTCCTCTTCCTGCTTATTAGTCTGGGGCTGTCATTAGCGGCCCGTGCCCAAAACGGCGTAGTTGTTTTCCAGACAGATTTCGGCCTGAAAGACGGCGCCGTAGCCGCCATGAAAGGCGTGGCGCTCGGGGTGTCCACGGACCTGAAGCTCTACGACCTGACCCACAAAATTCCGGCCTACAACATATGGGATGCTGCTTACCGGCTCTACCAGACGGCTTCCTACTACCCCAAAGGAACGGTTTTCGTATCGGTCTGCGATCCGGGCGTCGGTACTAACCGGCGGTCGGTGGTTATGCTGTCGGAATCAGGGCACTATTTCGTTACTCCCGACAACGGAACGCTCACGCTGGTGGCTGAGCAACTCGGGGTCCGCGAACTCCGGCAAATTGACGAACAGGTCAACCGCTTGCCGGGCTCACAGGCGTCTTACACCTTCCACGGCCGCGACGTGTACGCCTACACCGCCGCCCGCCTTGCCGCAAAGGCAATTACCTATGAGCAGGTCGGCCCGAAACTGGCCGGTGAAGTGGTGCGGTTACCCTATCAGAAAGCAGAATTGGGCAAGGGCATCGTAAAGGGAAACATTCCGGCGCTGGATGTGCAGTACGGTAACGTCTGGACCAATATTCCGAAAGAGATGATCGATCAGTTGCCGGCTAAAGCGGGGCAGAAGCTCAATGTGCAGATTTTTCAGGGAACTAAGCTCGTGTACAGCAAGGCCGTTATACTGGTCAATACGTTCGGCGAAGCCGCTACCGGTGCAGATGTGGCTTATTTCAACAGCCTGCTCAACTTCTCCGTTGCCATTAACATGGGCGATTTTGCCAAAACCTATAAAGTCGCCAGCGGTGCCGACTGGCGGGTAACTGTCAAGCCCTGACTAGCGCAGCGGCCCTAATTTTGTCGGCGGAGTCTGGTAGGTCAGAATCACCTTCTTCCCCGACACTTTCTCCAGCACCGGTTTCAGAATCTGATTGGCATTCTGCTTTGTTTGCTCCAGAATGCCGCTGTTGAGCGCCGATTGCTGTATCTGCCTTTCGGCCAGCTTAAAGGCGTTGTTAACCAGCGTTGACTCATCCATAAAGCCATATTCGGTATCGTATACCCGCGACCGCTGGTGGTCAATCTTCCAGCCGCAAAGCTCCGGCTGCGGTAACCGGACCACGACCGTATCCCCTTCCGGGCTAATATCACCGGCTGTCAGACGCGTGAGGTCGATGCAGCCAACGGCCTCGCCTTCCACAATCAGAACCGCTTTGGCATTCGGCAGCAATGTCCGTATCTGGCTATGCTCCACAATATCCTTGAAGCGGTATTTTACCAGCTCTACTTTGCCCATCGCCGTAATTTCCTGCAACACAACCGTCTGGGTGGTTTCTTCCCGTTTAGCCAGCCAGCCGAACCCGCTCCAGCCCCGCAACTGCTCCCACGCGGTTAAAATGCCCAGCACAATCAGCACCAGCAATAACAGGCGGAATATAAACCGTAATAATCGTATCATATCAGTCTCATGGTATAATCAAAAAAATAAAAAACGTGTACAGCACGAGACGCAAGATCTTGCATCTCTACATAGCTACAAAAAAGTCCCGGACCACAAAGCAGTCCGGGACTTTCGGTTGTATGTATCGATCATAGACAGGTACTAGTGCTTGTCGGTTCCCTCAGCAACCTGTTCGAGATTAAACAGATCGTTCAGCACATCAATAAGGGTTTCGGCTTCACCGCGTTTGCAGGCAGCCTTTAATTGCAGCACCGGCAGTTTAATGATTTTCTGCATCATGCCGCGGGTAATTTTATCAATCTTCTCCGATTCTTCCGGCGACATGTTTTTCATGTATCGCGCCATTTCTTCCTTCCGGATCTGCTCAAGCGCATTTTTGAGCTTATTGATCGTTGGCGATACCATCATCTCCTTCGACCAGTCATTAAACTCAACGATCGACTGCGCAATGATGGATTCGACCTGCGGAATAGATGCCAGGCGGCGGTTAAGCGCCTCATCGGCACGGCCACGGATATGGTCAATGTTGTACACTAACACACCCGGAATCTGCTCCAGGGCCACATCAACGCTGCGGGGCACCGACAAATCGAGGAAATACTTATACGTCAGCACGCTGACCTGTTTCATCAATTCCAGATTAAACAGCGGTTCTTCACGCGCTACCGACGAGATAATGACATCCGCGCGGCGGATTTCCTCAACCAGCTGACCGAAGTCTGCCACACGGAAGTCATACTGCGAAGCGAGTGCTTCTGCTTTCGAGGCTGTCCGGTTACAGAGGGTAATGTTTTTCAGGCCACGGTCTGCCAGATTTTTGCAGACATCCGTTCCGATTTCGCCGAGCCCAACAACCAGCACATTCGGCTGGGCATGTTCGCCGACCAGTTCTTCGATTAGTTCAACGGCGGCATACGATGCCGACGCCGCCCCGTCGCGGAACGAAGTTTCCTGAGCAACCCGCTTGTTGGTAAAGAAAATCGTGTGCATCAGGCGGTGCAGGAACGGACCGGCCATGCCCAGATCGGCCGACCACTGATAGGCCTGCTTTACCTGGTTCGGGATCTGCATATCACCGATTACCTGCGAATGCAGACCGACACAGACCTCAAACAGGTGCTGTACGGCATCCGCATAATCAGGATACAGCTGGAAATAAGGTAAATAATTTTCGGTATCGGTAATTCCTTTTTCGATCAGCAGCAGACGAACGATATCTTCGTTTACATCCGGCGTTACACGCTCTTGCCCGAACGAGTAATATACTTCGGTACGGTTACAGGTCGAAACAACTAACAATTCCGTGATGCCGAAAAAGTCCCGCAAACGCAGCATAAACCGCTTTGCATCCTCTTCGTTAAGTGCAATTAGTTCACGAACAGCAAGCGGGGCTGTTTTATAGGATAAACTAACTGATTTAAAATTGTCAAGCATAACCTAAATTCACTTCAGTATACAAAATTACGCTACAGTTACCGGACAAGAAACAAGTAATTTACTGAAGAGCTTATTTAGAATTAGTACAAACAATTGGCTGTAATTTCTTTTATCTGTCCTATTTTGAGAACACATGCCCCTGTTCGCTCGTTCAGTTTTGGTGATATTTTAATCACCTTTTTAGTTTACCCTGGTAAAGCAACCTACTTTTGCCTCGCCGTCCTAAATAATGTACGTTAAAGTGCCAAAATTGGTTGTTTAAACGTTAGATAAATGTGATGAAAATCACATAATGCTACTGATAGAAGACAGTCTTTTCCATACACATGCTCAAGTCATTCGACATTTATAGTCAGAATAATATTTTGAAGATCATCGTGGCGATCAACCTCATGCTGGTGGGCACGGCTTCTCTGTTTTATACCAGACGGATCATTGAACGGCTGGAGGTACGGGAGCAGCAATATGTAAACCTGTATGCCAAAGCCATCGAGAGTGCACTGACATCTGATCAGAATGAGGATATCAATTTTGTTGTGCAGGAAATCCTGTCCATCAACAAAAACAGTACGATTCCGGTCATTTACATCAACGAGCGCAACGAACCGGCCGAATCCGCAAACATTGAATTCTCCGGTGATACGACACTGGCGGGCAAGCGCGAATTCCTGCGCAAGGAGGTGCAGGAGCTGAAACAGGAACACCAGCCGATTGTGGTTGACTTCCGGAACGGCAACTACGGCCTGATTTATTACGGCTATTCGAACCTGCTGCAACAGCTCCGGTATCTGCCTTATGTGCAGCTGATTGTGCTGACCGTGCTGGGCTTTCTGGCGTATCTGGCCTTCAGTTCGTCCCGTCGTGCAGAGCAGAACCGCGTCTGGGTCGGCCTGGCGAAAGAAACCGCCCATCAGCTGGGGACTCCCCTCTCATCGCTGCTTGCCTGGGTTGAGTATATGCGGTCGATGCCCGAACAATACGAACAGGAGGTCACTGACGAAATTGAAAAAGATGTACACCGGCTGGAAACCATTACAGCCCGTTTCTCCAGCATCGGGTCTATTCCGACGCTGAAAACGGAAAACCTGACCGAAGTAGTACAAAACTTTGTCAGTTACCTTTCCCGCCGCATTTCCACAAAAGTGAAAATGAGCGTTGAGAATAATCTCCCTAAAGCGCAGCAGAATGTCCAGATTAACCGGCTTTTGTTTGAGTGGGTTATTGAGAATGTCTGCAAAAATGCCGTGGATGCGATGGCCGGTGTTGGGGAGCTACGGCTGAATATTCTGGCAATATCTCAGAACGAGGTGGCCATTGACATTACCGATACCGGAAAAGGCATCCCCAAAGCCAGTTTACAGAAAGTGTTCTCTCCGGGCTTCAGTACCAAAAAACGCGGCTGGGGACTTGGCCTGACTCTGGCCAAACGAATTGTAGAAGAATACCATAGCGGCAAGCTGTTCGTCAAACACTCGGAAGTCGGCAAAGGCACAACCTTCCGGATTACACTCAGACAACAAGCGCCGTAAACAGGCATAAAAAAAGGAAACCGGCGTGGTTTCCTTTTTCATGTTATCGGAGCAGAAGCGGTACGTGGACCGTATCCGTCTCAATGATTGTACTTTCCTGAAGCTTACGATCCCGGATTTTAATCGTAAACTTTACCGGTGTAACCACCGAGCTGTTGGAGTAGGTAAAGTTCTGGCGGAAATCGAGTGTTCCTTCAATCGGGCCCCGCTGCCCTTCTTTGGTCAAACGCGGGAAAAACAGCTTGGCATTCACCGCCAGCGGCAGTTCCTCGTAGGCATTGCTGGTTGCGTTCAGGCGGTAAGCGGTAATCTTGTAATTTCCCCACGTCTCTTTGGCAAAAACCGTTTTCAGCCGCGTGGAGTCAGCCCGGCCGACATCCTCTCCTAAATCGCCGCTTCCGTCCTGAAAGCCAATGGTAATGATCACCGAATCACGCTTTGGCGTACGCCGGTCTTCGCTGGCCGGCAAGGTAATTTTATCAATTGCCTTGTAGCTAATGGCTGGTACATCACTAAAATTGGGTTCATTCCAGCAAGCTGTCAGCATAAGGGTTAAACTTGCCAGCAGGAAACCACATTGAATTAGTTGTCGTTGCATAATGTTGTAATCGTAACGAACTCCAAATTACTCAATTTTTTCGTTTGCAAACGCTAATAAATTTACCGCCCGATCTTGCCCGGGAGCGTCAATCGCTTCGGGAACGCGTTTTATCGCTTATACCTGCCACCTTTACGGAGACAGCACTGGCGGTTTTCCGGTATCAGGCGGTTTATAATCCGACCTACAAAACCTATCTGTCGCTGCTCGGAACAAATCCGGAACAGGTTACCGGAACAGCGCAGATTCCCTTCATGCCCATCAGCTTTTTTAAGCAGCATGCGGTACTGAGCGTTGACGGGATTGCGCTGCCGGAAACAACAACGACGTTTGCCAGTAGCGGGACGACGGGCACGCAGACAAGCCGTCATATTGTGCCCGACACCGCTCTGTACGCCGGAGTTAGCCGGCGCATTTTTGAACAACAGTATGGCCCGCTGACCAACTTCCACATCCTTGCCCTGCTGCCGTCATACCTTGAACGAAATAACTCGTCGTTAGTGTATATGGTTCAGCAGTTTATTGAGGATTCCGGTTCCGCTCAGTCAGGTTTTTATCTCAATGAGCGTGATGCCCTGACAAGTCATCTCCGGACGCTGCTCCAAAATGATAACCGGACCATTCTGCTGATCGGCGTTACCTTCGGATTGCTCGACTGGATTGATGCAGCAGACGACCTGCGGTTTATCGGCGACAGCGGCCGGGTGATTGTGATGGAAACGGGCGGTATGAAAGGGCGCCGGAAAGAACTGCTGAGAGAAGAAGTACATGCAATCCTGACGGATAGACTGGCCCTGCCGGCGATCCACTCCGAGTATGGCATGACCGAGCTGCTCTCTCAGGCTTACTCACCCGGCGAAGGGCTTTTCTATCCGGGCATCACGATGCGGGTTTTGCTGCGCGACATCAACGATCCGTTCTGCATCTATCCGGATGGCTATACACGTACGGGCGGCATCAATGTCATTGATCTGGCTAATCTGGACTCCTGCTCGTTTATCGAAACCCAGGATTTGGGTCAGTTCGGCCCCGACGGTACATTCCGCGTCATCGGGCGCTTCGATAACTCGGACATCCGCGGCTGCAACCTGATGGCCAGCCTGTAAACCAAAAAAGGCAGTAGCCTGCTGACTACTGCCTTCCGGAAGCCGGATGGCTCAGGCGTATAATTTTACATCATCAAGCGAAATGCGGTCGCCGCACATGATGACCAGCCGTTCAACAACGTTACGCAGTTCCCGCACGTTACCGGTCCACGGCAGTGATTGCAGGTATTGCATGGCGGCCGGTTCAATTTCCTTCACCGGCGAACCATATTCGCCCGCAACGTCATTCAGGAACTTGTCAGCCAGCAGGGTTACGTCTTCACGGCGTTCGGCCAGCGGCGGCACATGAATTACGATAACGCTTAACCGGTGGAAAAGGTCTTCGCGGAAATTACCTTCCGCAATTTCGCGGCGCAGGTCTTTATTGGTCGCCGCGATCACCCGGACATTCACCCGGATTTCCTTATCGCCGCCGACACGGGTAATCTTGCTTTCCTGCAAGGCCCGCAACACCTTGGCCTGTGCCGACAGACTCATGTCGCCGATCTCATCGAGAAACAGGGTACCACCGTCGGCCTGCTCAAACTTGCCGATCCGTTTGCTCATCGCTCCCGTGAAGGCTCCTTTTTCGTGGCCGAACAGTTCGCTTTCAATCAGCTCGCTCGGAATGGCGGCACAGTTAACCTCTACCAGCGGCATGGCGGCCCGTGTACCCTTTTCGTGAATCTGCTTGGCAACCATCTCCTTACCGGAACCGTTCGGGCCGGTAATCAGTACCCGGGCTTCGGTTGCCGCCACGCGGTTAATGGTTTCTTTTACCTTCTGAATCGGCAGCGATTCCCCAATAATTTCATTGAGTTTGTAAATCTTACGACGCAGCGTTTTGGTTTCCTGAACCATTTTGGTCCGCTCGATCGCGTTGCGCACCGTAATCAGCAAACGGTTCAGATCAGGTGGCTTGGTAATGAAGTCAAAGGCGCCGCGTTTGGTCGCTTCAACAGCGTTTTCAACATTGCCGAATGCCGAAATCATCACAAATTGAGTTTGCTTCCCGGCCTCCCCAGCTTTTAGCAACACCTCCAAGCCGTCCATTTTGGGCATCTTAATGTCACATAGTGCAACATCGTATGTGCCCCTCAAAATCATGTCTAAGCCCTCCTCACCGTCCTTCGCTTCTTCTACATCGTACCCTTCGTACTCGAGAATGTCGCGTAGCGCAGCCCGGATGCTTTTTTCGTCATCAACAATGATGAGTTTGGCCATAATAGCGGTATAAATCGGTCAAATGAACAAGTTCGGAAATTTCTGTCCGAAAATAAACGGTTCAAAAATAGAACCCAATTATTTCCTTGATTTTAGCAAATATATATACGACCTACCGGCTATTTATACCTTTTAGTAGATATTGTTAACAAGCCATACTTACCCATAAGTATGATATTATCTTAACTAGTTCATATTATAAATTGCCAGGTGTGTTAATTTTCTAAAAAGCAACCGGTTAACCAGTATAATACGTCAACAAGACACTTATTTACTATAAATAAGGAAATATTTTTTTATCTTATTCCATTACCTTCTTTTTAGTCTTTCTAAATCGTTTAATTCATGAAACATGTGTTCTACAACCAACCGGACAGACGTCTGCTCCTCGTCCTCTGTTTTTGCCTGCTCAGTTTCTTAGGGCTTGCACAAGACCGGAAAATTTCTGGCAAGATTATTTCGGCAGTTGATCAGAAACCACTCCCCGGGGTAAACGTAGTAATCAAAGGCACCCAGACGGGTAGTAGTACCAATGCCGATGGTGAATTCTCCGTAGGTATTCCGGCAAGCCGCGATCTCAAAACAACAGTGCTTGTCTTCAGCGCCATCGGCTACCAGTCGCAGGAAGTAACAATCGGCAATCAGACACAGATTACGCTGGCCTTAACCGAAACCTCGCAAAACCTGAACGAAGTAGTGGTGACTGCCCTGGGTATTAAGAAGGAAGCAAAACGGCTCGGATATGCTACGGCCAACGTCAGTTCAGAGCAGATTTCGACCAACCGGACCGTTAACTTCATGAATGCCCTGCAAGGTAAGGTAGCGGGTGTAAATATTTCCGGCCTGGGTACAGGCGCGGCCGGTACCAGCAAAATCCGGATTCGCGGCCAGTCGTCGTTTTCCGGTCAGAACAACCCGCTGATCGTCGTCAACGGCGTACCGATTGATAACACCAACTTCGGCCAGAACAACGGGAATGCCGGCAGCGATAACTCGATCAGCAGCCGCGACCGGAACTACTCCGACGGTGGTGACGGTCTTTCATCGATCAACCCGGATGATATTGAGGGAATGACTATCCTGAAAGGCGGCACGGCCGCAGCGCTCTATGGCTCACGGGCAAAGGACGGCGTCATCATGATCACGACTAAAACCAAAGGCAGCGGTCAGGGTATCGGCGTAGTTTACAATACCAACTTTACAACCGATCAGCCGCTTGACTTTACTGATTATCAGTACGAATATGGTCAGGGCGAGTACGGCGTACGGCCGACAGCACCTAATCCAACGTCGGGCGTATGGAGCTTCGGAGAGAAATTTAACGGCCAGACTCAGGTATTGTTTGGTGGCGTAACCGTGCCATACGCACCGGTCTACAACCGCATCCGGAAGTTCTACCGTACCGGCTCTACCTGGACAAACTCAATCTCTATGTCGTCGGGCAGCGACCGGGGCGGTTTCAACCTCTCGGTGGCAAACACGGATAACAAAGGCATTACGCCGAATAACTCGTTCAACCGGAAAACCATCAACCTTGGCTTCAGCTATAACCTGTCGAGCAAACTGAACATTACGGGAACCATTAACTACTCAAACGAGTACAACCGTAACCCGCCGCAGATTGCCCAGCAGGATAACAGTATCCCGACGGTTATTTATACGCTGGCGAACTCAATGCCGCTCGACGTGCTGGAAGCGAATCAGATTAACCCGGCCACTGGCAACGAATTTATCTATTCGCGCTTCCAGAACCGGACGAACCCGTATTTCGTCCTCAACAACAAGTTCGAAAACATCCGCCGCGACCGTCTGTTCGGCAACCTGGCTGCCCGCTATAATTTTACCGACTGGCTGTATGCGCAGATTCGGGTCGGGCAGGATTTCTGGTCACGCGATCAGGATTATAACTTCCCGACGGGTCAGGCCTCGCTGGCGGCAGCACCTGCCGGTTTTGTCAACGGTGCGTATGTGCAGGAAGCCCGCCGGTTCCGCGAAATCAACAGCGATTTCCTGATCGGAGCGAACCGGAAATTCGGCAAACTGGGAATCGACATTACGGCCGGTGGTAACCAGTTGTATCGCCGGAGCGATGTCAACAGTGTACTGGCAACTGACTTCATTGTGCGGGGCCTGTATGTACCACAAAACGGCCGTGTGAAAGACCCGACCTACGGCCTGAGCGAGCGCCGGGTAAACTCCCTGTATGCCGCTGCTGAATTTTCGTACAACGATTTCCTGTACCTGAACGTAACGGGCCGCAATGACTGGTTCTCGACCCTTGCCCCCGCCAACCGGAGCATTCTTTATCCGTCAGTAACCGGGAGTTTTGTGTTTTCGCAGGCCTTCAGCAGCATGCCGTCCTGGCTGAATTTCGGAAAAATCCGGGCGGCCTATGCTGAGGTAGGTAGCGACGGTGACGTAGCACCCTATTCGAACAACCTGTTCTATGGCGTCAACGCGAACCTCTTCCCGAATCCGGCCGGTCAGGGACAACCGGTAGGTTTCATCACGTCGAATACGGTGCCAAGCGCCACGCTGAAACCAAGCCGGACGGCCGAAACGGAAGTTGGTCTGGAACTGAAACTGTTTAACAACCGCGTCGGCGTTGACGTAGCCGTTTACAACAAAATCACCAGCGACCAGATCGTAGCGGCTCAGTCGTCAGATGCCTCAGGCTATACGAATACCCTGATTAACAGTGGCCAAAGCCGTAATCGCGGGATTGAATTACTGATTAACCTGGCACCGGTCCGGAGCAAAGATTTCTCGTGGGACATTACTCTGAACGGTTCCTACAACCAAACCAAGCTCCTGCGCCTGCTGACTGACGACGACGGTACACCGGAAAAAGATTATAACAAAGACAAGCAGGCTGAACAGATTGTGGTTGGTAACGGCGTTTTCGTCGGTGACCTGCGCCATGTCGTAGGGCAACCGCTTGCCCAGTTGTATACGTTCGGCTATGCCCGTGACAATCAGGGCCGGATCATCCACGGTGGTGATGGCTTACCGCTCCGGACATCGGCACCGATCTCGTTTGGCTCTGCCCTGCCGAAATACGTAGGCGGGATTACCAACTCGTTTAATTATAAAGGCATTAACCTGTCGTTCCTGATCGACTTTAAGCTGGGTGGCAAAATGATGTCAGGCACCAACCTGAACCTGTTCCGTCACGGGTTACAGAAAGAAACCCTGGTTGGCCGGGGCGATGCCGACAACAAAATGGTGGGCGTTGGTGTAAATGAAAAAGGCGAACCAAACGCTGTACGGGCCTTTGTCCAGGATTACTATTCGGTCGGCCGGTCGAAAAGCTTAGGTGAGCAGGTGATTTACGATGCCGGTTTCTGGAAACTGCGTCAGGTTTCGCTGGGTTATGACTTCACGAAATACCTGCCGAAGAGCCTGTTCATCAAGGGAATTCGTTTCAGCGCAGTAGCCAACAACGTGGCTATGCTGAAAAAATGGGTACCGAACATCGATCCGGAACAGTTTGGCTTCAGCTCGGATAACCTCGTAGGTCTTGAAGCTACGGGCCTGCCAACGACCCGCAGCATTGGCTTTAACCTGAACGTACGTTTCTAAACCCATTCACATCAGGTCTTTCAATCCGATATTACCATGAAAAAGATACTTTTTTATATACCGCTTTTTGCTCTTTTACTGGTTGCCAGCAGCTGCGACAAAGGCTTCGACACGCTGAACGTCAACCCGACGGCCGCGACGTCGCTCAATCCGGTGTTCACCTTTAACAACGCAATCGTCAACACCTCATTCCCGGCTTCGTCGATTGTGTTTGAGCATCCGATTGTGCAGTTCATGTACTCGCCGAACTCCGGTGTACTGGCGGGCGGAAACTTTAACGTAGACAACCGCGGGGCAGCCGGTCCAAACGCCGCGCTCTGGCAACGCTACTACCGCGATGTAATCCGGTACCTGGTCGATGTGATTAACCAGACCAAAACTGACGCTAACCGGACCAACCTGTACAACATGGCCCGCATCTGGAAAGCCTACGCGTTTATGGTCCTGACCGACTCTTACGGTGATGTTCCGTATAAAGACGCCGGGCTGGGCTACATTGCCGGCAATGTGACACCAAAATACGATACACAGCAAAGTATTTACGATGATATTATCAAGGAACTGACCGATGCAACGGCTGCGCTGGACGCCAACAAAGCGACCGAAGCGGGTGAAATTATGTTTGGCGGCAACATCCCGCGCTGGAAGCGGTTCGGCTATTCCACGATGCTGCGGGCCGGTATGCGCCTGACCAAAGTCAACCCGACGCTGGCGCAGGCAACCGTACAGAAAGCCATTGCCGGTGGTGTTATGACGTCAAACGCTGATAACGCAGCCGTACGCAACAACGCCAACTACCAGAATCCGGTCGGGGTAACCCCTGAACTCGACCGAAGCGGCGAACTTCTACCTGACGGCTTATTTTGTGAACCTCCTGAAATCGACGGCTGACCCAAGGCTGAATTCAATTGCGGTCCGGTATGTAGGTGCCAAAAGTGGTTCGGAGCAAACAGCCGCCCGCATGAACCGCGACCCGGCCATTCAGATCGGGATGCCACTCGGTTACGATAACGGTACTGTTCCGGCCCAGGCTACTAAAGACGGACTGGCCAGTTTCTATGATTATTCGCAGCTTGACCGTACGCGGCTGGCAAAACTCGATGCGCCGACATTTTTGGTTACGTATGCCCAGACGCAGTTATTACTCGCTGAGGCAGTTGTTCGTGGCTGGGCTACCGGCAGTGCAGCCGACTACTATGCAGCGGGCGTAACGGCACACATGCAGCAGTTAGGTGATGTTGATGCCAATTCGGCGGTTCCGGCGGCGGCGATTACAGCCTATTTGCAGAAGAACCCGTATGTGGCGGCCAGTGCGCTGGAGCAGATCAATACGCAATACTGGATGGCCTCGTTCCTGAACGGGCCCGAAGCATTTGCCAATTTCCGCCGGAGCGGTTTCCCGAAACTGACGCCGAATCCGTATCCGGGCAAGGAAATCAAAGGCAGCTTCATTAACCGGCTGACGTATCCTGACTTAGAACTGTCGGTCAACAAAGCCAACCTGACGGAAGCAACAACCCGTCAGGGCGCCGACAACCTCGACACCCGCGTGTGGTGGGATAAGCAATAATGATTGAGTGCTTGCGTGACGAATGATTGACTAGTAAGCCTGTTCAATCATTCGTCACGCAAGCACTCGTCATTTATTAAAACAGGTGATCCCAGATGACGTCGTAGACATCAACAGCCTCTAGTTCGGGCTTGCCTGTTGGTTGATCGGTGACCAGAACCGGATAATATTCCTTCGGTGGGTTTACCGCGCCGTGTGAACCTTTGATCAGGGTCGCATCCAGCGGAATAACATCCATCAGGTACCGGAAACCCAGTAATTTACGGGCCAGTTTATAGCCCGCCCGCAGTTTGATCAGCGGATTGGCGGGGTCCATAAACATCTCTACCGGATCGTAGCCCGGCTTGCGGTGAATGTCAACCAGACGGGCATAATCCGGCGCTTTCGCATCATCCAGCCAATAATAATAGGTAAACCAGCTGTCGGTCTCGGCCACGGCCACCAGATCACCGGCACGCTCATGGTCGAGATGGTGTTCTTTTTTCCCTTCGTCGTCCAGCACATACGCCACGCCCGGCGTCTTTTCGAGCATCGCTTTTACCTGCGCTTTGGTTGCCTCATCCTGCACATAGACATGGGCAATCTGGTGATCGGGCGTTGCAAAAGCCTTACAGGTACCCGCATCCAGTAACTCCAGCCCCTGCTCTTCCCGGACCGAAATCAGGCCAGCCTCCCGAAACAGGCGGTTGATGTGTACAGGCCGGCTTACGTTATTGATGCCATATTCTGACAACAAAATCACCCGTGCCTTTTTGCGCTCATAGAACGTGACGAGTTCCTGCACCAGCCGGTCAATCTCACCCAGTTCCTTGCTGATTTTTGTAAAATCCACCCCAAACTTCTGGAGGCAGTAATCGAGGTGAGGCAGGTAAATCAGCGTCAGCGTCGGGTTGTTGAGATCGTCTACGTACATCGACGCATCGGCAATCCACTTCGAGGACTTGATGTTAGCGTTTGGCCCCCAGAAGCTGAAGAGGGGAAAGGTGCCCAGTTTTTCCTGAAGTACGTCGCGCAGTTCCATCGGATAGGCGTAACAGTCCGGCATTTTAACGCCGTCGGCATGGTACTGTGGCCGCGGTGTTACCGACCAGTCGGCGGTTGAGTACATGTTATACCACCAGAACATCTTGGCGCAGGTAAACGACGGATCTTTCCGGCGGGCAGCTTCCCAGATTTTTTCAGCGTGTACCAGCTTGTTCGACTGCTTCCAGAACTTTACTTCGGCGTCTTCGCGGTCATACCAGCCGTTCCCGACAATGCCATGATCCGCCGGCCACTTGCCGGTAAGATAACAGCTTTGCGAGGTAGTTGTCACCGCCGGTAAGACCGGTTTAATCAAGGTCAGCTGACGGTCGGCAACGTATTTTTTCAGGAAGGGCGTATGCTCACCGATCACGCTGCTGCTCAACCCTACAATATCAATAACAACGGTCTTTTTCATTTCTTTAACGGAATACGCTGAGTAAAACCTGCTTCTGCGTGGCAAACTATTGATGCAGCGCCATGACCCACGCCATTTCGCGGCTGATGGACTCATTTAACGGCAACTGCATGGATTCGGGCAATACACCCCATGTATAGGTTTCCAGTTCGAGCTGATCGGTAAACGGGCGCGTCTGGTTCAGGGCCAACACTTCGCGGATCGCCGACTGCGTCGATTCGAGTAGTCCGTAGTTATCGACAAACAGTGGGACGTGGAAATGTACCCGCCACTCCTGATGCGTGGCGGCATCGAATGCTTCCAGAGCTTCGGCAAATCAGCAAACCGCTTAAGCGACCCGTCCGACAGCCGGCCACTACCTGATGCAGGTAGGTCGGCTCATCGAAACCGGCAATGGCAGCCAGCTTCTCATCGGCTTGCGATGCGAAATCCACTTTTAGTGCCGAGCTTACCTGAATTTTACCCACGCGGATGCCTCTGGCTTCCAGCTGATCCAGTACCGCCGCAGGCTCTTCGTACCCGACGGCAAAATGACAGACATCGTAACAGAGCTGAATATGGTCCAGGATCGCGGCGGCGGCTTCATCCGCCGAAAGGCCCAGTTTTTCACCTAAATACGTGATACCGATCGGCAGCAGCCATGTCTGGTACCAGTCCAGAAACTCAGGCCGCTTTCAAGAATACCGTCCGGCTCCGGTTCGATATCCAGATGCAGCCACTTGCCGGTCTCACGGCGGAGTGCAATCAGTTCTTCGACAACACGCAGCATCTGGCGGGTACCTGCTTCGGTTGCCTGCGCCAGTTCATCCGGTGTTTTCCACCAATACCGGTACGAAAGCGGCGATGTAGAGATGCCCCCATCCGTCAGAGAGTCAGGCAGGAGCTGCGCCAGTACCCTGAACATCCGGATGGTATAGTCGGCCCGGTCATCCGTGGTCCAGTCAGGCGCATGGACCTGGTCTTTTACCCGCGTGTTATGAAAGCCCCCGTACGGAAAGCCGTTCATGGTAAAGACATACAGCCCGTTTTCGCCGAGCCATTGCCGCAGGGCCGATACCAGCGCCGTATCCTGAAGGTCATGGCTTGCCTGATTAGCCAGCCGCAGGCCTACGCCCATCGGCTTATCCGGACTCACCCGCCCCTTTATTGACGGCAGGCTATCCTGTAAAATGGCAAAATGACTGTTCCAGTCCTCGCCCGGATGAATATTGGTACAATAACCGATGTGCATGAGTAAAGAGCGGAAGAGTGAAAGAGCGAAAGAGTGAAAGAATAGCCTCAGGTAATCGCTCTTTCACTCATTCACTCTTTCACTCATTGTAACTAAAGGTTGCCGTTTTTCGAGGTAATCGACGGAGGCTTTGACGTGACGGAGGTCCATTTCGTGGACTTCAATGCCTTTGCCGAGTGATTCGAGCAGGGTGATTGTCAGACGGCCGCCGAGGTGTTCGCGGAACTCACGGAGGCCGTTGATCAGGTTAATTTTATCGTTTTCCGGCCAGAGCCGGATGGAATAATTCGAAGCCAAGCTGCTGGAAGACCCGTACAACGCGTTCTACGTCTTTGTTGGTCAGATAGCCCTGTAACTGCGAATACACCGTATCAAGTACGATACCGATGGCTACCGCTTCGCCGTGACGCAGGCTGAAATTAGTCAGGTATTCAAGTTTGTGGGCGGCCCAGTGGCCGAAATCCAGCGGCCGGGCAGAGCCCATTTCAAACGGATCGCCGCCGGCAATGTGTTTAAGATGCAGATCGGCACAGCGAATGATCAGTTCCTGCATCGGAGCCTCTTCGCGGTTGGCAAGTGCTCCCGCATTAGCTTCAATCCACTCAAAAAACGCGAGGTCTTTGATCAAGGCCACTTTGATTGCCTCCGAAATGCCGAACGCCAGTCGCGGTCTTCGAGCGTACGCAGGAAGGCCAGATCGTTGAAGACGGCTACCGGCGGAACAAATGTCCCGAGGAAGTTTTTCTTTCCGTGGTAGTTGACACTGTTTTTAACGCCGACCCCCGAATCGTTTTGCGACAATACCGTTGTCGGAATCCGGATGTGCTTAACGCCGCGGTGCGCGATGGCCGCTGCATAACCTGCCATGTCCAGAAACGCGCCGCCGCCGATGGCCGCCAGATACGAATGCCGGTCAATCCCGAACTCGTCGACCGCATCGAGAATCTGCGTTACCAGTTCCGGCTGGTTTTTCACCTGTTCGCCGCCGGGCATTATGATGGGTGCCGTAGCCAGCGTTACACCGGAAACCGTGGTAAAATAATGCGTAATACCGGCAATCAGATCAGGATGATGGTCGGTAACGCCGGCATCAATCAGAAACAGAATTTTTTTCCGGAACTGCGGATCACCTGTTTTTTGCAGAAAATTCCGGAAGGTGTCGTTCCCTTCGG